>NZ_CP038197.1:1730000-2565000 GCF_029909795.1 Paracoccus versutus
TGGCCGTCCAGAACCTCGCCGGCCAGGATCATCTCGGCCAGGGGGTTTTGCAGGCTGCGCTGCATCACCCGCTTCAGCGGCCGGGCGCCGAAGACCGGGTCATAGCCTTCGTCGGCCAGCCATTTCAGCGCCGCCTCGTCCAGGTCCAGCCCGATCTTGTGCTGGGCCAGCCGGCCTTCCAGCTGCGCAAGCTGGATGCGGACGATGGCGTCCATGTTCTCGCGCGTCAGCCGGTGGAAGATGACGATCTCGTCCAGCCGGTTCAGGAACTCGGGCCGGAAATGCGCCCGGACCGCGTCCATCACCTGCGTCCGCGCCTGGCCCGAATCGGCGCCTTCCGGCAGGGCCGACAGCGCCTGCGCCCCGAGGTTCGAGGTCAGCACGATCAGCGTCTGCTTGAAGTCCACCGTCCGGCCCTGGCCATCGGTCAGCTGGCCGTCGTCCAGAACCTGCAGCAGCACGTTGAACACGTCCGGGTGCGCCTTTTCGACCTCGTCGAACAGGATCACCTGATAGGGGCGGCGCCGCACCGCCTCGGTCAGCACGCCGCCCTCGTCATAGCCGACATAGCCGGGGGGCGCGCCGATCAGCCGCGCGACCGAATGCTTCTCCATGAACTCGGACATGTCGATGCGGACCATGGCCGAGTCGTCGTCGAACAGGTATTCGGCGATGGCCTTGGTCAGCTCGGTCTTGCCGACGCCGGTGGGGCCGAGGAAAAGGAAGCTGCCCAGGGGCCGCTTGGGGTCGTTCAGCCCCGCCCGCGCCCGCCGCACGGCGTTCGACACGGCCGTCACCGCCTCGGACTGGCCGATGACGCGGCGGCCCAGCACGTCCTCCATCTTCAACAGCTTCTCGCGCTCGCCCTCCAGCATCTTGCTGGTGGGGATGCCGGTCCAGCGTTCCACCACCTCGGCGATCTGCTCGGGGCGGACGGTCTCCTCGACCAGCAGGCCATCGTTATGGCCCTCGGCCTCGGCCAGCTGCCGCTCGAGTCCGGGGATGATGCCATAGCTCAGCTCGCCGGCGCGGGCCAGGTTGCCCTCGCGCTTAGCCTGGTCCAGTTCGGCGCGGGCGCGGTCAAGCTGCTCCTTCAGCGTGCGCGAGCCTTCCAGCTTGTCGCGCTCGGCCTGCCAGCGGGCGGTCAGCGAGGCGGATTTCTCCTGCAATTCCGACAGCTGCTTTTCCAGCTTCTCCAGCCGGTCCTTGGAGGCGGCGTCGTCTTCCTTCTTCAGCGCCTCGGCCTCGATCTGCATCTGCAGGATCTGCCGGTCCAGCTGGTCCAGCTCTTCGGGCTTGCTGTCCACCTCCATGCGCAGCCGGCTCGCGGCCTCGTCCACCAGGTCGATGGCCTTGTCGGGCAGGAAGCGGTCGGTGATGTAGCGATGCGACAGCGTCGCGGCAGCCACCAGCGCGGCATCGCTGATGCGGACGCCATGGTGCAGCTCGTACTTCTCCTTGATGCCGCGCAGGATGCTGATGGTGTCCTCGACCGTCGGCTCCTCGACCATGACCGGCTGGAAGCGCCGGGCCAGGGCCGCATCCTTTTCGATATACTTGCGGTATTCGTCCAGCGTGGTCGCGCCGACGCAATGCAGCTCGCCCCGCGCCAGAGCCGGCTTGATCAGGTTCGCGGCATCCATGGCGCCGTCGGTCTTGCCGGCGCCGACCAGCACGTGCAGCTCGTCGATGAACAGCACGACCTCGCCGGCGGCGTTCTCGATCTCCTTCAGGACGGATTTCAGCCGCTCCTCGAACTCGCCGCGGTATTTCGCGCCGGCGATCAGCGCGCCCATGTCCAGCGCCCAAAGCTGCTTGTTGCGCAGCGATTCGGGCACGTCGCCATCGACGATGCGCAGCGCCAGCCCCTCGGCGATGGCGGTCTTGCCGACGCCGGGCTCGCCGATCAGCACCGGGTTGTTCTTGGTGCGCCGCGACAGCACCTGCATGGCGCGGCGGATTTCCTCGTCCCGGCCGATGATCGGGTCGATCTTGCCCTCGGCCGCGGCCTCGGTCAGGTTGCGGGCGTATTTCGACAGCGCCTCGTAGCTGTCCTCGGCGCTGGCGGTGTCGGCCGTGCGCCCCTTGCGGATGTCGTTGATCGCCGAATTCAGCCCCTGGGCCGTCAACTTGCCGGCCGCCAGCGCATCGCGCGCATTGGTGTTGACGACGGCCAGCGCGGTCAGCACCCGCTCGGCCGGGACGAAACTGTCGCCGGCCTTCTTGGCCAGCTTCTCGGCCTCGTCCAGCACGCGCACCAGCGAGGGATCGACATAGACCTGCCCCTGCCCGCCGCTGACCTTGGGCTGTTTCGCCACCGCCTGGTCGACGGCCTGGCGCACGGCCTGGGCATCGCCCCCGGCCCGCGCGATCAGGTTGCTGGCAAAGCCCTGTTCGTCGTCCATCAGCGCCTTGAGCAGATGCTCGGGCATCACGCGCTGGTTTTCCTCGCGGATGGCGATGGTCTGCGCCGCTTGCAGGAAGCCCCGCGACCGTTCCGTGAACTTTTCCATATCCATATGAAAATCCTTTCCTCAGCCCCCGCTTTGGATCGCCCGCATTGGCACGATCCGGCTCGGGTCTTGCCAGTCACATGGGCAGGAACAAACGGGGTTTCAAGACAGAGGGTTCCCGCCTATAAGCGGCCCGTTTGTCGCAGGGGCCGAGGGAAAACATGGACGACCGTCTGATCGTGGCGCTGGACGTGCCGAACGCGCTGGCCGGGCTGGAACTGGCCGAAAGGATCGGCGATGCCGCCAGCTTCTACAAGATCGGCCTGGGGATGCTGACCGGCGGCGGCCTCGCGCTCGCCAACGAGCTGAAGCAGGAACACGGCAAGCGCATCTTCCTGGACATGAAGTTCTTCGACATCGGCGCGACGGTCGAGGCGGCGGTGAAGGGCATCGCGCAATACGACCTGGATTTCCTGACCGTGCATGGCGACCCACATGTGGTCAGGGCGGCGAAACAGGGGGCAAGCGGCTCGGGGCTGAAGATCCTGGCCGTGACCATCCTGACCTCGCTGGACCGCGCCGACCTGGATGCCGGGCTGATCGTGCCGGGCGACGTGGCCGAGATCGTGGCGACCCGCGCCGCCCGCGCCTTCGAGGCCGGGGCGGACGGCGTCATCGCCAGCCCGCGCGAGGCAGCGCTGATCCGCGCCCTGCCCGAGGCGGCGGGCCGGCTGATCGTCACCCCCGGCGTGCGCCCGGCCGGCAGCGATGCCGGCGACCAGAAGCGGATCGAGACGCCGGCCACCGCCATCGCCCAAGGCGCGGACCATATCGTCGTCGGCCGGCCGATCTGGCAGGCGGCCGACCCGCGCGCCGCGGCGCAGGCGATCCAGGCGGAACTGGCCGGGGCGTAATCAGCCGAAATTGCGCTGCATGACCGGCGCCAGATCCTCCCGCGCCGCCGTGGCGCGGGCGATGGACCAGACCTTGGGCGCATGGCGCTCGAACCATTCCGGGCCGGGCTTCCAGTTGGTCATCGCCGCCAGGTAGATGTCCAGCGCCGAGAACCGCTCGCCCAGAAACCAGGGCGCACCCACCACGCCCTCCACCGCGGTCCAAAGCTCCTGCAACCGCGCCGTGGTGGCCTCGCCCAGCTCCTTCTGCGCCGCCGGGTCGGTCAGGAACCGCGCCGGATCGTCGCCAAAGGTGAAGCAGGGATAGACCTGCGCCACCAGGAAGATCAGCCAGCGCAGGAAGCGCGGCCGCTCGGCGGCCCCGGCCTCGGGCACCAGGTCGTCCCGTTCGGTCATGTCGGCCAGGTGCAGCGTGATCGCCGCGCTTTCCGACATGACCCGGCCGTCGGGCAGGATCAGCACCGGGATCTGCCCTGCCGGGCTGATCCGCATCAGTTCGCGCCTGGCGGCCGGGTCCAGGAACAGGTCCGCGACCTCGATCCCCTCGGCCTTCAGCCCGTAATGCGCCAGCTGGGCCTCGACGATGGCCGAGCCCCAGCCGTTGCGACGATAAAGCTGCATGCGGGACATGGATGCCTCCTTGCTGCGATGGGCCGATCATGCACGCCGCGGGGCGATTCTCAAATCCCGCAGCCCGCGCCGGCAAGGACCAGCCGCACGCGGTCGCGAAAATGCGGCACGGCGCGCGGATGGGCGACGAATTCGGCAACCGGCATCATGCGCCATTCCTGCCCCTCGTCGCCAAAGCGGATCGCCGCGATCTCGGCCGCGGTGATGGTGCCGCGAAACAGCCAGGACAGGCGGCCAGGGTCCAGGACCGAGGGAAAGGCCTGCCCCGCCAGCCGCCCTGCCGGCAGACGCAGCCCGAATTCCTCGTCCAGTTCGCGCAGGGCGCATTCGACCGGCGTCTCGCCCGGCTCGGCCCCGCCGCCGGGCAGGTCCCAATGCGCCGGAAAGGGGATCCAGTCGTAATCGTCGCGCAGGCAGGTCAAAAGGCCCGCGCCATGGGTCAGCACCAGCTTGGCACCGGCAAAGCCTAGTTGTCGTTGATGTCGCGGGTCCAGCGCCGCACCTCGCCCCGCTTGGCGCCGAAGATGCGCCGCAACGCCAGCCAGATCACGCCGGTCAGCACCGCCGCGACCACCAGCGCCATCGGCAGCCCGCCCGGCCACAGGCCCAGAAGCAGCGCCAGCCCCATCAGCAGCACCGCGCCGGCCAGGCCCAGGAAGAACCAGCCCGGCAGCGCCAGCTCCACCGCCGCCAGGATCAGCGCCGCGATGATCCAGATCCAGCCGTTCGCCCAGCTCATTTGCCACCCCGCAGCATGCGGAAGGCATCGCCAAGCGCCTCGACGGCCGAGGCCGGGACGATCACCGTCTGCTTGCCCTGGCCCTTGCCGACCTCGGCCAGCACCTCGACCTGGCGCATGGCGACCTGGTATTGCGCCGCCTCGATCCCGCCCTCGCGGATCGCGGTGGCGATGGCCGCGGTGGCATAGGCCTCGGCATCGGCCAGCATGCGCTTGGCCTTGGCCTGCTGCTCGGCGGCGTAAAGGTCGCCGTCGGCGGCCAGTTCCACGGCACGGCGGCGGCCCTCGGCCTCGGTCACCTGGGCGCGGCGGGCGCGTTCGGCGTTCAGCTGTTGCAGCATGGCGGCCCGCGTCGCCTCGTCCAGGTTGACGTCCAGGATCTCGGCCCGCGTCACCTCGATGCCCCAGTCGTCGACGATATTGGCCAGCGATTCGCGGATGCGCTCGATCAGGGGCGCGCGGTTCGACTGCACCTGGTCCAGTTCCATCGTGCCGATTTCCGAGCGCACGATCCCCGCCACCGTGGTGGTGATCGCCGCATCCACGTCGCGGATGCGATAGACCGTCTTTTCCGGCTCGATGATGCGATAGAAGACACTGGTTTCCACCTGCACCAGCACGTTGTCCGCCGTGATCGCATCCTGGCGCGAGGTCGGCAGCTGGCGTTCCAGGATGGAGATCCGATGCGCCACCCGGTCAAGGAAGGGGACGATGAAATTGATCCCCGGCCCCAGCACCGCATGCAGCCGGCCGAAGCGCTCGACGACGTATTTCTCGGATTGGGGAACGATGCGGACGGCGCGGCTGACGGCGAACAGGATCACCAGCGCCAGCACGATCAGGGCGATGTTCTGGCCGATCATCTCGGCGATTTCGGGCGGCATCGCATTTCCTTTCCTTGGTCACTCGGCGGCGAAGGCCGCGTCGCTGGCATCCGGGCGCAGCCGCGCCAGCCGGGCGACGACGCGGGCGAAACGGGCGCGGAACAGCTCGAAGTCCGGGCGCGGCTCGATCCGGCCCTCGTCCATGTAGAGCGAGCGGTCCAGTTCCAGCTGCACGACATGGACATTGTTGCGCGGCCGGCCATAGGTCTGGGTGATATAGGCGCCGGAAAAGGGCGAGTTGCGCCGCAGCCGGAAACCCTCGGCCGCCACCGCCTCGGCCACGCCGGCGCTGATCCGCGGCGCGGCCGAGACCCCGTTGCGGTCGCCCAGCACCATGTCGGGGCGCGGGCGCGGCAGATGGGTCAGCGCATCGCGCGGCATGGAATGCATGTCGATCAGGATGGCGCCGCCGAACTGCGCCACCGCCTCGCCGATCAGCGCCGAAAGCGCGCGGTGATAGGGATGCCACAGCCGGGTAATGCGGCTTTCGGCCTCGGCTCGCGGGATCGGCCGGTCGTGGATGGCGCGCCCCTGCGAGACGACGCGGGGAATCACCCCCAGCCCTGCCATGATGCGCGGATTGCTGACCGCCGGCGTGGCACCAGAGACCACCAGCGGGTCGATTTCCTCGGGGCCGCGGTTCAGGTCCACCACGCAGCGCGGCACCCGCGCGGTCAGCACCACGGCGCCATGGTCCAGCGCCGGCTGGATCAGCCGGTCCACGAAGGCATCCTCGGACGAGCGCAGCTGCTGCGGGTCCAGGCGCGATTCGGCCAGGAACCAGTCGGGATAGGCGCGGCCCGAATGCGGCGAGGCAAAGATCACCCCGCCCAGCCACGATTGCGGCCGCATCAGATCGAAAGTCGGCTCTTCCCTGGTCATCCTGGCTTTCCCCGGCGGCGCAGAGGGCGCCATTCTGGACGGTCGAGACAGGAAGATTTATAAACCATGTTCGAGGAAGGCCAATAGCCGTCGATTGAGGGCTTGAAACCCCTGGGCGAGGTGGCTATAGACACGCCGATCCAGGCGATCTGGCGGCGCAGGCCGGCAGAATCACCTGACGGGGGGCGGTTAGCTCAGCGGTAGAGCACTACGTTGACATCGTAGTGGCCACTGGTTCGATCCCAGTACCGCCCACCATTCATTTCGCGCCCCCGAGGCTTTTTCGGGGGTATTTCGTTTTCAAGGCGCGACCTAGCGATGCGCCGCGATAGGAGAAGACCGATGAAGGTTCGCAATTCGCTCCGCTCGCTCAAGAGCCGCCACCGTGACTGCCAAGTCGTGCGCCGCAAGGGCCGCATCTACATCATCAACAAGACCAACCCGCGCTTCAAGGCCCGCCAGGGCTGAGAACCGGCGGTCAGCCGAATTGAGGGACGCCCGCAGGCCCCGTGCCGCGGGCGTTTTCGCATTGCGCGGTTGGTGCGCAGCAGGTGGGGGCCGACTGCCCCCACACCCCCGTGGATATTTCCACACGAAAGAAAATCGGAAGCGCGTCAGGGCCGCGCGGCGAGGATTCGGGCGAGATCCTTGGGCGGCCGAAGCGGCCCAGCAGGATCGCCGCAGCGGCCTGGCCCAGGGCGAGCCCGCAAATCGCGGCCGGGGTGCCGGGGCGCGGCAGGCTTCAAGCCATGGTCCAGGGAAGGCGGCATGTGTGTCGCGCGCCCAGCCGAGCGAGGCGGCGCACGCAAGGGCGCGGCCCTGGCCCATGGCGGCGGCCGAGGGCACAAGCAACACGAAAGAACCCGAAAGGGATCATCGCTGCCAGCGCGCTTGGCACGCGTTGAGAGGCGTCTGCATCGCGATGCAGACCCCGCCGGCATGACGAAGAGGACGCCGAGACGTCGTCCCGCCGGGGCTAGCGCAGGACATCCGCCAGCAGGCCCGAGACCGTCTGCCGGGTGACATAGCCGGTGACGCGCAGGTTGCGCGCCGCCTGGTAGCGGCGCAGCGCCGCGCGGGTTTCCTCGGTGAATTCGCCGTCGGCCGGGCCCGGCTGCATGCCGGCGATGCGCAGCCGCTCTTCGATCAGGCGGCGGGTCGAGGGGGCCAGGCCAAGCCCCGCCTCTTCGCGCCGCGCCGCCTCGATGCCGGCGCGCAGGGTGGCCAGGCGGTCGCGCGCAGAAGGCGCATGGGTGCCGGCCGGGAAGCGTTCCAGATAGGTTTCGTAGGCCGCGGCCGAGCCCTGTCGGCGGGCCCAGCGCCAGGTCGCCTCGTCGCCCTGGGGGGTGTCGCGGCCGGCATTAGCCAGCTGGCGCCGGGCCGCTTCGGCATGGATGCCCTGGGGATAGCGATCGAGATAGGCGCGCAGCCCCTCGGCCTCGCCGGCTGCGCCGCTTTGCTGCCAGAAGGCACGGTCCTGGGCGGCGGTATCGGTCGCGCTGCCTTCCGCCTGGGCGGCGATCATCCGCACCTGCGGCCCGGTCAGGTGCCCGGTCGCCGTCAGCCCGTTGGCGCGCTGCCAAGCCGCGATCGCCAGGCGCGTGCGCGGGCCGAAGACGCCGTCGGCCGGGCCCGGCTGCCGGCCGAGCCGCGACAGCTGGCGCTGGATGGCGGCGCGCCCGACCGGGCCGAGCGAAAGGGCCTGTTCGGCCGCCACCGCCGGCGAGGGTTGCGATGCGGGCCTTGCCGGCGGGGCGGGGCGCAATTCGGCCAGCCGCTTGCGCCCCGCGCCGGCATGGCGTCCGACGGGAAACTCTTTCAGATAGGTCGCATAGGCTGCTGCCGTATCGGCCGCGACGGCCTGGCTCCAGGCGGCACGGTCGGCATAGCGCACGCCCGGCGCGCGGCCGATCTGCGCCAGCCGTTCGCGCGCATCCGCGGCATAGATCCCTTGCGGATAGCGCGCCAGATAGTCGCGGTAGGCCGGGGCGCCGTCCGCCACCGCGGCTTCGGCCCAGGCGTCGCGGTCGTCGGCCAGCGCATCGGCAGTATTGCGGGATGGCACCGGGCGCAGGTTGCCCGCATCCTCGGGCAGCAGGGCAAGTGCCCGGCCAGCGGTGGCCTGGGCCAGCGTCGCCCCGCCGAGCAGCCCGGCCAGGGCGCGGGCGCCGGCTTCGGGCGGGCCGGTGACGACCGAGACCCCGGCCGGCGGCCGAAGCGCGCCGATGCCGTTTTCCAGCCCCGGCCGGTGCGGCATCTGCTGCGCATCGGTGCCCAGGATCAGCACCGAGCCCGGCTCGCCCCCCGCCATCAGCCGCATCACCAGCGACAGCGGCACGCCCTGCACCCCGGCCGCCGCCGGGCCGGGCGCATCGGCATCGGTGCCCATGAACCAGGTCTCGTCCGCGTCATGCAGAAAGCGGCCGTTCAGCGCCACGATGTGCGCGCCGGGATCGGCATCGGCACGGGCCAGCGCCTCGAGCAGCCGGCGCAGCGGCCGCGCCTCCAGGTCGACGCCCTGCTGGGTGGTGAAGCCCGCCTCGCGCAGCGCCTTCGCCAGGGCCATGGTGTCCGAGCCTGCCAGGTCGGGGGCGCTGCGATAATCGGCATTGCCGATGATGACGGCGCGATTCTCGGCCCAGGCGGGCACGGCCCCGACCAGGGCGGCAAGCAGGACGGCGGCGATGCGCATCGGGCGACCTCATTCCGGGGGGCCGGAATCAGTCGTAGCTGCGTCGGTCCTCGATCACCTTGCCGTCGTTCGGCAGCGAGCCCGGCGCAACCAGTTCCACCCGGCCGCGAAGTTTCAGTGTATCCAACACCGTTCCTTCGTATCTTGCCGCATCCTCGGCCCCGGTTTCCAGCAGCACCGTCATCACATCCATGTCCCCGGACCGGTCCGCGACAACACGAGCGCGTGAGATTTCCGGGTGGCGGGCGACCAGCGCCGCCACCTGCTCGGGGCGTACGAACATGCCCTTGATCTTGGTGGTCTGGTCGGCGCGGCCCATCCAGCCCTTGATGCGCATGTTGGTGCGCCCGCAGGGGCTGGTTCCCGGCAACACCGCGGAAAGATCCCCGGTGGCAAAGCGCAGCAGCGGATAGTCCGGGTTCAGCGTGGTGACGACGACCTCGCCCACCTCGCCATCCGGGACCGGGGTGCCGGTGCCGGGACGGACGATCTCGACGATCACCCGCTCGTCCACGATCATCCCCTCCATGGCGGGGGATTCATAGGCGATCAGGCCCAAGTCGGCGGTGGCATAGCATTGCGTCGTGGCGATGCCGCGATCCGCATAGGCCTGGCGCAGGCTGGGAAACAGCGCCCCGCCCGAGACGGCGGCGCGGGTGAAGCGCAACCGCTCGCCCAGTTCCCCGGCCTTGTCGAGCATGATCTTCAGGTAATCCGGCGTCCCGGCATAGACGGTGGTGCCGATATCGACGGCAGCGCGGACCTGCAATTCGGTCTGGCCGGTGCCGGCCGGCAGGGTCGCGGCCCCGACCGCGCGGGCGGCACTTTCGAACATCATTCCCGCCGGGGTCAGGTGATAGCCGAAGCAATTGTGGACGATGTCGCCCCGCCCCACGCCCGCCGCATGCAGGAAGCGGCCCAGCCGCCACCAGTCGTCGCCGCGCCGGCCCGGCTCATAGATCGGGCCGGGGCTCTGGAAGACGTTCTCGAAATCCGGCGCCGGCCGGGTGGTGAAGCCGCCGAAGGGCGGAGACGCCTTCTGTGCGGCCGAGAGTTCGGACTTGCGGATCACCGGCAGCCGGGCCAGCGCCTCGCGCGTGGCGATCCGCTCGGGCTCGACATCGCCCAGAAGGCGCGCCAGCCCCGGCGCCGTGCGGGCGCGGGCGACGGCGGCGGGCAATTCGGCCGCCAGCCACGAGGCCCGCTCGTCGGCGCTGCGGGTTTCAAGCTTGTCATAGAATGTCATGGGGGTGCCTTTCTGCCCTCAGGCCAGCCAGCGCTTGCGCCGGCGATAGGACCGCACGTCGCGAAAGCTCTTGCGGCCCTGGTCGGACATGCCGAGATAGAATTCCTTGACGTCCGGGTTCTCGCGCAGCGCATCCGCCGGCCCGTCCATCACCACGCGGCCGCTTTCTAGGATATAGCCGTAATGGGCATAGCGCAGCGCGACATTGGTGTTCTGCTCGGCCAGCAGGAAGGTCACGCCCTCGCCCTCGTTCACCGCCTTGACGATCTCGAAGATCTGCTCGACCAGCTGCGGCGCCAGGCCCATCGAGGGCTCGTCCAGCAGGATCATCTCGGGGCGCGACATCAGCGCGCGGCCCATGGCGCACATCTGCTGCTCGCCGCCCGAGGTATAGCCGGCCTGGCTTTTCCGGCGCTCCTTGAGGCGGGGGAAATAGGAATAGACCATCTCGAGGTCGCGGGCGATGGCGGCGCGCCCGTCGCCGCGGGTATAGGCGCCGGTCAGCAGGTTCTCCTCGATGGTCAGGTGCTCGAAGCAATGGCGCCCCTCCATCACCTGGATCACGCCCTTCTTGACCAGGCTGGCCGGGTCCAGCTCCTGCACCCGCTCGCCGCGATAGCTGATCGCGCCCTTGGTGACTTCGCCGCGCTCGGAATGCAGCAGGTTCGAGATCGCCTTCAGCGTCGTGGTCTTGCCCGCGCCATTGCCGCCCAGAAGCGCGGTGATGCCGCCCTTGGGCACCGACAGGCTGACGCCCTTCAGCACCAGGATGACGTGATTGTAGATCACCTCGATATTGTTGACCTCGAGCAGGGTCTCGCGTTGCGGCGCGGCGTCGAACATGGACTTTCCCTCCAGGCGCGGGTGAAAGGCCCCCGGCGGCGGACCGCCGGGGAAAAGCGGCTCAGCAGCGCGGCGAGATGCCGGCTTCCTTGGCATAGGCCTCGCTGTCCTCGAGGATCAGCGGGTCCAGCACTTCCTGGTCCGGCTCGGTGAAATCGGTGATCAGGCTCCACTTGCCGGCCGAGGCATCCCATTGCTGCAGGCGCGCCATGCCGCTGCCGCCATGGTTGTCGCAGGTCATCTTGATCTCGGGGCCGAAGTCCGGCAGGCCCAACTCGGCCAGCCGTTCAGGCGTGATGTCCAGCGCCTCGAACCCGTCGCGCAGCTGCGTAGCGTTGATCTGCGCCGTGCCGGCCAGCTCCTGCGCCTTCGCGATCGCCTCGGCGATCACCACCGCCGCATACATGCCGCGCGAATACAGCACCGAGCCGACATATTGCCCGCCCTGCGAGGCCTTGCCCGGATCGATGACATGTTTCTTCATGTCCTCGTAGATCGGATAGTCCATGCCCACGCCGTGGAAGGTCAGCGCCTTGTAGCCGTTGGCGCCGGCGCCCACCGGCTTCACGTCCACTTCCGAGCCCGACCAGTAGGTGCCGATGAAATTCTCCATCGGGAAGCGGATGTTGGCGGCTTCCTGGATGGCGGTCTGGTTCATCACGCCCCAGCCCCACATCAGCACGTAGTCGGGCTTGTCGCGGCGGATCTGCAGCCACTGGCTTTTCTGTTCCTGGCCGGGCGGGTCGACCGGCAGTTCGGTCAGGGTGAAGCCGTGCTTCTTGGACAGTTCCTGCAAGGTGCGGATCGGCTCCTTGCCATAGGCCGAGTTGTGATAGACCAGCGCGATCTTCTTGCCGTTCAGGTCGCCGCCGTTCTGGTCCAGCAGATACTTGATGGCGACGCTGGCACCGTCCCAATAGTTCGCCGGCGCGTTGAACACCCATTCGAAGACCTTGCCGTTCTTGGCCGAGGTCCGGCCGTAGCCGGGGGTATAAAGCGGGATCTTGTCGGCCGAGACCTTGGGGATCAGCTGATAGGTGATGCCGGTGGACAGCGGGTTGTAGACCAGCGCGCCCGAGCCCTTGGTCGCCTCGTAGCACTCGACGCCCTTCTCGGTGTTATAGGCGGTCTCGCATTCCGGGGTCTGGATCTTCTCGCCGCCGATGCCGCCGTCGCGCTCGTTGAGCAGCGTGAAGTAATCGTTGAACCCATCGGCATATTGCGTGCCGTTCGCACCATAAGGCCCGGTGCGATAGCTGAGGTTGGGCACCACCAGGTCGGCCATGGCCGGCGCCGCCGCCATGACGGCGCCCAGTGCGACAGTTGCAAGCTTCAGTTTCATCTTGGTCTCCTCCCCAAGGTTTTGATTGTGCCGGTTGTCCGGTCGTTAATGCGGGAACGGCCAGAGCCGCAGTTTTTCCTTCGTCAGCGCCCAGAGCCGCGCCAGCCCATGCGGCTCGACGATCAGGAAGAACACGATCAGCGCGCCGACGATCATCAGCTCGATGTGGGCGGCCAGGTCGGTGGGCCACCCGAACTGCGCCACCAGCACATTCTTCAGCAGCACCGGCAGCAGCACCAGGAAGGCGGCGCCGGCAAAGCTGCCGAAGATGCTGCCAAGCCCGCCGATGATGATCATGAACAGCACCAGGAAGCTCTTGTTGATGCCGAAGGCCTCGCTGGCCTCGGCCGCACCCAGGTAGACCGAGAACAGCAGCGCCCCCGCGATGCCGACGAAGAAGCTGGAGACGGCGAAGGCCGACAGCTTGGCGGTCAGCGGGTTCACCCCGATGATCTCGGCCGCGATGTCCATGTCGCGGATCGCCATCCACTTGCGCCCCACGCTGCCGCGGGTCAGGTTGCGCGCGACCCAGGCCAGCACGACGGCAAAGACGAGGCAGATCAGGTATTTCGCCGAGGCCGTGGTGGCGGGCCCGGTCACCGCCCAACCCAGGATGGTGCGCTCGGGCGCGTTGATCTGGCCCGAGGCGGAATAGTTGTAGAACCACGGCACCTTGTTGAAGAGCCAGACCAGGAAGAACTGCGCGGCCAGCGTCGCCACGGCCAGGTAGAAGCCCTTGATGCGCAGGCTGGGCAGGCCGAAAAGCACGCCGACGACGGCGGTGATCGCCCCCGCCAGGACGATATGGACGACGATCGGCACGCCCGGAAAGCTCGTCATCAGCTTGTAGACCGCATAGGCGCCCACCGCCATGAAACCGCCGGTGCCCAGGCTGACCTGGCCGGCATAGCCGGTCAGGATGTTCAGCCCGATGGCGGCGATGGCATAGATCAGGAAGGGCACCAGAACCGCATTGGCCCAGTAGCTGTCGATGACGAAGGGCACGACCAGGAAGGCCACCGCCAGGATCGCGTAATAGCCCCAGCGATCCAGCCGGATCGGAAAGGTCTGGCCATCGTCGCGATAGCTCGTCTTGAAATCACCCGCCTCGCGGTAAAACATCCGTTCCTCCCAGCGTCACGCCTTGCCCGTGGGGGCTTCGCGCCCCCACACCCCCGCGGGATATTTCTCCACGGAAGAACGCAAGATTCCGCGCTTCTTTCGTGTCCAAATATCCCCGCCGGAGGCATAGAATCTTTTCATCCTCAGACCCGCTCGATAATGCGCTCGCCGAACAGCCCCTGCGGCCGGAAGACGAGGAAGATCAGCGCCAGCACATAGGCGAACCAGTTCTCGGTCGCCCCGCCAACCATGGAGCCGACGAAATATTCGAACAGCTTCTCGCCCATGCCGATGATCAGCCCGCCGACGATGGCGCCGGGGATCGAGGTGAAGCCCCCAAGCATCAGTACCGGCAGCGCCTTGAGCGCGATCAGCGAGAGCGAGAACTGCACCCCCGATTTCGTGCCCCACATGATGCCCGCGACCAGCGCCACGAACCCGGCGATCGACCAGACCATGATCCAGATGAACTGCAGGCTGATGCCCACCGACAGCGCCGCCTGATGGTCGTCGGCCACGGCGCGCATCGCCCTGCCCTGCTTGGTATATTGCGAGAACCCGACCAGGGCCGCGACCAGCGCCGCCGCGATCACCGCCGCCCAGATGTCCAGCCGGTCGATGAAGAAGCCGTAGCCAAGCCAGTCGTTCGTCATCGTCTCGACCGTCTCGGAAATGCCTTGCGGCAGGCCCACGTCCAGCACCTTCACGTCGGCGCCCCACATCACGTCGCCAAGCCCTTCCAGGAACCAGGCAAGGCCGATGGTGGCCATGAACAGGATGATCGGTTCCTGCCCGACCAGGTGCTTGAGCACCAGCTTTTCGATGGCGATGGCCAGGCCCACCATGATCAGCGCGGTAAGCAGGATGGCGAACAGTCCCGGCACCGTCCAGCCGAAGCTCGACACATGCACGCCGAAGGCCGCGTTGATCAGATGGGCGAAGGGCACGCGGCCCTCCATGATGCCGACCAGCGTCATGGCGGCGAAGAGCGCCATCACCCCCTGGGCATAGTTGAAGACGCCCGAGGCCTTGTAGATCAGCACGAAGCCCAGCGCGACCAGCGAATACATCACCCCGGCCATCAGGCCGTTCGCCAGGACTTCGCTTGCGTAGAGAAATTCCATCGCCGCCCCCTTACTCGTGCGCCACGCCAAGATAGGCGCTGATGACCTCGGGATTGCTGCGCACCTCGTCGGGGGTGCCGTCGCCGATCTTGCGGCCGTAATCCATCACCACCACCCGGTCCGACAGGTCCATGACCACGCCCATGTCATGTTCGATCAGCGCGATGGTGGTGCCGAATTCGTCGTTCACGTCCAGGATGAAGCGGCACATGTCCTCCTTCTCCTCGACGTTCATGCCGGCCATCGGCTCGTCCAGCAGCAGGATCCGCGGCTCGGCCGCCAGCGCGCGGGCCAGTTCGACGCGTTTCTTCAAGCCGTAAGGCAGCCGGCCGACCGGCGTCTTGCGGATGTTCTGGATTTCCAGGAAGTCGATGATCTTCTCGACCTGCTCGCGGTTCTCGACCTCTTCGCGCTCGGCGCGGCCCCACCACAGCGCCTGGCTCCAGATCGGCGCCTTCATCATGTTCAGCCGCCCGGTCATGATGTTGTCCAGCACCGACATGCCGTCGAACAGCGCGATGTTCTGGAAGGTGCGGGCCAGCCCCAGCCGCGCCACCTCATAGGGTTTCATCGGCGGGCGACGCTTGCCCTCGAACCAGATCTCGCCCTCTTGCGGGACATAGAAGCCCGAGATCACGTTCAGCATCGAGGATTTCCCGGCGCCGTTCGGGCCGATGATGGCGCGGATCTCGCCCTCGCGGATGTCGAAGCTGATGTCCTTGATCGCCGTCACGCCGCCGAAGCGCAGGGTGATGTTGCGAAGATCCATCAGCACCCCGCCGATCTGGCGGCCGTCGGCGGTGGTATAGCCTTCTTGCATGGTCATTCCGCGGCCACCTTCTGCATGGTCTGGGTCGGGAAGGTCCGGGCGTCCTCGATCTTCAGCGTGGCGCGGATCTCGCCCTTGCGACCGTCCTCGTAGGTCACCTCGGTGCGGGTGCTGACCGTGTCGCGGCCGTCATAGAGCGCCTCGATCAGGTCGGCATATTTCTCGGCGATGATGTTGCGGCGCACCTTGCGGGTGCGCGTCATCTCGCCGTCGTCGGGGTCGAGTTCCTTGTGCAGCACCAGGAAGCGGCTGATCTGGCAGCCCGAGAGCATCGGGTCGGCGGCGACGGATTCGTTCACCGCCTCGACATGCTGCTTGATCGTCGCATAGACCTGCGGATGGCCGGCCAGTTCCTGGTAGCTGGCATAGGCGATGTTGTTGCGCTCGGCCCAGTTGCCGACCGCCGTCAGGTCGATGTTGATGAAGGCCGTGCACATGTCGCGGCCGGCGCCGAAGACCACCGCCTCCAGGATGTTCGGATAGAACTTCAGCTTGTTCTCGACATATTTCGGCGCGAACATCCGGCCATCGGCCATGCGGCCCACATCCTTGGCGCGGTCGATGATGCGCAGGTGCCCGCTCGCCTCCTCGAAGAAGCCGGCGTCGCCGGTCGCCACCCAGCCCTCGGCATCCTTGGTCGAGGCGGTGCTGTCGGGATTGTTGTAATATTCGACGAAGGTGCCGGGCGAGCGATAGAAGACCTCGCCGCTTTCGGCGATCTTCAGCTCGACGCCGGGCGAGGGCACGCCGACCGTGTCCGAGCGCACCTGCCCGTCCGGCTGCTGGGTGATGAAGACGCTGGCCTCGGTCTGGCCGTAGAGCTGTTTCAGGTTGATGCCCAGCGAACGGTAGAAATCGAAGATCTCGGGCCCGATCGCCTCGCCCGCGGTATAGCCGACGCGGATGCGGGAATAGCCCAGCGTGTTCTTCAGCGGCCCATAGACCAGCAGGTTGCCCAGGCCGTAGCGCAGCCGGTCCAGCGCGCCGACCGGCTTGCCGTCCAGAAGCGCCGGGCCGACGCGGCGGGCGATCTCCATGTAATGCCGGAACAGCCAGCGCTTGAAGCGGCCGGCATCCTCCATGCGGATCATCACCGAGGTCAGCTGGCCTTCGAAGACGCGGGGCGGGGCGAAGAAATAGGTCGGCCCGATCTCGCGCAGGTCGGTCATCATCGTATGCGCGCCCTCGGGGCAGTTCACGGTGAAGCCGGCCCAATAGGCCTGCCCGACCGAAAAGATGAAGTCGCCGACCCAGGCCATGGGCAGATAGGCCAGCACTTCCTCGCGCGCGGTCAGGTGGTCGAAGGAGGCGGTGTTCTTGCCGGTCTCGATGATGTTGCGATTGGACAGCACCACGCCCTTGGGCTTGCCGGTGGTGCCCGAGGTATACAGCATCACGCAGGTATCGTCATAGCCCAGTTCGGCGATGCGCGCGTCCAGTTCGTGCCCCAGCCGCTGCTGGGCGGCGCGGCCCTCGGCCTGGACATCGGCCAGCGCGTTCATGCGGGAATGGTCGTATTTCCGCATCCCGCGCTTGTCGGTATAGACCACATGCTCGACCGAAGGGGCACGGGCGCCGACCTCCAGCACCTTGTCCACCTGTTCCTGGTCGCCGCAGACGACGAAGCGGGCGCCGCAATGGTCCAGCACATAGGCCATCTCCTCGGCCACCGCGTCCTGATACAGCGGCACCGGCACCGCGCCGCACATCTGCGCCGCGACCATGGCCCAGTAATGCGCCGGGCGGTTGCGGCCGATGATGGCGACGTGATCGCCGCGGTTCAGGCCCAGCACCAGGAAGCCCAGCGCCAGGGCGCGAATCTCGTCCGCGGCCTCGGCCCAGGTCCAGCTTTGCCAGATCCCGAATTCCTTTTCCCGATAGGCGGGCCGGTTGCCGAAGCGTTCGGCATTGCGCGCCAGCAACGCTGGAATCGACTGCAAACCGGCCTGGGCCGCCTCAGCGTTCTGCATGGTTCCTCCCCTTGCCGTCAGGGCTCCTCTTCCCTCTGGCAATCTCAGCTTACTGCGGCAATCCTTGCGTCAGTTTTTCCTGAATCCTACGAATTGTTACAGGGACCGCGCAATGCCAGGAATGGTCACGCCCACGAACGACCGGCACGCCGAACTGACCCGCTCGGGGCTGAACCTGATCCAGCAGGCGATCTCGATCTTCGACGCCGACCTGCGGCTGGCGGTCTGCAACCGCCCCTATCAGGCGATGTTCGGCCTGCCGGACGAGCTGACCCGCACCGGCGCCACCTTCCAGGATACGATCCGCTACCTGGTCCATCGCGGCGAATACGGCCCCCAGGACGACCCCGAGGCCGCGATTCGCGAGCGCGTCGACCAGGCCCGCACCTTCCAGCCGCATTACATGGAACGAAAGCGCGCCGACGGCCGCTGGATCTCGGTCGAGGGGGCGCCGCTCAGCCAGGGCGGCTGGATCGCGGTCTATACCGACATCACCCATATCAAGCGGCAGGAAGCGCTGCTGCGCGCCCGGTCCGAGGAACTCTCGGAGCTGGTGCTGGAGAATGCCGAGCGGCTGTCGGCCGCGAACCGCGCCCTGGCCGCGACCAATGCCGCGCTGGAGGAGGCCAAGCGCATCCTGACCGAATCCGAGGCCCGCACCCGCCATGTCACCGCCATGGTCCCGGCCCATATCGCGCATATGGACCGCGACTATCGCTATACCTTCTCGAACAACCAGATCTCGATGGTGTTTCCAGGCGCGAATCGCTCGATCATCGGCTGCCAATGCGAAACCGTGCTGGGCGCCGAGACCTTCGCCCGCATCCGCCCGCACCTGGACCGCGCCATCGCCGGCCAGCCGCAGGTGTTCGAGATCACGCACCCGCCCTCGGGTCGGCGCATCCGCATCGCGCTGACCCCCGACCAGAACGGGCGCGGCGTCTATATCCTGTCCACCGACGTCACCGCCGAGGTGCAGGCGCGCGAGGCGCTGACCCATGCCGCCAAGCGCGCGGTGGCGGCGCAGATGACCTCGGGGCTGGCGCATGACTTCGGCAACCTGCTGACCATCATCCTGGGCCTGCAGGGCCGGCTGGCCCGCGCCGGACTGCCGCCCGAACAGGCCGAGGACGTGCAGGCCACGCTGGCCGCCGCCCGGCGCGGGGTGCGGCTGCTCGACGGCATCTCGGCGCTGACCGGCCGGCGCGAGCACCAGCCGCAGCCGGTCGGGCTGCGCGCCATGCTGGACGACCTGGCGGCGATGACCCGGCCGACGCTGGGCGCGGGCGTCACGCTGGACACCCGCATCGGCGATCTGCCGGCGCGGGTGATGCTGGACCCCGGCGTGCTTCAGGACGTGCTGCTCAACCTGATCCTGAACGCGCGCGACGCCATGCGGGGCCGCGGGCGCATCGGCGTCACCGTCCGGCCCGCCGGCCGCTGGCTGGAGATCGCGGTCGCCGATACCGGCCCCGGCTTTTCCGACGAGGCGCTGGCGCGCGCGACCGAGCCCTTCTTCACCACCAAGGGCAGCCAGGGCACCGGCCTTGGCCTGTCGATGGTCTATGACCAGATCAAGCTGGCGGGCGGCACCCTGCGGCTGGGCAATGCCGAGGGCGGCGGCGCGCAGGTGACCATCCGCCTGCCGCTGCGCGCCGCCCGCCCGCAACTGGTGCTGCTGGTCGAGGATGACGACGCCATCCGCGCCCATATCCGCGAGATGCTGACCGCCCAGGGCCATTCGGTGATCGAGGCCGGCTCGCTGGCCGAGGCGCGCGGGTTGACCGACCTGGCCGGGCTGACCATGATCCTCTCCGACCTGCAACTGGGCGACGGTTCGGGGGCGGATCTGCGGGGCCGCGGCCTGCCGCTGGTGCTGATGACGGCGCTGCCGCCGGGCGATCCGCGCAGATCGGGGCTTGACTGCCCGGTCCTGACCAAGCCCTTTGGCGACACCGAACTGGCCGTGGCCATGGCAGAGACAGATGACTGACGCCCCCCTGATCGCCATTCTCGACGACGAGCCCGAAATCCGCCGCCTGCTATCCGCGGCGCTGGAAGACGCGGGCTTTCGCACCCAGGGCTTCGCCCGCGCCACCGAGTTCGAGGCGGCGCTGCGCCGCATCCAGCCCGATGCCTGCCTGATCGACCTGGGCCTGCCCGACCGCGACGGGCTGGCGCTGGTCCACCGGCTGGCCAGCGAATCCGGCGCGGCGATCATCATCATCTCGGGCCGGGCGCAGGTGCAGGACCGCGTGACCGGGCTGGAGCTTGGCGCCGACGACTACATCATCAAGCCCTTCGAGCCGGCCGAGGTCGTGGCCCGCATCCGCGCCCGGCTGCGCAAGCCCCAGCGCGAGACCGGCCCCGGCCGCCAGCAGGTCCGCTTTGCCGGCTGGTCGGCCGATTTCGACCGCTACACGCTCACCTCGCCCGAAGGCGCCGAGACCCCGATCAGCCATGCCGAGGCCGAGGTCTTGCGCCTGTTCCTGGACAATCCGCGCCGGCTGATCTCGCGCGCGCAGATGCTGGAAACGCTGGGCGGCACGGCGGGGGAAAGCTTCGACCGGGCGATGGACGTGCGCATCTCGCGCCTGCGCACCAAGCTGGGCGAGGATCCCAAGAACCCGCGCCTGATCAAGACGATCTACGGCGCGGGCTATATCTTTCTGGCCGAACTGGGCTAGATTGCCCCCGATCTGCCGGAGAACGCCCATGCCCACCGTCTATGTCCTGAACGGCCCGAACCTGAACCTTCTGGGCCAGCGCCAGCCCGAGATCTATGGCAGCACCACGCTGTCCGACGTGGAACGCGACTGCCGGGCGCTGGGGGCCGAGCTTGGTCTGGAGATCGCCTTCCACCAGTCGAACCACGAGGGCGCGATCATCGACCTGATCCACGAGGCGCGGCGATCGGCCCAGGCCATCGTCATCAACCCGGCGGCCTTCACCCACACCTCGGTCGCGATCCTGGATGCGCTGAACACCTTCGACGGTCCGGTGATCGAGGTGCATATCTCGAACGTCCACAAGCGCGAGAGCTTCCGGCACCATTCCTATGTCAGCCTGCGCGCCGAGGGCGTGATCGCCGGCCTGGGCATCCACGGCTACCTGCTGGCGCTGCGCCACGTGGCGAAGCTGGTGGGATAGGTGGGCTGGGGCGGTGGTTTGAGCCCGAAGCGGACGGCCGAACCGTAGCCGCACTACCTAGACGCACGTTCAACCTCCTGGAATTCAAAGCGTTGTTTGCGACTCACGAGGAAAACGCAGCAATCTGTATCGTGAACCCATTCAGAACATTTGAGGCGTGAATATGTATCACCCGCTGACCCGGAAGCACTTGTACAGCGCAACGAGGGTTTCTGTGTATTTTGACGAATACGGTAACGAGAAGTCTGCTTCCGGTACGGCATTTTTCCTAAGGACAAGCGCCGGAAAGTTGTATCTTGTATCAAACAGGCATGTCTTCGATGCAAGCTACAGTGACCCCCGCAAGAAAAATTGGGCTTTGAGAAAGGTAGTCGCTGCGGGATATTGTGACGGAAATCTGCTGCCGTTTGATTTTTCCTTTAGCCCACCACAGATTCTGTTTCCAAAAAATGAGAAGGAAGATGTTGCCGTGGTTGATCTGAGCAATGTCAGAATTGACGGAGCGTTGCCAGGCAGCGTGGTACCGATTGAGGAAAGCTACTTAGCGGCAGACGCCGACTTTTCCGAGGTAGATATCTCCGACATTGTGGCTTTCCCAGTGTATCATGGAGCGTCTAATCAGCCGGTAATGCGAACCGGGTGGGTGGCAAGTGATCCATCGCAGAATTTTATCGGGCATGGTCTCAGCGGCGACGCAAGGCGCATTGCAATTGAGGGATTCTCATGGGGCGGCTATTCTGGCTCACCTGTTTTTACTTTAGATAGAGGACTTCAGTCTGGCGCCGGCATTACTTACGGCGGCGGATTTCGAGGAAGTAAAATGATTGGCGTGAATGCTGGCCACATAAAGGTTGCGGATGGGTCGGGCGCACATGCTGGACTATCGTATCTTATTAAAAGCAGTGTTTTAATTGAGTTGCTTTCTTAAATGCCAACGTGAGGTCTTTGCTGATAGATTTCTCCTGCTCATGCAGGCTGCGAATGACCGCTCCGGTCCCGCAAAGCGGACTAGCCGCCCCCTCAAAACACCCCGCGCCGCGCCAGATCCTCGCCCAGCGCCTCGGCGCTGGTAAAGCGGATCGCGTCGATGCCCAGCGCGCGGGCGCCCTCGACATTGGCCGGGCTGTCGTCGATGAAGATGCAGTCCTCGGGGCGCAGCCCGTTACGGTCCATCAGCAGCCGAAAGATCGCGGGCTCGGGCTTCAGCGCGCCGACCTGGCCTGAGACCAGGATGTCGGCGAACAGCCCGCCCAGCCGGGAATGCAGTTCCAGCGCATGGGGCCAGGTCTCGGCCGACCAGTTGGTCAGCGCATAAAGCGGCACCCCGCGGGCCAGCAGCGCCTCGGCAATCGCCCAGCTGCCCGGCACGGTCTTTTCGATGGTGACGGGGAAAGCCGCCAGATAGCCGGCCAGGTGGCGCGCCTCGTCGCCATGGGCGGCGCGGGCGGCGGCAAGCCCCTCGGCAAAGCTGCGCCCGCCGTCCTGCATCCGGTTCCAGCCGGGAAAGTCGATGCGGGCCATCCAGGCCTCGGCCTCGGCCCGGCTGGTGAACACATCCGCAAAGGCCAGCGCCGGATCCCAGTCGATCAGCACCCCGCCCAGGTCGAAGATCACGCTTTTCATCGCATCCTTCCGCATTTCGCCGCGCCCAGATCGGCCGGAAATCCCGGCGCTGTAAAGCCCGAAAACCGCGCCGCGCGCCCCGCCATGCTGCCGGCAAGGCCGACGGATCCGCGACAGCGAGGGGCCGGCCGCGCGCGGCCCTTGCAATACGGGGCGCCGGAGCCTAGTGTCGCGCGGAAGACTCATACACTTGGGGAGCCCCGCACGGGGCTGAGAGGTGCCGGGCACCGACCCATCGAACCTGATCCGGGTCATGCCGGCGTAGGGAAGGGTAGAGTGACGCGGCCCGCAATCCCAGGCCGCCACCCATCCGCCCAGCGTCCGCGTGCCCGGCCGAAACGAAAGGCGGGCCATGTCGGGATTGCAGCCCCATCCCATCGCGCTGACCATCGCCGGCTCGGACAGCGGCGGCGGCGCCGGAATCCAGGCCGATCTGAAAAGCTTTTCGGCGCTGGGCGTCTATGGCGCCTCGGTCATCACCGCGATCACCGCGCAGAACACCCGCACCGTCGCCGCGGTCGAACCCGTCAGCCCCGCCATGATCGCCGCCCAGATCGACGCGGTCTTCGGCGACCTGGACGTGCGCGCGGTCAAGATCGGCATGGTCGGCGGCGTGGATGCGATCACGGTCGTCGCCGGCCGGCTGACGGCGCTGCTGGCGGACAACCCGGTCCCGGTGGTGCTGGACCCGGTGATGGTGGCGAAATCCGGCGACGCGCTTTTGCCGGACGAGGCCGTCTCGGCGCTGCGCGAGCAGCTGATCCCGCTGGCGACCGTGCTGACCCCCAACCTGCCCGAGGCCGCGCGCCTGCTGGACCTTGCCGCCGCCGCGACCCCCGAGGAAATGCGCCAGCAGGGCGAGGCGCTGCGCGCTCTGGGCGCCGCCAACGTGCTGATGAAGGGCGGCCACGCAACCGAGGACAGCTGCACCGACCTGCTGATCGGTCCCGAGCCGCTGGTCCTGACCGCGCCGCGGCAGCAGACGCCCAACACCCATGGCACCGGCTGTTCGCTTTCCTCGGCCATCGCGGCCGGGCTGGCGCAGGGCATGACGGTGGCGCAGGCCGTGACCCGCGCCCATGGCTGGCTGCAGGCCGCCATCGCCCGCGCCGACGAATTGTCGGTCGGGCTGGGCCATGGCCCGGTGCATCATTTCCACGCGCTCTGGGGGCAGGCATGAACCAGATCACCATCCTTGGCGCCGGGGTGATGGGGCTTTGCATCGCCACCGAACTGGCCCAGCGCGGCACCCTGCCGCGCATCATCGACCCGGCCGGCAAGCCCGGATCGCAAGCCTGCAGCTGGCGCGCGGGCGGGATGCTCGCCCCTTATTGCGAGGCCGAAAGCGCCGAGCCGGTGGTGCTGCGCCTGGGCGTCGAGGCCGCCGACTGGTGGCAGGCGAACGGGGCCGAGGTCATCCGCCGCGGCACGCTGGTGCTGGCGCCCTCGCGCGACCGGGCGGAACTCGACCGTTTCGCCCGGCTGACCGAGGCGCATCAGCCGGTGAACGGCGACGAAATCGCGGCGCTGGAGCCGGAACTGTCCGGCCGCTTCCCGCGCGGGCTGCATTTCGCGACCGAGGCGCACCTGAACCCGCGCGCCGCCCTGCTGGCGCTGCGCGACCGGCTGGAGGAACGCGGCATCCAGATCGAGACCGAGGGGACGCCCACCGGCCTTGTGGTGGACGCGCGCGGCTTGGCGGCCAAGGACGAACTGGCCGACCTGCGCGGCGTGCGCGGCGAGATGCTGGTGATCCGCTGCCCGGAAGTGACCCTGACCCGCACCATCCGCCTGCTGCATCCGCGCATCCCGCTGTACCTCGTGCCGCGCGGCGATGGCGTCTACATGATCGGCGCCACCATGCTGGAGACCGGCGGCAAGTATCGCGTCACCGCCCGTTCGGCGGTCGAGATGCTGTCGGCCGCCTATGCCCTGCATCCCGGCTTTGCCGAGGCCGAGATCCTGGAGCTTGGCTCGGATGCGCGCCCGGCCTTCCCGGACAACCTGCCCCGCCTGCGCCGGCGCGGCGGCACGCTTTACGCAAACGGCCTTTACCGCCACGGCTATCTTCTGGCCCCCGCCGTGGCCCGCATGGCCGCCGATTACCTTCTCGAGGGCCGGAAACCGGAGTTCATGGATGAAGATCACCCTTAACGGAGAGGCGCGCGACCTGAACGGCCCGTCCGTGCAGGACGCGCTGGCCGAGATCGGACTGGGCGCGGCCAAGGTGGCGACGGCGCTGAACGGCGCCTTCCTGCCCGCCGCCGCGCGGGCGGAAACCACGCTGAAGGATGGCGACGCGCTGGAAGTCGTGGCGCCGATGCAGGGGGGCTGAGATGCCGGACTTTTACGGAACCGCGGTCGAAAGCCCGCTGATGCTGGGGACGGCGCAATACCCCTCGCCCGCGATCATGGCGCAGGCGTTCCGCGCATCCCGCGCCGGCATCGCCACCGTCAGCCTGCGGCGCGAAGGCGGCGCCGGCCAGGATTTCCACAACCTCATCAAGGATCTGGGCATCCCGGTCCTGCCCAATACCGCCGGCTGCCATTCGGTGCGCGAGGCGGTGACGACCGCGCAGATGGCGCGCGAACTGTTCGAGACGCCCTGGATCAAGCTGGAGGTGATCCGCGACGACGACACGCTCTGCCCCGACGTGATCGCCCTGGTCGAGGCGGCGCGCATCCTGTCCGACGACGGCTTCCAGGTCTTTCCCTATTGCACAGAGGATCTGTCGGTCTGCGGCCGGCTGCTGGACGCGGGCTGCCAGGTGCTGATGCCCTGGGGCGCGCCCATCGGCTCGGGCCGGGGGCTGAACAACCCTTACGGCTTGCGCAGCCTGCGGGCGCATTTCCCGGACGTGCCGCTGGTGGTCGATGCCGGCATCGGCCTGCCCAGCCACGCCGCCCAGGCGATGGAGCTGGGCTATGACGCCGTGCTGCTGAACACCGCCGTCGCCAAGGCCGGCGATCCGGTGGCCATGGCCAGCGCCATGGCGCTGGCGATCGAGGCGGGCCAGCTGGCCCATGCCGCCGGCGCGATCGAGGCGCGGGACATGGCCGCGCCCTCGACCCCGCTCTTCGGAATGGCGGTGCTGGGATGAAACTGCCGCGCTTCTATCCGATCTTCGACAACAGCGACTGGCTGCGCCGCGCCCTGCCCTTGGGCGTGAAGCTGGTGCAGATCCGCATCAAGGACCAGCCGCCCGCCCGGCTGCTGGGCGAACTGGCGCTGTGCCAGGAGCTTTGCCGCGAACATGGCGCCACGCTGGTCGTCAACGACCACTGGCAGGCCGCCATCGACCTGGGCTGCGACTTCATCCACCTGGGGCAAGAGGATCTGGACACGGCCGACATTCCCGCGATCCGCAAGGCGGGGCTGCGGCTGGGCCTTTCGACCCACGACCATGCCGAGCTGGACCGGGCGCTGGCGCTCAGGCCCGATTACGTCGCGCTGGGTCCGGTCTGGCCGACGATCCTGAAGAAGATGAAATGGGAACAGCAGGGGCTGGACCGGGTCCGCGAATGGCGCCGGCTGGTCGGCGCGACGCCCCTGGTCGCCATCGGCGGCGTGACCCCGGACCGCGCGCTCGAGGCTTTCGCCGCTGGCGCCGACGTGGCCTCGGCCGTGACCGACATTACGCTGAACCCCGACCCCGAGGGCCGCATCCGCGAATGGCTGCGGGTGACGGCATGAACCGCTATGCCCGCCAGATGGTCCTGCCCGAGGTCGGCGCCCAGGGGCAGGACCGCATCGGTGCCGCCCATGCGCTGGTGGTCGGCGCGGGCGCGCTTGGCGTGCCGGTGCTGCAATACCTGGCAGGCAGCGGCATCGGCCGCATCACCCTGATCGACCCCGACACGGTCGAGGAATCGAACCTGCACCGCCAGCCGCTTTACCGCATGGCGGATCTGGGCCAGCCCAAGGTCCGCGCCGCGGCGCAGGCCCTGGCCGGGCTGAACCCCTCGGTCCGGGTCGAGACGCTGGAGGAGCGCCTGACCCCGCTGAACGCCCCCGCGCTGGTCGCGGCGGCGGATGTGGTGCTGGACTGCGCCGACAGCTATGCCGCTAGCTACACGCTGTCCGACGCCTGCCTGGCGGCGGGCAAGCCGCTGATCTCGGCCTCGGCGCTGGGGCTTGCGGGCTATGTCGGCGGCTTCTGCCGGGGCGCGCCCAGCCTGCGCGCGCTGTTCCCCGACCCGCCCGACAGCGGCCAGACCTGCGCCACCGCCGGCGTGCTGGGCCCGGTGGTGGGCATGCTCGGCTGCATCCAGGCGCAGATGGCGCTGCGGCTGCTTCTGGGCCTGGCCCCCTCGCCCCTGGGCGAGTTTATCCGCTTCGACAATGGCCGCTTCACCCAGTTCCGCTTCGACGCCGCGCCCGAGGCGACTGGCCCGCGCTTCATCGCCCGCGAGGAAATCCGCCCGGCCGACCTGGTCATCGACCTGCGCCCCGAGGACGAGGCCCCGCGCAAGGCCACCCCGGACGCGCTGCGCCTGCCCGATTACGGCGCGACCGGCCCCCTGCCCGACCCCGGCGGCCGCGTGGTGCTGGCCTGCCGTTCCGGCCTGCGCTCCTGGCGCGCCGCCGACGCCCTTGCCCGCCGCTGGAGCGGCGAGATCACCCTTCTGGCCCTTGGAGACGACGACCGATGAAACATTTCACCCTTGCCGCCGCCCTCGCGATCCTGGCCCAGCCGGCGCTGGCCCAGGACAAGGTCACGCTGATCCTGGACTGGTTCGTGAACCCCGACCACGGCCCGATCATCGTCGCCCAGGAAAAGGGCTTCTTCGCCGAGGAAGGGCTGGAGGTCGAGGTCGTCGCCCCCGCCGATCCCTCGGACCCGCCCAAGCTGGTCGCCGCCGGCAAGGCCGATTACGCCATCAGCTACCAGCCGCAACTGCACCTGCAAGTGCATGAGGGCCTGCCGCTGAAGCGCGTGGGCACCCTGGTCGCCACGCCCTTGAACTGCCTGATGGTCAAGGCCGACGGCCCGGTGCAAGAGATCGCCGACCTCAAGGGCAAGAAGATCGGCTATTCCGTCTCGGGCGTCGAGGAGGCGCTGGTCGGCCAGATCCTCGGGACCGCCGGGCTGACCATGGACGACATCGAGATGGTGAACGTGAACTGGTCGCTTTCGCCGGCGCTGATCGCCGGCCAGGTCGATGCCACCATCGGCGCCTATCGCAATTTCGAGCTGACGCAGATGCGGCTGGAAGGCGCCGAGGGCAAATGCTTCTTCGTCGAGGAACAGGGCGTGCCGACCTATGACGAGCTGATCTTCGTCGCCAACCCGGCCAACCTGGACCTGGACCGCACCCGCCGTCTGCTGCACGCGGTCGAGCGCGGCGCGCAATACATGATCAACCACCCCGACGAGGCCTGGGAGCTGTTCTCGGCCACCGCCCCCGACCTTCGCGACGAGCTGAACGCCGAGGCGTGGAAGGACACGCTGCCGCGCTTCTCGCAATCGCCGGCGGCGCTGGACCAGGGCCGCTATGCGCGGTTCGAGGCCTTCCTCTACGAGGCCGGGCTGGTGGACGGCGTGCTGCCGGTCTCGGACTTGGCGCTGGACGTGGGGGCGGCAGAATGAACCGCTACGGAGACGCCTTCGCCGCCTGGCGCGCCGACGCGCAGCCGGAATGGGACGCCTATACCCGCCACGCCTTCGTCGAGGGGCTGCGCGACGGCACGCTGCCGCAATCCTGCTTCCTGACCTACCTGGTGCAGGACTACCTGTTCCTGAAGAACTTCTCGCGCGCCTGGGCGCTGGCGGTGGTCAAGGCCGGCGACCTCGACGAGATGCGGGCCTGTTCGGCCACGGTTCACACCCTGCTCGATCACGAAATGGGCCTGCATGTCCAGACCTGCGCCCGCGCCGGCATGGGCCCCGAGGTGCTGGCCAATGCGCAAGAGGCGGTGACCAACATCGCCTATACCCGCTATGTGCTCGAGGCGGGCTATTCGGGCGATTTCCTCGACCTGCTGGCGGCGCTGATGCCCTGCGTGCTGGGCTATGGCGAAATCGGGCTGCGGCTCCAGGCCGAGGCGGCGCCCGACACCCCCTATCGCGAATGGATCGACACCTATGCCGGCGCCGAATATCAGGCCGCCTGCATCTCGGCCGGCGAATTGCTGGACAGCGCCATCCGCAAGCGACTGGGCGCGGCGCCCCAGGAAAGCCCGCGCTGGACGGCGCTGTCGCAGCGCTTTGCCACCGCCACCCGGCTCGAGGTCGCCTTCTGGGAGCTTGGCCGCGCATGACCGCCGCGGCCTCGGTCCGCGGCCGCGCCTGGGTCGGCGAGGCGCCGCTGTTCGCGCCGGTGGAGCTGGTGCTGGAACTCGGTGGCTGGACCTGCCTGCTCGGCCCCTCGGGCGTCGGCAAATCGACCATCCTGCGCCTGATCGCCGGGCTGGAAACCGGCGCGCGCTTCGAGGGCGAGGTGGTGCGCAACTGCCCGGTCGCCCTGATGGCGCAGGATCCCGGCCTGATCCCCTGGCTCGACGTGACCGGCAATGTCACCCTGGGCGCCCGGTTGCGCGGCAGCCTGGGGGCTTCTTTCGTGTCCAAATATCCTGGGGGACGCCGGAGCGGCCCCATCGAGGGGCCGCTCCGGCGGGGGGCAAAGCCCCCGGCCGCCCCCGCAGCCCGCGCGGCCCATCTGATCGAGGCCGTGGGCCTGGCAGACCGCGCCCATCACCTGCCCGCCAACCTGTCCGGCGGCCAGCGCCAGCGCACCGCCCTGGCCCGCACGCTTTTCGAGGACCGGCCGCTGGTGCTGCTCGACGAGCCCTTCTCGGCGCTCGACGCGCGCACGCGGGCGCAGATGCAGGATCTGGCAGCGCGCCTGCTCGACGACCGCACGGTGCTTCTGGTCACGCATGACCCGGCCGAGGCGGCACGGCTGGGCGACCGCATCCTGCTGTTGCGGGAAACGGGGCTGACCGAATGGCCCCGGCCCGACACGCGCCCGAAAGGCGCCGCCCGCCCCTATGACGCGCCCGAGGTGCTGGCCCTGCAGGCCGAGCTGATGCGGGGGATGATGGCATGAGAACCGTCGCGGCCCTGGTCGTCACCATCCTGGCCCTCTGGCAGGGGGTCATCTGGCTCGCCGGCATGCCGCCCTTCCTGCTGCCCTCGCCCTTGGCCGTGGCCGACGCGCTGTGGATCAACCAGGCCGAGATCGCCCGCCATGCCGGCTTCACCCTGGCCGAGGTGGTGCTGGGCTTCACCCTCGGCTCGGCCCTGGGCGCGGCGCTGGCGGTGGCGATGGGGTTTTCGCAGAAACTGACCGGCGTGCTGCGGCCGATCCTGACCTTCAGCCAGACCATCCCGGTCTTTGCCCTGGCGCCGATCCTGACCTTGTGGCTGGGCTTCGGCATGGCGCCCAAGATCGCCATGACCGTGCTGATCGTGTTCTTCCCGGTCGCCAGCGCCTTCCTGGACGGGCTGATGCGCACGCCGCAGGCGGCGCTGGACCTGGCGCAGGTGATGGGCGCCGGCCGCACCCGCATCATGCGCCACCTGCGCATCCCCGCCGCGCTGCCGAGCCTCGCCACCGGGCTGCGGCTGGCGGCGGTCTATGCGCCCATCGGCGCGGTGATCGGCGAATGGGTGGGCGGGGCCCGCGGCCTTGGCGCGCTGATGATCCATGCCAACGGCCGGATGAAGACCGCCCTGGTCTTTGCCGCCCTGCTGGTGCTGTCGGTGATGACGGTGATCTTCGCCCGGCTCGTCGCCATCGCGCTGCACCGGCTGCTGCGCCGCTACGGCGTCTAGCAGGTTGCTGAAAAAGTCCTTGCGACAGGACAGCGTGGGCGGGGAACCGGGAAATCCGCTTCAAATTTGCCGAAAATACCCCATTTTCGGGCCGATATTAGCTGGATCCAGAACGATTTCCGCTGCGTCGCCCTCTCAAAATCCTTTTTCAGCAGCCTGCTAGACCAGGCGCGCGGCGCGGGCCAGATCCTCGGGCGTGTTCAGGTTCAGGAACGGGTCCAGCGGGCGGCTGTCGAACACCGCCCGTCCCGGATCATGCGCAGCCGCGAACTGGCCGATCCGGTGCAGCCCGGATTCCAGCGCCTCGTGCAACTCGCCGCGCAGCGACACCGGCCAGAGCGCGCAGGTCGGATGGTCGCGCAGCTGCCCGCTGTCGTCCGGACTGGCGGCGATGGCCACGCCCGAGCGGCCGGCCGCCTCGCGCAGCCGATGCACCAGATCCTCGGGCAGGAAGGGCGTATCGACGCTGACGCTGACGACGCTGTCGGCCCCCTCGGCCGCCGCCCATTCCATGCCGGCCAGAACCCCGGCCAGCGGCCCGGCGAAGCCGCCGATGCCGTCGGCGATCACCGGCAGCCCGTATTCCGCGAACTGCTCGGGCTCGCCATTGGCATTGATCGCCAGCCGCCCGCATTGCGGCGAAAGCCGCGCGATCACCCGCGACAGCAGCGTCTCGCCCGCCAGCATCCGCAAGGCCTTGTTGCCCCCGCCCATGCGCGTGGACAGGCCCCCGGCCAGGATGGCGGCGGGCAGCGCGCTCATTCCAGCCCCGCGGCGATGGCGCGGGCCAGCGCAAAGACCCGCTGTTCGAGGATCACCGGCGTCTCGCAGACATAGGTCAGCGCGTGCTGGCGGTCCTGGAAGATGCGCATGTCCCAGTCGAGCCGTTCCTCCTCGGCGTCGATCGCGTCGAAATCGGGTTGTTCGGCCTTTTGCAACTCTTCCATCCTGGCGCGGTGGGCGTCGATCCTTTGTGCCAGATCGACCTGCTTGTGGCCATAGCGCGCGATGCCGGCGATCAGCGCGGTGCGATGCGGCTCGATCCGGTCAAAGATCGCCACCATCAGCGCGGTCAGCTGCCGGTCGTCGGCGCCCTCGGCGAATGCGGCGATCTCGGCCTCGGCCTCGGGCAGCGGCAGGCGGCGCTGCTCCAGCCGGTCGGCCAGGGCGGCGATCTCGGGCGTGCGGGCCAGGTCGCGCACGGCCTCGTCCGGCTCGGGCCCGGACCACATCTGGCCCAGCGACAGGTGCGGCTGCTTGCGCTGCACGCAGGGCCAGTCGGGATCGGTGCCGCTTTCCGCCTGCGCCGCGCCTGCGCCCGCGACAAGGCAAAGCGCCAGAACCAGGTATCTCATGCTCCCCCCTTTCGCCGGGCCCAGAGCCCCTTGGCCGGATCATACATGATCACGGCCCCTGCAAAGAACAGGATCAGGCAACCCGACACCACCAAGAAGGACAGAAGATCGAAGCGCGCGTAAAGGGCAAAGCGGATCAACTCAACCGCATGGGTGAAGGGATTGGCCGCGCAGATGTCATGCAGCAGCGGCGAGCTTTCGTTCATCCGCCACAGCGGGTAAAGCGCGCTGGAGGCGAAGAACATCGGGAAGATGACGAAATTCATCACCCCGGCAAAGTTTTCCAGCTGGCGGATAGCCGATGACAGGAACAGCCCCATCGCCCCCAGCATCAGCCCCGCCAGGAACAGCGCCGGCAGCACCGCCAGATAGCCGATGGCGGGCGGCTGCACGTCCCAGAACCAGGCGATGGCCAGGAAGGCATAGACCTGGATGATCGACACGATCACCCCCGCGACCAGCTTGGCCGCCAGCAGGAACCAGCGCGGGAACGGGCTGACCAGCAGGGTGCGCATCGCCCCCGTCTCGCGGTCATGCACCATCGAGAGCGAACTTTGCATGCCGTTGAACAGCTGGATCATCGCGCAAAGGCCGGGGGTCACATAGACTTCGTAAAGCACATAGGTCTGGTAGGGCGGCGTGATCGACAGGCCCAGAACGGCGCGGAACCCGGCGGCAAAGATGAACAGCCAGACCAGCGGCCGCACCAGCGCCGCCAGGAAGCGGCCGCGCTGGTTGACGAAGCGCAGGGTCTCGCGCCGGGCGATGCCCAGGAATGCGGTCAGCCACATGCGCGGGGTCAGGCGATGGCTCATGCCGCCTCCCCCGTCAGGCGCAGGAAGGTGGCGGTCAGGTCGTCGCCGCCGATGGCGCCGGCATTGCCGCAGGCCAGCACCTCGCCCCGGTGCAGGATGACCAGCCCGTCCTCGGGGCGGATCTCGTCCAGGATATGCGTGGCCCAAAGCGCCGAAACCCCGCCCCGCACCAGCGCGCGGGTCAGCGCCACCACCTCGGCGCGGGATTTCACGTCGAGGCCGACGGTCGGTTCGTCCAGCAACAGGATCTCGGGGCGGTGGATCAGGGCGCGGGCGATCTCGGCCCGGCGCTGCTGGCCGCCGGACAGGGCCGAGACCCTGGCATGCAGCCGGTCCGACAGCTCGACCTGCGCCAGCACCTCGAGGCTGCGCGCCCGCGCCTCGCGCCGGGGAATGCCGTGCAGCGCGGCGTGGTATTCCAGGTTCTGCGCCACGGTCAGGTCGGCATCCAGCGCGCGGGACTGGAACACCACCCCCAGCCGCGCCAGCGCCGCGCCGGGCTGGCGGCGCAGGTCGTGCCCCGCCACCTCGATCCGGCCCGAGCGGTTGTCGTAAAGCCGGGTAATCAGCGAGAACAGCGTGGTCTTGCCGGCGCCGTTCACGCCCAGAAGCGCGGTGAAGCCGCCGCGCGGCACGGTCAGCGACACGTCCTTCAGCGCCTGAAAGCGGCCGAAGCTGTGGCTGACATGCTGGATGGAAAGCGCGTCCTGCGGCATCTGGCAAAGGGGCGGGGCGCGCACGGCCCCCGCCCGCCTGGCTTACTGGATGTTGAACACCGCCTGCTGGGTTTCGCCCTGCGAGCCGGGGATCGACAGCGTATAGCGGCCCGGCACGATGGCGATGAAGCTGATCGTCGCGGTGCCGGCATCGTCGAACTCCAGCGAATGCACGCCCATCGGCCGGATCTCGATGTCGTTGATGACGATCTCGTTCACCCAGATCGCGCGGAAGAAGTCGCCGCCCGACAGCGCCAGTTCCTGGCTGCCGTCCGCATTGATGTCGAGGCGATAGAAGCCGCCCGACTTCAGCTTGTATTCCGCCGTCGCCACCGGCTTGCCCGAGGCCAGCGTCAGCGGCGCCAGGTCGGTGCGGTTGTCGCGCGCCATGATCCCCGAGAAGCCGAAGTCGAACTTGGAGCCGGCCTCATGCACGCCCTCGGCGCCGCCTGCCTCTGCGGCATCGTCGTCGTCGTCATCATCGTCGTCCTGTTCGGCGGCGGGGGCGCCATCGGTGGCGGCGCCGGCCTCGGGGCTGGCTTCGGGCGCGGCCTCCTGCGCCGTGGCGGGCAAGGCCAGCCCGGCCATGATCAGCAGGACGGTCAGCAAACGGGTCATGGTTCTTCCTCCCTCTTGAACTCTCATCAGTTGGGCGCGACGACCACGCCCCAGGGCTGCTGGCCCACGGGCACGGATTTGACGACCTTCAGCGTCGCCACGTCGATCACCGAGACATCGTTGGAATTGCCGTTGGTGGTGAACAGGTATTTCTCGTCCGGGGTAAAGGCCATCTGCCAGACCCGCTGGCCGACCAGCAGGTAGTCCTGGACCTCGTCCGTCTCGCCGTCGATCACGGCGACGCGGTTGGCGGGGCCCAGCGCGACAAAGACCTTGCTGCCGTCGCCGGTCACGCGCACGCCGACCGGCTGGATCGCCTCCGGCAGGACGCCGGGGATCTGGAAGCTGATCTTCTTGGTGATCGCCTGGGTCGCCGGGTCGATCACGCTGACCGTGCCGCCGATTTCCGAGCTGACGTAAAGCTTGGTCCCGGCATCGTTGAACTGGGCAAAGCGCGGGCGCGAATCCACCAGCACGTTGGCGAAGATCTCGAAGCTTTCGCTGTCGATGAAATGCGCCATGTTGGTGGTTTCCGAGGTGTTGATGACCACCTTGCCGTCGGGGCTGACGCCCATGCCCTCGGGCTCGACGCCGACCGGGATCTCGGCCAGAACCTTGTGGGTCTGGGTATCGACCACGGTCACGAGGTTGTCGTCCTCGTTTGCGATGTAAAGCGGGTTGCCCGAGGGATGCAGCACGAACAGCTCAGGGTCCGGCCCGGAAGGCAGCGTATGCATTTCCTCCATCGTCTCGGGGTTGAAGACCCGCACCAGGTCGTCGTCCGAGGCGCAGACGTAAAGCTCCTTGCCGTCGGGGCTGATGGTGATGCCGCGCGGGCGGGCGCCGACCGGATAGGTGCCGATCACCTCCAGCGTCTCGCTGTCCAGCACGGTGACGTCATTGCCCTTTTCGTTGCTGACGAAGACCCGGTTGGCGGCGGCGGGCAGGGCGAAACCCAGGCACAGGGCCGAGGTCAGGATGGCGGTTGCAGCTTTCATCTTTGGCCTCAGAACTTGCATTCGGTTTCGGGACGGTCGAAGCCCAGCGTGTCCAGCGCCGAGCTTTGGTGCAGATACTGGTCCTGCGGGCTGACCGAGGCGGTGACGGAATCGGTGGCCAGCAGGATCGGCTGGCGCAGCTGGTGGTCCCAGTCGCGCAGGGTCAGCTTTTGCCCCTTGAAGCCCGCGACCTCGAAATTCTCGGACAGCATGAACTCTTTCAGCGCGACGGGGTCGGTGCTTTGCGTGCGCGTCGCCGCCTCGCCGATCATGCGCAGCGCGATCCAGGTCTGGTAATCCTCCTCGCGGATCGGGCGGCCGGCGAGCTTTTCGAAACGGTTCTGGAACTGCGTCGCCCCCCAGGCCTCGAGCGAAGGCGCCCAGCTGCGCGGCACCAGCCCGGCCGAGCCGGCGACCGGGCGCGGATCCCAGGTCGCATAGGGCAGCCAGTCGGCAAAGACGCCGTTCTCGTCCGCCGCGATCAGCACGTCATGGGCCGGCGCGCGCTGGGTAAAGACCGGCATCTGCTGCTGGACCTGCACATGGCCGCTGTCGCTGCGCCGGCTGCCGCCGGTATCCTCATAGGTGCGGGCCTCGACGATCTTGGCGCCGAACTTGGTCGCGGCGCGGCGATAGGCGTCGGCAAGCGCCACGTCCTCGGGATGGCTGCCGGCGATCAGGAACCAGTTCGGCCATTGCTTCCACATCAGGAATTGCGCCAGCGCATCGGCCAGCATGGCGTGGCTGGGCGCGGCATGGATCACGTTGAAGCGGCAGTCCTTGCCGCGCAGGCCGTCGCCGCGCGCCCGCGCATTCAGCACCAGCGCCCGGTCGCCGGCCTGGTCGGCCAGGGCCAGCGTCTGCGCATCATCGGCCAGCGTGACGATGAAGGGGATGCCCTGGGCCAGCAGCTTGTCCATCTCGGCCGGGGCGGATTCGGGCGTGGCGGCGATCTCCAGCGCCTCGAAATCCTGGTTCATGAAGCGGCCGGTGGTGTCGTTGTCCTCGATCGCCAGCCGCGCGCCGGCAAAGCCCAGATCCTCGGGCGGCGCGTCCAGCCGCGAGATGGGCGGCAGGCTGGGCACGTCCACCCGCAGCACGGCGGCGCGCACGGTCTGCGAGGCTGCGACATCTTGCGCAAGGGCTGGATTTGCCATGGACAAACCAGCCAAAAGTATGATGATTCTGCCTTTCATGGCCGTCCTCCCCCCTGCATCATGCCGGGTCAATCCGCCTGCGCCAACCCGGCAGATGCCCCGGTTCCAGCCGGGTGAAATCCCCTGATACCTAAGTCTTAGGGACTTTCGTCCTATGGACGCACACGGGGGCCGAGGGCATGGTTTTGCGCATGGGATTCCCGCGGCTCATCCTGATTGCCTGCGCCGCCGTCCTGGCCGGATCCGGCGCCGGGGCGGACCAGCCGGCACGCGGATCGCCGCCGCCGCCCGACAGCGCCGCCTGGTTCGGCCTGCATTTCATCGACACCTCGACCGAAGGCGCGATAAACGGCGTGCGGGCGGACGAGACCCGCCGCATCGAGATGGCCGAGGCGGTCATCGCCGAGGATCTGCGCAACCGCGGCTTCACCCTGCTGGAGCCGCCGGCCGAGCAGGTGGCCGGGATCAAGAACCTCACGCAATCGAATGGCAGCGACAGCCGCATCGCGCGCGAGCTGGGGGCGCATTACGCGATCTCGGGCGAGGTGCAGAAGGTCTCGAACCTGATCCTGTCGCTGAACCTTTACGTCCGCGACGCCGCCAGCGGCGACACGGTGCGCGCCGGCGTGGTCGACATTCGCGGCAATACCGACGAAAGCTTCCGCCGCGGCTATCTCTACCTGTTGAAAAACATCATCTTTCGGGAGGAATGACGGATGATCCGACTGCTGGCCCTGTCGATCGGTGCGGCCCTGGCCCTGGCCCCCGCGGCCGAGGCGCATGGCCCGCCGCGGCTGAAGCTGGAGATGCAGCAAAAGCTGGATGCCACCCCGGACGAGGTCTGGGCCGCGATCGGCCGGTTCGACGACATGAGCTGGCACCCGGCCATCGCCAGCCTGGAGCTGACCGGCGACGGCTCGGCCGACCAGCCCGAGACGTCCACCCGCGTTCTGCACCTGAAAGCCGACGCGGGGGATCCGACCATCACCGAGGTTCTTTCGAAATGGCAGCCCGAAAAGCGCTGCTATGCCTATCGCATCACCGAGGTCGAGGTGACGGTGCTGCCGGTGACGAACTATGCCGCGACGCTTTGCGTCCGGGACGAGGGCGGCAAGGCGCTGGTCAACTGGAAGGGCGGCTTCTATCGCGGCTATCCCAACAACGAGCCGCCGCCGGAACTGAACGACGAGGCGGCGATCCAGGCCGTGACCGGCGTCTACCGCGCCGGGCTCGATGCGCTGGCGGAACGGTTCGGCAAGGCCGAGTAGCGGGGTCGCTTACGGGGTGGCGGGGCTGACCGGCTCCAGCCCGCCGCCCTGTTCCTGCCAGCCCTCGATCCCGTCGGGAAACCAGATCACGCCGCGATAGCCCAGCGCCACGGCGCGCTTGGCGGCGTTCCAGCTCATCCAGCAGTCGCGCTTGCAAAAGATCACCAAGGGCGCCGCCTTGTCGCCGCCCGACAGGCGCGCCAGCCCCTCGGCCAGCCGCGCCTGTTCCACGGGGGAGAGCCGCTCGTAGCCGGTGCCGTGCAGCCAGGTCGCGCCCGGAATGGACAGGTGCGGCGGCGCGTTCCACAGCGTGCCTTCGGGCAGGCCCTCGGGGCGGGCGGTGCGCGGCAGCACGTCGACGAAGGGCACGCCGCGGGCATGCAGTTCCATCGCCTCGGCCGCGCCGATCACCTGCGCGCCGGCCAGGGTGGCCGGGGTTTCAGACCGATAGGGCTCGCCATGGAAACCCTGCGGCTCGGGCACCTGAGCCTGGGCCTGGACCGCGCCGGCCACAACGACCGCCAGCGCCGCCCAGGCCTGTCTCATGGTTTCAAGCCCTTGCCGTAATCGTCCAGCAGCGGCACGCCGGCATCGCGCAGGATGGCGTCGATCTCGTCCTGGTGGCGGCGGATCAGGCTGTTCAGCTGCCGCTTCCATTCCTGCTCGTCCAGCCGCACGCCCATGGTGATGCGATAGAACATGCGCGGGCCGCCGGCTTCCTTGAGCAGGGGCGTGAATTGCAGTTCGGGATCGTGCTTGACCAGCGGACCGGCCAGCGGACCCCAGATCACCGCGGCCGCCAGCGCGCCCGATTTCACCTGGGCCAGCATCTCGCCCGCCGGATCCTCGACCCGGCGATCCACGAACAGATCCCAGCCGCGCATGTCCTTGGCCAGCCCCGCCCGCGCCAGGTTGGTCGCCGGCGGCGTGCCCGCCACCACGCCGATCGGATGGCCCTGAAGCGCCGGATCCTCCAACACCTCGACCGAGGCCAGCGGGCTGTCCCGGCGCGTCACGATGCCGTAGGCCGAGGTATAGTAATGGTTGGTGTTCTGCACCATCTCGTCGCCCTGGGCATAGCCGATGACGACATCGCAAAGCCCGGCGCGCAGGGTCTTGCGGATGAAGCCCGGCCCCTGCGGGAACCAGGTATAGGCCACCGGCAGGCCCAGCTTGTCGGCGAAAAGCCGGGCGATGCGGTTCTCGAAACCCTGCTCGTCCTGGGACGACATCGGCACCGCGGCGGGATCGGCGCAGACCCGGAATTCGGTCTTGGACCGCAGGTCGGCGACCTGCGCCGGCGCGGGCAGCGCGGCGCAGGCCAGCAGGGCGGCAAGGGCAAGCGCGCGTCTCATCCGCTCATGCAGGAATCTTCCTGCGCGACAAATTCCTCGGACTTGTCCTCTCTCTTGGCGGGGCGGCCGCGCGGCAGCTCGCCCACCCCCCGCGCCAGCAGATAGGCATAGATGTCGTCGATATAGCACCAGACGTTCTTGTTGGTGCCAAAGGCCGGCATGACCAGGTTGGCGGCCGTGTTGACCTCTTGCTTGCCCGAGGCGGCGATTTCCAGGAAATCGTAATAGCCAAGATTCAGCACCGAGTTCTTCAGCGCCGGCGCATAGGTCGAGCCCTCGCCGTCCGGGCCGTGGCAGACATGGCATTCCGCCGAATAGCGGCGATAGCCCGAGAAGGTCGCCCAATCCACCGTGCCGTCCTCGGCGATCTTGAAGGTGGGGATGTCCTCGGCCGTATACCAGCGGCCGTTCTCCATGTGGTCGGGGGTGATGTCCTGGCCGTTCGGCAGCGCCTGCTTGCCGCCGGCCTCCTGCCCGGCGGGTGCCTCGGCGGCCGGTTGCTGTTGTTGCCCTCCATCGCCCGAGACGGCGGCGGCAGCGCCTGCCCCGGCCTGGGCCGGGGGCGTGTCGGCGGATTGCGCAAGGGCCGTTCCGGTAAGTGCGCCGATCATGCAGGCGACACCGATCGCCATCAGGCTGGCGGTCGTCTTGCTGGTCATGAATTTCCTCCCTGGCTGTCACCCGAAGATGATGGCTCGCCCCAAGGTTATCCCTGGGGCGGCCAGTTTCGAGTCACAGTTTGCTTTCCGGCACCAAAGTATTAGCCCGGCAGTTCGAACACGGTCAGCTGGCCGCCCAGCTCGGTGTATTGCGACAGCGAGGCATAGCCGCCCACCGCGCCAAGCCCGTCGTTGGGATTGGTCAGGCCCGCCGCAAGGCCGATGCCGGCCCAGCCGCCGACACCCGACAGGATGCCGATATACTGCTTGCCGCCATGTTCGTAGGTCATCACGTTGCCGATGATGCCCGAGGGGGTCTTGAACTTGTAAAGCTCTTCGCCCGTCTGCGCGTCCACCGCCTTCAGATAGCCTTCCAGCGTGCCGTAGAAGACCACGTCGCCCGCCGTCGCCAGGGCGCCCGACCAGACCGAGAACTGTTCCGGGACGGACCACTTGATCTCGCCGGTGGTGTTGTCCCAGGCGATGAAATTGCCCATGCCGCCATGGCTGTTCGGCGCGGGATACATGGACAGCGTGGCGCCGACATAGGGCTGGCCGGCGGTATAGGCCACCCGGAAGGGCTCGTAATCCATGCAGACATGGTTCGTCGGGACATAGAACAGGTTGGTCTTGGGCGAGAAGGCCGCCGGCTGCTGGTCCTTGGTGCCCAGCGCCGCCGGGCAGACGCCGGTGGTGTTCTCGTCCTCGCCGTTCTGGGCGGTCGAGTATTCGGCCACCACGGCCGGGCGGCCATAGGTCTCCGAATTGGGGTCCATGTCGACGCCGGTGGTCCAGTTCACCACCGGGTCGTATTTCTCGGCCACCAGCAACTCGCCCGTCTCGCGGTCGAGCGTATAGGCCAGGCCGTTGCGGTCGAAATGCGTCAGCAGCTTGCGTTCCTGCCCGTCGATGGTCTGGTTGGTCAGGATCATCTCGTTGACGCCGTCGTAGTCCCATTCGTCATGCGGCGTCATCTGGTAGAACCACTTGGCCATGCCGGTGTCGGCATCCCGCGCCATGATGGTCATCGACCACTTGTTGTCGCCCGGCCGCTGCGAGGGGTTCCAGGTCGAGGGGTTGCCGGTGCCGTAATAGACCAGGTTCAGGTCCGGGTCATACGAGAACCAGCCCCAGATCGTACCGCCGCCGATCTTCCACTGGTCGCCCTCCCAGCTGCTGAGCGAGCTGTCGGCGCCGATGGGCTTGCCCAGATGGGTGGTGGTTTCGGGATCGACCAGCAGTTCCTCGTCCGGGCCGGTGGACCAGGCTTTCCACGCCTCGGACCCGTCGGCCAGGTTCAGCGCGGTCATGCGGCCGCGCACGCCGTATTCTCCGCCCGAGACGCCGACCAGGACCTTGTCCTTGACCGGCACCACCGTCGCCGTCAGCGTCTCGCCTATGGCGGGGTCGCCGATCTTGGTCGACCATTTCGCCTCGCCGGTCTTGGCGTCCAGCGCCACCACCGTCGTATCAGCCTGGCCCAGCAGGATCATGCCGTCGGCATAGGAAAGGCCGCGATAGACCGTGTCGCAGCACATCACCGCGATGACGTTCGGATCCTGCTGCGGCTCATAGCGCCACAGGATCTTGCCGTTGTCGTTCAGGTCCAGCGCAAAGACCTTGTTCGGAAAGGGGGTGTGGACATACATCACGTCGCCGATCACCAGGGGCGAGCCCTCGTGCCCGCGCAGCACCCCGGTCGAGAAGGTCCAGGCGACGCGCAAATCCTTGACGTTGTCCTTGTTGATCTGATCCAGGGTCGAATATCGCGTGTTCGCGTAATCGCCCATCTGGATCGCCCATTGCTGGGGCTTGGCGATCTCGGCCAGCACACTGTCATTGGCCAGCACCGCCGTGCCGGACATGAGCAGCGCAAGGCAGGCGCCGTTCATCAGGGTTTTCATGAATTTTCCTCCGCATGCCGGTGATCGCGCTGCTCCTCCTGCGCAAGCACCTTCTGCTGGAAGGTTCGGACCCGGCCGCATTTGCGTCAACGCGGCCGGCAGGGTCACAAGACCAAAGTATTAGGGAAATTCGGCAATAGGTATGGGGTCAATCCCCCCGCCGCCCCTTTCGACAGCTAGCCCAGCCGTTCGGCATGCCAGCGGATGTGGTCCGCCATGAAGGTCTGCACGAAGAAATAGCTGTGGTCGTAGCCCTGTTGCATGCGGAAGGTGCCGGGCTGGCGGCGCTCGGCCATGGCATGGGCCAGCGCCTCGGGCTTCAGCAGGTCCAGGAACTGGTCGCTGGCGCCCTGGTCGATCAGCACCTCGCCGGGATAGCCGCGCTGGCGCATCAGCAGGGTCGAATCGTGGCGTTCCCAGGCGCTGCGGTCCTCGCCCAGATAGGCGGCGAACTGCTTGCGCCCCCAGTCGGATTCGCTGGGATGGGCGATCGGCGAAAAGGCCGAGACGGACTTGTAGCGCTCGGGCAGGGTCATGGCGATGGTCAGCGCGCCATGGCCGCCCATGGAATGCCCGGTGATGCCCTGCGCCTCGCGGTCCAGGGGAAAGTTGCCGAAGACCAGTTCCGGCAGTTCGTGGGTGATATAGTGCCACATGCGGAAATGCGGCGCCCAGGGGGCCTGGGTCGCATCGACATAGAAGCCGGCGCCCTGGCCCAGGTCGTAGGCCTCGTCATTGGCCACGCCCTCGCCGCGCGGCGAGGTGTCGGGAAAGATCACCGCGATGCCGTATTCCGCCGCCCATTCCTGCGCGCCGGCCTTGGTCATGGCGTTCTCATGCGTGCAGGTCAGGCCCGACAGATACCACAGCACCGGCACCTTGCCGTATTCGGCCTGCGGCGGCAGGTAGACGGCAAAGGTCATCGGCGTGCCGGTCGCCTGCGACTGGTGGCGATAGACGCCCTGGATGCCGCCGAAGCTGCGGTTTTCCGATACGGTTTCATAGGCCAGACTCATGGCTCAATCCCTCTTGTCAGGTCGTGGAACATGGCCGGTGCATCGGCACGGGCCATGCCGGGGCCGAAGAAACGCGGCGGGCAGCCGGCCGGCAATATCGAAACCGGCTTTCTGCCACGAATGAACGGTGCCGGCAGGGCCGCGACGGCGAAATCGCCGCGGGCGCGGGCGCAATTCCGACAGCGGCCCGTCGCCACGTTGCCGGATGTCGGCGGCGACCCGGCTGGCAGCCTGGGCTTGCGCATGGCCGGGTCCATAGGCCGCGATGGCGAAATCCACCCGGTCGCGCAGGGCGTGCCGCCAGCCCGGCGCCGTGGCGAAAGCCCCGCGCGACCAGGCTGGCCTGGGCGACAGGCGGGACGGACCAGCATGTCTGCTGTCCCGCCCCCGCCATCAACGCGGTCCCGTCACTTCAGCTCGTCCACCGAGCGGATGACCTTGCCCAGAAGGCCATAGTCCAGCGCCTCTTGCGTGTTCAGCCAGAAGTCGCGCTGGGTGTCCTTTTCGATCCGCTCGACGGTCTGGCCGGTCGCCTCGGCAAAGATCTGGTTCAGCCGGTCGCGCATCAGCCGCACCTGCTCGGCCTGGATCATCATGTCGGTCGAGGTGCCGCCGATCCCGCCCGAGGGCTGGTGGATCAGAAAGCGGGTGTTGGGCAGGCAATAGCGGTTTGCCTTCTCCGCGCCGACGAAGATCAGCGCCCCGGCCGAGGCGACCCAGCCCGAGCCGATGGTGCGCACGGTCGGGCGGATGAACTTGATCACGTCATGGATCATGTCGCCCGATTCGACATGGCCGCCGGGGGACGAGATCAGCATGTTGATCGGGTCTTCGCTGTCCTCGGCCAGGGCCAGCAGATGCGCGACGGTGCGCTGCGCCAGCTTGTCGGTGATCGGCCCGGCGACGATGACCGTGCGCGACTTGAAGTAGAGCTTGCCGATCTTGTCGCCCTCGGGCAGGCCGAGGCCCTCGTCCTTCGAGCCCTCCTGGCGGCGCTCGTCTTCGTCGTCGTCATCGTCGTCCAGGCGGATGTGCTGTGCCATGATCGGTCCTTTCATGTTGACGGCGGGGCCGGTCGCCCGCCCCCGCCGTCCTTTTACCTAAGCAGCCCTTGACGATCAGTAAAGCACGACCGAGCGGATGGATTCGCCCGCATGCATCAGGTCGAAGCCCTTGTTGATCTCGTCCAGCGTCAGGGTGTGGGTGATCATGGGGTCGATCTCGATCTTGCCGTTCATGTACCAGTCGACGATCTGCGGCACGTCGGTGCGGCCGCGGGCGCCGCCGAAGGCCGTGCCCTTCCAGACCCGGCCGGTGACCAGCTGGAACGGGCGGGTGCTGATTTCCGCCCCCGCCGGCGCCACGCCGATGATGATCGACTGGCCCCAGCCGCGATGCGTGCATTCCAGCGCGTCGCGCATCACCTTGACGTTGCCGGTGCAGTCGAAGCTGTAGTCGGCGCCGCCGATCTGGTCGAAGGGCGTCTTGGTCAGGTTCACGATCTCCTGCACCACGTTGTCGCAATTCTTCGGGTTGATGAAATGCGTCATGCCGAAATGCTCGGCCATCGGCTTCTTGTCGTCGTTCAGGTCGACGCCGATGATCATGTCCGCGCCGGCCAGCCGCAGGCCCTGCAGCACGTTCAGCCCGATGCCGCCCAGGCCAAAGACCACCGCCTTGGCGCCGATTTCCACCTTGGCGGTGTTGATCACCGCGCCGATGCCGGTGGTGACGCCGCAGCCGATGTAGCAGATCTTGTCGAAGGGCGCGTCCTCGCGCACCTTGGCCACCGCGATTTCCGGCAGCACGGTGTAGTTCGAAAAGGTCGAGCAGCCCATGTAGTGAAAGATCGGCGTACCGTCGAGCATGCTGAACCGGCTGGTTCCGTCCGGCATCAGGCCCTGACCCTGGGTAGCGCGAATGGCGGTGCAGAGGTTGGTCTTGCCCGACAGGCAGGACGCGCATTGCCGGCATTCGGGCGTGTAGAGCGGGATGACATGATCGCCTGGCTTGACCGAGGTGACGCCCGGGCCGACCTCGACCACCACGCCCGCGCCCTCATGGCCCAGGATCGAGGGGAAGAGCCCCTCGGGATCGGCGCCCGACAGGGTGAATTCGTCGGTGTGGCAGATGCCGGTGGCCTTGATCTCGACCATCACCTCGCCGGCCTTGGGGCCTTCCAGGTTGACCTCCATGACCTCCAGCGGCTTGCCGGCTTCCAGCGCGACGGCGGCACGGGTTCTCATGTCTTCTTCTCCTTCGGTGACGGCCCTTGGCCTGCGGTTTTCTCATGGTTTCGGGGGCCGGTAAACCGACCCCCGCAATTGTCGCGGCCAAGCCGGCGCTCAGGCCGCAAGCGCGCCGGACCGCTTGGCGATATGGGTGGCGATCGCATCCATCAGCGGCGGCGAAAGCGCGTCATAGGGTTCCAGCCCCAATTCGCGCAGCCGGGCGCGGATCGCCTCCATCCGGCTGGGATCGACGCCCGATTCGATGATCGAGCTGACGAAGGCGGCAAATTCCGGCGCCGCCCAGCCATCCTCGTCCGAAAGCTCGGTATGGACGAAATCCAGCCCGTAGAAGGGATGGTCGCGGTTCTCGATCCGGCCATACATATGCACGCCGCAATCGCGGCAGCGATGGCGCTGGATCGGCGCCTCGGCATTGACGATCTCCAGCTTCTCGGCGCCCTCCAGCACCTCGACCGCATCGCGGCCGACCACGGCCACCTGGGAAAAGATCGCGCCCTCGGGCTTCCAGCACTTGGTGCAGCCGCAGACATGGTTATGCGCGGTCTGCGCCCGGATCGCGACCCGGACCGGGTTGGTGCTGCATTTGCAATGCAGCGTGCCGCCCGAGAAGCCGGGCTGCGCGGGCTTGATGCCATTGTCGACTGCGGGGTGGATCTTCACCCCCGATGTGTCCACCATGTTCCAGTTCCTCCCCTCAGAGCCATGCGCCGAAGTTTGCGCCGTGGCCGCGCAGGAACAAGTGGGCAAAAGGTTGTATTGCCTCGCGGCTCAAAGCTCGGGGCGGGTGACCAGCCAGGCGGCGATGGCGGTGCAGGCCAGCACCTGGACGGCGATGAAGCGCATGTCCAGCCCCAGCCAGACCGCCCAGGCGACCCCGGCGGTCATGCCGGCCACCGCCCAGATCTTGGCGTTGCGGCCGATGACGCCGCGCTTGCGCCAGGCGCGGATCGGCGGGCCGAATCGGGGATGGCGCATGATGCGGGCGCCCAGCCGCGGCGAGGAACGCGCAAAGGCCCAGACCGCGAGCAGCAGGAAGGGCACCGTGGGCAGGACCGGCAGGAAAATCCCGATCGTTCCCAGCGTCAGGGTCAGCCAGCCCATCGAGAGCCACAGGTATCGCATCTTACTCCGCCAGTTCACGCAGGATCGCATTCAGGACGGGCCGCCCCGCCGCCGTCGCCGCCAGCCGGTCGCCCCGCAGCGAGATAAGGCCCAGCTCGGCCAGATTCATCAGCCGGCCCTGCGGCAATTCGGCGCCATGGGCAAGATAGCGCGGAATCTCCAGCCCCTCGACCAGCCGCATGGCCATCAGCAGATATTCCAGCGCCCGGCCCGGCAAGTCCAGCAATTCGCGCTGGCTTTCGCCGTCGCCGCGCGCCTCGACCGCCTCCAGCCATTCGCCCGGCGCCCTGTGCGCCTCGGTCGCCCAGCGGCCCGAGGGCAGCGTCAGGCGGCCATGCGCGCCCGGCCCCACGGCGGCCCAGTCGCCTTGGCGCCAATAGATCAGGTTGTGCCGGCTTTCCGCGCCCGGCCGGGCGTGGTTCGAGATTTCATAGGCCGGCATCCCGGCCGCCGCGCAGATCTCCTGCGTGTCCAGATACATGTCGGCGGAAAGATCCTCGTCCGGCAGGCCCCTGAGCCCGCCTTTCGCGTGGCGGGCGCCGAAGGCGGTGCCCGGCTCGATGGTCAGCTGATAGGCCGAGAGGTGATCGACCGCCATGCCGAGCGCCTGGGTCAGTTCGCGCCGCCAATGCGCGCGGTCCTGGTCCTGGCGGGCATAGATCAGGTCGAAGCTGACCCGCGTGAAACAATCCCGCGCGATGTCGAAGGCGGCGCGGGCCTCGGCCGCCGAATGCATCCGGCCCAGCCGGCGCAGGTCGTCGTCATTGAGCGCCTGCACCCCCATCGAGACGCGGTTGACGCCGCCGTCGGCATAGGCGCGAAAACGGCCCGTCTCGACGCTGGTCGGGTTGGCTTCCAGCGTGATCTCGATGTCATTGGCAAAGGGCCATGCGGCGCGCGCGGCCTCGATCACCCCGGCCACGGTCTCGGGCGCCATCAGGCTGGGGGTGCCGCCGCCGAAGAAGATGCTGTTCAGCACCCGGCCCGGCGTTTCCCGGCCCAGCCGGGCCAGTTCGCGACGATAGGCGGCCAGCCAGCGTCCCTGGTCGATCACGGCCGCGACATGGCTGTTGAAATCGCAATAGGGGCATTTCGCGGCGCAAAAGGGCCAATGCACGTAAAGCCCGAAGCCGCCCGCCCGCCAATCTTCGGCAAGGGCCTGGGCGGGCGCGGTGCTGGCGGCAGGGGCTGGCATGGGCTGGGTCACTCCCGAAAGGCTGTCACTTCGATCTCGATCTTCATTTCGGGTCTGATGAGCCCGGCGACAACCATGGTCGCGGCGGGTAACGCATCCTTCATCGCCTCGCCCAGGACCGGCGCGATCTCGTCCAGGATCGCCGGGTCGGTGATGGTGTATTGCACGCGCACGATGTCTGCGGGCGCGAAACCCGCCTCGGCCAGGGTGGCGAAGATGGTGGCAAAGGCGTTCTGCGCCTGGTCGGCAGCGCTGTCGGGCATGGCCATGGCCGCGTAATCGTAACCCGTGGTGCCCGAGACGAAGCACCACGGCCCCTTCACCACCGCGCGGCTGTAACCCAGCGCCGTTTCGAAGGGCGAGCCGGTCGAGATCCTATGCAAACAGCGTCTCCAGCTTGCGAAAGGCGCGGGCGCGGTGGCTGATGGCGTTCTTCTGCTCGGGCGGCATCTCGGCATAGGTCGCGTCATGGCCGTCGGGCACGAAGATCGGGTCGTAGCCATGGCCCTGCTGCCCGCGCGGCGGCCAGACCAGGCGACCGGGCGCGACGCCCTCGAAGATCTCCTCGTGACCATCGGGCCAAAGCAGGACCAGCGTGGCGCGGAACTGGGCGGTGCGCGGCTCGGGGACGCCGCGCTCGTCCAGCTCGCGCCAGGTGCGGGTCATGGCCTGCATGAAGTCGCGGCCCTGCGGGGTCTCGGCCCAGTCGGCGGTATAGACGCCGGGCGCGCCGTCCAGCCCGTCCACGGTGATGCCGCTGTCGTCGGCCAGCACCGGCAGGCCGGTCGCCTGCATGGCGGCGCGGGCCTTGATGCGGGCGTTGCCGATGAAACTGTCCTCGGTCTCGGCCGGCTCGGGCAGGCCCATCTCGCCGGCCGACGTCACCTCGATGCCGTGCGGGGCCATCATGGCGCGGATCTCGTCCAGCTTGCCCCGGTTGTGGGTGGCGACCAGCAGCTTCCTTTCGGTCAGCCGGCGCATTGGACGGCCTCGGTCTGGGCGCGGACCAGCGCGGCGACGCCGGCTTCGGCCAGGTCGAGCAGCTGGTTCATCTCGGGGCGCGAGAAGGTCGCGCCCTCGGCCGACATCTGCACTTCGATCAGCCGCCCTGCCCCGGTCATGATGAAATTGCCGTCGGTGCCGGCCTCGCTGTCCTCGGCATAGTCCAGGTCCAGGATCGCCTGCCCGGCATAGATGCCGCAGGACACCGCGGCGACATGGTCCATGATCGGGTCGGTGGTGACGATCCCGGCCTTCAACAGCCGGTTCATCGCCAGGCGCAGCGCCACCCAGCCTCCGGTGATCGCGGCGCAGCGGGTGCCGCCATCGGCCTGGATCACGTCGCAGTCGATGACGATCTGCCGTTCCCCCAGCGCGCGCCGGTCCACCCCGGCACGCAGCGCGCGGCCGATCAGGCGCTGGATCTCCTGCGTGCGGCCGGACTGCTTGCCCGCCGCCGCCTCGCGCCGGTTGCGGCTGTTGGTGGCCCGCGGCAGCATGCCGTATTCCGCCGTCACCCAGCCCTGCCCCGAGCCCTTGAGGAAGGGCGGCGCCTTTTCCTCGATCGTGGCCGAGCAGAGCACGCGGGTATCGCCGCAAGAAATCATGCAGGAACCCTCGGCATGGCGCATGATGCCCGTTTCGATTGAAATCGGGCGCATATCACTTAAATTCCGGCCAGAGGGACGCATCTTTCATTCCTTTCGGGGGTTTTGCCGTTCAGATACAGGTCCGAGGCCCCCGACCGCAACCCGAGAACGTCCTGACAGGATGCCGATGCCTGAAACCGCGCTGCTTTCCGATCTCAACAACCGCTCGCGCGAAGTCTTTCGCCGGGTCGTCGAAGCCTATCTTGCCACCGGCGAGCCCGTCGGCTCGCGCACGCTGACCCGCGAGATGTCCGAAAAGGTCAGCGCCGCGACGATTCGCAACGTGATGCAGGACCTGGAACTGCTGGGCCTGCTGGACCACCCGCATATCTCGGCCGGGCGCATGCCCACGCAGCTGGGGCTGCGGTTGTTCGTGGACGGGCTGATGGAGGCCGGGCCGGTCGCCGCCAGCGACCGCGAGATGATCGATGAGACGCTGGGCAACGACAGCGGCAATACCGGCGTCATGCTGGACCGGATCAGCACCGCGCTGTCGGCCCTGACCCAGGGCGCCTCGCTGGTGCTGATGCCCAAGCAGGAAGCGCCGGTCCGGCACATCGAATTCGTCAGCCTGGCCCCGGACCGCGCGCTGGTGGTGCTGGTCTTTGCCGACGGCCGGGTCGAGAACCGGGTCTTTGCCCCCCCGCCCGGCCATACCGCCAGCTCCATGCGCGAGGCGGCGAATTTCCTGAATGCCGTGGCGGAAGGTCGCACCCTGGCCGAGCTGCGCCGCAGCATCGCGCAGGAAATCCAGGCCAGCCGGCAAAAGCTGGACAGCATCGCCGCGGCGCTGGTTTCCTCGGGCCTGGCGCTGTGGGAGGGCGAAAGCAGCGATCCGCGGCTGATCGTGCGCGGCCGTGCCAATCTTCTGGCGCATGAGCTGGCTGACCTGGACCGGATCCGCAGCCTGTTCGACGACCTGGAACGCAAGCGCGACATCGCCGAATTCCTGGAACTGGCCGAACAGGGCGAGGGCGTGCGCATTTTCATCGGCTCGGAGAACAAGCTTTTTTCACTTTCCGGTTCCTCTCTCGTCGTTTCGCCCTATATGAATGCCGACCGAAAGATTGTTGGCGCGGTCGGCGTCATCGGTCCGACGCGGCTGAACTATGGCCGCATCGTGCCGATCGTGGATTATACTGCGCAGCTTGTCGGCCGGTTGATTTCGGGCCGGAAAGGATGATGAGGACATGACGAAGGAAAACCCGAACGGCAGCCCGCTGGATGAGGAGATCATCGACCCCCCGGCGGATGACGAACCCTCGGCCGGGGTCGAGGCGCTGATCGCCGAGCGGGACGAATACCGCGACCGCTTCATGCGCGCGCTGGCCGATGCCGAAAACGCCCGCAAGCGGGCCGAGAAGGATCGCCGCGACGCCGAGCAATACGGCGGCTCCCGCCTGGCGCGCGACCTGCTGCCGGTGCATGACGCCCTGACCCGCGCGCTGGATGCCGCCGGCGACGAGCAGCGCGCCGCAGCGGCAGCCCTGATCGAAGGCGTCGAGCTGACCCTGCGCGAGCTGAACAACGTCTTCGCCAAGCATGGCATCAAGGTCATCACCCCGGCCCTGGGCGAGAAATTCGATCCCCAGCAGCACGAAGCCATGTTCGAGGCCCCGGTTCCGGGCACCATGGCCGGGAACATCATCCAGGTCATGGACAACGGCTTCATGCTGCATGACCGCCTGCTGCGCCCGGCCAAGGTGGGCGTCAGCTCCACCCCCGCAAGCTGAGCCGATTGCGCTGAAAAACGCGAAACCCCGGAGTCGCCTCCGGGGTTTTTTTCTTGGCTTTATAGCAAGTCTAGGGGGCTTATTGCCGCCCTATACCAGATATTGTGGTCAGTTGCCCGCAAGGATCTGGCAAATCCGGTCAAGCTGATCCAGGTCGCGATAGGTGATAACGACCTGACCGCCATCGACTCCGGCATGGTTGATCGCCACCTTCATTCTCAGATGCGCGGTCAGATCGCCTTCCAGCGCGCGGGTGTCAGCGTCCTTTTCCTGCCTGGAGCCCTTGGGCTTCTGCGCCTTGGAGCCTTCGGCCTGGCGACGGACCAGATCCTCGGTCTCGCGCACCGACAGGTTCTTTTCGATCACCTTCCGCGCCAGTTCGACCGGGTTCGCGGCGGTGATCAGGGCTCGGGCATGCCCGGCCGTCAGCTTGCCTTCCTTGAGCCAGGCCTGCACCTGTTCTGGCAGGTTCAGCAAGCGCAGCAGGTTGGCGATATGGCTGCGGCTTTTGTTCAGCGCCTCGGCCAGCTTTTCCTGGGTATGGCCGAACCGGTCCATCAGTTGACGATAGGATGCCGCCTCTTCGATCGCATTCAGGTCGGCGCGCTGGATATTCTCGACGATGGCGACTTCCAGCACCTCGGTATCGTCCAGCTCGCGGACGATGACGGGAACCTCGTGAAGCTGGGCGATCTGCGCGGCGCGCCAGCGGCGCTCGCCGGCGACGATCTGGTAAAGGCCGCGATCCGACGGATGCGGACGGACGATCAGCGGCTGCAACATGCCGCGCGTCCTCAGCGAACCGGCCAGTTCCTGCAAGGCCTCGGGGGCAAAGCTGCGGCGGGGCTGGTCCGGGTTCGGGGTCAGCTGCTCGACCGGAAGGATCTGCCGCGGCGCGGGACGTTCGGACGGAATCAGGTCGACATCGGCCATCAGGGCCGAAAGACCACGGCCCAGACCGCGCTTTTCAAGCTTGTTCTCTGCCATGATTCCTCCTCAGGCGGTCGCGAGTTGACGGGACAGGAACTCGGTCGCCAATTCGCGATAAGCGTGGCTTCCCTTGGAGTTCGGATCGTATTGCAGCACCGGCATGGCATGGGATGGCGCCTCGGACAGCCGGACGTTGCGCGGAATCACCGTGCGATAGACCAGACCGGAAAGCGTATTGCGCGCATCCGCCTCGACCTGCTGCGACAGGTTGTTGCGATTGTCCGCCATGGTCAGCAACACGCCCTCGATCCGCAGGTCGGGATTGGCGGTCTGGCGCACCTCGCGCACGGTCATCAGCAGCTGCGACAAGCCCTCGAGCGCATAGAATTCGGCTTGCAGCGGCACCAGCACGCTGTCCGAAGCCACCATGGCATTGACGGTAAGAAGGCCAAGCGCGGGCGGGCAATCGATCAGGATATAGTCCAGCTCCGAAGGAACCGTCAGCTTGCGCCGCAACAGCTGGGTTCGTCCGGGACGATTGGACAGCTCAAAATCGGCCGAAGCCAGGTCGCGATTGGACGGCACAAGGCGAAGATTGGCGATGGCTGTGTCGCGCAGCGTCTCATCCAACCCCTGCTCGCCGGTCAGCAGGTCGTAAGAGGTCAGAACCCGATCTTCCAGCGCCACGCCCAGCCCGGTCGAAGCGTTTCCCTGCGGATCAAGGTCTATGATCGCGACCCGCTGGCCCTGCTCGGCCAGGGCGGCGCCAAGATTGATCGCCGTGGTGGTCTTTCCCACCCCGCCCTTCTGGTTTGCAACGGCAATGATGCGTGTGTCATGCATGGCGAATTTCCGTGATTTCCAGAATGGCCGCGTCAGGATCGGTCGCGCTTTGGTGGGGCTTTAGTTCGAATTTCCAATCGGTTCGCGCCTGAGCGACCTCATCTTGCCAGTTTCGGCCTTTCATCAGCCATGCCGTTCCCGATGCGCTCAGGTGCCGGTCTACATATGCCATGAGCAGCGGAAGCGGGGCAAGGGCCCTTGCGCTGATATTGGCGGCATCAAGCCTATCCAGCGCCTCGATGCGCTTGCATATCACCCGCGCGCGGGGCAGCGCCAATTCGCGCACCACGTTGCGCAGGAATGCAGCCTTGCGCTGATCGCTTTCGACCAGGGTCAGATCCAGGTCAGGCCGCATGATCGCCATGACGATACCGGGAAAACCGCCGCCGCTGCCAAGGTCGACCCAATTTTCCGGGCCATTTCTGGCCATTTCGGCCAGTTGCAGGCTGTCTGCGACATGCCGCGTCTCGATCTGGTCCAATGTGGACGGCGCAATCAGGTTGATGGCCGGGTTCCACTTTCGCAGCAGTTCCGCATAGGCGGTGAGGCGCTCTGTTTCACGTGAAACACTCATCAAGCCGTTTTCCGCTCGCCGGTTCGGATCACGGCAAGGATGAGCGTCAGCGCCGCGGGCGTCATGCCTTCGATGCTTGCAGCCGCTGCCAGGGTTGCGGGGCGATATTTGTTCAGCTTGGACTTGAGTTCGTTGGAGAGGCCGGAAAGTGCGTCATAGTCGAACCCGGCCGGAATAGCGACCGATTCCTCCTTGCGCAGCAGTTCGGCATCCTTGCCCTGGCGGTCCATGTATTGATGATACAGCGCATCTGCCGCCAGCTGTGCAATGGTAGCCTGGTCGTGCGACAAAAGCTCTTCGTCCAGCGCAAGGACCTGATTCTGCGGTATTTCCTGCTGGGCAAGCAGCGCAAACAGACTGCGCCGAGCGCCGTCTTGCCGCACTTCGATCCCCGCGCGGGAAAGCTCCGTGGGCGTGAAACTGACGGATTCCGCCCGGCGGCGAGCTGCCGAATAGCGACGCATCTTTTCAGAGAACGCTTCCTGGCGGGCCTGAGCCACGCAACCGGTCCCGATCCCCAGCGGGGTCAGGCGCTGATCGGCATTGTCAGCCCGCAAGGACAGGCGAAACTCGGCGCGAGAGGTGAACATGCGGTAAGGTTCGCTGACCCCGCGCGTGGTAAGGTCATCGATCATCACGCCGATATAGCTTTGGGAGCGGCTGAAATGCAGGCTCTCCCGCCCCTGCGCCTTCAATGCGGCGTTAAGGCCAGCCACCAATCCCTGCGCTGCCGCCTCCTCATAGCCGGTCGTCCCGTTGATTTGCCCGGCAAGAAACAGCCCCGACAGGGCCTTGGCCTCCAGCGCCGGCGTCAGCGCACGCGGATCGACATAGTCATATTCCACAGCATAGCCGGGTTGCACGATTTCCGCCGCTTCCAGGCCACGGATCGAGCGGACATAGGCAAGCTGCACCTCTTCCGGCAGAGAGGTCGAAATGCCGTTCGGATAGACCAGATCGCTGTCCAGGCCCTCGGGTTCCAGGAAGATCTGGTGCGAATTCTTGTCGGCAAACCGGACGATCTTGTCTTCGATCGAAGGGCAATAGCGCGGCCCCACCCCATCGATCCGGCCGCCATACATGGCCGACCGAGCAAGATTGTCACGAATGATGCCGTGGGTGTCCGGGTTCGTATGGGTGATCGCGCAGCTGATCTGCTGCACCTCCGGGCCGGAGGACAGGTATGAAAACATCACCGGCTCGTCGTCACCCGGCTGCTCATCCAGGCTTTCCCAGTCGATGCTGCTGCGGAGAATGCGCGGAGGCGTGCCGGTCTTCAGCCTGCCCAGCGGCAGGTTGAGCGGGCGAAGCGACGCCGCGAGCCGCACCGATGCCGACCCGCCCCAGCGGCCGGCGGGGCGAGTGATCTCGCCTATGTGAATCAACCCGTTAAGAAAGGTTCCCGTGGTCAGGATGACCTGCCGTGCCTGCAGTTCCGTGCCATCGGCCAGACGCAAGCCATGAACCACAGCCCGCTCATGCAGCAACTCAGCAGCTTCGCCCAGCACCAGCGTCAAGCGGGCTTGTTCGGCCACCGCCCGCGCTGCAGCCGCTCGATAAAGCTTGCGATCGGCCTGCGCGCGCGGTCCCTGGACGGCAGGCCCTTTGCGCCTGTTCAGCAAGCGGAACTGAATGCCTGCAGCATCGGCCAGCCTTCCCATGACCCCGTCGAGCGCGTCGATTTCCCGCACCAGATGGCCTTTGCCCAGCCCGCCGATTGCAGGATTGCAGGACATCGTTCCGATATCGTCCTGATTCAGCGTTATCAGCGCGGTTTCGGCGCCCATGCGTGCGGCCGCCATGGCCGCTTCCACACCGGCATGACCTCCACCAATCACGATTACGTCGTATTGTTTCACGTGAAACCCTACTTTCCGATGCAGAAGGAACTGAAGATCTCGTCAAGATAATCCTCTGCCCCCACACGTCCAACCATCATCGCCAATGCCTGCGCCCCTTGGCGCAAGGCTTCGGCAAGAAACTCCGGCGCCATGTCGTGATCGACCTCCAGGGCCGACAGGGCGCGCTGCAAGGCTTCCGCCTGCCTTTTATGCCCGACCAGCCCGGTATCCGCCGCCCTGACTCGCAAGCGATCATAAACCAGATCCAGAAGCTCGGCGACCCCTTCCCCGGTCAGCCCGGAGATCGAGATCCCCTCGCCCCGGCCCAGATCCGCCTTGGCGCGGACGACAATGTCGCCCGCTGTCGCCGCATCGGCAATCCCGTCGACCGTAAGGTGGATACGCAAGTCGGCCTCGGCCGCTCTCTGCAATCCCCGCGCAACCCCCATGGCCTCGACCGGATCGCTGCTTTCACGCAAGCCGGCCGTATCCAGGAAGGTCACCGGCAAGCCGCGCAGATCGGTATGGAGTTCCAGGATATCGCGGGTCGTCCCCGCGACCTCGGACACCAAGGCGATGTCACGCTGGCCGATCCGGTTCAGCAGCGTCGATTTCCCGGCATTCGGCGGCCCAACGATCGCCACCACATAGCCCTGCCGCAAGCGTTCGGTGGCGGGATAGCCTGCCAGCATCAGCCGAATATCAGCGCGAACCGCCGCAATCAGGTCCAAAGCCTCGGGCGGAACCTCTTCGGGCACTTCTTCATCCGCGAAATCGATGCTGGCTTCGATCAGGGCTCCGGCGCGAACCAGCTTGGCGCGCAATTCGTCGGCTTTGCGCCCCAACTCGCCTTCTGTCGCCCGCATCGCCAGCTTGCGCTGCGCTTCCGTCTCGGCGGACAGCAGATCGGCCAACCCCTCGGCTTCAGCCAGGTCCATGCGGCCGTTGAGAAAGGCGCGCTTGCTGAACTCACCCGCCTCGGCCCTTCGCAGCCCTCGCGACAGAAGTGCCTGCGCCAGCCGGTTGGCGATCACCGGGGCACCGTGCAGGTGCAACTCGGCCACTTCCTCGCCGGTAAAGCTATGGCCTTCCTCGAACCAGAGGACCAGGGCGCGGTCGATCAGATCCTCGCCGTCCCGCAGCGCCCGCAAGGCCGCCAGGCGCGGCGTCGCCACCGGCCCGGCCAGGGATTCCAGGGTCGCACGCGCCTTCGGTCCGCTCAGGCGGACGACGGAAACCCCCCCTCGGCCGGGCGGGGTCGCCTCGGCAAAGATCGTATCCACCGCATCCTCCGCGCCGTCAGGCGTTCATCGAATCGAAGAATTCGCTGTTGGTCTTGGTCTGCTTCAGCTTCGAGATCAGGAATTCGATCGCATCGGTGGTGCCCATCGGGTTCAGGATGCGCCGCAGCAGATAGGTCTTTTGCAGATCCTTGGCATCGACCAGCAGCTCTTCCTTGCGGGTGCCGGATTTCAGGATGTCCATGGCCGGGAACACGCGCTTGTCGGCCACCTTGCGGTCCAGCACGATCTCGCTGTTGCCGGTGCCCTTGAATTCCTCGAAGATCACCTCGTCCATGCGCGAGCCGGTGTCGATCAGGGCCGTGGCGATGATGGTCAGCGAGCCGCCTTCCTCGATGTTGCGCGCCGCGCCGAAGAACCGCTTCGGCCGCTGCAAGGCATTCGCATCGACGCCGCCGGTCAGAACCTTGCCCGAACTGGGCACGACGGTGTTGAAGGCCCTACCAAGTCTTGTGATCGAGTCCAAAAGGATCACAACATCTCGTTTATGTTCGACCAGGCGCTTGGCTTTTTCGATCACCATTTCCGAAACGGCGACATGGCGGCTGGCCGGTTCGTCGAAGGTCGAGGAAATCACCTCGCCCTTGACGGAACGCTGCATGTCCGTCACCTCTTCCGGCCGCTCGTCGATCAGCAGCACGATCAGGTAGCATTCGGGATGGTTCTTCTCGATCGAATGGGCGATGTTTTGCAGCAGCACCGTCTTGCCGGTACGCGGCGGCGCCACGATCAGCGAACGCTGGCCCTTGCCGATCGGCGCCACCAGGTCGATGATCCGGGCGGAGCGGTCCTTGATGGTCGGATCCTCGATTTCCATCTTCAGCCGCTCGTTCGGGTAAAGCGGCGTCAGGTTGTCGAAGGCGACCTTATGGCGGGCCTTCTCGGGGTTCTCGAAATTGATCTTCTCGACCTTGGTCAGGGCGAAATAGCGCTCGTTCTCGCCGGGCGCGCGGATCACGCCCTCGACCGTGTCGCCGGTGCGCAGGCTGTGCTGGCGGATCATGTCGGGGCTGACGTAGATGTCGTCGGGACCGGGCAGGTAGTTCGCCTCGGGCGAGCGCAGGAAGCCGAAGCCGTCCTGGACCACCTCCAGGACGCCGTCGCCGCCGATCTCGAAGCCTTCCTCGGCATGTTCCTTGAGGATCGAGAACATCATCTCGCCCTTGCGCATGGTCGAGGCGTTCTCGATCTCCCATTCCTCGGCCATGGCCAGCAGGTCGGCCGGGCTCTTGGCCTTGAGATCGGACAGGTTGAGGCGTTCTTCGGTCATGTCTAGCCTATGGGCACGCGCTGTCCGACGCATGATCGGCCCGCGCAGAAACTGTGTCAGGAAAAATCCGCCGGACGGCGGATGCGGGTCACATAGGCATTATCGGCGCGCGAGTCAATTCTTCTAGAATTTCACGATCACCGACAGCACGATGATGACCATCAGCAGCGTCGGCACCTCGTTCATCATCCGGTAGCGCCGGCCGCTCAGCCCCTGGCCCAAGAGCAGCGCCTTGCGCTGGCCGGCCAGCCACATGTGAAACCAGGTCATCCCCAGCACGCCGGCCGCCTTGGTCCAGGGCCAGATCATCGTCCAGTCCACGATACCCGGCGTCAGCACCAGCGCCAGGCCCGCGATCCAGGTCACGATCATCGCCGGATTCATGATCATCCGCAGCAGCTTGTCCTCCATGATCTGGAAGGACTGCACCGGTTCTTGCCCGATATGGCCGCGCTCGGCGTGATAGACGAACAGCCGCGGCAGATAGAACAGCCCTGCCATCCAGGAAAGCACCGCCATGACATGCAGGGCTTTGATCCAGGGGTAAGCAAGGGGCAGGAAATCGTTCATGGCACACCTCCGGCGCCATCTCTCTATCAAAAATAAAGGAAGATAAAGAAAGGATGATGTTGTGGTTGGGGCTGTGGATGACTGGAAATCTTCGCTCCGCGCCGACATTCCCCAACTCACGCCGCTTGGGGAAAAAAACATTGTTAACGATTTGTTAACGAAAAAACCAAAGATAAACAGCAGGATAGGAAAAAACCGTCTGTGGATAAGTTTGTGAAAATTTTTCTTTTCCACAGCTTGTGGGTGATTTCCGCCCGGTTATCGACATGTGGAGAAGCCGCATCCGTTCCCGCTCTGTCCCGCGGGGTCATCCACGGGCGGAAAAAGGCCGCGCAATCTCCACAGATTCGACCCTCCGAGTCGCCGCGGCTTATCCCCAGGCTTATGCCCATGCCTTGCGCGCATCGCGGTCCTGCCCCCGTCCCGCGCCGCTTTGGGCCGGACAGGAGGTCGTGCAAAGCCGCCCGAGGTTCGTTTGCGTCATGCGGGCGTCGCATTTGGCAAGTTACAGCGGGGAAAACGGGTGCAATGCTTTGCGAAGGACGCCCCTTTGTGACGGAATCAAGCCATGCTGAACACAGCTGAAATCCTGGACCAGCTCGCCAACCGGCGGAAGAACTTCTCGCTCAGCCGCGATCTCTACTGCGACGAGGGCGCCTATCACGCCGACCTGGAGAATCTGTGGTATCGCGAATGGCTCTTTGCCATTCCGACCTGCGACATTCCCAAGACTGGCAACCACGCCACCCTGCAGATCGGCGAATATCCGGTGGTGATCGTGCGCGGCGCCGACGGGCAGATCCGCGCCTTCCACAACGTTTGCCGCCACCGCGGCCAGCGGCTGTGCCCCAAGCAGAACGGCACCTCGCCCAAGCTGGTCTGCCCCTATCACCAATGGACCTATGACCTCGACGGCAGGCTTCTGTTCGCCCGCGACATGGGCCCCGATTTCGATCCGTCGCAATTCAGCCTCAAGCCGGTGCATTGCCGGGTCGAGGGCGGCATGGTCTTCATCTGCCTCGCCGACAACCCGCCGGATTTCGAACGGCTGGGCGGCTTCCTGCGCGACTATGTCGGCGCCAGCGACCTGTCGAACGCCAAGGTCGCCTTTACCTCGACCATCGTCGAGAAGGGCAACTGGAAGCTGGTGATCGAGAACAACCGCGAGTGCTACCATTGCGGCGGCAGCCACCCCTCGCTGTGCCGGACCTATTCCGACAACCCGCTGATGACGGTGATGGAGGGGCCGAATGCCGCCTCGCCCGAGATCCTGTCGCATTGGGACCGCTGCGACAAGGCCGGCCTGCCCGCGCGCTTCGTGAACGATCCGGGGATGCAATGGCGCTTTGCCCGCGTGCCGCTGCTGAACAATGCCGAAAGCTTCACCATGTCCACCAAGGCGGCGGTGAACCGGCGCATGGGCATGATCCCGTGGAACGACGCCGGCAGCCTGATGTTCTATCACTTCCCGTCGAGCTGGAACCACTTCCTGCCCGATCATGCCATCGTCTTCCGCCTGCTGCCGATCTCTCCGACCGAGACCGAGGTGACGTCGAAATGGCTGGTCCACAAGGACGCGGTCGAGGGCGTGGACTACGACCTGCAAAAGCTGACCGAAGTGTGGCTGGCGACCAATGACGAGGACCGCCGTGTGGTCGAGGAGAACCAGAAGGGCATCCTGTCCCCGGCCTACGAGCCCGGCCCCTATTCGCCCAACCAGGAAGAGGGCGTGATCCATTTCGTCGACTGGTATGTGCGGCAGATGATGGACCGCCTGTCCCCGCGTCCGGCGATGGCGGCCGAATAATGGCGGTCCTGGTCAAGGCATTCGGCGACCGCCCGTGGAAGGACGACGAGCCGCTGGAATGCGCGATGGTGGTGCCCGAGACCTCGGACACCGCCACCTTCACCTTCCGCGCGCCCTCGGGTTCCTGGTTCGACTACCAGCCCGGCCAGTTCGTCACGCTGGATCTGCCGGTGCCGGGCGGCAACGTGCAGCGGACCTATACCATCAGCTCCAGCCCGTCGCGGCCGCTGTCCATCTCAGTCACCGTCAAGGCGCAGCCGGGCAGCGTCGGAGGGCGCTGGATGATCGACCACCTGCGGCCGGGAATGAGGCTCAAGGCCTTTGGCCCGGCGGGGATCTTTTCCTTCGTCCAGCACGAGGCGCCGAAATACCTGTTCATCTCGGCCGGCTCGGGCATCACGCCGATGATGTCGATGACGACCTGGGCCTGGGATTCGGGCGAGATGCCGGACATCGTCTTCGTCCATGCCGCCCGCGCGCCCGCCGACATCATCTTCCGCCAGCGGCTGGAAGGCATGGCCGACCGGGTGCCCGGCTTGCAGCTGCGCTTCACCGTCGAGGAGGCCGATCCGTTCCGCACTTGGCACGGCTATCGCGGCCGGCTGAACCAGATCATGCTGGGCCTGATGGCGCCGGACTACCTGGAGCGCGAGGTGTTCTGCTGCGGCCCCGAGCCCTTCATGCAGGCGGTGCGCGACATGCTGATCGCGCTGGGCTTCGACATGGAGCGCTATCACCAGGAAAGCTTCGGCGCGCCCATCCGCAACGAGGCCGAGGCCCCGGTGCTGGACGACGTGGTCCCGGACGAGGAAAGCGCCGCCCAGATCACCTTCGAAAGCTCGGGCGTGGTGGCGAAATGTGCCGAGACCGACACCGTGCTGGCGGTGGCCAAGGCCAACGGGCTGAACATCCCCTCGGGCTGCACCTTCGGCCTGTGCGGCACCTGCAAGATCAGAAAGACCGCGGGCGAGGTGCATATGGTCCATAACGGCGGCATCACTGACGAGGACATCGAGGAGGGCTATATCCTGGCCTGCTGCTCGCATCCGATCGGTGCGGTCTCGGTCGAGGTCTGAACTTTCGTTATGCAAGCATAAACATAACGAAATAACAAGAGCTTGGGGGCGCGGCCATGGCCGCGCCTTTTTCGTGCCAAGCTTGACAGAACTACCATACCGCGCGATCCTGACCCCGTACCTATCTCTTCGACAGGCAAAAGGAGGGCACGATGAATATCGACCTCTCGCGGCGCGGTTTCCTGAAACTGGCGGGTGCGGGTGTCGCGGCGACATCGCTGGGGGCCATGGGCTTCGGCGGGGCGGAGGCGGCGGAACAGGCGCATGTGCGTGCCTTCAAGCTGGCCTCGACGACCGAGACGCGCAACACCTGTCCCTATTGCTCGGTCGCCTGCGGCGTCATCATCTATTCCGACGGCGACCTGAAGGCCGGCGAAGAGGCCAGGGTCATCCATATTGAGGGCGATGCCGACCATCCGACCAACCGCGGCACGCTTTGCCCGAAGGGCGCGGCGCTGAAGGATTTCGTCAATGCCGAGACGCGGCTGACCACGCCGCGCATCCGCCGCCCCGGCGCCGCCAGCTTCGAGGAGATTTCCTGGGAAGAGGCGCTGGACAAGATCGCCCGCGCGCTCAAGGACGACCGCGACGCCAACATGGTGCTGGCCAACGACGACGGGGTGCCCGTCAACCGCTGGACCACCACCGGCTATCTGGCGGCCTCGGCCACCACCAATGAAACCGCATGGCTGACCTACAAGACGGTCCGCGCCATGGGGATCGTCGGATTCGACAACCAGGCGCGCGTCTGACACGGCCCCACGGTGTCCAGTTTGGGCCCGACATTTGGCCGTGGAGCGATGACCAACTCCTGGACCGACATCAAGAACACCGACCTCGTGGTCGTCATGGGCGGCAATGCCGCCGAAGCCCATCCCTGCGGCTTCAAATGGGTGACGGAGGCCAAGGCCAATCGCGGCGCCAGGCTGATCGTGGTGGACCCGCGCTTTACCCGCACGGCCTCGGTGGCGGACTACTATGCGCCGATCCGTCCCGGCTCGGACATCGCCTTCCTGATGGGCCTGATCAACTGGATGATCCAGAACGACAAGGTGCAATGGGACTATGTGAAAGCCTTCACCAACGCCGCCTTCATCGTGAAGGACGAGTTCGGCTGGAGCGACGGGCTGTTCACCGGCTATGACCCGGAAAAGCGCGACTATGACAAGTCGAGCTGGGATTATGTCATCGGCGAGGACGGCTTTGCCCAGGTGGACATGACGCTAGAGCATCCGCGCTGCGTCTGGAACCTGCTCAGGGAACATGTCTCGCGCTACACGCCCGAACTGGTCGAGCAGGTCTGCGGCACGCCCAGCGACCGCTTCCTGAAGATCGCCGAGATGATCGGCGAATGCTCGGCCCCCGACAAGACCATGACCTCGATGTATGCGCTGGGCTGGACCCAGCACGCCAAGGGCTCGCAGAACATCCGCGGCATGGCGATGCTGCAGCTGATCCTGGGCAATATCGGCGTCCGGGGCGGCGGGATGAACGCGCTGCGCGGCCATTCCAACATCCAGGGGCTGACCGACATCGGGCTGATGTCGAACCTGATCCCCGGCTACCTGAACATCCCGACCGAGAAGGAGCCGGACTGGCAGACCTACATGTCCAGCCGCAGCTTTACCCCGCTGCGGCCGGGGCAGACCAGCTATTGGCAGAACTATCCCAAGTTCATGGTCAGCTTCATGAAGGCCATGTGGGGCGACGCGGCCACGGCCGAGAACGACTGGGCCTATCACTACCTGCCCAAGCTGGATGTGCCGACCTATGACATCCTGCGCATGTTCGAGCTGATGGATGCCGGCCAGGTCAACATCTATTTCTGCCAGGGCTTCAACCCGCTGCTGTCCTTCCCGAACCGGGCCAAGCTGACCTCGGCGCTGAGCAAGCTGAAGCTCTTGGTGGTCATGGACCCGCTGGCGACCGAAACCGCGCATTTCTGGGAAAACCACGGCGAACACAACGACGTGGACACCGCCTCGATCCAGACCGAGGTGCTGGAACTGCCCTCGTCCTGCTTTGCCGAGGACGACGGCGCGCTGGTCAACTCGGGTCGCTGGCTGCAATGGCACTGGTCGGCGGCGACCCCGCCCGGCCAGGCCAGGCACGACACCTGGATCATGGCGCAGATCTTCCTGCGGGTGAAAAAGCTCTACCAGGACGAAGGCGGGGTTTTCCCCGACCCGATCCTGAACCTGACCTGGGACTATGCCGACCCCGACGAGCCGACGCCCGAGGAACTGGCCAAGGAGCTGAACGGCCGCGCGCTGGAGGATGTGCGCGACCCCGCCGACCCGGCCAAGGTGCTGACCGCCAAGGGCAAGCAGCTGCTGAACTTCAGCCAGTATCGCGACGATGGCACCACCATGGGCGCCTGCTGGATCTATTCCGGCTGCTGGAACGAGGACGGCAACAACATGGCCCGCCGGGACAATGCCGACCCCGACGAGACCGGCGCCTATCCCAACTGGACCTTTTCCTGGCCGCTGAACCGGCGGATCCTCTACAACCGGGCCTCGGCGGATCTGCAGGGCCGGCCCTGGGATCCCTCGCGCAAGCTGCTGGAATGGGACGGCGAGAAATGGACCGGCTATGACGTGCCCGACATCGCCCCCACGGCGAAGCCCGGCGACGTCGGCCCCTTCATCATGAACCAGGAAGGCGTCTCGCGCCTGTTCAGCCGGGGCATGATGCGCGACGGGCCGTTCCCGACGCATATGGAGCCCTTCGAATCGCCCCTTGCCAACGTGTTCAACCCGCAGATGCGCGGCAATCCGGTGGCGCGGGTCTTCGTCGGCGACGCCGAGCAATTCGCCACCAGCGAAGAGTTCCCGATCGCCGCGACCTCGTATCGCCTGACCGAGCATTTCCATTACTGGACCAAGCACAACCGCATCAATGCCGCGCTTCAGCCCGAGTTCTTCGTCGAGATCAGCGAGGAACTGGCGGCCGAGAAAGGCATCCGGCGTGGCGGCTGGGTCCGGGTCTGGTCCAAGCGCGGCGAGGTCAAGGCCAAGGCGCTGGTGACGGGGCGACTGAAGCCGATGCAATGCGGCGACAAGCTGGTGCATGTCATCGGCATCCCGCTGCACTGGGGCTTCATGGGCGCGGCGCGCAAGGGCTTCGGCCCGAACAGCCTGACGCCATTCGTCGGCGACGCCAATGTGGAAACGCCCGAGTTCAAGGCGTTCCTGGTCAATATCGAACCCGCGACAGGGGAGGCGGTGTCATGACGACCGATCCGAACCTCGACAGCCCGCGCACCGCGGTCTCGAACCCGCCGGTGCAACCGATGCAGGCCAACCTGGGGCCGGGCGACGTCGTCCGCGCCTCGGCCACGCCCGACCTGCCGCCGCCGACGCGCGAATTGACGCCGGTGGCCAAGCTGATCGACGTGTCGAAATGCATCGGCTGCAAGGCGTGCCAGTCGGCCTGCGCCGAATGGAACGACACCTATCCCGAGATCGAGCAGAACGTCGGCCTCTACGAGAACCCGCACGACCTGACGCCCGACATGTTCACCCTGATGCGGTTTTCGGAATACGAGAACCCGCAGACCGGCGATTTCGAATGGCTGATCCGCAAGGACGGCTGCATGCATTGCGCCGATCCGGGCTGCCTGAAGGCCTGCCCGGCCCCCGGCGCCATCGTGCAATATTCGAACGGCATCGTGGATTTCATCCACGAGAACTGCATCGGCTGCGGCTATTGCGTGACCGGCTGTCCCTTCAACATCCCGCGCATCAGCCAGAAAACCCATGTCAGCTACAAATGCACGCTCTGCTCGGACCGGGTGGCGGTGGGCCAGGGGCCGGCCTGCGCCAAGGCCTGCCCGACCCAGGCCATCGTCTTCGGCACCAAGGAGGACATGCTGGCCCATGCCGAGGCGCGGGTCGACGACCTGAAGTCGCGCGGCTACGACAATGCCGGCATCTACGACCCGCAAGGGGTGGGCGGCACGCATGTCTTCTATGTGCTGCACCATGCCGACCAGCCCTCGCTTTACTCCGACCTGCCGGAAGAGCCGCGCATCTCTCCGGTGGTCGAGGGCTGGAAGGGTGTCACCAAGACGCTGGGCCTGGCCGCGATCGGCGCCGCGGCCATCGGCTCGGTCCTGCACGGGCTGATGACGCGCGCCAACAAGGTCTCGGCCGAGGATGAAACCCATGCCGAGCAACTGGTCGAGGGGCGTGACCCCCCGGTTCCGCCGGGAAGGGAGGTGCTGTGATGGCCAAGCGCATGTTCTCCGAAGCGGGCGACCATATCGAAAGCCGCCGCCCGGTGACGGTCAGCCGCTATCGCGGCATCACCCGGCTGAACCATTGGGTGACGGCGGCCAGCCTGATCGCGCTGCTGCTGTCCGGCCTGGCGCTGTTCCACCCCTCGCTCTACTTCCTGACCGGGCTGTTCGGCGGCGGGCAGATGACGCGCTGGCTGCATCCCTTCGTGGGCGTGCTGCTGTTCTTCAGCTTCCTTCTGCTCTTCCTGCAGATGTGGCGGCTGAACCTGCCCCGCCCCGAGGACCGCACCTGGGTCAGCCGTATCGGCGAGGTCGTCCGCGGCGAAGAGGAAAAGCTGCCCGAGCTTGGCAAATACAATGCCGGGCAGAAATTCGTCTTCTGGGCCATGTCGGTGCTGATCGTGGTGCTGATCGTCTCGGGCGTGATGATCTGGCAGGAATATTTCCCGCATCTGGTCTCGATCCCGGTGCGGCGCTGGGCGGTGCTGGTGCATGCGGTGGCGGCGGTCGCGATCATCCTGACCTTCATCCTGCACGTCTATGCGGCGATCTGGACCCGCGGCACCATCCGGGCCATGACCCGCGGCACCGTGACCGGCGGCTGGGCCTGGCGGCACCATCGCAAATGGCTGCGCGAAGTGGCTGGACGCGAGGGCGGCGGCCCGGCAGAGTAGGCGCAAGCGACCCGAAAGGAAGCCATGTCCACCGCCCTGAAACCCGATTCCGCGATGATCGGCGGCGTCGCCAAGGTTCCCCTGGCCCGCCTGCCCGATCCTGCGGCGCTGTTCTCGACCCGCGCCGAGCGGTTCGATTTCCTGGCCGGCCACAGCCCGAACCTTGCGCCTTACCTGCGTTTCCTGGCCGGGCTTTGCCGGGCGCAGGCTGATCTGGCGCGCGAATTGCCGCCGCCCGACCCGCCGCCGTCCCAGCGGATCGAACTGGCGCGGGCCAGCCGCATGCCGCCGCTGGACCGCAACGCCATGCGCGAGGGGCTGGCGCAGGCGCTGCCCTTGCTGCTTGGGCGGCTGGCGGCGCTGGACATGCCCGAGCCTGCGCGGCTGGCGCTGGCGGCCTTGCATGCGGCCGAGCCCGCGGATCGCGACTGGGTCATGGACAATGTGCTGGCCGACACCATCCCCGAGGACAGCGTGGCCCCGCATCTGTTCGCCGCCGCCGCCCTGCAGGTCCATGCCGCGATGCAGGCGGCGGCGCTGGACGCCGAGAAGCTGGTGCCGATCCGCACCGGCATCTGCCCGGCCTGCGGCGGCCGCCCGGCGACCAGCCTGGTGACCGAAAGCATCGGCGCCGAGGGCGCGCGCTATTGTTCCTGCGCCACCTGCCAGACCCTGTGGAACGAGGTGCGGGTAAAATGCCTCTGCTGCGGCTCGACCAAGGGCATCAGCTATCGCTCGGTCGAAACCGGCGAGGCCACGGTCAAGGCCGAGGTCTGCCGCGAATGCGACCATTGGGTCAAGATCCTGTATCAGAACCGCAACCCATCGCTGGAGCCCATCGCCGACGACGTGGCCAGCCTTGGCCTCGACCTGATGATGCGGGACACCGAATGGAAGCGGGGCGGCTTCAACCCCTTCCTGGCCGGTTATTGACGGCGGTGCGGCGCGGGCGATGATCGTCGGCACGGCAGGGCATATCGACCATGGTAAAAGCGCGCTGGTCCGGGCGCTGACCGGCATCGAGACCGACCGGCTGGCCGAGGAAAAGGCCCGCGGCATCACCATCGAGCTGGGTTTCGCCTATGCCGACCTGGGCGGCGGCGCCGTCACCGGCTTCGTCGACGTGCCGGGGCACGAGAAATTCGTCCACACCATGCTGGCCGGGGCCGGCGGCATCGACCTGGCCCTGCTGGTCGTCGCCGCCGATGACGGCATCATGCCGCAGACGCGCGAACATCTGGCGATCCTCGACCTGCTGGGCATCAGCCGCGGCATGGTCGCGCTGACCAAGTCCGATCTTGCGCCCCCTGCCCGCATCGTCGCCCTGAGTGCCCAGATCGCGGAACTGCTGGCCCCGACCGGGCTGGCCGGGGCGCCGGTCTTTCCGGTCTCGTCCCTGACCGGGGCGGGCATCGACGCCCTGCGCGCCGCGCTGGTGCGGGCCGAGGCGCAGACCGCCGCCCGCGCTGCCGCGGCACGCTTTCGCATGGCCATCGACCGCAGCTTTACCCTGGCCGGGACGGGCACCGTCGTCACCGGCACGGTGCTGTCGGGCCGGGTCGCGCCGGGCGACCAGATCGCCATCAGCCCCACGGGACTGCCGGCCCGCGTGCGCGCCGTCCATGCCCAGAACCGCAAGGCCGAGGCCGGGCTCGCTGGCCAGCGCTGCGCCCTGAACCTGGCCGGCGAGGGCGTGACGCGCGATGCGATCCATCGCGGCGACGTGGCGATGGACCCGGCGCTGCACGCGCCGACCCAGCGCATCGACGTCAGCCTGCGCGTGCTGGGGACCGAGCCCAAGCCGCTGGCCACCTGGTTTCCCGCCCGCCTGCATCTGGGCGCGGCGGAAACCGGCGCCCGCATCGTGCCGCTGCAAGGGCCGCTGGCACCGGGCGAGGAGGGGCTGGCGCAGCTCGTCCTCGACCGTCCCCTGGCCGCGACCCTGGGCGAGCGCTTCATCCTGCGCGACGTCTCGGCCCGGCGCACCATCGGCGGCGGGCGGCTGATCGACCTGCGCGCCCCCGCCCGCCACCGCGCCCGGCCCGAGCGCCTGGCGGTGCTGCGCGCCATGGCCCTGCCCGACCCGGCCGATGCGCTGGCCGCGCTGGCAGGCGCGGCGCTGATCGACCTGGACGCCTTTGCCCGCGACCGCGCGCTGGCCCCAGCCCAGCTTGACCGCGCCATCGCCGCCTCGGGCATCGCCATCGTCCCCGGCACGCGGCAGGCGCTTGGCCCCGACCGGCTGGCGGCGCTGCGCCGGCAGATGCAGGCGGAACTGGCCGCCTTTCACGCCGAGAATGCCGATCTCCAGGGGCTCGGGCGGGAAAAGCTGCGGCTCATGCTGGACCCGCGCCTGCCCAAGCCCGATTTCGCCGCCTTCCTGCGCGCCGAGGCGGCGGCGGGCCGCATCGCGCTGGACGGCGCCTTCATCCGCCTGCCCGGCCACCTGCCCCGCCTTGCGCCCGAGGACGAGGCGCTGCTGGAGCGCATCCTGCCGCAGCTTGCCGGCGAGGACCGCTTTCGCCCGCCCCGCGTGCGCGACTTTGCCCATGCGTTCGGCGCCGAGGAACCCGAGGTCCGCCGCATCCTGCGCATGGCCGCGCGCCAGGGCCGCATCGACCAGATCGCGCATGACCATTTCTTTGCCCGCGCCACCACGGTCGAGATGGTCGGCATCATCCGCGACCTCGCCGCCGCCAGCGCCGACGGCTGGTTCACCGCCCCGGCCTTTCGCGACCGGGTGCGGAACGGGCGCAAGGTGGCGATCCAGATCCTTGACTTCTTCGACCGTCTCGGTCTGACCTTGCGTCGGGGCGATCTTCGTCGCATCAACCCGCACCGGGTCGACCTGTTCACGCCGGACGGGTCGGACGAGCGGGAATAAGGGAAGAGAAGCGTCCCCGGTGGGGCGGCCGGACTTCAAATCCGGTTGGGGCAGTGAGCCTGTCTCGGGTGGGTTCGACTCCCACTCTCTTCCGCCAGATGCGACGAAAGGATAGCAATGGACAGCACGGTGCTTGGCAGCAGCAAGGTTCGGGTCAGCGCGGTCTGCCTGGGCACGATGACCTTCGGCAACCAGACGGGCGCGGCCCAGGCCCATGCCCAGATGGACCGCGCGCTGGCCGCCGGCATCACCTTCCTCGACACGGCCGAGCTTTACCCGGTGAACCCGGTGCGGCGCGAGACCGTGGGCCGGACCGAGGAAATCGTCGGCGACTGGCTGTCCGCGCGCGGCGGCCGCGACCGGGTGCAGATCGCCACCAAGGCCGCCGGCCCCGGCGACAAGGTGCGGGCCGAGGGCTTCGACGGCGCCATCCTGCGCCGCACCATCGACGCCTCGCTCCGGCGGCTCAGGACCGATTACATCGATCTTTACCAGCTGCACTGGCCGGTGCGCGGCAGCTATGCCTTTCGCCAGAACTGGCGCTACGACCCCTCGAAACAGGACCGCGCCGCGACGCTGGCGCATATGCAGGACGTGCTGGGCGCCCTGGACGAGGCGGTGCGCGCCGGCAAGGTCCGTGCCATCGGCCTGTCGAACGAATCGGCCTGGGGCACGGCGCGCTGGATCGACACGGCCGAACGCATGGGCGCGCCGCGCATGGCCAGCATCCAGAACGAATATTCGCTGCTCTATCGCGCCTTCGACACCGACCTGGCTGAACTGGCGGTGAACGAAGGGGTGACGCTGCTGGCCTATTCTCCGCTGGCGGCGGGGCTGCTGACCGGGAAATACCAAGGCGGGGCCGAGCCCGCCGGCAGCCGCGCGGCCACCGATCGCGCCAATGGGGGACCGGGCGACCTGGGCGGGCGGCGCACCGCCCGCGCCGATGCCGCCGTCGCCGCCTGGCACGGGCTGGCGGCCGAACTGGGGCTGGACCCGGTCCACATGGCCATCGCCTTCACCCGCCAGCGCCCGTTCCACGCCATCCCGATCATCGGCGCGACCGATCTTTTGCAGCTCGACCATCTTCTGGCCGGGCTGGACCTGCGGCTGCCGGCAGAGGCGCTCAAGCGCATCGACAAGCTGCACCGCAGCCACCCGCTGCCCTACTGAAGCGCCCCCGCGACGCCACGGCAGGGTTGGCAGCATGGCGCGGCGCGGGCAATCTGCCCGCGTCACCTGCCCCACGAGGATTTCATGCTGCCCCCGATCCTGTCGCACCTGCGCATCCCCGTCGTCGCCTCGCCCATGTTCATCGTCTCGGGGCCCGAACTGGTGATCGCGCAATGCAAGGCCGGGATCGTCGGCAGCTTTCCGGCGCTCAACGCCCGCGAAAAGGACGGCGAGCCGGTGCTGCTTGACGCCTGGCTGACCCGCATCGCCGAGGAACTGGACCGCCACAACCAGGCCAATCCCGACAAGCCGGCCGCCCCCTTCGCGGTGAACCAGATCGTGCACCGCTCGAACGCACGGCTGGAACGCGACATCGAGATCTGCCACCGCCACCGGGTGCCGATCTGGATCACCAGCCTCGGCGCCCGCCCCGAGGTGAACGCGGCCGCCCATGACTGCGGCGGCATCGCTCTGCACGACGTCATCAACAACCGCTTTGCCAAGAAGGCGATCGAAAAGGGCGCCGATGGCCTCATCGCGGTCGCGGCGGGCGCCGGCGGCCATGCCGGGCCGCAATCGCCCTTTGCCCTGGTGCAGGAGATCCGCGAATGGTTCGACGGCCCGCTGCTTCTGTCGGGCGCCATCGCCACCGGCCGCGCGGTGCTGGCGGCGCAGGCCATGGGCGCGGACCTGGCCTATGTCGGCAGCCCCTTCATCGCCACCGAGGAAGCCAACGCCCAGCCCGAATACAAGCGCATGATCGTGGATTGCGGGGCCGAGGACGTCGTCACCTCCTCGCTCTTCACCGGGGTGTCGGGGAATTACCTCGCGCCCTCGATCCGCGCCGCCGGGCTCGATCCGGCCAGCCTGGAGCGCGGCGACGTGTCGGACATGAACTTCGCCGAAGCCTCGTCGCGGCCCAAGGCCTGGAGCCAGGTCTGGGGCTCGGGCCAGGGCATCGGCGCGGTGCGCGAAATCCTGCCCGCCGCCCGGCTGATCGACCGCCTGGCCCGCGAACATGCCGAAGCCCGCGCCGCCCTCTGCGCCTGACCCCCGGCTTCTTCGTTCCCCAAATACTCCTGCAACGGCACGGCGGGGCGCCAAGGCCCGCGCCTTTCACCGTCTGCCAAACACTCCTCCCCACCGCGCCCCCAGGCGCGGCGGCGGTGCGTCAGGACACCGCCAGCCCCTCGGTCGAGGCGAAGAACATCGCCTGGCTGACGGCCGAGCGCACCTGTTCCTCGGAATAGGGCTTGGAAATCAGGAAGGCCGGCTCGGGCCGGTCGCCGGTCAGCAGCCGCTCGGGGAAGGCGGTGATGAAGATCACCGGGATGTCGCCCATGCTGGCAAGCAGCTCGTTCACCGCCTCGATCCCGGACGAGCCGTCGGCCAGCTGGATATCGGCCAGGATCAGGTCCGGGCGGCTTTGATGCGCCAGGTCGACGGCGGCGGCATGGGTGCGGGCGATGCCGGTGACATCGTGGCCCATGGCCTGCACGATGCCCTTCAGGTCCATGGCGATGATGGTCTCGTCCTCGATCACCATGATTTTGCCGGTCAGCGACTGGCCCATCTCGTTCAGGGCGATCTGCACCAGCTCCTCGGCCTCGGGCTGCGGGCATTGCATGATCTGCGCGATCTGGTCGTAGCGCAGTTCCTCGATGGTGCGCAAAAGCAGCGCCTCGCGCGAATTGGGGGTCAGGCCGCGCAGATGCGCCTGGGCGCGGGCCTCGCGCGGGGTCTGCGCCTCCAGCTCGACCGGCTGGCCCGAGCTTTGCCAGATGGCGTGGAAGGTGCGGAACAGCCCGATGCGGGTGTCCTCGCCATCCATCAGGCTGCGATCGGTCAGGATCGCCTCCAGCGTGGCGGCGGCGTAATTGTCGCCGGCGGTCTGGCTGCCGGTCAGCGCGCGCGCATAGCGACGCAGATAGGGCAGTTCCCGGCTGATGGACTGGGCAAGATCCGCTGCGGTCATGTCTACCTCGAAAAAAGCGTCGTGTGTCGGAACCTGATCGGATAGGTAACGGTTAGGCAAGGTGCGCACAAGATTACCGGGAATAACTAAAAAATGAATACCAGGCGTGAGGAACGCAGGCGAGCAGCCATAGAAAAGCAGATCGACGAGAATCTGCGCCGCGTCTATGAGCAGGACGCGACGCAGCAGATACCCGACAGGTTCCTGCAACTGCTCGACAAATTGCGCGAGCAGGAGTGAACCGGATGACCGATCGAAAACCGGCGCGGACGACCCGTTCCCAGGACCATGGCGATCCTCGGGACGAACTGGTCGATCACCTGCCGGCGCTGCGCGCATTCGCGCTGTCGCTGACCCGCGAGGGGGCCTCGGCCGACGACCTGGTGCAGGACACCATCGTCAAGGCCTGGACGCATATCGACAAGTTCCAGCCCGGCACCAACCTGCGCGCCTGGCTGTTCACCATCCTGCGCAACACCTTCTATTCCGCCCGCCGCAAGACCAAGCGCGAGGTCAGCGATTCCGACGGCATCCATGCCGCGCGCCAGGCCACCCGCCCCGAGCACGACGGCCGCCTTGCGCTGAACGATTTCCGCGCCGCCTTCGAGCAATTGCCCGACGAACAGCGCGAGGCGCTGATCCTGGTGGGCGCCTCGGGCTTTTCCTACGAGGAAGCGGCGGCGATGACCGGCGTGGCCGTCGGCACCGTCAAGTCGCGCGCCAATCGCGGCCGGCGCAAGCTGGCCGAGCTTCTGCATCTGGAAGAGGGCGAGGAGCTGGAGATGACCGACCGGGCCACGCTGGCGGTGATGGCGCAGAACACGCCGATCCTGCGCTGAGATGGCGTCGTGCTGCGGCGGCTGTTGGACAAGCTGGAATTCACCAAGGGCCTCGGCTTTCGGCTGGGCGGGCTCTTGTCGGTGGCGATCCTGCCCATCGGGCTGATCTCGGTCATCCAGACGCTGCACCTGTCGCGCGAATACCAGCGATCCTCGGAAATCGCGCTTCTGGGCCGCACTGCCACCGCCGCCGCCGGGGAAAGGGCGCTGTTGCAAAGCGCGCTCGGCACCGCCGACGCGCTGGGCCCGGCGGTGCTGGAGACGATGGACCGGCCGCAGGCCTGTTCCGACATCATGCGCGGCCTGGTCCAGCGCACGGTGAACTTCGTCTATGCCGGCTTCACCCGGCTCGACGGGGTGACGGAATGTTCCTCGGTGCGCGGCGTGCACGACCTTTCCGGCGAATCCGCCTTTCGCCAGTTCAGCGAAAGCCCCGGCACGCTGGTCACGACCAGCGCCGACGGGCCGGTCACGGGCAAGGCGGTGGTGGTGGTGATCCAGCCGCTTTACCGCGGGGTCGAGCTGCTGGGCTTCATCGCCGTCTCGATGTCGCACGACCTGCTGCGCTCGACCCATGTCTCGGGGCTGGGGACCGAGGGGGCGCGCATCCTGACCTTCAACAACCAGGGCGAGGTGATCTCGTCGGACCGCGAGGGCGCGGGCGACATCACCGAGGTGCTGCCGCGCGGCAAGTCGCTGCCCTCGCTTCTGTCGCGCAGCGAGACGACCTTCCGCGACATTTCCAACTCGGGCGAGCGGCGGGTGTTCAGCGTCGTGCCGGTGGTGCCCGGCCTCGTCTATGCGCTGGGGTCGTGGAACCGCGCCGAATCCGGCATCACCGGCATCGACATCACCCGGCGCACGGCGCTGATCCTGCCGCTGATCCTGTGGGCCGCCTCGCTGGCCGTGGCCTATTTCGCGGTCTATCGCCTGGTGCTGCGCCATATCCGCGAGCTGCGCAGCCAGATGCGCCGCTTTGCCATCGGCGACCGCTCGGCCCCGCCGCCGGTGCTGGCCGACGCGCCCGCCGAGATCGAGGACATGAGCCAGACCTTCCACAACATGGCGCGCATCCTGATCCGCGACGAAGAGGCGATGGAGGCCGCGGTCAACGAAAAGACCGTGCTGCTGAAAGAGGTGCATCACCGGGTCAAGAACAACCTGCAATTGATCGCCTCGATCATCAACATGCAGATCCGGGTGATCGAGCATGACGATGCCCGGCGCGTGCTGCGTTCGGTGCAGGACCGGGTGGCGTCGCTGGCGACGATCTATCGCAACCTCTACCAGGCCGAGCATCTGGATTCGGTCCAGGCCGACCGGCTGATCCGCGACATCATCAACCAGATGACCAATGCCTCGGTCGGCCCCGGCGCCGGGCTGCGCATAGACACCCGGCTGGAGCCCCTGGTGCTGATGCCCGACCAGGCGGTGCCGCTGAGCCTGCTGGCGACCGAGGCTTTCACCAATGCGCTGAAATATTCCGGCGTTTCCGACCCCGATGCCGAGCCCTGGGTGCGCGTCTCGCTGCGCGCGGACGGGCCGGGCCATGCGGTGCTGGAGGTCGAGAACTCGATCGGCGCCAGCAGCCTGGCCGAGGGCACCGGCCTTGGCAGCCAGCTGATCGAGGCCTTCGCCACCCAGCTGGAAGGCGAGGCCGAGCAGGAGATGGGCGAGGGCCGCTTCCTTCTGCGCCTGCGCTTCCAGGTCGAGAACCTGCACAAGCGCGAAGGGGCCGAGATGCCGCAGGTGGTGCTGACCTCGGCCGCGCGGCCGGGCTCGCGGCATTAGCAGGCTGCTGAAAAAGTCCTTGCGACAGGACAGCGCGGGCGGGGAACCGGGAAATCCGCTTCAAATTTGCCGAAAACACCCCATTTTCGGGCTGATATCAGCTGGATCCAGAACGATTTCCGCTGCGTCCCTCTCAAAATCCCTTTTCAGCAGCCTGTTAGAAGAGGCGGTTCGCTTCCCGGTGGCCTTGGTCCGACCGGCGAAAGCTGGACGGGCGGCTTTCCCCGGCGCAAGGTGATGCGCCGGAATCGCGCGGCCTGCCGACGCTCGGCGTTGCTGCGCGGCCTGCCGGCTGCTAGCGTCATGGCTGCGGCGCAGTCGGCCGATTGCGGCGCCTTGCCATCCGCGAAGGAAACGCCATGCCCGATCCTGTGAACCTGCTGGCCTTTGCCGCCATCTCGCTGGGCATGGTGCTGACGCCCGGTCCCAACATGATCTATCTCGTCTCGCGCTCGATCTGCCAGGGGCCGCTGGCGGGGCTGATCTCGCTGGGGGGCGTCGCGCTGGGCTTCGTCTTCTACATGCTTTGCGCGGCTTTCGGGATCACGGCCCTGGTCATGGCCGTGCCCTATGCCTATGACGCCCTGCGGCTCGCCGGGGCCGCCTATCTGCTTTACCTGGCCTGGCAGGCGGTCAGGCCGGGCGGGCGCTCGGCCTTTCAGGTCCGCGACCTGCCCAGGGACAGCGCCCGCAGGCTTTTCGCCATGGGGTTCGTGACCAACCTGCTGAACCCAAAGATCGCGGTCATGTATCTGTCCTTGCTGCCGCAATTCGTGACGCCCGGCCAGGGCAGCGTGCTGGCGCAGTCGCTGGCCCTGGGGGCCACGCAGATCGCCGTCAGCGTCAGCGTGAACGCGCTCATCGCGCTTGCGGCGGGCAGCATCGCGGTCTTCCTGGCCGGCCGGCCGTTCTGGCTGGTCGTGCAGCGCTGGCTGATGGGGACGGTCCTGGCCGGGCTTGCGCTGCGGATGATGGCCGAGACCCGGCGCTGACTCCTCTAGTCCTCGCAGCGGCCAGGGCCGTCCCGATCCCGCTCGTATCGCCGGGCAAGCGGAAACGGCGGCAGCCAGGCTTCGCGGCGGATGGTCCACAGCTCATAGGTCGGGACCAGCTGGTCCGGGGCATCCAGCGATCCCAGGTTCACCTCGACCTCATCCCGGCTGCGGGCAAAGACGGACGAGCCGCAGCGGGGGCAGAAGAACCGCCCGGCGTAGTCGCGGGTCTCGCCCTCGATCGTCACCGCGTCCTGCGGAAACACCGCCGAGGCGTGGAAAAGCGCCCCGTGATGCTTGCGGCAGTCCAGGCAATGGCACAGGCCGACCCGCCAGGGGCGCCCGGATGCGGTGATTCTGACCTGGCCGCACAGGCAGCCGCCGGTGAAACGGTCCATGCCGCGCCTCCTTCAGGATCGGGCGGGCGGGCGGTTCACGATGCCTTGCCCGCGTCCTTTCGCGTCGCCTGCCGCAGCTTCTTGGCGGCGATGAAGCGGCGGCGGCGGGACAGTTCCACGTTGATCAGCGCCCCCAGCATGACGGTGAAGCCGCCCAGGTAGAACCACATCAGCAGCGCGATCACCGCGCCGATCGAGCCATAGATGCGGTTGTAGCTGTTGAAGCTGGCCAGGTAGGCCGAAAAGCCATAGGAGGCCGCCGCCCAGGCCAGCGCCGCAAAGACCGAGCCCCAGGTGAAGATCGCCGTGCGCGGCGTCTTCACGTTCGGCCCATAGCGATAGAGGATGCCGATCACCACCAGCACGATGAAGAAGATCGCCATCCAGGGCAGGGCGCCGATCAGCCAGTTGCGCAGGGGCACGTCGGGCAGGAAGTTGAAGGCGATGGGCACCACGACGATGGTAAGCAGCCCCAGCGCGATCACCAGCACGATGACCAGCGTCAGCACATAGGCCAGCAGGAAGCCCATGACCGTGGAATGCGAGCGCACGCCATAGGCCGCGTTCAGCCCGCGGATCAGCCCGTCCACCCCCGCCCGCGCCGAGACGGTGGCGATGATGAAGGAGATCGCCGTGGTCCAGCCCAGCTGCGTGCGCCCCGCCGCTACCAGCGCGCTGATCTGGCCATAGATGATGTCCGCGGCGCTTTGCGGGATGAAGCCGTCCGTCGTATGGACGTATTGCTCGATCACCTCGGGGTCGTTCCACAGCCCCCACAGCGCAAACAGCGCCGCCATTCCGGGAAAGACAGCGAACATGGCATAGAAGGCCACGCCGGCGGCAATCAGGCTCATGTGGATCTTGTCCATCCGCTCGAAGATCGCCAGGACGAACTGCCACCAATCCCTGATCAAGGTTCCCGTCCTTTTCCGTTTCGGTCGCCGGCCCTGCGGGGAAACCCGCTTCCCCGCGGGAAAGGTTCCGGCCCCTCTAGTGGTTCACGTCCCGATAGCGCAGCCAGACCGCCTTTTCGCCCAGTTTCGCGACGAAGGCGGCATGGGCCTGGGCCTCGGCCTCGGTGATGCGGGGGGCAAGCGGGCGCGGCCTTTGCCCCCTGGGGGCGGCGGCGCCCTGCGCCCCCGTGCCCGGACCCGAGGCGCCGTGCAGCGGCCCCGTCTCCAGCACCAGCCCCGGCTGGCGGCCGCCGCGCAGCGCCAGGTAGACTTCGGCCAAAAGCTCGCTGTCCAGCAGCGCGCCGTGCAGCGTGCGGTTCGAATTGTCGATGCGGAAGCGCCGGCACAGCGCATCGAGCGAGTTCTGCGCGCCGGGGAACTGGCTGCGCGCCAGTTCCAGCGTATCGACCGCGCGGCTGAAGGGCATGACCGGAAAGCCGCAAAGCCGCAGCTCGGCGTTCAGGAATTTCATGTCGAAGCTGGCGTTGTGGATCACCAGCCGGGTGTCCTGGCCGATGAAGGCGGCGAAATCCGCCGCGATCTCGGCGAACTTCGGCTTGTCGCGCAGGAAGTCGTCGCCGAGGCCATGCACCTCGAACGCCTCCTGCGGCATCGGGCGCTCGGGGTTGATATAGACGTGGAAGGTGCGCCCGGTGGGCAGGTGGTTCATCAGCTCGATCGCGCCGATCTCGACGATGCGGTCGCCGGTATCGGGGTCGAAGCCCGTGGTTTCGGTGTCGAGGACGATCTCACGCATGGGGCCGTTCTGCCATGATCCGGGCGCAGATGTCCATGATCGCCGCCCGCGCGCCGTCCAGCGTGTCCGAGGGGATCAGGAAATCCGCCCGCTTGCGCTTTTCCGCATCCGGCATCTGCCGCGACAGGATCATCTGGAAATCCGCCTCGGTCATGCCGGGCCGGGCCAGCACCCGCGCCCGCTGCACCTCGGGCGGGGCCGAGACCACCGCCACCCCGTCCATCTGGCGCTCGGACCCGCCCTCGAACAGCAGGGGGATGTCCAGCACCACGATGGGCGCGTCCTTGTGCGCGGCGATGAAGCCGGCGCGGTCCTCGGCCACCAGCGGATGCACGATGGCCTCCAGCCGGGCAAAGCCCGAGGGGTCGGCGGCCAGTGCCTCGCGCAGCGCGGCGCGGTCGATGCCGCCGTCCCGCAGCACGCCAGGAAAGGCGGCGGCCACCGGCGCGACGGCCGCGCCGCCGGGCGCGTAAAGCCGATGCACCGCCGCATCCGCGTCCCAGACCGGATGGCCCAGGTCGCGAAACATCTGCGCGGCGGTGGATTTCCCCATGCCGATGCCGCCGGTCAGGCCCAGACGGTAGCTCATGCCAGCACGATCCGGCGCAATTCGTCGTCGACCTCGGGGCGCTGGCCGAACCAGCGCTCGAAGCCGGGCGTGGCCTGGTGCAGCAGCATGCCCAGCCCGTCCACGATCTCGCAGCCGCGCGCCTGCGCCTCGGCCAGGAACGGCGTCGTCAGCGGCGTATAGACCAGGTCGGTGACCAGCGTGCCCGGCGACAGCGCGTCCAAGGGCACCCGCAGCGGCGGCTTGCCCTCCATGCCCATCGAGGTGGCGTTGACCACGGTCATCGCGCCTTCCAGCATGTTGCCGGCCTGCGCCCAGTCATAGACCACGACCTTGGCGCCGAACTCGGACCGGATCTGTTCGGCCCGGATGCGGGTGCGGTTGGCGATGCGCAGCTCGGGCACCCCGCTTTCCAGCAGCGAGGCGACCACGGCCCGCGCCGCGCCGCCCGCGCCGATCACCGCCGCCGGGCCCAGTCCGGGGATCCAGTCCGGTGCGTGCTGGCGGATATTGGCGATGAAGCCGTAGCCGTCGGTATTGTCGGCATGGATCTTGCCGTCGGCGCGGAAGATCAGCGTGTTCGCCGCCCCGATCAGCGCGGCGCGGTCGGTGACGACATCGGCCAGCGCCAGCACGCTTTCCTTGTGCGGGATGGTGACGTTGGCGCCGACGAAGCCCATGTGCGGCATGGCGCGCAGCACCTCGGCCAGATGCTCGGGCATCACCGGCAGCGGCACGTAATGGCCGGGGATGCCATAGCGCTGCAGCCAATGCCCGTGCAGCCGGGGCGAGCGGGAATGCGCGATGGGCCAGCCGATGACCCCGGCAAGGGGCGCATGCTTGGGGGCGGGCAAACTGTCAACCATGGCAGACCTGCGGTGCTTTCTCGGGGGCGTCGCCCCGGCATCGGGATGGATCGAATGTCATGTCACAACTGCTATCGGGCTGCCCTGGGGTCAAGCCGTATCGCCCTTCGCGGCCTGGGCCATGGCAAGAATGCAACCCCGGCCGGGCGTCGCGTTCAGACCACGCTCATCTCGGGCAGGCCGCCCTCGGCCACCAGATCCTCCAGCGTCAGCGATTCGATCAGCAGCAGATAGGACCAGAACACCTGGCCGAACATGCGGCGCAGCCGGCAGGTCGCCTCGTCCGTGCAATCCTCGCAGCGCTGATAGGACCGGCGCGACAGGCAGGGCAGCGGCGCGATGGGCCCGTCCACCTGGCGCAGCAATTCGCCGATGGAAATCTCGTTCGGGCGCTTGATCAGCACATAGCCGCCAGCCCGGCCGCGGCGCGAGCCGACATAGCCGGCATTGCGCAGCTCCAGCATGATATGTTCCAGAAAACGCTTGGGCGCGCCGGAACGCTGCGCGATCTCTTCGATCGTCAGGGCATTGCCGCCGGCGGCGACCTCATCTGCCAGGGCCATCAGCGCCTTGATGGCATATTTCGTTTTCTGCGAGATCATAGGGGAATCCTTAGTGTTCGCCGTCCCGTCATGCAATGATTTCGGCAAGAAATTGCAGGGCGCCCCGCCTTCTGTTCAGGAACCATCGCCAAAGCGTCATCGTTTTGTCACATTGACCGCGCATTTCTGCGGGGCAACATCAAGGAGTAGCTCATGCGCATCGCAGTTCTTGGCGGCGACGGGTTCGTCGGCTGGCCGACCGCCCTGCACCTGTCCAATCTGGGCCATGACATTCACATCCTGGACAACCTGTCGCGGCGCTGGATCGACACCGAGCTGGGCGTGCAGTCCCTGACACCGATGGATTCGATCCAGGAACGCTGCCGGATCTGGCACCAGGAGACGGGGCGGCGGATCCATTTCCACCTGCTGAACCTGGCCACGGAATACGAGCGGCTGAAAGCCTGGCTGGCCGAGCATCGCCCCGACGCGGTGATCCATTTCGCCGAACAGCGCGCCGCGCCCTATTCGATGAAGACCGACCGCCACAAGGTCTATACGGTCAACAACAACATCAACGCCACGCACAACCTGCTGGCGGCGCTGGTGGAAACCGGCATCGACGCGCATCTGGTGCATCTGGGCACCATGGGGGTCTATGGCTATTCCACCATCGGCGCCCCGATCCCGGAAGGCTATCTGGACGTCTCCATCGAGACGCCCGCCGGCCCGCGCGCGCAGCAGATCCTGTATCCGACCCGGCCCGGCTCGGTCTATCACATGACCAAGAGCCTCGATCAGATCCTGTTCCAGTTCTATGCCCAGAACGACGGGCTGCGCATCACCGACCTGCACCAGGGCATCGTCTGGGGCACCCATACCGACCAGACCCGCCGGCACGAGCAGCTGATCAACCGCTTCGACTATGACGGCGACTATGGCACGGTGCTGAACCGCTTCCTGATCCAGGCCGCCATCGGCCATCCGCTGACCGTGCATGGCACCGGCGGCCAGACCCGCGCCTTCATCCACATCCAGGATTCGGTGCGCTGCATCGAGCTGGCGCTGCGGGACGCCCCGCCCGCCGGCGAGCGGGTGCGCATCTTCAACCAGATGACCGAGACGCATCGCGTCCGCGACCTGGCCGAGCTGGTCGCCCGCATGACCGGGGCCGAGGTCGCCTATCTACCCAACCCCCGCAAGGAGGCCGACGAGAACGAGCTGGTGGTCAAGAACGACCAGTTCCTGGCGCTGGGCCTCAAGCCCATCACCCTGGCCGAGGGGCTGCTTTCCGAGGTGGTCGACGTGGCGCGCAGATATGCCCATCGCATCGACCGCTCGCGCGTGCCCGCCGTCTCGGCCTGGACCCGCGACATCGCCCAGCGGGTCGAGCATGATCCCGAAGGCAAGAGGCTGCGTTCGGTATCGTGATCCCCGAAGGCATTCACCCCCAGGGCAAGGCGCGGTCCGGCCGCGCCTTTGTCACGCTGGCGACCAATCCCGACTATGCGACCGGGGCGGCGGCGCTGTTCCGGTCGCTGCGCCGGACCGGGACCAGCGCCGACCTGGTCCTGCTTTACACCGACCTGCCCCCCGACGCGGTCGAGGCGCTGCGGGCGCTGGACGTACGCTCGGTGCGGGTGGACCTGCTGCCCACCTCCGAGGGGTTCAACGCCCTGCACGCCCGCGACCGGCTGCACGGCGCCGCGCCCTTCACCAAGGGCGAAAAGCCGCCCTTCCATACGCCCTTGGACAATTTCGCCAAGCTGCGGCTGTGGCAGCTGGATTACGACCGCGTGGTGTTCATCGACGCCGATGCCATCGTGCTGCAGAATATCGACCGGCTGTTCGACTACCCGGAATTTTCCGCCGCGCCGAATGTCTATGAAAGCCTGGCCGATTTCCACCGCCTGAACTCGGGCGTCTTCACCGCCCGGCCCTCGGCACAGACCTTCCGCGCCATGCTGGCCCGGCTGGACCAGCCCGGCCGGTTCTGGCGCCGCACCGACCAGACCTTTCTGGAAAGCTATTTCCCGGACTGGCACGGGCTGCCGGTCTTTGACAACATGCTGCAATATGTCTGGCTGAACCTGCCGCAGCTGTGGCGCTGGCAGGACATCCGCGTGCTGCATTACCAATATGAAAAGCCCTGGCAGGACCACGCCAAGGCCGAGGCCCTGCGCCCGCTGGTCGATCTGTGGCGCGCCCATGCCGGCGACGGGCCGGTGCCCGATCCGCGCGACCTGCCGCCCCCGCCCGGCTGCGCATCCGGTGTGGCATGAGGATCGCGCTGACCGGCGCCTCGGGCCTTGTCGGGCGCTGGATCCACCGCGCCGCGGAGCAGGCGGGACATGAGGTTGCCACCCTGCCCGGCTGGCGCCTGGGCGACCCGGCCGAGCTGGGCGGTTGCGACGCGCTGGTCCATGCCGCCTTCCAGCACGCCCCCGGCCGCTATCGCGGCGGCGAGGGCGAAGATCCGCAGGGCTTCGTCCGCGCCAACCTGGACGGCTCGCTGATGCTGTTCCGGGCGGCGCGGGACCAGGGCGTCGGGCGGGTGGTCTTCCTGTCCTCGCGCGCCGTGCATGACGGCCACCCCCAGGGCATGGCGCTGCCCGACGCGCTTTCACCGGCCCCGACCAGCCTTTACGGCCAGGTCAAGGCCGAGGCCGAGGCCGCGCTGGCCGCCATGGCCGGCGCGGATTTCGCGACCGCCAGCCTGCGCCCGACCGGGGTCTATGGTCCGGGCGCGCCGCAGAAATGGGCCAGGCTGATCGGGGATTTCCTGCGCGGCACCACCCCGCCCCCCCGCGTCGCGACTGAGCTGCATGGCGCCGACCTGGCCCGCGCCGTGCTGCTGGTGCTGGAGGATCCCGCCATGGCTGGCAGCTACAATGCCAGCGACCTGGTGCTGGACCGCCGCGACCTGCTGGCCGAGGTCGCCCGCCTGACCGGCTGCGCCACGCCCCTGCCCGCGCGCGCCGATGCCGCCGCGCTGCGCCGTCCGCTTTGCGCGCGGTTGCAGGCGCTGGGCTGGCAGCCGGGCGGCATGGCGCTGCTGCACCGGGATCTGCCGGCGATCCTGGACGACCTGCAACCATAGCAGAATTTCCCAGACCCGATTCCCGCCGGTTGCGGCAAGATGCGCCTTTGCGCCAATCCGCGGCCTGTTCTGGTTGGTCTGCCCCATGCGATCCTTTCCATCCCGTTCTGCCTGTCCTTTGCGGTGATGGCCGGTTGCTTCCTTGCCCGCTCGGTCCTGGTCATGCCTGGCGACATGCCCCTGCGAGCCGTCGGCTTCGTCCCGCTGTTCTTGGGCGGTTCTGGCGCAGGTGATCGGCTGTGGCATTTTCTGACCTGCTGGCGGCTGCGGCCCGGCGATACCCCGCCGGGGTGCCGCTGGTGCGGCCCCGCAGCTATAGGCGCGTGCCCGGCTGAGAAGGCAGCCCCGTGACAGGACCGCCGCGCCGGGCTAGTCTGGCGCCATGCCCGATTACGACGACCTTGCCGCCCGCATCCGCGCCCTGACCCATGGCGAGACCGACGAGGTCGCGCTGATGGCGACGCTGGCCTGCGAAATCCACCACTCGGACGCGCGCTTCGACTGGACCGGCTTCTATCGCGTCACCGCGCCCAAGATGCTGAAGATCGGCCCCTACCAGGGCGGCCACGGCTGCCTGGTGATCCCGTTCTCGCGCGGGGTCTGCGGTGCCGCGGCGCGGACGCGGCAGGTCCAGCTGGTGCCCGATGTCGAGGCGTTTCCCGGCCATATCGCCTGCGCCAGCTCGACCCGCTCGGAACTGGTGATCCCGGTGGTGGGCAAGGACGAGCGGCTGATCGGCGTGCTTGACATCGACAGCGACCGCCCGGACGCTTTCACGCAGGACGATGCCGACCGCTTGCAGGAGATCCTGGATGACACATTCGGACGTGACCGCGTTTACCGGCCATTGCCTTTGCGGCGCGATCCGGTTCCGCGGCACCCATGACGCCACGAACGACCTGAAGGCCTGCCATTGCAGCCAGTGCCGGCGCTGGTCGGGGCATTACTGGGCGGCGATCCTGCCCAGCTCGCTGGAGATCGAGGGCGAGCCCAGATGGTATCGCGCCTCGGACTTCGCCCGGCGCGGCTTTTGCCCGGACTGCGGCAGCTCGCTGTTCTGGCAGCGCGACGGCTCGGACATCATCGACGTGGCGGCGGGCGCCATCGACAGCCCGACCGGGCTGCGGCTGCTGGGCCATATCTTCGTCGCCGACAAGGGCGACTATTACGACATCGCCGACGGGCTGCCGCAAGACCCGCGCGAATAGTTGACGCGCCGCGCCGCCCGGCCTAGGCGGCAGGAAAAGGGGGCGCGCGATGATCTGGGACACCTTGGCGAATTTTCCGCTGCAACAGCTGCTGGCCTTCATGGCCGGGGCATTGGTGCTGAACCTGGCGCCGGGGCAGGACGTGTTCTTCGCCAGCGCCTGCGGCATCCAGAACGGGCCGCGTGCGGGCGCGCTGGCCGGTTTCGGCGTCGGGCTGGGCGTGATCTGCCATGTGGCGATGGCGACCGTGGGCCTTGGCGCGCTGGTCGCCGCCCATCCCGGCGCGCTGGTCGCGATCAAATATGTCGGCGCCGCCTATCTGCTGTTCCTGGCCTGGAAAAGCTGGAACGCGGGCGAGGTCGATCCCCGCGCCCGTGCCGCCAGCCGGCCCTGGAACATCATCCGCCGCGGCGCGCTGTCGAACCTGCTCAACCCCAAGCCGGTGCTGTTCCTGCTGGCCTTCCTGCCGCAATTCACCAAGCCGGAATACGGCCCGGTCTGGCAGCAGATCCTGGGGCTGGGGCTGATGTTCACCCTGTCGGGCACGCTGGTGACGATAGGTTACGGCGTGGTCGGCGGCTTGGCCGGCCATGTGATCGGCAAGCGGCTGGGCATCGTGAACCGCATCGCCGCGGTGATGTTCGCGGGCCTTGCCCTGCGGCTGGTCTGGAAATGAGCTTCCTCTACCAGCCCACCGACCAACAGCCGCGCGTGATCCATGCCGATCACGAGATCCTGGTGGTCGAGAAGCCGGCGGGCCTGCTTTCGGTCCCCGGCCGCGGCGAGGATCGCGCCGATTGCCTGATCGAGCGGCTGCGCGCCGCCTTCCCGACCGTGTTGCTGGTGCATCGGCTGGACATGGACACCTCGGGCGTCATGGTCTTTGCCCTGACGCCGCATGCGCAGCGCCACCTGTCCAAGCAATTCGAGGATCGGCGGACGAAAAAGACCTATGTCGCGCGGCTCTGGGGCCGGCTCGAGCCGAAGACCGGGACGGTGGACCTGCCGCTGATCGTCGACTGGCCGAACCGCCCGCGGCAGAAGGTCGATCACGAACAGGGCCGGCCGGCGCAGACCGAATGGCGGGTGGTCAAGGCCAGCGATGCCGAGACGCGGGTGCGGCTGATGCCCGTCACCGGCCGCAGCCACCAGCTGCGCGTGCATATGGCCGCGCTGGGCCATCCGATCCTGGGCGATCCGCTTTATGCCACCGGCGCGGCGGCGGATTTCCCGCGGCTGATGCTGCATGCCGAAAGCCTGCGCTTCAAGCATCCCGAAACCGGGGTGATGCAAGGCTTTACCGCGCCCGCCCCGTTCTAGTTCACGCAGGTTTCATGCCCGAACCCGCCGCCCTCGCGTAAGCTTGCAAAAGAACCAACGAGGAGGGAGAGATGTTCAGGACCGATATGACCCGCCGCGGTGCCATGATGCTGGGCGGCGCCTTGCCCATGGCGCTGGTGCTGCCGGCCCATGCCCAGACCGCCCCCGCCCAGCCTGCGGCCGAGGCGCCGGCCTTTCCGGGCCGGGCCCACACCATCCAGCTGGGCGGCTTCCAGGTGACGACGCTGCTGGGCGGCGGCGGCATGAGCGACAACCCGATCGAGACCTTCGGCCTGAATGCCGAGCCGGCCGAGTTCGAAAGCCTCAGTGCCGAGAATTTCATTCCCGCCGACCGCAGCGGCGGCTCCTATACCATGACGCTGGTGCGCACCGCCGATGCGCTGGTGCTGTTCGACGCGGGCATGGTTCCCGCGAACAACGCCGCCTCGCTGGCGCAGGCCGGCGTCAAGCCCGAGGACGTGACCCATGTCGTGCTGACCCATATGCATGGCGACCATGTCAGCGGGCTGATGGATGGCGACAGCCCGGCCTTTCCCAACGCCCAGCTGATCCTGCCCCGCCCCGAGAACGACTATTGGGCGGCCAATCCCAGCGAGGCCTATACCGCCAAGGTGGTGCCGCTGCTCGACAAGGCGCAGCAGATCGAGGGGACCGAGGAAATCCTGCCCGGCATCAAGGCCGAGCAGGCGCATGGCCACACCCCCGGCCATACCACCTATCTGCTGGAAAGCGACGGGCAGCGGCTGCTGATCACCGGCGACAGCTTCAACCACTATGTCTATTCGGTGCAGCGCCCGGCCTGGCATGTGCGCTTCGACGTGGACAAGGACCAGGGCGCGGCCACCCGCCAGGCGGTGCTGGCCCGGCTGGCCGAACAGAGGATCCCCTTCATCGGCTATCACATGCCCTTCCCGGCGCTGGGTTTCATCGCCCCGAACGGCGAGGGTTCCTATCGCTTCGTGCCCGCGACCTATCAATTCGCCGGCTGACGGCCTTCGCGCCACGGCAGGCTCCGTGGCCCGACAGGGGCCGAGAAAATCGTTCACAATTTGTTCCGTCCTGCTAGGCTCATGCGTGGAGTTCTTGCAGGAGAGGCGCGATGCCAGATCAACAGGCCAGGTTCGAGGCGCTGAAGGCGCTGCACCAGGGGGATGGCGCCTTCGTCATGCCCAACCCCTGGGATGCCGGCTCAGCGCGGCTGCTGGCGAGCCTGGGATTCCAGGCGCTGGCCACGACCAGCGCCGGCTATGCCTTTTCCAGGGGCAAGCTGGATTCCATCGCCGGTCTCGTGCGCGACGAGATCCTGGACAACGCCGCCGAGATCGTGCGCGCGACCAAGCTGCCGGTCTCGGCCGATCTGCAGGACGGTTTCGGCGCCGCGCCCGAGACCTGCGCCGAAACCATCCGGCTGGCTTGCGAAGTCGGGCTGGTCGGCGGCTCGATCGAGGATGCGACGGGCGATGCCGCCAATCCGATCCACGACCTGTCCCTGGCGGTCGAGCGCGTCCAGGCCGCGGCAGAGGCGGCGCGGGGCCTGCCCTTCCTGCTGACGGCGCGGGCCGAGAACTTCCTTTGGGACCGCCCCGACCTGGGCGACACGATCCGGCGACTGCAAGCCTTTTCCGCCGCCGGGGCGGATGTGCTTTATGCGCCGGGGCTGCCGGACCTGCAGGCGATCCGCACGGTCTGCGCCGCGGTGGACAAGCCCGTCAACGTGGTCATGGGGCTGAAGGGCCCGACCTGGTCGGTGGCCGAGCTGGCGCAGGCCGGGGTGCGGCGGATCAGCGTCGGCGGCTCTTTCGCGCGGGCGGCGCTGGGTGCGCTGATGCGTGCCGCCCAGGAGGTCCGATCCGCCGGCACCTTCACCTATGCCGCCGAGGCCCTGCCCGGCGCGACGGTCGCCCGGATCATGGCGCCGGGCGACGGGGGGATCTAGCCCAGGTTGAACACGCGCGAGGGCTGCACCTCGCCGCCCATGTAGCGGCCAATGCAGAGCGCGCGGCCATTGCGGCTGACCCAGACCTCCTCGCCGAATTCGGCATGGCCCAGCACCTGGCCGGGATTGCCGTTCAGGATGCGGGTGGCGCCGATCTCGGTCGCCTGCATCTCGGGCAGGTCGGCCAGCGCGGATTGCAGGGGCAGCAGCGCCGCCTCGATCTCAGCCTGGTTGGCGCGGTCGATTCGGTCGAAGGCGATGCCGTCATCGGCCTCGAACGGCCCCGACCAGATGCGGCGCAGCTGCGCGACATGGCCCAGGCAGCCCAGCTTGCGGCCCAGGTCGCGGGCGATGCTGCGCACATAGCCGCCCTTGCCGCAGACCATGCGCAGCGCGGCACTGTCGCGGGTCGCGCCCAGCAGCTCCAGCGATTCCACCCAGAGCGGCCGGGCGGCCAGCTCCACCACCTCGCCCTCGCGCGCCAGGTCATAGGCCCGCGCGCCATCGACGCGCACGGCCGAGACGGCAGGGGGAACCTGCATGATCTCGCCGGTGAACTCCGGCAGCGCGGCGCGGATCGCCGCCTCGTTCGGGCGCGCGTCGCTGGTTTTGACCACCTGGCCCGAGGCGTCGTCACTTGCGGTTTCGGCGCCCCAGGCCACGGTGAAGTCATAGGCTTTCAGCGCCTCGGCCAGGATCGGCACGGTCTTGGTCGCCTCTCCCAGCGCCACGGCCAGCACGCCGGTCGCGCCCGGGTCCAGCGTCCCGGCATGGCCGGCCTTCTTCGCGTCCAGCGCCCAGCGGACCTTGCTGACCACATCGGTCGAGCCGATGCCCGCCGGCTTGTCCACGATCAGCCAACCGTGGATCTCGCGTCCCTTTTTTCGCGCCATTCTAGTTCTGTCCTACATATCCGATGATCGGCCCCAGCCGCCGCCCGAAATCGGCGCGGCCCAGGCTCGGGGCGTATAGCCGCGAAATCGAGCCGTCGAAATACAGCGCATCCTGCGCCCCCAGCCCGTCGCGGAACAGCCGGCCGAATTCGTGGAACGTCACCGCCCGGTCCGAGATGGCGAACCACGCCGTCTGCCCGTCCGGCGAGACGCCGACGCCGTTCCTGACATAGCGGCTGTCGCTGTCCACCAGGAAACGCGGATGCAGCGCGCCGTCGATGACCAGCATCGGCCCCGATTGCGTGGCGATGCGGCAGTCCGGGGCGGCCCTGGCAAAGGCCCGGCTCTCGATCACCTGATAGGGCCGCGCGCCGCCGGTGCAGAAGACGCCGTTCGGCAGCATGCCGAAATTGCCGCCGCCGCCGGCCGTCACCAGCCCGTGCTGGCTGACGCCGTCGCTGACGTAAAGCCCGACCGGGGTGAAATCCGGGTGATACATGCCGGCATTCATGGCAAAGCCCAGCACCTCGCCCTCGGCCAGCGTGCGGCGGACGGCGGTGAAATCGCCCAAGACCCGGCCGTCGGGGCCGTTCAGCCACAGCCGCAGCCCCGGCTCCTGCCCGGCCGTCAGCGTGCAGATCACATAGCCCTGCCCGTCGAAGTCGCGCTTTTCGCAGATCCCGGCCATGGCGGGCAGGGTTATGGCGATCAGCGCACCAAGGGCCAGGCCCAGCCGGCGCTTGAGGTCAATCTTCATCGTCTTCCGGGTGCGATTCGACGTCGCGGCGCACCCGGTCCTCGGACAAGAGCCGGCGGGTGTCGTCCATGCGGTCGAAGGTCTCGTCCAAGACAAAGCGCAGCTGCGGCGCGTATTTCAGCGTCATCGCCTTGGCGACCAGGTGGCGCAGCTCGCCCGCGTTGCGGCGCAGCGCGGCCAGCGCCTCTTCGGCGCCCTGCCCGCCCAGGGGCAGCACATAGGCCGTCGCGACCTTGAGGTCGGGCGAGGTCCGCACCTCTCCGACCGTGATCGAATGCCGGTTCAGGTCGGGATCGTGGACATCCCCCCGCAGGAGGACGTCGGAAAGCGTGCGGCGGATCAGCTCGCCCACGCGAAGCTGGCGCTGCGAGGGGCCGGTGCCGGAATGAAAGCGGTTCTGTGCCATGCGCGCAGATGTAGGGGGTCGCGGCCCGCGCCGCAACGGGATAGACATGCCGCAAACGGGGGATCGAGCATGGAAAAACCGGGAATCGTCATCACGGGCGCGTCGGGCCGCATGGGGCAGATGCTGGTGCGCACCATTCTGGGGTCGGACCAGGCCCGTCTTGTCGGTGCCATCGAGCGCGAGGGCAGCCCCTGGATCGGCCGCGACCTGGGCGAGGCGATGGGCGGCGCGGCGCTGGGAATCACCGTCACCGACGACGCGGTCGAGGCCATCGCCAAGGCGCAGGCGGTGATCGACTTCACCGCCCCGGCGGCGACGGTGGCCTTTGCCGAGCTGACCGCGCAGGCCCGCGCCGTGCATGTGATCGGCACCACGGGATTCGAGCCCGCGGACCTGGACAAGCTGCGTGCCGCCGCCCGTCACGCGCCGATCATCCGCGCCGGCAACATGAGCCTGGGCGTGAACCTGCTGGTCGGCCTGACCCGCAAGGTCGCCGCCGCGCTCGGCGAGGATTGGGACGTCGAGGTGGTCGAGGCGCATCACAACCGCAAGGTCGATGCGCCCTCGGGCACCGCCCTGATGCTGGGCGAGGCCGCCGCCGCCGGGCGCGGCCACAGCCTGGACGAACTGCGCACCCCGGCGCGCGAAGGCATCACCGGCGCCCGTGCGCCCGGCTCCATCGGCTTTTCCGCTATCCGCGGCGGCGACATCGTGGGCGAGCATGACGTGATCTTCGCCACGACGGGCGAGCGGGTGGTGCTGCGCCATGTCGCCACCGACCGCGCCATCTTTGCCCGCGGCGCGCTGCGTGCGGCGCTTTGGGGCCAGGACAAGGGGCCGGGCGAATACGACATGGCGGATGTGCTTGGTCTTTGAGGCTCCAGCGTCTAGGTTCACGCCATGACCCTGCTTGCGACGCTTGACGATGCCGATGCCGACCTGACCGCCTGCCTGGCGCGGGTGATGGCGGCTGTCCTGAAACCGGGCGACGTGGTGGCGTTGCAGGGGCCGGTCGGCGCCGGCAAGACCCATTTCGCCCGCGCCTTCATCCGCGCCCGCCAGGGCGAGGCGGCCGAAGAGGTGCCCAGCCCCACCTTCACCCTGGTCCAGACCTATGCCGACCCGATGGGGACCGAGATCTGGCATGCCGATCTCTACCGCCTGACCCATCCCGAGGAACTGGCCGAGCTTGGCCTCGACGAGGCCATGCGCGAGGCCATCGTGCTGGTCGAATGGCCCGAGCATGGCAGCCCGCTGGAGGGCGCGCTGACCGTGGGGCTGGAGCCCCTGGCGGATGCGCCCGACCTGCGCCGCATCACCCTGGCGGGCTCCGAGCCGCATTGGGGCCTGATGACCCGCCTGCCAGCCATCGCCCGGCTGATCCACCGCGCCGGCTGGTCCGGGGCGCGGCTCGGGCCGCTGGCGGGCGATGCTTCGTCGCGGCGCTATTTCCGGCTGGTCGAGGACGGCGGGCGCAGCGCGGTCCTGATGGATGCCTCGCCCGGCGTGACCGCGCCCTATGTTGCGATGACGCAATGGCTGCGGGCGCTGGACCTGCACGCGCCCGAGATCCTGGCCACCGACCAGGCGCAGGGCCTGCTGCTGATCGAGGATCTGGGCGACGACCTGGTCGCCCGCGTGCTGGAGCAGCGGCCCGAGCTTGCGCCCCGCATCTATGACCGCATGACCGACCTGCTGGTGCAGCTGCATGGCCACGAGCCGCCGGATTTCGTGCCGCGCCTCGACGGGCCGGAACTGGCGCATCAGGTCGGGCTTTTCGCCGAATACTACCCCCCCGCCGCCGGCGCGCCCGGCAAGGGGGCCGAGGTCGCCGCGGTGATCGAGCACCTGCATGCCAAGCTGGCCGCCGACATGCCGCCGGTGCTGGGCCTGCGCGATTTCCATGCCGAGAACGTGGTCTGGCGGGCCGATGCGCCGCTGGGCCTGTTGGATTTCCAGGACGCGGTGGCGGTGCATCCGGCCTATGACCTGGTCTCGGCCCTGCAGGACGCCCGCCGGGACGTCGCCCCCGGGATCGAGGCGGCGCAGATCGCCCGCTACATCGCCGCGACCGGGGTGGACGAGGCACGGTTTCGCGCCGCCTATGCGCTTCTGGGCGCGCAGCGCAACCTGCGCATCATGGGCATTTTCACCCGGCTGGCGCAGCGCGAAGGCAAGCGGCGCTACCTGGCGATGATGCCGCGCGTCTGGGCGGCGATCCAGCGCGACCTGGCCCATCCGGCCCTGGCGCCGCTGGCCGAGGCGCTGGAGGGCATCCCGGCCCCGACCCCCGAGGTGATCGAGGGCATCGCCGGATGACCTTGCCGCTGATGATCTTTGCCGCGGGCAAGGGCACCCGCATGGCACCGCTGACCGACAGGGTGCCGAAGCCGCTGATCGCGGTCGGTGGCCAGACGCTGCTGGATCGCGCGCTGGCCTTGGGGCGGCAGGCGGGCGTCGGGCCGGTGGCGGTGAACATCCACCACCTGGGCCAGCAGATCCGCGATCACGTCGCCGGGCAGGACATCGCCGTCTCGGACGAAGCCGACCTGCTGCTGGAGACCGGGGGCGGCTTGCGCAAGGCGCTGCCGCTGCTTGGCCCCGGCCCTGTGATCACGATGAACCCGGATGTGGTCTGGACCGGCCCGAACCCGGTCCGCGCCCTGCTGGACGGCTGGCGCGAGGACATGGACGCGCTTCTGATGCTGGTGCCGCTGGCGCGGACGCATGGCCGGCAGGGCGGCGGCGATTTCAGCCTTGGCTCTGCCGGCCGGCTGATCCGCAAGGGCGACCTGGTCTATGGCGGCGTGCAGATCATCCGCCCCGAGCGGCTGGCCGAGATCCCCGAGCAGGTGTTCTCGCTCAACCGGCTCTGGGATCTGATGATCGCCGAGGGCCGCGCTTACGGCCTGGTCCATCCCGGCGCATGGTGCGACGTGGGCCGGCCCGACTGCATCCCGCTGGCCGAGAGCCTGCTCGATGCCTGACTGGCAGAACGGCGTATTCGCCCTGCCCTGCGGCGCCGATTTTGCCGGCGGCCTGGCCGAGGGGCTGGTCCGGCGCATGGCGGACCGTCCGCCGCAGGACATGGCGCGGGTCACGGTCTATGCCAACTCCGGCCAGTCGCTGATGGCGCTGCGCCAGGCCTTCATCCGGCGCGGGCCGCTGCTTTTGCCCCGGCTGCGGCTGATCGCCGACTTGGGCGGCGGCGCGGCCACGGCGCCGCTGGCGCGCCGGCTGGAGCTGGGCCGCCTGATCGACGCCGCGCTGCGGGCCGATCCCGACCTGGCGCAGGGGCAATCGGTGCCGGAACTGGCCGCCTCGCTGGCGGCGCTGATGGCCGAGATGCAGCTCGAGGGGCTGGACGCGCAGGCGCTGGACCGCATCGACGCCAGCGAACATGCCCAGCATTGGGGCCGCGCGCTGGCCTTCCTCAAGATCGCCGCCGGCTATTACCTGTCCGACCCGCCGCAGGACCGCGAGGCCCGCCAGCGCGCCGCGGCCCAGGCGCTGGCCGCAGCCTGGGCGCGGGGCGAGGATCTGCCGCAGGGCCCGGTGGTCGTCGCCGGCTCGACCGGCTCGCATGGCGCGACGCGGGATTTCATGCGCGCCGTCGCCCGGCTGCCGATGGGCGCGGTGGTGCTGCCGGGCTTCGATGCCGACCTGCCGCAGGTGGTCTGGGACGGGCTCGACGCGCTGTCCGAGGATCACCCGCAGGCGCGCTATGCGCCGCTGCTGGCCGAGTTCGGGCCGCCCGGCGAATGGTTGCCCGGCACCGCCCCCCACCCGGCGCGCAACCGGCTGATCTCGCTGGCGCTGCGCCCGGCGCCCGTCACCGACCAATGGATCGAGGAAGGCCCGCGCCTTGGTCCGCTGGTCCCCGCGACCGAACGCCTGACCCTGATCGAGGCCGAGCAGCCGGGGCAAGAGGCCGAGGCCGTGGCGCTGATCATCCGCGAGGCGGTCGAGCGCGGCCAGCCGGTGACGCTGATCGCCGCCGACCGCATGCTGACGCGCCGCGTGCAATCGGCGCTGGACCGCTGGGGCATCATCCCCGACGATTCCGCCGGCCAGCCCTTGCCGCTGACCGCGGCCGGCCTGTTTTTGCGCCATGTCGCCGACCTGTTCGGGGCCGAGATGATGCTGGACGCGCTGCTGGTGCTGCTCAAGCACCCGGTGACGGCGACGGGCCTTGGCCCCGACTACCGGCGCGACCACAACCGCCATGCCCGCGACCTGGAACTGCACCTGCGCCGCAACGGCCCCGCCTTTCCCGACGGCGCGGCGCTGCGGGCCTGGGCGGACCGGGGCGACGGCTCCAGCAAGCCCTGGGCGCTATGGCTGGCCGAGTTGCTGGACCGCATCGTGCCGCTGGCGCAGGATCGGGCGCCGCGGCCCCTGGCGGATCGGCTGCGCGATCTGCGCGCCTTGGCCGAGGATCTGGCCGCCGGTCCCCGCGGCAGCGCCGATGCCTCCGAGCTTTGGGCCAAGGCTTCGGGCGGGCTGGCGCGGTCGGTGCTGGACCACCTGGCCGCCCATGCGCATCTGGGCCATGACCTGCGGCCGGGCGAGTTTTGCGACCTGCTTTACGACGAATTGCAGGGACAGGCGGTGCGGCAGGACGTGGCCGCCCATCCGCTGGTCCGCTTTCGCGGCCCGCGCGAGGCCCGCACCGAGGCGGTGGACGAGGCCGCCGGCTTGGTGATCCTGTCCGGGCTGAACGAGGGCGGCTGGCCGCAGGCCCTGCCCCCCGATCCGTGGCTGTCGCGGCCGATGCGGCTGGCCGCCGGGCTGACCCTGCCCGAACGCCAGGTGGGCCTGGCCGCGCATGACTTCCAGCAGGCAGTTGGCGCGGGCCGGGTGGTGCTGACCCGCGCCCGCCGCGATGCCGAGGCCGAGACCATCCCCTCGCGCTGGCTGAACCGGCTGGTGAACCTGCTGGGCGGGCTGCCCGATCAGCAGGGGCCGCAGGCGCTGGCGGCGATGCGGGATCGCGGCCGCCATTGGCTGGACCTGGCCGAGTTGCAGGCCCGGCCGCGGATGCGGCTGGCGCCGGCGCATCGCCCCTCGCCCATCCCGCCGCCGCCGGCGCTGCGCGAACTGTCGGTGACCGAGGTCAGGACGCTGATCCGCGACCCCTATGCCGTCTATGCCCGCCGCGTGCTGGGCCTGCGCGCGCTGGACCCCTTGCGCCCCGAACCCGACGCGGCCGAACGCGGCAACGTGCTGCATCACATCATGGACCGTTTCCTGCGCGGCCTGCCCGACCTGCCCGAGGCGCCGCAGGTCATGGCGGCGCGGCTGCTTTCCATCACTGATGCGGTGCTGGAGGCCGAGGTGCCCTGGCCCTCGGCCCGGCTGTTCTGGCGCGCGCGCATCGCCGGCATCGCCGAGCGGCTGATGGCGGACGAGGCCGCAAGGCTGGCGCGCGGCCGGCCGATCCTGGTCGAGGAATATGGCGAACAGGGCGTCCCCGGCCTGGATTTCCGCCTGATCGCCCGGCCCGACCGGCTGGACCTGCTGCAGGATGGCCGGGTGCATGTCTATGACTACAAGTCCGGCAAGCCGCCCTCGGACAAGCAGATCGCGCATTTCGACAAGCAATTGCCGCTCGAGGCCGCCATGGTCCGGCACGGCGCCTTCAAGGCGCTGGGACCGGCCGAGGTCGAGGGCATCAGCTATATCCAGCTGGGCGGCGAGGGAAAGACCGAGCCGCGCGAGTTCAGCCCCGGCTTCGCCGAGGAAACCTGGGCCGGCTTCGTCACCCTGATCCGCCGCTATCTGGGCGGCGAGCGCGGCTTTACCGCGCGGCTGGCGATGGAGCGGTCCGACCATGCCAGCGACTACGACCACCTGTCGCGGCATGGCGAATGGGACACGACCGAAATCCCCCAGCCGCAGAGGTTCGCCGATGATGGATGAGGCGACGCTGGCGCAGGTGCGGGCGGCGGACCCGCATCGCTCGACCTGGCTGACGGCCAACGCCGGCTCGGGCAAGACGCGGGTGCTGACCGACCGGGTGGCGCGGCTGCTCTTGGCCGGGACCGCGCCCGAGCGCATCCTGTGCCTGACCTATACCAAGGCCGCGGCGACCGAGATGCAGAACCGCCTGTTGGCGCGGCTGGGCCAATGGGCCATGCTGCCCGAACCGGCGCTGCGCGCGGAACTGGCGCGGCTGGGCGAGGCGGGCGCCCCCGACCTGCCCGCCGCGCGCCGGCTGTTCGCCCGCGCCATCGAGACGCCGGGCGGCCTCAAGGTCCAGACCATCCACAGCTTCTGCGCGGGCGTCCTGCGCCGCTTTCCGATCGAGGCCGGGGTGCCGCACGGCTTCACCGAGCTTGACGACCGCAGCGCCGCGCTGATCCGGGCCGAGATCATCGAGGAAATGGCCCGAGACCATGCGCCCGAGCTGGAAGACCTGCTGGCCTTGCATTCGGGCGAAAAGCTTGACGCTTTCCTCGCCGGTCTGCGGGGGTTCGATGCCCCCGCGGACCGGGACGCGCTCTGGGCGGCTTGCGGGCTGGTGCCGGGCGAGGACATGCGGGCGCTCCTGGCGGAATGCTTCGCCGATGGCGCCACGGTCGTCGCCGCGCTGGTCCCGCATCTGCTGAAAGGCAGCACCACCGACCAGAAGGCGGCGGCGAAGCTTGGCCCCGGCAACTGGACGCAGCCGGGCCTGGCGGAACTGGCGATCCTCGAATCCGTGCTGCTGACCGGCGCCGGCGCCAAGGAGCCCTTTACCGCGAAATACGACAGCTTCCCGACCAAGGCGCTGCGCAGCGGCCCCTGCGCCGACCTGCTCGACGACCTGGCGATCCTGATGGAACGGGTCGAATCCGCCCGCCCCCGCCGCATCGCCTTGGCCCATGCCGAGCGCACGCTGGCGCTGCACCGTTTCGGCCATGGCTTCCTGACCCGCTACCGGGCGCAGAAGGCGGCGCATGGCCACCTGGATTTCGACGACCTGATCGACCGCACCGCGCGGCTTCTGTCGGAAAACAGCATGGCGCAATGGGTGCTGTTCCGGCTGGACGGCGGCATCGACCATATCCTGGTCGACGAGGCGCAGGACACCAGCCCGGCGCAATGGCAGGTGATCGAGCGGCTGACGGACGAGTTCACCGCCGGCCAGGGCGCGCGGCCCGGCAGCCGCAGCCTGTTCGTGGTGGGCGACCCCAAGCAGTCGATCTACAGCTTCCAGGGCGCCGACATCGCGGTGTTCGAGGCCCGCCGCACCGGCTTTGCGCAAGCCTTCCAGGCGGTGCAGAACCCGATGCAGGTTCTGGAGCTGCGGCATTCCTTCCGCAGCTCGACCGCGATCCTGTCGCTGGTCGACCAGGTCTTTGCCGGCGACGCGGCGCGCGGCCTGGGCGATCCGCCGCAGCACCGCGCCTTTCGCACCGGGATGCCGGGCCGGGTGGACCTGTGGCCGGCGATCCCCAAGCCCGACAAGCCCGAGCCCGGCGACTGGACCGACCCGGTGGACCAGCCGGCCGAGAATTCGGAAACCGTGCAGCTGGCCCGCGCCATCGCCCGCGCCGTGGACGAGATGCTGGGCCAGCCGATCCTGGACGCCAAGACCGGCCAGCGGCGCCGCATCCGCGCCGGCGACGTGCTGATCCTGGTCCAGCGCCGCTCGGAACTGTTTGCCGAGATCATCGCGGCGCTGAAATCGGCGAACCTGCCCGTCGCCGGCGCCGACCGGCTGAAGCTGGCCGGGGAAATGGCGGTGCAGGACATTCGCGCCCTCTTGTCGGTGCTGGCCACGCCCGAGGACGACCTGTCGCTGGCCGCCTGCCTGCGCTCGCCGCTGTTCGGCCTGACCGAGGAGCAGCTTTATCGCCTCGCCGCCGGGCGCAAGCGTGGCGAATACCTGTGGCGGCGGCTGCGGGAATCGACGCATCGCCATGCGGTGGATGTGCTGGCCGACCTGATGGGCCAGACCGGCTTCATGCGGCCCTATGACCTGGTCCAGCGCCTGCTGATCCGCCACGGCGGGCGCGAGCGGCTGATCGCCCGGCTGGGCCCCGAGGCGCAGGACGGCATCGACGAGCTGCTGTCGCAGGCGCTGAGCTATGAAAGCTCGGAGACGCCCTCGCTGACCGGCTTCCTGGTCTGGCTGACCGGCGACGATGTCGAGGTCCGCCGCCAGCCCGGCTCGGCCGGGGATGGCGAGGGGCTGATCCGGGTGATGACCGTGCATGGCTCGAAAGGGCTGGAAAGCCCCATCGTCATCATGCCCGACGCCGCCAAGCGCAAGCCCCCGCGCGAGGCGCCGGTGCTGCCCGGCCCGGACGGGCTGGCGCTGTGGCGCGGCCGCAAGGGCGAGCGGCCCGATCCGGTCGAGGAACTGGCCGCCGCCCAGACCGAGCGGCAGCTGCAGGAACGCAAGCGGCTGCTCTATGTCGGCCTGACCCGCGCCGAAAGCTGGCTGATCGTTGCCGCGGCGGGCGAGACCGGCCAGGGCGAGGACAGCTGGCACGCCATGGTCGAGGCCGGGCTGGGCCGCTCCGACCTGGCCCAGGCGCGCCTGCCCGCGCCCTGGGGGGGCGAGATCCGCCGGCTGTCCTTTGGCGACTGGCCCGAGGACGCGCCGGATGCGGTGCCGGCCGAAAGGCCGGTGCTGGCCGAGCCGGACTGGCTGCGCGCGCCCCCGCCCCCCGCGCCCGAAAAGCTGCGCCCCGTCGCCGCGACGGCTCTGGGCGGCGCCAAGGTGATCGGCGCGCCCGGCGAAGGCGATGCCGCGGCGGCGATGCTGTTCGGCACGCGGCTGCATCTGCTGCTGGAGCATCTGCCGGGCCGCGATCCCGCCGAATGGCCCGATCTGGCCCGCGACGTGCTGGCCGATGCCGAGGGCGGCCTGCCGGCCCCCGAGGAACTGGCGGCGCTGCTGGCCGAGGCGCGCGCGGTGATCGAGGCGCCGGACCTGGCGCAGGTCTTTGCGCTTTCCGACGCGGCCGAGGTGATGGCCGAGGTAGCGCTGGCCGCGCCGGTGCCGGGCATCGGCATCCTGACCGGGGCGGTGGACCGGCTGGTGGTCGAGCCCGGCCGCATCCTGGCGGTGGACTACAAGTCGAACCGCGAGGTGCCGGGGACGCCGCAGGCGGTGCCGCTGGGCATCCTGCGACAGATGGCCGCCTATCGCGCGGCTTTGCGGTCGATCTGGCCGCAGGCGCGGGTCGAGGTTGCGGTGCTTTGGACGGCTGCGCGCAGCCTGATGGCGCTGCCCGACGACTTGCTGGATCGGGTGATGGCGGGCCTTGACCCCAACCGCCCCGGTGCCTAGCTGTTGACGGATACGCCCTGCCGGCCCTGCCGGCACATTGCAGGAGAGCCCGATGGCCAACACCCAAGCCGTTTCCGACGCCGAATTCGACAGCGAAGTCCGTCAGTCCCCGACCCCGGTCGTGGTCGATTTCTGGGCCGAATGGTGCGGGCCTTGCCGCCAGATCGGCCCCTCGCTGGAAGAGCTGGCCGCCGAATACGAGGGCCGGGTCAAGATCGTCAAGGTCAACGTGGACGAGAACCCCGAAAGCCCCGCCGCGCTTGGCGTGCGCGGCATCCCGGCGCTGTTCCTGTTCAAGGACGGCCAGGTCGTGTCGAACAAGATCGGCGCCGCGCCCAAGGCCGCGCTGAAGGCCTGGATCGACGAATCCATCTGATTTCAGGTGCCGGGGGCGGTCCCGATCGGCCAGCCGCCCCGGCGCATCGCCGCCAGGATCCGCGCGCCTGCCTCGGGCCGCGTGGCGTTGATGGCTTTTTCCTGAAGAAACCAGAACAGGTAGCGGTCGAAATCCGGCGCATGGGTTTCGGCCTGCGCCAGCGCCTCGGCCGCGCCCAGCTGGGCGACGTTCAGCGCGATGTGGTGGAAGTCGATCTGGGCGAACAGCACCGCCGGCTTGCCCAGCAGGTAGCCGTCGAAGGCCACCGCGCTGTTCTGTGTCGCGACAACGGCGCAGTCGCGCAAGAGCCGCATGCTGTCGCCACCGATGGTCAGGTTCGGATGGCGCGCCGCCAGCCCGGCCAGCGCCGCGCGGTCGGCATCGTCGTAGCCTTCCCTTGGGTGCAGCGTGGCGGTGGTGGGCCGGCCGGTGGCGGCGACCGCCTCGAGCATCTCGATGGGGCTCATGGTCTGGAACGAGCGGCAGCGGCGGATATGGCCTTGCAGCGGCACCAGCACCGCATCGCCGCGCCGGGGCGGCGGCCCCGGCAGCACGCGGGCGCGCAGCCGGTCGGCGAAGCTGCGCGCGGCCTCGGGGTCGATGGCCGCGGGGTCGTGGCGGCTTTGCGCGACCTGGAAGCGCCAGCGTTGCGGCACCGGCTCGATCTGCCAGAACGGGTAGTGATAGGCGCGGCGAAAGGTCAGGGCGCGCGCATGGGTCGGCGCCTCCATGTGAAACAGCGCGTAGCCGTCGCGCAGGGGCGCGGCCATGCGGGCCGCGGCGCCGGTCTTGTGCCATTCGACGCGCCAGCCCGCGTCCTCGACCGCCCGGCGCAGCACGGCCATGAAGTTGAAGCTGCCCGCCCGCGCCGTTTCCAGCATCGAGCCTTCCAGGTAGACGCGCAGGACGGGGGCGTGGGTCATGGCCGGCACGCTAGCGGCTGGCGCGGCGTGGCGGAAGGGGGCGGGTTGCGAAAGCCCCGGCCGGCCCATATCTGACCCCGCAGGCGAGAGATCGGAGAGAGGCATGTCCGAAGACAAATTTCCCGGCTGGCACGGCACCACCATCCTGGCGGTGCGACGCGGCGGCCGCGTGGTCGTCGCCGGGGACGGCCAGGTCAGCGTCGGCCAGACGGTGATGAAGGGCACGGCGCGCAAGGTGCGCCGGCTGAGCCCCGGCGGGCATGAGGTGGTGGTGGGCTTTGCCGGCTCGACCGCGGACGCCTTTACCCTGCTCGAACGGCTGGAGAAGAAGCTCGAGGCGGCGCCCGGCCAGTTGGCGCGGGCCTGCGTCGACCTGGCCAAGGACTGGCGCATGGACAAATACCTGCGTAACCTGGAGGCCATGTTGATCGTGACCGACGGGCGCGACATCTTCGTGGTGACGGGGGCCGGTGACGTGCTGGAGCCCGAGCATGACGTGGCCGCCATCGGTTCGGGCGGCAATTTCGCCCTGGCCGCGGCGCGCGGGCTGATGGAGGGCGACCTGGATGCCGAGGCGGTGGCGCGCAAGGCCATGGCGATCGCGGCGGATATCTGCGTCTATACCAACGGCAACCTGACGGTCGAGGTTCTGGGCTAGCGGGGGCTTCGCCCCCCGCCCCGCAAGCCCCTCGACGGGGCTTGCGGGGCGTCCCCCAGGGTATTTGTGCAACGGAGAAAGCAGGCAGGCGCCGGGTTCAGGCGCCTTCCTTTGCCGCCAGCCCTTGCAGCAGCGCCAGGCGGTCGCGGCGGAAATCGCCGGAGCCGGTGGCTAGCCCCTGCATGGCGCGCACGAAGAACTGGCGGTAGTCCTGCGCCTTTTCGCACCAGGCCAGCAGCTTGACGCCCTGCGGCGGGTGGACCAGCGCCAGCGGCAGGACCGTTCGCTGCGTTTCATTGCCGGCAAGGTCGGCATAGCCGAAGGCGACCGGCCGGCATGCGCGCATCGCCGCATGCAGCAGCGCCAGGTCGGCGGCGGCCGCTTGGGGCATGTCCTCGCGGTAATGGGCGGCGGGGCGCACGTCCAGCTTGCGATAGAGGCGCAGGAGCAACGCGCCCTCGGGGTCGGCCTGTTGCAGCCGGTCCATCGCCGCGCGGGCGGCGGCGGCATGCACCGGATCGCCGCGATGATCCGCCAGCGCCAGGCCGCGCAGCGCGGCGTCGCGCAGTTCCGGGTCGAGCGCCGGCGCGGCGGGCGCCTGCGCCGCGGCCGCGCGCGGGCCCAAGCCCAGCGTCGCGGCAGCCGCGGCCAGCCGCGATGCCAGGGCACGGCGGGACAGCATCGGGGCGGCGGACGGGTCGCGACGCGGTCGCATGTTCGGCTTCCTTGCTGGCCTGGGGAAAAAGGCGGCCGATCTGGCGCGGATTCGGACTTGGGTCCAGCCGCTTGGTTGAATCGGCCCCCCGCGGACTTTAAGTGATGCCGAAATGAGACAGGAGCCCCGAATGTCCGACCTGACCCCGCGCGAAATCGTCTCCGAACTGGATCGCTTCATCATCGGGCAAAGGGATGCCAAGCGCGCCGTGGCCGTGGCCTTGCGCAACCGCTGGCGCCGGCGGCAGCTGGGCGACGACCTGCGCGACGAAGTCTATCCCAAGAACATCCTGATGATCGGCCCGACCGGCGTCGGCAAGACCGAGATCAGCCGCCGCCTGGCCAAGCTGGCCCGCGCGCCCTTCCTGAAGGTCGAGGCGACCAAGTTCACCGAAGTGGGCTATGTCGGCCGCGATGTCGAGCAGATCATCCGCGACCTGGCCGATGCCGCCGTCATCGAGACCCGCGAGCGCATGCGCGAGGAGGTCAAGGCCCGCGCCCATAAATCCGCCGAGGAGCGCGTGGTCGCCGCCCTGGCCGGCGAGGGCGCGCGCGAGCAGACCCGCGAGATGTTCCGCGACAAGCTCAAGCGCGGCGAGCTGGACGACACCGTGATCGAGCTGGAGGTGCAGGACAATTCCAGCCCCTTCGGCATGATGGAGATGCCCGGCCAGCCCGGTGCCATCGGCGGGATGATGGACCTGTCGGGGTTGATGAAGGCATTCGGCGGGCGCCGGGTGCGGCGCAAGGTGACGGTGGCGGAAAGCTATGAGCTGCTGATCGCGGAAGAGGCCGACAAGCTGCTGGACGACGAGGCCGTCAAGGCCGCCGCGCTGGAGGCGGTGCAGGAGAACGGCATCGTCTTCATCGACGAGATCGACAAGGTGGCCGCGCGGACCGACGCCCGCGGCGGCGATGTCTCGCGCGAGGGGGTGCAGCGCGATCTCTTGCCGCTGATCGAGGGCACCACGGTTTCCACGAAATACGGGCCGGTCAGGACGGATCATATCCTGTTCATCGCCTCGGGCGCGTTCCACATCGCCAAGCCCTCGGACCTCTTGCCGGAATTGCAGGGGCGGCTGCCGATCCGGGTCGAGCTGCGCGCGCTGACCGAAGAGGACTTCGTCCGCATCCTGACCGAGACCGACAACGCCCTGACCCGGCAATATACCGCGCTGATGGCGACCGAGGGCGTGACGGTCCAGTTCACCGAAGACGGCATCCGGGCGCTGGCGCGCATCGCGGCCGAGGTGAACGGCTCGGTCGAGAATATCGGCGCGCGGCGGCTTTACACCGTGATGGAGCGGGTGTTCGAGGAGCTGTCCTTCAGCGCGCCGGACCGCTCGGGCGAGACGGTGGTGGTGGACGGGGCTTTTGTCGAGAAGCACCTGGGCGACCTGGCGCGCTCGACCGACCTGTCGCGCTACGTGCTGTAAGGAACCCTGGCGCCTTCCCGCCGTTGTGGAATGACGCAACGGCGGGGGACGCGCATGAACTATCTTTTCGGCATCATCATCTTCGTGCTGGATGTCTGGGCCATCGCCTCGATCATCAACACCAACGAGACCATGACCACCAAGCTGATCTGGATCGCGCTGGTGGCGATCCTGCCGGTGCTGGGCTTCATCATCTGGTGGTTCGCGGGGCCCAAGGCGAATTACGGCTGAGGGCTTTCCCTGCCCCCGCCGCGGTGGCATTGTCGCCCGCAAGACGAAAGGGCGGGGGACATGCCGGGGCGGATCCTTGTTTCGCTGTTGCTGCTGCTGGCGGCCTGCGCGCCGCGCGGCGAGATCACCGTCGCCCCAGAAGCGGCGCGCCTTGGCCATGTCGAGCGCATCTATGTCGCCACCAACCGCACCCCCGAGGGCAGCCGGCAGGAAGGCGTCAGCTTTGGCCGGGTCGATGTCTCGGTCCCGCCCGAGCGGCGGCCCGGCACCATCACCTATCCCCGCAAGGGCGCGAGGCCCGATCCGCAGCGGGACTTCCTGGTCTCGGAATATGCCCGCTTTGCCCGGCCCGAGGATTTCCAGGCCGACCTGCGCCGCGCCGTCGCCGCCCGCCCGCCGGGCGACCGCGACGTGGTGCTGTTCGTGCATGGCTACAACAACACCTTCGCCGAGGGGCTTTATCGCTTTGCCCAGATCGAGCGCGACCTGAGCCTGCCGGGCGTGCCCTTGCATTTCTCATGGCCGTCGCGCGGGCAGCCGCTGGCCTATGCCGCGGATCGCGACAGCGTGCTTTATTCCCGCGACGGGCTTGAGCGCAGCATCGAGATCGCCACCGAGGCGGGCGGCGGCAGGGCGATCCTGGTCGCGCATTCCATGGGCGCCCTGCTGCTGATGGAAAGCCTGCGCCAGATGGCCATCGCGGGCGAGCGCCGCACCCTGGACCGGATCGGCGCGGTGGTCCTGCTTTCGCCCGACATCGACGTGGGCGTGTTTCGCACCCAGGTCCGGACCATCGGCAGGCTGCCGCAGCCCTTCGTCATCTTCACCTCGGGGCGGGACCGGGCACTGAACCTGTCGGCGCTGATCTCGGCCGAGCCGGTGCGGCTGGGCAGCCTGACCGATGCCGGGCCCGTGGCGGACCTGCCGGTGATGCTGGTCGATGTCGGTGCCTTCTCGACCGGGGACGGGCATTTCAACGTGGCGACCTCGCCCGCGCTCTTGCGCATCCTGGCGCAGGCGCAGGAGCTGAACAGCGTGTTTTCCGAGGATGTGGGCGGCGGGGTCGGGCCGCTGACCCGCGCGGCGCTGCATGCCGAGCGGGCGGCGCAGATCGTGATCTCGCCGGCTTTCTAGCGGCGCAGGTAGACGTAATAGGCGCCCTCGCCGCCATGGCGGCGATGCGCGGGGCGGACTTGCAGCACCACGGCGTTCAGGGGCGGCATGTGCAGCCAATGCGGCACGTTGTGGCGCAGCGCGCCCGGCCTGACCGGCAGCGGCGCGTCCGGCCCTCCTTCGCGCCCCTTGCCGGTGATGACCAACACCAGCCGCCGCCCTTCGGCCTTGGCTTGCAGGATGAAGCGGATCAGCACCGGCTGGGCCACGGCCAGCGTCATGCCGTGCAGGTCGATGCGTGCCTCGGGGGCGAGCTTGCCGCGGCTCATCTGGCGATGCGTCTTGTGATCCATGCGCAGCGGCTGGGCATGCAGCGCCTCGCGCGGGGGCGGCGACAGGTCCAGCCGGGTCGAGCCCGAGCCGGGCTGCCCGCCGATCCGCAGCCCGGCCAGCGGCAGGGGCGCGGCCTGCGGCATGGCGGGCGGCTTTTTCAGCGGCTGGGGTGCAGGCGCGGGCTCGGCCTGCTTGCGGGCAGGGTGCATCGGCACCGCGGTCGCGGCGACGCGGGACCACAGGGCCTTGTCCTCGGCCGAGAGTCCCCGCCGCCGTGCCATGGTTCAGGCCGTGGCGACCAGCTGCCAGTTCGGGTCGTCCTGACCCATGCGGCGGGCGAAGGTCCAGGTGTCGCGCTGCTTGCGGGCGGCCTTGGGGTCGCCCTCGACCACGTTGCCGTCGGCGTCGCGGGTGGCGACGATCATCTCGCCGACGAAGCGCACCGAAAGCTCGGCCATGCCGGTCGCCGGGGTGAACTCGGCCCCCGCCAGCGCGGTTTCGCGGGTGCCCAGGAACTGCGCCTCGGTGGTCAGGTTGCGGGCCTTGCGATCCTCGATCACCGATTCGAACGCTTCGGCCACCGGCGGCGCCAGGAAGCCGCGCACCTCGGACAGGTCGCCGCGTTCGAAGGCCATCAGGATCATCTCATAGGCGGATTTCGCGCCGGACAGGAACGGGCCCACGGCGAAGTCGGGCTCGACCCGCTTCATCTCGGCCAGCGCCTTGGCGGCGGGGCTGCCTGGTTCGGCATGGTCGGTGATGTCGCTGTCGCCCGCCTCGGCGGTGCCGTCGATCACGTCGAAGCGGCGGCGCTGGACCGGCTCTTCGGGGACGCGCGGCGGCTCGAATCCGTCGCGGGTGCCAAGAACCCCGCGCAGGCGCAGGATCAGGAACACGGCGATCGCCCCAAGGACGAGCAGTTGCAGCAGGGGGTTCGACATCAACGGACCTAACGAGCTTTGTAACGGCGCTTTCGCATGCTTATGTAGGGTGAGGACCGGCCCAAGTCCAGTTTGGGCGCCGGGAAATAGAAAGTGCCGGAGGAAAAAGGCGTTATGTGGCTGCTGTTGCCCTTCGTGATCCTGCCCATCGTCGAGATCGCGCTGTTCATCCAGGTGGGGGGCGCGATCGGCGTCCTGCCCACCATCGCGCTGGTCCTGGCCTCGGCCGTGGCCGGCGTGGCGGTGATGCGCCACCAGGGCGCACGCGCCGCGCTGGACGTGCAGCGCGCCATGCAGGATTTTCGCGATCCCGCCCGACCGATGGCACATGGTGCGCTGGTGATGATCGCCGGGCTGCTGATGGTGGTGCCGGGCCTGTTCACCAGCACGCTGGGGCTTTTGCTGCTGATCCCGGCGGTGCGCAGCCTGATCCTGCGGCAGATGGCCGCGCGCATGCGGGTGACGGGCACCGGCTTCAGCTATCGCCAGAGCTATGGGGCCGAGGGCGATTTCGGCGCCGATCCCGCGGGCTTGCGCCGCGGTCCCGGCTGGCGCGAGGACGGGGTGATCGACGGCGAATATTCGGTGCAGGACGACCCGCCCGGCCCGGTGCGCGAAGGGCTGACCGACCAGGGCGACGCGGCGCCTCCGCGGCGTGGCAATTCCGGCTGGACCCGGCATTGAGCGCCGGGCGGCGGGGTGCTAGAACCCCGTCAGATCCGAGGAGATTTCCATGAGCGACGAGAACAACAGCGACGCCGCCGCCGCGTCCGAGGCCCAGAATGCAGCGCAGCCGGCCGTGCGGCTGCAGATCCTGACGCAATATATCCGCGACCTGTCCTTTGAGAACGCGGTGGCGCAAAAGGGCCTGCCCTCGGGCGAGGTGCAGCCGGAAATCAGCGTGCAGGTCAGCCTGGATGCCCGCAAGCGCCCGACCGAGCACCAATACGAGGTGATCAGCAAGTTCCGCGTGCAATCCGCGAACGCCGCCGACAAGTCGCCCCTGTTCCTGTGCGAGCTGGATTACGGCGGCATCTTCCATGTCGAGGGCGTGCCCGAGGACCAGCTGCACCCCTTCCTGATGATCGAATGCCCGCGCATGATGTTCCCCTTCGTGCGGCGCATCGTGTCGGACATGACCCGCGACGGCGGCTTCCCGCCCTTCAACATGGACCCGGTGGATTTCGTGGCGCTTTACCGCCAGGAAATCGCGCGCCGGGCGCAGGCCCAGCGGCCGGCCGACCAGCCGCTGTCCTGAGCCGATCACTTCTGCGTGAGGCAGGCCCCCATCGGCCCGCGGCCCCCCGGTCGCGGGCCTTTCGCTTGCCCGGCGCACCCGTCCAGGCGGCGCTGGCGCGGCCGGCGGGATGGCGCTAGTTTCGCGCGGCACAAGACGGAGAGCGGCATGGCGAAAGGCGCGAAACGGGCCTGGCAGAGGATGCTGTCGGGGCGCAGGCTGGATCTTCTGGACCCGACGCCCATGGATGTCGAGATCGGCGACATCGCCCATGGCCTTGCCTTCGTCGCGCGCTGGAACGGCCAGACCCGCGGCGACTGGGCCTATAGCGTGGCCGAGCATTCGCTGCTGGTCGAGGAAATCCACGCCCGCAGCAACCCCGATTGCGAGCTGCGCTGGCGGCTGGCGGCGCTGCTGCACGATGCGCCGGAATATGTCATCGGCGACATGATCTCGCCGGTGAAGGCGGCGCTTGGGCGGGAATACGGGGAAATGGATGCGCGGCTGGCCGCGGCGATCCACCGCCGCTTCGGCCTGCCCGCGCAATTGCCGGCGGTGGTGAAGCGCGCGATCAAGCGGGCCGACCGCATCTCGGCCTGGCTGGAGGCCGTGCAGATCGCCGGGTTTTCCAGGGCCGAGGCGGACCGCCTGTTTCCCGCGCCCCGGCCGGAATTGCTGCAGGGGCTGGAAATACGCCTGCGCCCGCCCCTGGAAACGCGCAATGCGTTTTTATCGCGCTTTACCCAGCTTATTGCGGAAATCGACCGCAAAGCGTGATCCCGGACGAAAAAGCCCCGCATCCTGGATGCGGGGCGATGGGCTCAGATTTCCATGGCGTCCAGTTTCTTGCCGGCATCCAGCGCCTCTTGCACCCAGCGCGGCTTGCGGCCGCGGCCGGTCCAGGTCTGCGAGGGATCGGCGGGATTGGCGTATTTCGGCGCCACCTTGCCGCGCGCCTGCTTGGCGACGGTCAGGTCGGCAAGGTTGAAGCCAAATTCGCGCGCCGCACTTTCGGCAGCCGCCAGCGCCTCGCGCTTGCGGCGGTCCTCGAAGGTGGAAATGGCACGGTCGAGCTTGTTGCGCAGATCCCGAAGTTCCCGCAAGGACATTGCGTCCAGGTCTATGCTCATATCTTTATCCTTGGTTTTGGCAGTATGTTCTCACTATTTGCATTCCAATATGAATTGCAATCTTTTTTGAGAACCGGATTATTAACGCGGGCTGCGTTTGGCCAAAATCCGCTGGAGAGTCCGCCGGTGCATATGCAGCCGGCGCGCCGTTTCGCTGACATTGCGGTCGCATTGCTCATAGACGCGCTGGATATGTTCCCAGCGCACCCGGTCGGCCGACATCGGCGTTTCGGGGGGGGGCGGCAAAGTGTCGCCCCGCGCCAGCAGCGCATGGGTCACGTCGTCGGCATCCGCCGGTTTCGACAGGTAATCCGTCGCCCCCATCTTGACCGCGGCCACCGCCGTCGCGATGGCGCCATAGCCGGTCAGCACGACGATCCGGGCATCCTCGCGCGCCTCGCGCAGGGCATCCACCACATCGAGCCCGTTCCCATCCTCGAGCCGCAGATCGACCACCGCATAGGCGGGCGGGTGTTCGGCCACCGCCGTCCGTGCCTCGGCGACCGAGGCGGCGCGGGCGACCGAGAAGCCGCGTTTTTCCATCGCACGGGCCAAACGGTTCAGAAAGATCTCGTCGTCGTCGACCAGCAGCAGGCTGGGGTCGGGGCCGATTTGGTAATCCTCTGCCATATTCACTTGCCCTTGAAAGTTCACTGTTGATTAGAGTGTTTTGTCCAGTCGGTCAAACCCCGTTGCCTGACGCCGCGTCAATGAAACAGGCGGTGCGTTCCGCAAGTTGCTGCGCGGAAAGCTCGCGGCCGAAGAGCTCGACAGTGCCGATGCCGGGAATCACAAGATAGGTATTGGTCATGTGATCCACCAGATAGTTCTGCGGATCTTCCTGGTCATTCACCTTGTAATAGTTGCGCCAGGCTTTCGCGACCGCATCAATCTCGGCCGCGGTTCCGGTCAATCCGATCATCCGTTCGTGCATGGCCTGGGTAAAATCGCCCAGCACCTCGGGCGTGTCGCGTTTGGGATCGACGGAAATGAAGACCGGCGTGACCGTCATTCCCCGTTCCTCCAGCATCGCCACTGTCTCGGCATTGCGGGCGCTGTCCAGCGGGCAGACATCCGGGCAATAGGTATAGCCGAAATAAAGCAGCGCCGGCTGCGCCAGCACCTGCCGGTCGCTGACTCGCCGCCCGTCCTGGTCCGTCAGCTCGAAGGGCGCGCCCAGGCTGTCCAGCCCGCCCTGCACCCCGCCCTGGCGGCAGGGGGCAAAGGGATCGGCCGCGCCGCGCGACAGCCACAGCCCGCCCGTCACCAGCACCAGGGCCGCGGCCAGGCTGCCGAGGATCAGGATCGTTCCGTCTTTGCCCATCAGGCGCGTCTCCGTCCGCTTGGACGCATTGATCGCCCATCCGGCCATGGGTATCAATGCAAAAGCCCGTCCCATCAGGAAGTCCCAGCGTGCCCCTCGGCCTTGTTTCCCACCGCATCGACCTGCTGCCCGGCCAGCCCGCGCCCGAGCCGATCCGCCTGCGCACCCTGATCCTGCTGCGCTGGGTGGCGATCGCGGGACAGCTGGCCGCCGTCGGCGCGGCGCTGGTGATCGGGGCGGATTTCCCGCTGGCGGCGGTGCTGGCGGTGATCGGCCTGGCGGTGGCGCTGAACCTGGCGCTGACGATGCGGCCGGATCGGCGCATCTCGGCCCGCGAGGCGGCCTGGCAGCTGGGCTTCGACCTGGGGCAGGTGGCGGCGCTGCTGGCGCTGACCGGCGGGCTCTCGAACCCTTTCGCCCTGCTTTTGCTGGCGCCGGTGACGGTCGCCGCCACCGCCCTGCCGCCGCGGCAGCTGCTGGCGCTGGGGGCCGCAACCTTCCTGATGGTCACGCTGTCGGCGATCTGCGCCCAGCCGCTGACCTTCGGCGCCGGCGGCCTGGTCACGCTGCGCGAGCCGCTGCTGGTCGGCCACTGGTTCGCCATTGTGATCGGCGCGGTGTTCTTTGCCGGCTATGCCCGGCTGGTCGCGGCCCAGGTCAACGCCACCTCGGACGCGCTGTTCGCCGCCCGCCTTGCGCTTGAGCGCGAGCAGAGGCTGCAGCATCTGGGCGGCGTGGTCGCCGCCGCCGCGCATGAGCTGGGCACGCCCCTGGCCACGATCAAGCTGGTCAGCGCCGAGCTGGCGGACGAGCTGGACGAGGCCCTGCCCGAGCGCGAGGATCTGGCCGAGGACGTGGCCCTGCTGCGCCAATCCGCCGACCGCTGCCGCGACATCCTGAAATCCATGGGCAGCGCCGGGCGCGACGACCTGCTGATCCGCTCGGCCCCGCTGACCGAGGTGCTGGCCGAGGCCGCCGCCCCCCATCGCGGCCGCGGCGCCGAGATCATGGTCCAGCCCCCGCCCGAGCCGCTGATCGTCCAGCGCGACGCCGCGGTGATCCACGGGCTGCGCAACCTGATCCAGAACGCCGTCGATTTCGCCGCCCGCCGCGTGACCATCGAGACCGGCGCCGACCGCCGCGACCTGTGGGTGCGGATCGCCGACGACGGGCCGGGCTTTCCCCCCGCGCTGCTGCCGCGCATCGGCAGCCCCTTCCTGACCACCCGGCCGCGGGCCGAGGACGGCCGCAGCTACGAAGGCATGGGGCTGGGCCTGTTCATCGCCAAGGCGCTGCTGGAACGCTCGGGCGCGCGGCTGCGCTTTGCCAATGGCGCCAAGGGCGGGGCCGAGATCCTGGTGACATGGCCGCGCGACATGATCGAGGCCCAGGATCGTATCCCCCTGGGCCCCAATCCCGAGATTCTGGCCTGATCTCCAGCCGCGTTAACCACTTCTTAAACTATCCCGCTATAGTTGTAGATGGCTGTATCGTGCGGGGATGTTTCGATGGTTGCGCAATTCCTTATCGCCTTCGCGGCGGCGGGGCTGGCGGTCCTGCTGGCGCTGGCGTGGCTTCGGCTGGCGGACCGGGGCCTTGCCGGGGCGCCGGTGGCGCGCGGATTGGAGCGTGCGCTTGAACCGATCGCCTTCCTGTTTCGCGACGGGACGCTGGTCGATGCCACCGTGCCGGCGCGCACCCTGCTGGCCAGCCTGCCCGGCGACAGCGAATGGCAGCGGCTCAGCGCATGGCTGGGCATGCGCCTGCCGGAATTCAGCGCGCTGCTGCCCGACCTGGGCGGCGCCGCGCGGGTCGAGCTGACAGAGCACGGCGGCCACAGCCCGCTGCGGCTTCTGGCCGAGGATCTGGGCGAAGGGCTGCTGCGGCTGACGCTTGCCGACCCCGCGGCCGAGGATGCCGGCATCCTGGTCGATTCGCTGTCCCTGCACGCGATGGAGCAGGAGCTGGAAATCCTGCGCAGCGCCATGGACCATTCGCCGATGCTGGCCTGGCGGCAGGATTTGCTGGGGCAGGTCACTTGGGCCAATTCGGCCTATCTGAACCTGGTCGAGGCCAAGGCCCAGGGGCAGACGGTCTGGCCGCTGCCCCGCATCATCGACCTGTCGGCGCGGCCGGTCCAGCCCGCCGCCCCCGGCGGCGCGCGGCGGATGCAGATCGACCATGACGGGCAAAGCCGCTGGTATGATTGCCACCTGCACGAGATCGGCGGGCAAACCGTGGCCATTGCCCTGCCCGCCGATGCGGCGGTGCGGGCCGAACGCTCGTTGCGCGAATTCGTCCAGACCCTGACCAAGACCTTTGCCGACCTGCCCATCGGGCTGGCGATCTTCGACCGCGAGCGCAACCTGCAGCTGTTCAACCCGGCGCTGATCGACCTGACCGGGCTTGCCACCGGCTTCCTGACCGCGCGGCCGACGCTTTACGCCTTTCTCGACCGGCTGCGCGAGGCGCGGATGGTGCCCGAGCCCAAGGATTACCGCAGCTGGCGCAACCAGATGAACACGCTGGAGGCCGCCGCCTCCTCGGGGCACCATGTCGAGATGTGGTCGCTGCCCGGCGGGCAGACCTATCGCGTGACCGGCCGGCCGCATCCCGACGGCGCGGTCGCCTTCCTGTTCGAGGACATCACCTCGGAAATCTCGCTGACTCGCAAGTTCCGCGCCGACCTGTCGCTGGGCGCCGAGGTGCTGGACGCGCTGGAGGATGCGGTGGCGGTCTTTACCGCCAATGGCGAGCTGCTGATCTCGAACCGCCGCTATGCCGAGCTGTGGGGCGCGGCGGCGCCCGCCACGCTGGAGGGCCATGTGCAGGTCTGGGCCCAGGCCTGCGGCGCAAGCCCCGGCCTGGTCGCCCTGCGCGACGCGCTGAACGCGGCGCTGCCGGACGAGCCGCTGCGCGGGGCCATGGCCGGGCCGGCGGGCGGGCTCTTGTCCTGGGGGCTGCGCGGCCTGTCCGGCGCGCGCCTGCTGCTGAGCTTTGCCGCCCCGATGCCGCCCCTGCCGATGGGGCGCGAGGCGCCGCGCGCCGCCGACAAGCCCGAGCCCGCGGCATCTGCCGCGATGCAGCGCGCCCTGACCGGCTGATCGGGTCTTGCCCTGCGGGCGCGGCTGCGCTTCCCTTGCGAAAACTGTCGGAAAGGGATCATGGATGGCGGATGCAAGGGGGCGGTCGTGACCGCGGGGCCGGATGTCCTGGCCGGGCGGCGGGTGCTGTTCGTCATGGCCGTGGATGCCGAATACGGCCCGCAACTGCGGGCGCGGATTTCGCCGCTGATGACCGGCGTCGGCCCGGTCGAGGCGGCGGTGGCGCTCACCGCGGCGCTCTCGGGCCTTCAGGCGCGGGGCGAGTTGCCGGATCTGGTGGTCTCGCTGGGCTCGGCCGGTTCGCGCCGGCTGGCGCAGCTGGGCATCTACCAGGTCGCCTCGCTGGAATATCGCGACATGGATGCCTCGGCCCTGGGTTTCGCCAGGGGCGAGACGCCGCTTCTGGGCCTGCCGGTGCGCGTCGAACTGCCCTTGCGGATCCCCGGCATCGCCGCGGCCAGCCTGGCGACCGGGGCCAGCATCGTCAGCGGCGCCGGCTATGACGCCATTGCCGCCGAGATGGTCGATATGGAAAGCTTCGCGGTGCTGCGCGCCTGCCAGCGCTTCGACCTGCCGCTGATCGGGCTGCGCGGCATTTCGGACGGGGCCGAGGAACTGGCGCAGCTCTCGGACTGGACGCGCTACCTGCACCTGGTCGATGAGCGCCTGGCCGAGGCCGTGGACCGGCTGGCCGAGGCGCTGGAGCGGGGCGAACTGGCGCTGTAGGTGGTGCCGTCCTTCGCGGCCCCGGCGAGAGGCATGGCGCGCCCGCGTCCAGCCCGTCCGGTGCCCTTGCCGCGTCGCAGGGCGCGCGCCATCGGGGCAAAGCCGGCCTGCGGCAAGATGCGCCGGCCGGTGCCTTGCGGGATGGCGCCATCGCCCAGCACAACCGCGGCGACAAGGGCTGCGGCATCGTCGCCGGCGATCTCGATCATCGCGTGGTTGCGCATCATCGACCCGTCGACCGAAAGCGGGAAGGGCTTGACCAGCCCTCGCCCCCCCTTGCCGGCGGCGGGCCAGGCGCCTAGTCGCCGCCGACCAGCACCTGCCCCTCGGGCCAGCGCAGCGTGGTGGTCAGGGTGATGATGCGCTCCTCGCCCGCGCCGATGCTGCCGTTCCAGACCAGCAGCCCGCGCTTGCCCTCGGGGTCGGTCTCGTCGGGGCTGGGATCGGCGGACCAGTCGATGCGCAGGTTTTCCTGGGTCGAGACCGGCACGCGGTCGATCACCCGCAGCGGCCATTCCTCGCCCGTCAGGTTGCGCAGCCGCAGGATCGCGGTTTCCCGCCGCTCCGAGGATTTCGAGATCAGCCCGCGATTGCCCTCGATCTCGTCGGGGATGCGGCGTTCCAGCTTGATGCCGGTCAGCGGGCCGAAGCCCAGCTTCATGTCGTCCCCGGCGGCGGTCAGTTCCAGCGCGCCGCGCCCGACCATGGCGCCGTCGGCATGAAAGGTCGCGTCGCCGGGCAGGATCACCGCCCCGGTGGAGTTCACCGTATCCGCCACCAGATAGGCGGTGTCGTCGCGGCGCGGCACCGCCTCGGCGACGATCTCGGGCGCCAGCTCGTGCGAATCCAGCGGCAGGCGCAGCGCATCGGCGCCGGCGCGCATGTCTACCGGCGTCGGATAGTCGTAGACCACGGTCTCGCCCACCATGCCCGCCAGGGCCGAGCCGGCCACGGGTGCCGGCGCGGCTGCCGCGCGTTCCATCGAATCCATGGCGGCTTCGGCCATGGGTGCGGCCGAGCGGCTGTAAAGCTTGGCCTCGGACTCGCCGATGCGGGGGAAGTCCGGCTGCAATTCGCTGGGCGCCGACTGGTCCATCGGCCGGGCGGTGGACAGCACCAGATGCACGCCGCGCCAGTCCTCGCCGGTGTCCTGCCGCACCAGCAAGCCGCGATCCAGCCGCAGCCTGCCCTCCTTGCGCTGCAGGGACAGGTCGTAGACCGGCTCCCAGCTGGCCGCGCCGGTCAGGCTGGTGATGCGGATGCGGGCGGGCTGGCCCTGGCCCTGCACGGCGATCACCAGCGCGCCGCGATCCGCATCCGGGCCGCGCAGTGCCTCGAGCCGGGCCTCGGCGCGGGCCAATTCGTCGGCCAGCTCCTCGCGGCCGGCATCGGCGGCCTCGGCTTCCAGCCCGGCGCGGATCGCGGTCTGGCGGGCCTGCAACAGCTGTTCGCCCACCACGCGGGCCAGCGTCGCGATGTCGGCGGTGCCGGCAGCGTCGGATTCGGCCAGCTTCATCAGGAAGTCGATGCTGTCCTCGGCCGCCTCGGCCCGCGCCTTGATCTCGGCCACGCCGGCATCGCGTTCGGCCAGCGCGGCTTTCAGGCGGCGGACCTCATCCTCGGCCGCGCGCAATTCGGGGGATTTCGCCGGGGTTTCCGGCAAGGCGCGTTCCTGCTGGAGGCCGGTCGCGCCGATCACCGCGCCTTCGGCCGCAATGCGCAGGCTGGCGGGGTCGATGCCCGCGGGCATGCCGGGGATCACCAGCTCATGCGCGCCGGCGGGCAGGTCCAGCGTCGCCTCGCGGGTGACGCCGGCACCCCAGGGATAGACGGTGACATCGGTGACGCGGGCCACGGTCTCGATCCGATCGGCCAGGGCGGGGCCGGCCAGCAGGATGGCGGTGGAAATCAGCAGATGGCGCATCGGGCCCCCCTTGTCATGACCCGGCCAAGGTCCGCGAGGGGGCCCCGAAATGCAAGAGGGCGCCCCCGCGAAACCCGCGGGGGCGCCCTCACATATCCGTATCGGATCAGCCTTTCTTCAGGCAGCGATTGCCCAGAAGCTCGGCGATCTGCACTGCGTTCAGCGCCGCGCCCTTGCGCAGGTTGTCGCTGACGATCCACATGTTCAGGCCGTTTTCCACCGTCACGTCCTGGCGGATGCGGCTGACGAAGGTGGCGAAATCGCCCACGCATTCCACCGGGGTCGAGTAGCCGCCCGGCTCGCGCTTGTCGATGACCAGGATGCCCGGCGCCTCGCGCAGGATGTCGCGGGCCTCGTCCTCGTCCAGGAAATCCTCGAATTCGATGTTCACCGATTCCGAATGGCCGACGAAGACCGGCACGCGCACGCAGGTCGCCGTGACCTTGATCGCCGGATCGACGATCTTCTTGGTCTCGACCACCATCTTCCATTCTTCCTTGGTGTCGCCGCTGTCCAGGAAGACGTCGATCTGCGGGATCACGTTGAAGGCGATCTGCTTTTGGAACTTCTTCGGCTCGACTTCCTGGCCCGGAACATAGACGCCCTTGGTCTGGTTCCACAGCTCGTCCATGCCCTCTTTGCCGGCGCCCGAGACCGATTGGTAGGTCGAGACGACCACGCGCTTGATGCGGGCACGGTCATGCAGCGGCTTCAGCGCCACCACCATCTGCGCGGTCGAGCAGTTGGGGTTCGCGATGATCATCTTGTTGCGGTAATCCTCGACCGCGTCCGGGTTCACCTCGGGCACGACCAGCGGGATCTCGGGGTCGTAGCGATAGAGCGACGAGTTGTCGATCACCACGCAGCCCTGCGAGGCGGCGATGGGCGCATAGGTCTTGGTCGCGTCCGAGCCGATGGCGAACAGCGCGATGTCGCAGCCGGTGAAGTCGAAACCCTCGATGTCCTTGCATTTCAAGGTCTTGTCGCCATAGCTGACCTCAGTGCCAATGCTCCGGCGCGAAGCCAGAGCGACAACCTCATCAGCAGGAAACTGGCGCTCGGCCAGGATGTTCAGCATTTCACGGCCCACGTTCCCCGTGGCGCCGGCGACAACGACCTTGTAGCCCATTGGGGTCTCCTTCAACAAAGGACGCCGCGATATAGGGGGTATTGCGGCAAAGGGAAAGCGAGATTTCGTTAAAACGCCCGCTGATCTGGCAGGATTTCGGCTTAATGCCGAAGAATCCGGCGATCTGCCAGGATGAGTTCCCGCACCCATTCGGATTCGCCTTTGAAATCATGGGGAACCTGCTCGGCGGTCCGCCGGCCGGAAAGCGAGAGCGAGGCGAAGAAATCGAAGCCGTAAAGCTCCAGCCGCGCCATTTGCGAGCGCGCGATCAGGTCGATCATCATCGCGCCGGTGGTGGGCGGGGCGCCCAGCCGCGCCATCAGCGCCCGGTAATCCGCCAGCGGGTGCAGGTAGAAACCGGGGCTGGAGGCGGTGCGCCAGTCCAGCCGCTTGCGCTTGGGCGACATCCACAAAAGGCGCGCGGGCGCGATGCGGGCGCGGTCGGCATCCGAAAGCCGCACCGCCAGCGCCAGCCAGTCGGTGCGGCTGCCGTGGCTTTCGGCCGAGGGCATCGGCGCGCGATTGATGCGGATCACCAGGTCGGCGGCGTCGATCTGCGCGCCGTGCCGGGCCTCGGCCAGCGCGCGGGCATTGCCGACCAGCGCGACACGCTTGCCCGCCAGATCGTCCAGAAGCGCGGATTGCGGCGCCGAGAGACGTTGCAGCGCGCCCTCATCCCGCAGGGTGCGGGCGACCAGGAAGCCGAGCCGGTTCACGACAGCAGCCCGCGATAGACCTCGACCAGGGCGCGGGCCTCGGTCTCGATGGCGTGGTTCGCCGCGACATGGGCGCGGGCCGCCTGCCCCGCCGCCTGCCGCGCGGCATCGTCGTCCAGCCAGCGCGCGACGGCGGCCTGCATGGCGGGCTGGTCCTCGGGCGGGACCAGGCTGCCGGTCACGCCGTCCCGGACCAGTTCCTCGAAGGCGCCGACGCGGGTCGCCACCACGGGAACGCCGCAGGACATGGCCTCCAGCGGGGTCAGGCCGAAGCCCTCCCAGCGTTGCGGCGCGACATACAGGTCCAGCGCGCCATACCATGCCGCCATCCGGTCCACCGGCACCTCGGGCGGGAACAGGATGCGCTGGGACAGGCCCGCCCCGGCCACCTGCGCCTTCAGGTCCGCCAGATAGGCGCGGTGCTTTTCCGTGGCCCGGCCCATGACCAGCGCGGTCACGCCGGGGCGCGAGGGCAGCAGGGCCAGCATCGCCTGCACGAAATCGCCGGTGCCCTTTTGCGCCCGGATGCGGCCGTAGCAGCCGACCAGCACCTGGTCCGGCGGCAGGCCCAGGCTTGCGCGCAGCGCGGCCCGGTCGGCGGGGGGCGCGAAGCCGTCGGTATCGATGCCGTGGTGGATCACGCGGGCCGGACGCTCCAGATAGGCCGCGCCCCTGGCCGAGGTCGCCACCAGTGCGTCCATCCGCGAGATCAGCCATTTCGTATAGCGGCTGTGCCGGCGCTGCGAGGCCGAGGTGAAGAGCAGCCGGTAGCGCCGCCGCAGCACATGCCGCAGCACCAGCCCCAGCGCCATCTCCGTGTTGCGCCGGGCGTGCCAGACCCGCCAGCGGTTGCGCGGCAGCAGCGCGGCGCGGGCCAGCGGGATATGCGGTAGGCCGGGCGGCAGGCCGGGGCCGGTGGCGACGATGCCGATCATCCCGGCCTGCACCGGGATCAGCCGCACCACGGTCGCCGTCACGCCCGACAGGCGGCGTTTCAGGTTCGGGGCGACCACGTCGATCCGGTCGGCGGGTATCTCAGGCATCGGGGGTCTCGGGCGTCAGGAAATACAGCAGGAACCCCACCGTAAGCGGAATCAGGAAGAACAGGAACAGGGTCGAGTAAGCCTCGGCCGGGGTGCCGTGGGCGCTGGCCCAGCGATAGACCGGGCGCGAGGTGAATTGCAGCACCCCGGCCCCGCCGATCGAGAACAGGTTGAGGAAGGTGACGCCCCGCCCCACCAGGTGCGGGGGCAGGAAGGCCCGGCCATGCGCCATCAGCACGGTATAGGTCGCGCCCGACAGCCCGACCAGCGCCAGCAGCGCCACCGACAGCGCCACGCCCTCGGCCGGAAACAGCCACAGCCCGGCCATGACCGCCACGCCCGCGGCATTGGCGATCAGCGCCAGCCGCCGGATCGAGCCGACCAGCCGCGTCGCCGGCCCGACCAGGAAACTGCCGACCACCATGGCCACGCCCATGGCCAGCGTCGCCCAGCCGATCAGCTGGTCCGAGGCGCCGTGGACCTCGGCCATGTAGGGCCCGGCCCAAAGGCCGCGGATCGCGGCCGAGGCGGCATAGTTCACGGAAAACAGCGGCAGGATGAACCATAGCGGCCGCAGCCGCAGGATCTCGGCCAGCGATCCGCGCGGCGCGGTGGCGGCCAGCCGTTCCGGGTCGCGGGTAAAGGCCAGGATCGCCAGTGCCACCGCCAGCGTGACCCCGGCCAGCGCCCACAGCGTCTCGCGCCAGCCGAAGGCCTCGGTCGCCCAGACCAAGGGCGCGGCGCCCAGGATGTTGCCCATCGAGCCAAAGCCGACCACCGCGCCCGCCAGGGTGCCGAACAGCGCCGCCGGATAGTTGCGGGCAAAGATGTAGTAGCTGCCCATCAGCGCCGGCGCGCAGCCGATCCCCATCAGCGCCAGCGCGACATGCAGGTGCCAGGGCGCCTGCGCCAGGGCAAAGACCGCCGCCCCGCCCGCGCCCCCCAGCGCCAGCAGCACGGCCACCGTGCGGCGCGGCCCGGCGCGGTCCAGCGCGCCGCCGATGGGGATCTGCATCAGCGCGAAGGTCAGGAACCACATCCCCGACGAGATCGCCAGATCCTCGGGCCCTGCCCCCAGCTCGGCCTGCAAGACCGGCGACAGCACGGCCAGGAAGGCGCGGTAGAACTGACTGAGCGTATAGGCCAGGATCAGGCTGATGATCCCCGCCGACAGCAATGCGCGCATGAACCGTCCCCCTCCGCTGCACCGGGCCGAGATTTGTCGATTGCCCGGCGGGACGCAATGGCCCCCGCGGGCCGGATCAGGCGGTTTTCGCGGCACCCTCCAGCCGGGCCGGCGCCTCGCGCACCGGCAGGTGGATCAGCGCGCTGAAGGCGCCGACGCCCACGCCGACCCACCAGACCATGGTGTAGTCGCCATAGATGTCATAGAGCTTGCCGCCCAGCCACACGCCCAGGAACGAGCCGATCTGGTGGCTCAGGAACACGAAGCCGTAAAGCGTGCCCATGTAGCGCAGCCCGTAGATATAGGCGACCAGCCCCGAGGTCAGCGGCACCGTGGCCAGCCACAGCCCGCCCATCACCAGCGAAAAGACGATGACGCTGGTGGGCGTGATCGGCATCAGGATGAAGGCGGCGGCGGCGATGGTGCGCAGGGTATAGATCCCGGCCAGCAGGTATTTCTTGGTATAGCGCTTGCCCAGCCAGCCGGCAAAGATCGAGCCGGCGATATTCGCCAGCCCGATCAGCGAGATCGCGGCCGCCCCCAGCGTCGAGGTGGTGGTGATGCCGATGCTGGCCAGCGTGCCCATGGGGCTGATCGGCCCGCACATCTCGGTCACCATGGCGGGGAAATGCGCGGTGATGAAGGCCAGCTGGTAGCCGCAGGAAAAGAAGCCGGCAAAGATCATCAGATAGGAGGGGTCGGTGAAGGCGCGCTTCAGCACCGAGCCCATGCTTTCTTCCAGCTCGCTGCGGCTGGCGGGCTTGCCGCTGCCCAGCATGGGCAGGAAGAACAGGCAGGCCAGCACGATCACGCCGAAGATGACGAAGACGCTCTGCCACGGGTAGTGCATCAGCAGCACCTCGGCCAGGGGCGCGCCGAAGACCTGCCCGGCCGAGCCGGCGGCGGTGCCGATCCCCAGCGCCAGGCTGCGGTTCTCGTCGCTGGCGGCCCGGCCGATCACCGCCAGGATGACGCCGAAGCCGGTGCCGGCGATGCCGAAGCCGACCATGACCTCCAGCAGCTGCATGGCCAGCGGGTCGGTCGCATAGGCCGTCAGGATCAGCCCGGCGGAGTAAAGGAAGGCGCCGATGATGACCGACCAGCGGTCGCCCCAGCGCTCGGCCAGGGCGCCGAAGATCGGCTGGCCGATGCCCCAGGCCAGGTTCTGGATGGCGATGGCCATGCTGAACTCGGCCCGCGGCCAGTCGAATTCCTGCGCGATCGGGATCTGGAAGACGCCGAAGCTGGCCCGCAGGGCAAAGTTGATCAGCAGGATGATCGAGCCGCCGATCAGCACCGGCGTGAACAGCGGCGCGCGCATTGCCTTGGTCATGTTGCCCTCCCTCTCGCAGCCTGCAATTCCTGCGCCCGGCCGGGGGCCGCGTCAATGGCGTCGATTGCCTGAATCGGGCGGCGGCGCTAGCCTTGGGTTTCAACGCCATGCGGGGAACTGGATGTATCAGGTGATCGGAACCGGCAAGAGCCGCGCCATGCGCGTGCTGTGGATGCTCGAGGAACTGGGCCAGCCCTATGAACATGTCGCCGTCAACCCGCATAGCGAGGGCGTCAGGCCCTTCAACCCCGCCGGCAAGGTGCCGGTCCTGGTGGTGGACGGCGTGCCCGTCACCGATTCCACCGCGATCCTGACCTATCTGGCCGACAAGCACGGCGCGCTGACCCATCCGGCGGGCACGCTGGACCGGGCGCGCCAGGACAGCCTGACGCAATTCGTGCTGGATGAATTCGACGCCGCGCTGTGGCTGGCGGCGCGCCACAGCTTCGTGCTGCCCGAAGAGATGCGGCTGGCGGCGATCAAGAACACGCTGCGCTGGGAATTCGAACGCAGCCAGCGCACGCTGGTGCATCGCATCGCCGAGGGGGGCTTCCTGATGGGCGACCGCATGACCGTGCCCGACATCATCCTGGCGCATTGCCTGACCTGGGCGCTGACCGCGCGCTTCCCGATCACCGAACACCGGCTGACCGACTACCTCGAGATGATGCGCGCCCGCCCGGCCTACCTGCGCGCCGCGGCCAGATAGGCGGCGGCGCCGCGCCCGGCCAGCCGCCCGGTGGCCAGGCAGCCGGTCAGCAGGTAGCCGCCGGTCGGCGCCTCCCAGTCCAGCATCTCGCCGGCGGCAAAGACGCCGGGCAGCGCCTTCAGCTCCAGCGCCGCGGTCAGGCTTTCGGCAGCGATCCCCCCGGCCGAGGAAATCGCCCGCTCGATGCCCATCGCGCCCTGGTGCCGCAGGTGCAGCGCCTTGGCGCGCATGGCCAGCCGCTCGGGCTCAAGGGGCAAGGGCCGGCCCCATTCCATCAGCAGCGCCGCGCGCAGCGGATCGCCCAGCACCCGCCGCAGCCGGTTGCCGACCGAGAGCTTCGAGGGCGCGCGCGCAAAGCGCCGCGCCAGTTCCTCGGGCGCGAGATCGGGGGCCAGGTCGACGAAAGCCTCGGCCCCGTCGCGCATCGCGGCCGCGACCTCGTAGATGCCGCCGCCCTCGATGCCTTCGGCCGTCACCACCCATTCGCCGCGGCCGACGCGATCGCCGACATGCAGCGCGACGCCCTTGGCCGCCTGGCCGAAATGCCGCGCCATCGGCGCCGACCAGGCGACGCGAAACCCCATGTTCGCCGGCCGGAACGGCGCCACCACCACGCCGCGCCCGGCAAGCCACGGCACCCAGGCCGCATCCGAGCCGAGCCGGGGCCAGCTCGCCCCACCCAGCGCCAGCACCACGACGCGGGGCCGCAGCAAGGCTACCCCGCCCGGAACCTCGAAGCACCAGTTCTGGCCCTGAAAGCCGGTCCAGCGCCAGCGCGTCCGCAAGGCGACGCCCTGCCCCGCCAGCCGCGCCAGCCAGGCCCGCAGCAATGGCGAGGCCTTCATGCCCACAGGGAACACCCGCCCGGTCGAGCCGGTGAACAGCTCCACCCCCAGCCCGCGTGCCCAGGCCATCACCGCTTCGGGCCCGATTTCTTCGTTCAACAAATACTCCGGGGGACGCGCGCCCGACCCCGTCGAGGGGTCGGGCGCGCGGGGGGCAGAGCCCCCGTATCGCGTCACGAACAGCGCCCAGGGCTCGTCCCTGGTCAGGTTCAGCCCGGATTTTCCCGCCATCAGGAACTTGCGCGCCGGGGTCGGCATGGCCTCGGCCACCATCACCCGCGCGCCCTGCCCGGCCAGCACCTCGGCCGCCATCAGCCCCGCCGGCCCGGCACCGATCACCAGCGCCTCGACCTCTGCCGCCTCGCTCACCGCCCGCCCCGCGGCATCATGCACAGCCGCAACAGCATCCGCTCCATCAGCGCCATGGCCGGCGCGCGCGAGGACGAGCGCAGCACCAGGTCGGTGTCGATCAGCTGGTGGATCGCATCCTCCAGCGCCCGCATGCCCCAGTCCTGCGCCTGGCGAATCATCCGGTCGCGGCGCGGGCCGAAGACCGGCGGCCGCAGCCGGGCCAGCCCCGCCCCCGGCCCGCCGGGGTCCGAGGCCGCCGCGTGCAGCGCCCGGAAATGCCGCAGCGCCGCGATGCACAGCGTCACCGGCAGGGTTCCCTGTCCCTCGATCCGCCGCATCAGCGCGCCGAATTCGCGCGCGCGGCCCTCGGCCACGCAGTCGATCAGCTCATCCACCTCGGCCTCGATGGTCGCGGGCGCCAGCGCGGCGATCTCGGCCGGCGTCAGCGGCTCGGCATCGCCATGCTTGTAGAGACCGATCTTTTCCACCGTCTGCCGGAAATCGCCGGGATCGAGCGCCCGCGACAGCGCCATCAGGTCGCGCATGGCGTCGCGCGGCACCTCGCGCAGGCCGGCATCCTTCAGCCAGCGCCCGACCTCGTCCTCGCCGGGCGGGTCGTCATAGATCGGCGCGGCCACGGCGGCGGGATGCGGCTCGAACAGCTTGCGCAGCGCCGAGGACTTGCTCAATCCGCCCGCCGCGACCACGATCACCGCGTCGCCCGGCTTCCATTCCGCGATGGCCGAGGCGATGGCCGGCGCCGCCGCATCCGGCGCGTCGTCGACCAGCACCACGCGCTGGCCGGGAAAGAACCCCACCGCCTTGACCGCGTCCAACAGCGCCGCCGGATCCTTGCGCAGGTCGGCGCCGGGAATGCGGGTCAGGCGCATCTCTTCCTCGGCCCCCGCCCCGACCAGGGCCTTGACCGCCTCGGCCCGCTTCAGCGCCACGCGCATCGCGTCCTGGCCATGGATCAACAGCGCCGGGCGCGTCGGATCGGGCCGCGCCAGGTAGCGTCCGATCTCGGCGCCCTTCAGGATCATGGCACGGCGTCGGGCTGGATGGCCAGCAGCCGCGTCACCACCTGGTCGGCCAGCATCCGCGCCAGCCGCTCATGCGCGTCCTGTTCGGCGGCCATGGTGGCGATGGTGGTGCCGGTGGTGGAATAGGAGGTAAAGCTGCTGACTTGCCCGCGCGTCACCTCGCGGCCGGTGCCGGCCTCGGTCAGGGTGAAATCGGCGGTGCCGTTCAGCGCATAGCGCGTCGTCACCTCGTCGGGGGTGATCGCCTGCGGCACCACGGCGATGCGCAGCCGGTAGTCGAGCAGGAAGCGCGCCTGCGCATCGGGCCCCAGCCGCTCGGCGATGCGGCCGGCAAAGGCGAAGTCGTCGGGCGTGCGCGGATCGGCGGTGCGGACCTGGCCGAACAGCTTGCCCCCCGTCCCCCCCGGCCCGTAGACCGGGGAAAAGCCGCAGCCGGCCAGGGCCAGCGCGCCCAGGATCACCGCCCGCCTAGACCACGACATTGACGATCCGCCCCGGCACCACGATCAGCTTCTTCGGCGCCTGACCCTCCATGAAGCGCTGCACGGTCTCGTCGGCCAGCACGATGGCCTCGATCTGGTCCTTGGGCATGTCCTTGGGCACCTCGATCTCGGCCCGGCGCTTGCCGTTGATCTGGATCGGCAGCACCACGCTGTCGGAAACCAGCATCGCCGGGTCCGCCTTGGGCCAGGCGGCATCGACCACCATGCCCTGCCCGCCGGCCTTGGCCCAGACCTCCTCGGCCAGGTGCGGCACCATCGGCGCCATCAGCTGCGCCAGGATGCGCAGCGCCTCGCGCCGACTTTCGCCGCCCGCGGCCGACTTGGCCGTCGCATTCGCCAGCTCATAGATCTTGGCCACGGCCTTGTTGAAGGCAAAGCCCTCGATGGCGCGCGTCACCTCGTCGATGGCGCGATGCGCGGCGCGGGTCAGCTCGGGATCGGCCCCGCCCTCGGGGATCTCGTCGGCCAGCCGCCAGACGCGGGCGAGGAAGCGGTTCGCGGCCTCGGCCCCGGCGGCGGTCCATTCCACGTCGCGCTCGGGCGGGCTGTCGGACAGCATGAACCAGCGCGCGGTATCGGCGCCGAAGCTTTCGACGATGTTCACCGGATCGACGACGTTCTTCTTGGACTTCGACATCTTGGCCGAGGGAATCACCTCGACCGGCGTGCCGTCGGCCAGCTTGCCGTCCACCACGTCCTCGGGCAGGTGATAGATCGGGCGCCCGCGCTCGTCGCGGGTCATGTAGATCTCATGCGTGACCATGCCCTGGGTGAACAGCGCGTCGAAGGGCTCCTTTGCGCCTTCCGGCAGGTGGCCGGTCCTGACCATGGCGCGGGCGAAGAAGCGGGAATAGAGCAGGTGCAGGATCGCGTGTTCGATGCCGCCGATATACTGGTCCACGTTCATCCAGTAGTCGGTCTCGGCCCGGTCGGTCGGCGTCGCCGCGTGCGGCGCGGTGAAGCGGGCGTAATACCAGGACGAATCGACGAAGGTGTCCATGGTATCCGTCTCGCGCCGGGCCGGGCCGCCGCATTTCGGGCAGGTGGTCGCGGCCCAGGTCGGGTGCCGGTTCAGCGGGTTTCCGGGCACGTCGAAGCTGACGTCCTGCGGCAGCAGCACCGGCAGGTTCGCCTTGGCCTCGGGCACGGTGCCGCAGGCGTCGCAATGCACCACCGGGATCGGGCAGCCCCAATAGCGCTGGCGCGAGATGCCCCAGTCGCGCAGGCGGAACTTGGTCACGCCCTCGCCATAGCCGGCGGCCTCGGCGTGCAGGATGGCGGCATCGACCGCGGCCTCGCCGGTCTGGTCGGCCTCGCCGGCGAAGCCGCGCACATAGGTCACGGTCTCGGATTTCAGCGGCACATAGGGCGCCTTGGCCACCAGCGCGTCGGCGGCGGCCAGGTCCATGCCGCGCTCGCCGAAGGTGGCGCGGATCGGCAGGCCGTATTTGGTGGCGAATTCATGGTCGCGCTCGTCATGCGCGGGGCTGCCGAAGATGGCGCCGGTGCCGTAGTCCATCAGCACGAAATTGGCGATCCAGATCGGCAGTTGCCAATCCGGGTCCAGCGGGTGGCGCACGGTCAGCCCGGTGTCGAAGCCCATCTTGGGCGCGGTCTCGATGGCTTCCTCGGTGGTGCCGATGCGGCGGCATTCCTCGACGAAAGCCGCGACCTTCGGGTCGGATGCGGCCAGCGACTTGACCAGCGGATGATCCGGCGACAGCGCCACGAAGCTGGCGCCCATCAGCGTGTCGGGCCGGGTGGTGTAGACCTCGATTTGCGGGAAATCCGGCAGATCGACGGTATCAAAGCGGAATTGCAGCCCGCGCGACTTGCCGATCCAGTTGGCCTGCATCAGCCGCACCTTTTCCGGCCAGCCCTCCAGCCCGTCCAGCGCCGACAAGAGCTCGTCCGAGTAATCCGAGATCTTGAAGAACCACTGAGTCAGCTCCTTGCGCTCGACCGTGGCGCCGGATCGCCAGCCCTTGCCGTCGATCACCTGCTCGTTGGCCAGCACCGTCATGTCGACCGGGTCCCAGTTCACCTGCGCCGACTTGCGGGTGATGAGCCCGGCCTCCAGCATGTCCAGGAACAGCGCCTGCTGCTGGGCGACATAGGCGTCGTCGCAGGTGGCGAATTCGCGGCTCCAGTCGATGGACAGGCCCAGCGGCTTCAGCTGGCCGCGCATGGTGGCGATATTGCCATAGGTCCAGTCGCGCGGATGGCCGCCCTGCTCCATCGCCGCGTTCTCGGCCGGCATGCCGAAGGCGTCCCAGCCCATCGGGTGCAGCACGGAAAAGCCCTGCGCGCGCTTGAAGCGGGCCACCACGTCGCCCATCGTGTAGTTGCGCACATGGCCCATGTGGATGCGCCCCGAGGGATAGGGGAACATCTCCAGCACGTAATACTTGGGCCGCTCGTCCCGCACGGCGCGGAACGTATCGGCCTGCTCCCACGCCTCTTGCCAGCGCGGTTCGCTGATTGCGGGATCATAGGGCATGGAAACCTCCGGGCGACAGATTGCCCGCAGGGTATTAGCCGCTTGCCCGATGCAGGTCCAGCGGGCTCGGCGGGATCAGAGGTTGCGGTCCTGCACCCGCAGCTGCCGGGCCCGCGTCAGGATCGCATCCTCGACCGCGCGCACGGTATCGGGCGCCACGGCAGCCCCGCCCGCCCCCTGCAACGAGACCTTGAGCGCGCGCGCATCCAGCGCCGGGTCGCTGACCTTGATCGTGGCGCGATAGGACCGCCCGCCGCCCGGCGGGGTGCCGTAGCCGGTGACGATGACGCCGGTGAAGGGGTCGATCGACTGGATCGGCAGGAAGTTCAGCACGTCCAGGCTGGCGTTCCACAGGTATTTGTTGACCGCCACCGTGTCGTTGGGGTTGCGCCGGTCCGAGAACACGTCCCAGATCGTCTCGCGCCGCTCGACGGCCTGCGGCTGGGCCTGGCGATTCCCGCCGCCCGGCATCGAGGTCGCCGATCCGGCCGAGCCTGCCGAACCCAAGCCCGAGCCGCCCCCCGAACAGGCGGCAAGCCCCGCCAGGATCAGCAGGGCGGCGGTCAGCCGTGCGGCGCGTCTGGTCATCTGATGTCCCCCGGATCGTCCTTGCCGCGAGCCATAGCGCAATTCCGCCCCTTGCGACAAGAGAGGCTGCGCCCCTGGCCCGCGATCCCCCGTCCCGGAGGGGATATGGCTCGCGCGCGTAAGGGCGTCCGCGGCGGGGCGGGGGGCGTTGCAACGGGGTGTGGCCCATGTGCATCACAGCAGGTCGGAATCGGGCTAAGCCGATGCGATTCCGTTGCAATGCAGGGGGGAAAGCGCGACACAACTGGCATACCCCAAACCGGCATACCGGGTGGGGCATACGAGAGAGACAAGAGGGAAACATCATGAAAAAGGCTCTTATCGCCTCCACCGCGCTGCTCCTGACCGCGGGCGTGGCCGCCGCCGACGTCACGATCTCGGGCTACGGCCGGACCGGTGTGATCTACTACGAAAACACTGCTGATCAAGACGCCGACGGCGTGAACGAAGCGCGTATCGTCAGCCGCCTGCGGATGAACATCGACGCCTCGACCTCGACCGATTCGGGCGTCGACTTCGGTGCCCGCTTCCGCCTTCAGTGGGACCAGGGCGATGCCGGCACCGGCTCGAACCCCGGCAAACTGTGGGTCAGCGCCCAGGGCTTCACCGTTGAGGTCGGCAACGTCGACACCGCCCTCGACTCGAACGGCCTGATCTACGCGACCGAACTCGGCTCCTATGACCGTTCGGTCGGCTTCAGCGCCGTGACCGGCAACTTCTTCGCCTATTCGGCGAAGAGCTATGGCACCGACCAAGCCGATCGCGTGGGCATCCGCGCCCTCTACACCCTGGCCGACGTGGAGCTGCAAGCGTCCTATGTCGATCCCGACCAGTCGGGCGAGAATGAAGCGAACCACGAAGAAGAGTTCTCGCTGTCGGCCGACTACACCTGGAACGACCGTCTGGAACTGTCGGCCGCTGCCGCGTTCAACGGCGAAGGCATCGACGGCAACGACATCTTCTTCCTCGGCGCCCGTTATGCCGTCATGGAAAACGCCCGCATCGGCCTGAACTATGTCAACGCCGAAGACTCGGCGGTGAACGCGGGTCCGGTGTCGGCCACCAACAACTATGGTCAGACCTTCGCCCTCTATGGCGACTACACCCTGGTTGACGGCCGCACCAACATCGAAGCCTACATCGCCAACAACGACGGCGACTGGGCTGCGAAAGAAACCGACAACGCGTTCGGTATCGGCGTGAACTACGACCTGGGCGGTGCCCGTCTGGGTGCGTCGCTCCAGCGCGACTACGAAGAGCGCGTGACCGCCGACATGGGCGTGCGCTTCGAGTTCTGATCCTACGGGATACGGAAAACAGGAAGAGCGGGCCTTGCGCCCGCTCTTTTCTTTTGGAAATCATGCCGCCATGGAACTGGATGACATCAGGCGCCGCATTGCCGCGGCCGAGAAAGCCGCCGAACGCGCGCCTGGCGCGGTCACGCTGATCGCCGTCAGCAAGGTGCAGCCCCCCGACCGGGTCGAGGCGGTGCTGGCGGCCGGCCATCGCGTCTTCGGCGAAAACTACGTGCAGGAGGCGGCGGGGAAATGGCCCCGCTGGCGCGAGCGTTTCCCCGGCATCGAGCTGCACATGATCGGCCCCCTGCAGACCAACAAGCTGAAACCCGCGCTGGAGCTTTTCGACGCCATCCACACGCTCGACCGCCCCTCGCTGGCCGAAAAACTGGCGCGGCAGGTGCAGGCGCGGGGGGCCTGCCCGCAGCTTTTCGTGCAGGTGAATACCGGCGCCGAGCCGCAAAAGGCCGGCGTCCTGCCGGACGAGGCCGACGCCTTCATCGCCCGATGCCGCGCGCTGGACCTTGCGATCACCGGGCTGATGTGCATCCCGCCCGAGGATCTGGACCCGGTGCCGCATTTCCGCGCCCTGCGTGATATTGCCGCACGCAACGGGTTGGCGGGGCTGTCGATGGGCATGAGCGCCGATTTCGAAACCGCCATCGCCGAGGGCGCAACCCATGTCCGCATCGGAAGCGCCATCTTTGGCGCGCGCGACTACGGCTGACCGCGGGGCTCCCCGGCCCGTTAAGCCTTTATTAGCAATAAGGATGCGGGGCGGGCGGCGACGGGATAAGGTGCCAATGTGGGTCGCGTGATTCGCTTGGGTTCCCGTCATGTTGTTGATCAGTAGTTTGCTCAGTTTGGTATTCGCCGGCCTTGCCGTGGATGTGACCGGGACCGCCCGCACTCCCGGCGGCGAGCATGACTCCGACGACCCGCCTTTTCCTGAATCATCCGATCGCGACGGGCCCAAGGGGCTGACAACCGAGGGCAGCGAGGGCTCGGACTGGCTGGCCGGCGGCGATGGCGACGACCTGCTGACCGGCCTTGGCGGCAACGACGACCTGCATGGCGGGCTGGGCAGCGACACGCTGCTGGGCGGCGACGGCACCGACTGGATCTATGGCGACGGCGACTATGGACCGGGCGGCGACGATTCCATCGACGGCGGCGCGGGCGACGACTATCTGGCCGGGCAGGGCGGCAACGACACCGTGCATGGCGGCCCCGGCAACGACACGATCTTCGGTGGCGAGGGGGACGACCTGCTGACCGGGGGCGACGGCGACGACTGGATCTCGGGCAATGCCGGCAACGACACGCTGATCGCCGGCGGCGGCGAGGATGACCTGGACGGCGGCGAGGGCGACGATTTGCTGATCGGCTCGGCCGAGCCCGAGCGGGCCTGGCTGCATGGCGGGGCCGGCCGCGACACGCTGCAGCCCGGCCTGGGCGATTTCGCCGAGGGCGGCGAGGGCGAGGATCTGTTCCTGCTGGACGTGCCGGGCGAGGATCTGGACGATCCGGGCGAGACGCTGCCGGTCATCGCCGATTTCGACCGGGATCTGGACCGAATCGAGTTGCGCTATCACGGCGACGGCGCTGATCCCGTGGTCGCGCTGGAGCACGAGACCGACGGATCGGCGGTGATCCGCGTGGACGGGGTGGCGGTGGGCCGGGTGTTGCAGGCCGAAGGGCTGCGGGTTGCCGACATCGCCCTGACGCGGATCGCACCGGGCGGCTGAGCCGCAGAAAACCCTTTCCTTTTCGGCCGATTTTGCCTATACGCCCGCATCCGACCGGGCGATTCCGGCGGATCTCTCCACGGGCCTGTGCTGGACGACATCCCGGCCTGTGCCATAACCCTTTGATCCTGAAAGGAGACCCCGATGTCGATCACCGTCGAGGAAAAGAACCGCGTGATGACCGAATTCGCGACCAAGAAAGGCGACACCGGCTCGCCCGAGGTGCAGGTCGCCATCCTGTCGTCGCGCATCGCCACGCTGACCGAGCATTTCAAGACCCACAAGAAGGACAACCATTCGCGTCGTGGTCTGCTGAAGCTGGTCGCGCAGCGCCGCAAGCTGCTGGACTACCTGAAGCGCAAGGACGAAGCCCGCTATACCGACCTGATCGGCAAGCTGGGCCTGCGCCGCTGACCGGCCGGCCGCGATCCCGCGGCCCTTGGATTGCAGGAAACGCCCGCGGCAAAGGCTGCGGGCGTTTTTCGTTGCGGTGCGGCCGGTCAATTAAAATCCAACGGATTGCTTTCTGGATTCCTAACGGGCGACCTTTATCCTGTGGCTGTCTTCAAGATGGAGATCGTAAGATGGTAATCAGTTCACTTTTCAAGCCTATTTCCTCTTCTGCCCCAGCCGCCGCCTCGGGGGCCGGTTCGACGCCCTTGCAGGCTGTCTCGAACGCCTTGGGTGCGCTGGCCGGATCGCTGCTGGGCGTGAGGCCCGCGGATGGCGACGGGGTCCGGTTCGACTTCTCGTCCCAGGCGATGCAGGCTTCTGCCGATGGCGCGGCCCCGGCCGATGAACCACCGGCCCCTGTCGCCGCCGCGGCCGCGAAGCACCCGGTGCCCGAGGCTGCAGCCCCTGCCGCGGCCCAGGCCCCGGCCGGGGGCGCCGATCCGGCGGAGGCGGCAGCGGGGCCGGCCGCCGTGGTACTGGCCGCGCAGGCTCCGGCCCAGGCGGCGGCCGCGTCCGGCGGGGTTGATGCGGCCACCCCGGACGAGGTTGCGGCCCCAGCCGCAGCCGCGGCCAGAAGCGCGGCCCAAGCCGCCGATCCCGATGCCGAGGCGCTGGCCCGCGCCTGGGCGATCAAGGCCCAGGACAGGGAGGGCGTGCAGACCATGGTCGATCGCGTCGCCGCGCTCAGCACCCGGCCCTGGCCGACCGACGCGGCCGCCGAAAGGACCGAAAAGGCGGTGAAGGTGCTGAAGGCCGATCAGGAAGCCGCCGCGTCCAGAACGCTGGCCGTGGCCTGATCGCCCCATGCGCGGAACAAGGCGGGCGGCTGCCGACCGGGCGCCGCCCGCTTCGATTCGCAGGGGCGGGGCGGATGCCAAGCCACTTTCCATGTGCCTTGATTTCCTGTATGGGGCGTCTCCATCTGTGACGTGACGCCAGGCCCCTGGGCACATGCGAAGGATAGGGGCGGCGGCAATGGGGCCGCCATTTGACACGGGACGCGACCGGAAGGGCCGGCGCGTCGCCAGAGGAAACCAGATGTTTGATGAAGTGAAGAAATCCATCCAGTGGGGCCAGGAAACGCTCACGCTGGAAACGGGCAAGGTTGCCCGCCAGGCCGACGGCTCGGTCATCGCCACCCTGGGCGAGACCAGCGTGATGGCCAACGTCACTTTCGCGAAAGAACCCAAGCCCGGCCAGGACTTCTTTCCCCTGACGGTGCATTACCAGGAAAAATACTATGCCGCCGGCAAGATCCCCGGCGGTTTCTTCAAGCGCGAGGCCCGGCCTTCGGAAAAGGAAACCCTGACCGCGCGCCTGATCGACCGTCCGATCCGCCCGCTGTTCGCCCCCGGCTTCAAGCATGAAGTGCTGGTGATGTGCACGGTGCTGAGCCACGATCTGGTCAACGATCCCGACATCGTCGCCATGATCGCCGCCTCGGCCGCGCTGACGATTTCCGGCGTGCCCTTCATGGGCCCGATCGCCGCCGCCCGCGTCGGCTTCGCCAATGGCGAATACGTCCTGAACCCCGAGGTGCAGGACATGGACCAGCTGCGCGGCAACCCCGAGCAGCGGCTGGACCTGGTGGTCGCCGGCACCCGCGACGCGGTGATGATGGTCGAATCGGAAGCCTATGAGCTGACCGAGGCCGAGATGCTGGGCGCGGTGAAATTCGGCCACGAGGCGATGCAGCCGGTGATCGACCTGATCATCGACCTGGCCGAGGCCGCCGCCAAGGAACCCTTCCCCTTCGCCTCGCCGGATTACAGCCCGCTTTACGCCCGCGTGAAATCGCTGGGCGAGACCGAGATGCGTGCCGCCTATGCCATCCACGACAAGGGTGAGCGCCGCGACACCATCGAGGCCGTGAAGGTGAAGATCCTCGAAGGGCTGACCGAGGAAGAGCGGCTCGACCCGAACCTGGGCTCGGCGCTGAAGAAGCTGGAATCGGGCATCCTGCGCGGCGGCATCATCGACGGCCGCCCGCGCATCGACGGCCGCGACAACAAGACCGTGCGGCCCATCGACTGCGAAGTCGGCTTCCTGCCGCGCACCCACGGCTCGTCGCTGTTCACCCGCGGCGAGACGCAGGCGCTGGTCGTGACCACGCTGGGCACCGGCGACGACGAGCAGATCATCGACGCGCTGCATGGCAATTCCCGCTCGAACTTCCTGCTGCACTACAACTTCCCGCCCTATTCGGTGGGCGAGGTGGGCCGCGTCGGCAGCCCCGGCCGTCGCGAGATCGGCCATGGCAAGCTGGCTTGGCGTGCGCTGCAGGCCGTTCTGCCGGCCGCGACCGACTTCCCCTATACCATCCGCGTGGTTTCCGAGATCACCGAGTCGAACGGCTCGTCCTCGATGGCCTCGGTCTGCGGCGGTTCGCTGTCGATGATGGATGCGGGCGTGCCGCTGAAGGCGCCGGTCGCCGGCGTCGCCATGGGCCTGATCCTGGAAGAGGACGGCCGCTGGGCGGTGCTGACCGACATCCTGGGCGACGAGGACCACCTGGGCGACATGGACTTCAAGGTCGCGGGCACGGAAAACGGCATCACCAGCCTGCAAATGGACATCAAGGTCGCGGGTATCACGCCCGAGATCATGGAGCAGGCGCTGGCCCAGGCCAAGGACGGCCGGCTGCACATCCTGGCCGAGATGTCCAAGGCGCTGTCCGAAGGCCGGCGCGAGTTCAGCGCCCATGCCCCGCGCATCGAGACGATGACCATCCCGACCGACAAGATCCGCGAAGTGATCGGCTCGGGCGGCAAGGTGATCCGCGAGATCGTCGAGACCTCGGGTGCGAAAGTCGACATCAGCGACGACGGCACCATCAAGATCGCCTCGGCCAATGCCGATTCGATCAAGAAGGCCTATGACATGATCTATTCGATCGTGGCCGAGCCGGAAGAGGGCAAGGTCTATGTCGGCAAGGTCGTGAAGCTGGTCGATTTCGGCGCCTTCGTGAACTTCTTCGGCAAGCGCGACGGGCTGGTGCATGTCAGCCAGATCGCCAACAAGCGCCTGAACCACCCCAACGAGGTGCTGAAGGAGGGCCAGGAGGTCAAGGTCAAGCTTCTGGGCTTCGACGACCGCGGCAAGGTGCGCCTGGGCATGAAGATGGTCGACCAGGAGACCGGTGAAGAGATCACCGAGAAGAAAGAGGAATCGGCCGAAGGCTGAGGCTTTCGCCGCGATTCGACTGTTGGAGCCTCGGCAATGCCGGGGCTCCTCCATGTTCGGCGGGACGGGATATCAACGATGCAGACGAATTGGCCGATCTTCGTATTGACATTGGCAGGCGACGAGGCGCGTCGTCAGCCATTGTTGGACCGGCTTGCCGAAAACGGCTTGCAATGGCGCCTGGTCTACGGGGTCGATGGACGGCGGGGCCTGCCGCCGGAATACTTGCCGATGATCGACCGCGACGCCGCTCAGGATCGACTGAAACGGCCGATGACGGATTCGGAATTTGCCTGCGCCTTGTCGCATCGGCGTATTTACGAGATTATCATGGCCGAGGGTCTTGATGGGGCGCTCGTGCTTGAGGATGATGCAATCCTGACGCCGGACTTTCCCGACTTCATTCGTGCGGGGCACCATTTGACCGATACGTTGGCCTTGCTGTATCACTATTCCGGCCGCGCGCTGCCCTGGCAACGCAGGAAAGCCGGTCGGTGGTTGATGTATCGTCCGACGCGACGGGCATCGGGCTGCACCGGCTACACGCTGTCCCGAAACATGGCGCATGAGCTGTTGCAGGCGATGACCCCGGTCAGTTTCGTGTCCGACTGGCCCGTGGACTTGTATGATTCGCGAGCTTGGTTGGTCGCCCCGCGTGTCGTGCATCATGCCCCTCCGGGACAGGGGCTTTCGCATCTAGCCCAGGAGCGAACCGTTGCGGAGATGCAGCGGCCCTGTGAAAAGAGGAATCCGGCCCGTTTCCTTAAGGCAAGTTATTACCGCGGGCTTGTTCGGCGCAGGCTGGCGCGCCGCGTGGACTCCTAGCATGACACCTTCGGATTATATCGCAGGGGCGGGCCTGTCCTTCCGGCCGGTGCCAGAGGCGCTGGCGGACCCGCGGGGCAGGGTGATTGCCCATCTGCGCCGCCCGGACGGTGTCGATCTGGCCTGCACGGCCGATCTCACGCAAGAGATCGCGCTTTACGAAACCCCCCAGGGCGAGCCGCCGCTTTTCGTTTCCTACTATACCACCGATACGCCATATGAGGCGCTTGCCGCCGATCTGCGCGCCTCGCTGGACCGCTACGGCCTGCCCCATCGGATCGAGCCGGTGGCGTCGCGCGGGTCATGGGTCGCCAATACCGGGCTCAAGGCGCGGGTGATCCAGGCGGCCTGGCAAGACAGCGGCCGCCCGGTCTGCTGGATCGACGCGGATGCAGCGATCCTGCGGCCGCCCAGCTTTCTGATGGGCAATCCCTTTGATGTGGCTTTCGTCCGCCGCGCGGGGTGGGAAGATATTTCCTATTTGATTTACCTTAACGCCACCGAGGCGACGGGCAGGATGCTGGCGGAATGGGTGCGGCTTTGCGACCAGCATCCGAATGTCTGGGATCAGGTGCTTTTCAGCCTGGCCTGGTTCCGCACCGCTCGCGAAACGGCGCTGGCGAGCCAATGGTTCAACGGCGGGGTGTCCCGCACTCCCCGGCCCAAGATCCGCGATCTGCGTGACAGGCTGTTCTATTATCCGTTCGGGCGCAAGATCCGGCCCTTCATCGACCAGAAACAGGCATCGCGCCGGCTCAAGGCCTATGTGAACGCCTCGGCCCGGCCGAAGGATGAGATTGGAAGCGACGACCTGAGCGCTGGCTATCGCGCCGCGCTGGCGAACCTTGATTTCAGTTTCGATCCGCAACTGGATGCGATCGTCTCGCGGCGGACATAGGCGAATGGTCAGGCGCAGGAAATCCCGGCTAGAGCGCTTCTTTTCGCTCAATCAGCATCGCAAGCGTTGGGGCGCGCGGCGACATGTCCTGGCCGCCCCCGACCTGGTCGCGATGCGCGAGCGGATCGTCCAGGCGGGCGAGCCGGTGCAGACCCGCGGCTCGGATAAGTCGCTGGAGCGGCACCTGGCAAACCTGCGCTGCGAGTTTTCGGGCCGCCCCGAGCTTTTGCTGCATCACGCCACGCTGATCGTTCTGATCCGTCGCGAGGTGCGGCTGGCCGAAAGTCTCGGCCAATTCACCGCGCTTTGGGCGCAGGAGGCGGAGTTTCTGTGTCGGCACCTGAACCTGCGCTGGCTGATCTCGGCGGCGGATACCTTTGCCGACCATGGCCCTGATCCGCAGGCCCGCGCGGTCGCGATGATGGCCTCGCTTCTGGCCAATACCGTCAAGATCGGTGAATCCGACCGCTATGTCCGCGGTGCGGAGACATCGGCGCCGCTGCCGGAGCGGATCGAAGAACTCCAGACCGAACTGGTTCCGCTTTTCGAGGGGATGTCGGTTTTTACCGTCGGCACCGACGATACGCTGCGCAACATGTATTGGCGGCTGGAGCCCTTCTTCGCCGCTGGTTCTGCGGGGATGATCCTCAAGACGGTCTATGATCGGATGCAGGTCAACGATACGGCTTTTGCCCGGCTCCGGGCGCTGCACCGCCGCGACCGCACCGGTTGGTGGGAGGACGAGACATGAGTGTCCTTGGCTTGTCGGATTGCTTGGTCGCGAGGGGCGGATAGATGCGCCTTCCCGCCTATCTCATCAACCTGGACGGCTCGGACGAGCGGCTTCGTTCAGCCTCCCGGCAGTTGGACGAGGCGGGCGTGCCCTTCGAGCGCGTCCCGGCCTTTGACGGCAGGGCGCTGCGGGTCGAGGAATTTCCCGATTACGATCCCGCTGGGGCGATGGCCTATATGGGCCGGCCTTTGCGCGGGGGCGAGATCGGCTGCTATCTCAGCCATCTCGACTGTGCGCGGCGCTTTCTGGACAGCGGCGCCGAATATGGCCTGGTGTTCGAGGATGACATGCAGCTGCAGCCGGGCTTTGCCGAGGGGATGCGCGTCCTCATGGGCTGGCTGGACCGGCATGATCGCGACTGGGATCTGATCAATCTCGGCGCCAGACAGCACAAGATCTATACCCCGGTCATGGGGTTCGAGGTTGCGGGTCGGCATCATGAGCTGACCCGCGCCCATTACTTTCCGATGACGGCCACCGCGCTGCTCTGGTCGCGGCAGGGGGCCGAAACCTTTGTCCGCACTCATCGGCGCATCACGGCGGGCGTGGACAATCATTTCCGCCACTGGCTGACCCGCAACGACCGGGGGCTGGCGGTCTGGCCGCCTCTGGTCACGACGACCGGCGTGGAAAGCCAGATCGAAGACGGCAAGGGCAAGCGGTCGGCAGGCGGGCGGCACCCGCTTTACGGATTGATCAAGCAGCGCCGGCAGATCGTCAACAAGCTGATCGCGTGGCGCCACAAGCGGCGGCTGGCACGCCGGTAGAAAGGCCGCGGGCGGTGCCGCGGCCTTGCAGGATCAGGCCGGATCCTTGGCAAAGCGCAGATAGGGCAGCGCCTTGTTCAGCTGGCCGTATTTCGCCTCGGCCGCCGCGTCGTCCAGCGCCAGCGCCACGATCACGTCCTGGCCCGGTTCCCAGTTCGCCGGGGTGGCCAGCGGCACGCCGTCGGTCTTTTGCACCGCGTCCAGCGCGCGGATGATCTCGGCGAAGTTGCGGCCGACCGACATCGGATAGGTCATCGTCAGCCGCACCTTCTTGTCCGGCCCGATGATGAAGACCGTGCGCACCGTGGCCGAATGCTGCGGCGTGCGGCCCTCGGCCGGCAGGTAGTAATCGGCCGGCAGCATGTCATAGGCCTTGGCCACCGTCAGTTCGGTGTCGTCGATGATGGCGAAATTCGCCGGGACGCCTGCGACCTTCTCGATGTCGGCCTTCCATTTGCCGTGGTCCTCGGCCGAATCGACCGAGACGCCCAGAACCTTGGTGCCGCGCTTCTCGAACTCGGGCACCAGCTGCGCCACCACGCCGAATTCCGTGGTGCAGACCGGGGTGAAATCGCGCGGATGCGAGAAAAGAACCGCATAGCTGTCACCGATCCAGTTGTGGAAACTGATCTGGCCCTCGGTCGAATTGGCGGTGAAATCCGGGGCGGTGTCGTTGATGCGCAGGGACATTGCAGATCCTTTCGGTTGGCCTTCGGCGACAAGATAGGCATCTGCGGCGGATTGTCCAACTCGATCTGTTCAGTCGTGATAATTCGCAGGGCCGCTGCGGCTTGCAGCCCGGTCTTGCGGGTGCCAGTCTGCGGGCCAATCGCAGATCAAGGGAGGCTCTCATGAGCGGACTTGCCGACAAGCGGAAATTCTACATAGGCGGCGAATGGGTTGCGCCGCGCGCGCCCAACGACCTGGAGGTGATCGACCCCTCGACCGAGGAGGCGGTGGCGGTGATCAGCCTGGGCGGCCAGGCCGACACCGATGCGGCGGTGGCCGCGGCCAAGGCGGCCTTCCCGGCCTGGGCGGCGACGCCCCCGGCCCAGCGACTGGCCCATGTCGAGAAGATCCTGGAAATCTACAAGCGCCGCGCGCCCGACATGGCCGCCGCCATCAGTGCCGAGATGGGCGCGCCGCAGGACATGTCGCTGAACGACCAGGCCGCGGCGGGCAGCTATCACATCGAGACCTTCATCGAGGCGTTCCGGGATTTCGAGTTCATCCGGCCGCTGCGCCCCGACACGCCGACCAGCATGGTGGCATGGGAGCCGGTCGGCGTGGTCGGGCTGATCACGCCCTGGAACTGGCCGATGAACCAGGTCACGCTGAAGGTGATCCCGGCGCTGCTGGCCGGCGATACCGTGGTGCTGAAGCCCAGCGAGATCGCGCCGCTGTCCTCGGTCGTCTTTACCGAGATCGTGGACGAGGCCGGGCTGCCGCCGGGGGTCTACAACATGGTGAACGGCGACGGCGCGGGCGTGGGCTCGCAGCTTTCGGTGCATCCCGACGTGGACATGATCAGCTTTACCGGCTCGACCCGCGCCGGCATCGCCATCACCAAGGCGGCTGCCGATACGCTGAAGAAGGTGGCGCTGGAACTGGGCGGCAAGGGCGCCAACCTGGTCTTTGCCGATGCCGACGACAAGGCGGTGACGCGCGGGGCGCGGCATTGCTTCTACAACAGCGGCCAGTCCTGCAACGCGCCGACGCGGATGCTGGTCGAGCGGTCCTTTTACGAAACCGCGGTCGAGCAGGCCCGCAAGGTGGCCGAGGAGACCGCGGTGGCGACGGCCCACCAGCCGGGGCGCCATATCGGCCCCGTGGTCAGCAAGCAGCAATGGGACAAGATCCAGGACCTGATCCAGAAGGGCATCGACGAGGGCGCGCGCCTGGTCGCCGGCGGCCCCGGCCTGCCCGAGGGCGTCAATCGCGGCTATTTCGTGCGCCCGACGGTCTTTGCCGACGTGACCAACGACATGACCATCGCCCGGCAGGAGATCTTTGGCCCGGTGCTGTCGATCATCCCCTTCGACAGCGAGCAAGAGGCGGTCGCGATCGCCAACGACACGATCTATGGCCTGACCAACTATGTGCAGACCAGCGACGGCGCACGGCGCAACCGGCTGGCGCGGCAGCTGCGCGCCGGTATGGTCGAGATGAACGGGCAGGGCCGGGGCAGGGGCTCGGCCTTCGGCGGCGTCAAGGCCTCGGGCCGGGCGCGCGAGGGCGGCGTCTGGGGGCTGGAGGAGTTCATGGACAGCAAGCAGATCAGCGGCTGGGATCCCGATGCCTGACGTGCGGGGCCGCCTGGCGGGCGGCCCTTTTCCTTGCGGGGCCGTGCCGCTAGCATCCGCGCCGCGAAAGCCGAGGGGGCGCGACAGATGAAGACCATCCTGATCACCGGCGGCGGCAGCGGCATCGGCCGGCTGACCGCGCGGCGGTTTCTTGACGCCGGCTGGCGCGTCGGGCTGATCGGCCGGCGCGAGGCGGCCCTGGCCGAGACCGCGGACGGCCATCCGCAGGCGCTGGTCCTGCCCTGCGACGTGACGGTGCCCGAGGCGGTCGATGCCGCCTTTGCCCGCGCGGTGGCGCAATGGGGGCGGCTGGACGTGCTGTTCAACAATGCCGGCGCCATCCTGATCTCGCGGCTGATCGACGAGATTTCCTGGGAGGAGTGGCAGGGCGTGGCGCGGGTGAACATCGACGGCATGTTCCTGTGCGCCCGCGCCGCTTTCCGGCAGATGCGGCGGCAGCAGCCGATGGGCGGGCGGATCATCAACAACGGCTCGATCGCGGCCGAGGCGCCGCGCCCCGGCTCGGTGCCCTATACGGTCTCGAAACACGCGGTGACGGGGCTGACGCGGACGCTGGCGCTGGACGGGCGGCCGTTCGGCATCGCCTGCGGCCAGATCGACGCCGGCAATGCTGCGACCGAGATGATTGCCGCCGTGGCGACGCAGGGCGCGCCGCAGGCCGACGGCTCGATCCGGCCCGAGCCGGTGATGGACGCCGCGAACGTGGCCGAGGCGGTGCTGCACATGGCCAGCCTGCCCGAGGGCGCCAATGTGCTGCACATGACGGTGATGGCGACGAACATGCCCTTTGTCGGGCGCGGCTGAACGGGCCCGGACAAGCGAAAGGATCAGGGATGAAACTGCTGCGCTATGGCCCGCCGGGCCGGGAAAAGCCGGGGCTTCTGGACGCCGAAGGCCGCATCCGCGACCTGTCGGCCCATGTCGCCGACATCGCCGGCGCGGTGCTGGGGCCCGAGGGGCTGGCCGGGATCGCGGCGCTGGACCTGGACGGGCTGCCCATCGTCTCGGGCCAGCCGCGGCTGGGGCCCTGCGTGGGCCAGGTGCCGAAATTCGTCGCCATCGGGCTGAACTATGCCGACCACGCCGCCGAGGCCGGGCTGCCGGTGCCGGCCGAGCCGGTGGTGTTCAACAAATGGACCAGCTGCATCATCGGCCCGGACGACGACGTGGTGATCCCGCCCGGCGCGCAGAAGACCGATTGGGAGGTCGAGCTGGGCGTGGTCATCGGTTCGCGCGCGAGCCATGTTTCCGAGACGGCGGCACTGGACCATGTCGCCGGCTATTGCGTGGTCAACGACGTGAGCGAGCGCGAATGGCAGGCCGAGCGCGGCGGCACCTGGGACAAGGGCAAGGGCTTCGATACCTTCGGCCCGATCGGCCCCTGGCTGGTGACGCGCGACGAGGTGCCCGACCCGCAGGCGCTGGAGCTGTGGCTGGAGGTGGATGGGCTGCGCCGCCAGCAGGGCTCGACCGCGACGATGATCTTCGGCGTGGCCGAGATCGTCGCCTATTGCTCGCGGCTGATGACGCTGATGCCGGGGGATGTGATCACGACGGGCACGCCGCCGGGAGTCGGCATGGGCGCGACGCCGCCGGTGTTCTTGCGCGGGGGCGAGGTCATGCGGCTGGGCATCGAGGGCCTGGGCGAGCAGCGCCAGAGGGTGCGCTGCCGCGATTGACCGCGCGGGTGGGCGCGTATTTCGGAAACGGTGAAGCGGAGAGGCTGCGCGGAAGCTGGCAAGGCAGCGGCCGGCGGCGCGGTCGCAATGGGTATTTGGAGAACGAAGAAGGCCGTCAGCTTTCGGCGGCCAGGGTTTCCGCCAGCGTGTCGGTCTTGGTGAAATAGTCGGGCGACAGCCGCAGCACGCCGGGCAGGTCCAGCAGCACGCGGCGCAGGTGCTGGCGGATGGCGGCCTCGGCCCGGTCGGGGTCGCGGGCGGCGATGGCCTCGGCCACGGCGCGGTGCTGGGCCAGCATGGTGTCCTTGGGCGTCATCGCCGTCAGCAGGTGGCGGGCGCGGTCGAGATGCATCTTCATCTGCTGCAGGTGGCTCCAGACCCTTGCCTTGCCGGCGATCGCGGCCAGGGTGGCGTGGAATTCCTCGTCCAGCTGGGCCAGCGCGGTGGGGTCGGCCTCGGCCTCTTGCCGGGCGATCTGGGCGAACAGGGCCTCGCAATCCTGGGGCGGGGCGCAGGCGGCGGCCAGGCGGACGGTGTCGGCCTCGACCGATTCGCGGATGAAGCGCGTACACAGCACCCATTCCATGTCGATGCGGGTGACGAAGGTGCCGCGCTGCGGCCGCACCTCGAGCAGGCCCTCGCCGGCGAGGCGGATGAAGGCCTCGCGCACAGGCTGGCGCGACAGGGCGCATTGGTCGGCGATCTCCTGTTCGGAGAGGCGCGTGCCGGGCGGCAGCTCGCCGCGGATGATGCGCTGGCGCAGGCGGGCGTGCAATTGCGCCGCGAAGGGCGGCGGGCCCCCCGTGGCGGAAAGGGTTTCGGTCGATGCGGGGTCCATGAATCCTCCCTGGAACCCGCATTAGTTCGGGACCGGACCTTGCGTCAACCTTTGGGGCTGCGGTGAAAGCTCATCACCGTGGTCTGGCGGTAGAGCTGCCCCGCCTCCAGCCGCGCCGAGGGATAGCCGGCATGGTTGGGCGCGTCCGGCCAGAGCTGCGATTCCAGCGCGATGCCGGCATGGCGGCCATAGGGCCGGCCGCCAAGGCCGGGCGCGCCGGGCGCCAGGTGTTCGCCGGCATAGACTTGCAGCCCCGGCTCGGTCGAGCGCAGGGTCATCATCAGCCCGCCCGCCTGGAGCACCGCCGCCTTGCGCGGCACGATGCGGCGCCGGTCCGAAAGGCAGAGGTTGTGGTCGATGCGCGGCCCCTTGAGCCGCTCGGCCAGGGTGACGGGATTGCGGAAATCCAGATGCGTGCCCTGGACCGCCGCGGGCGCGCCCAGTGGGATCATGTCCTCGTCCACCGGCAGGTAGGTTTCGGCCGGGACGGTCAGCCGGTGGCCGGCCACGGTATCGGTGCCATCCAGGTTGAAATAGCTGTGCTGGGCGAAGTTGCAGAAGGTGGTGTCGTCCGAGGTGGCCAGGATGGTCAGCATCAGGACCGGGCCGGGCAGGATGGACCAGGTCGCGCGGATCAGCATGGCGCCGGGAAAGCCCATGTGGCCCGCGGGCAGGTGATCGGCCAGCGCCACCGAGCTTTCGTCCCAGTCGGCCAGCATCCAGTTGCGCGTGCCGCAGCCGTCGTGGCCGCCGTGCAGCATGTGGCGGCCGTCCTGGTTGCGGTCCAGCTGCAGCCTTTGCCCGTCCAGCGCCGCGCGGCCATGGGCGATGCGGTTGGCATAGCGCCCGATCACCGCGCCGAAATAGCGGCCCTCGTCCAGATAGGGCGCGAGCCGCGGAAAGCCCAGCACCAGCGGATGCCCGATCCCGGCCAGCCGCAGATCCTGGAGCGAGGCACCCAGCGTGATGACCGAGGCCGTCAGCCCATGGCCCGAGATCGTCGCCTGCATCACCGGCCGGCCGTCCGGCAGCAGGCCGAATGTGCGTGGCATCATGCCCGGACCCGCGGTTCCGGCCGGCCCTGGGCGTCGGGATCCAGCAGCCAGGTCCGGCCGTCCTGCGGCCCGTGCCGGCCCTCGGCGGCGCTGGTCACGATCAGCTGCGCAAGGCCGGGGCCGCCGAAGGCCGGGCAGCTGGGCTGGCTGGCGGGCAAGGACAGGCGGCGCAGCAGGCGGCCGTCCGGCGCATGGCAGGCGACCGCGCCGCTGCCCCAGCGCGCGTTCCAGAACCGCCCCTGCGCGTCGGTGACGGCGCCGTCGGGGAACTGGTCGGTCCCGGCCAGGTCCAGGAAGACGCGGGCCTCGGCGCAGGGCCAGCCGCGCGCGTCCAGGTCTTGCGACCAGACGGTCTGGGCGGCGGTGTCGGCGAAATAGGCCAGGCGACCGTCGGGAGAAAAGCAGATCGCATTCGGGATGGACATGTTCCCCCGCAGCAGGCGCAACTCTCCGTCAAGATAGCGATAAATCGCCCCCTTTCCAGCCCTTCCGTCGCGTTCCATCGTGCCGATCCAGAAACCGCCGAAAGCATCGGCCCGCCCGTCGTTCGAGCGGTTGCCGGGCCGGTCGGCTTCCAGCGCGGCCAGCCGTTCCTGGCGGCCGTCGCGCAGGTCGAAGCGGATCAGCCCGGTTTCGCTGGCGATCAGCAGGCGGTCGCGGTCGATCCAGCCCGCGGCCGAGACCATCTCTTCGAAGCGCCATTCCAGCTCGGTCCCGTCGTCCAGCCGCGACAAAAGCCGGCGGCCGAGGATGTCGAACCAGAAGGGCTGGGCGCGTTCGGGATGCCAGAAGGCGCCTTCGCCCAGTTCGCAGATGCGGGGGTCGAAGACCCGCGCGTTCATGCGCAGGCCCGCAGCGCCGCCACGATGTCGCGCGCGCGGGCCGCGACCGTCTCGGCCCCGTCGCCGGGGCGATAGAGCGCGCTGCCGATGCCGAAGCCCTGCGCCCCGGCATCCAGCCATTCGGCGAAATTCGCCGGGCCGGCGCCGCCCACGGCATAGACCGGCATGTCGCGCGGCAGCACCGCGCGCAGCGCCCTGAGCGTGCCGGTGCCGGCCTGGTCGGCGGGAAACAGCTTCAGCCCGGTCGCGCCCGCGGCGATGGCGGCGAAGCATTCGGTGGCGGTGAAGACGCCGGGCCAGGATTGCAGGCCGCGCGCCCGCGTCGCGCCGATCACCGCCGGATCGGCATTGGGCGAGACGATCATCCGCCCGCCGGCATCGGCCACCTGCGCGACCTCATCCACCGTCAGCACGGTTCCGGCGCCGATGGTCGCCTGCCCGGCCAGCCCCCCTGTCATCAGCCGGATGCTTTCCAGCGGGTCGGGCGAGTTCAGCGGCACCTCGATGCGGTCGATGCCGGCATCGACCAGGGCGCGGGCGACGGGCAGGGCCTCGGCCGGGGTCAGGCCGCGCAGGATGGCGATGATGGGCAGGGTCATGTGTCCTCCGGCAAATCGAGGCTGGCGGCGGCAAGGCCGGCCAGGACCAGCGCCGTGCCGTCCTTGTGGCATGCCTGCGCGCCGGCCGCCAGCAGCAGGGTTTCGTAAAGCCGCGCCAGGTCGGGCGCGCCGATGATCGCGGTCGGGCCGTCCTGCCAGAAGTCGCGCGCGGCGGCCAGTTCGGCGCCGATCAGCAGGCCCGAAAGGCGACCGGCCGCCTGAGCCGGCGCCAGCCCCTGCAGCAGGGCGGCGGCGCGCAGGGGAAACAGCCCGGATTGCGCGGCACGGGGATCGGCCAGCGCCTCGGCCCCGGCTTCGGCAAGGGCCGCAGGGTCGGGGCGGGCCGCGTCGATGGTCAGCCGCAGCACCGACTGGCCGGCAAGCAGCGAAAAGACCTCGCCGGTCATGAAGCTGCGGAAACGCTCGACCCGGCCCTGCGACAGGCGCACCCATTTGCTATGCGTGCCGGGCAGGCAGAGCGCGCCGTCGAAACCGGGGTTCTCGGCCAGGAAACCGGCGATCTGGGTTTCCTCGCCGCGCATGACGTCGGGGGGCTCGGCCTGCGACAGGCCGGGCAGGATGCGGACATCCAGCCGCGGGTCGCGGGCGGGGGCGCGGATGGCGCGGCGCGGGTCGATGGGCGGGCAGGGGACGGCGCGGTATTCGGCCTCGGCCCAGCCGCCGCGGGCGCCGGCCATGCCGCAGGCGATGACGCGCATCCGGCCGGCCGCGGACAGCCAGTCGCCGATCAGGTCGAGCAGCGCCGGCTCGAACCCGGCCGGGGCCAGCCTGCCCATGCCGCGGTCCGAGGCGCGGGCGTCCACCGGCCGCGCGCCGCGCATGGCCCAGGCGCGCAGCCTTGTGGTGCCCCAGTCGACGGCGATCCAGCCGGGGGCGGTCGGGGCATCGGCGGTTGGTTCAGGCGTCACGCCTTGCTCTTGTTCGAGACGTCGAAGATCACCGCGGCCATCAGCACCAGCCCCTTGATGACCTGCTGGTAGTCGATGCCGATGCCCAGGATCGACATGCCGTTGTTCATCACTCCCATGATGAAGGCGCCGACCACTGCGCCGATCACCGTGCCGACCCCGCCCGCCATCGAGGCGCCGCCGATGAACACCGCCGCGATCACGTCGAGTTCGAACCCCACGCCGGCCTTGGGCGTGGCCGAGTTCAGCCGGGCCGAGACCACGATCCCGGCCAGCGCCGCCAGCATCCCCATGTTCATGAAGGTCAGGAACACCACCCGCTCGGCATTGATGCCCGAAAGCTTGGCCGCCTTGGCATTGCCGCCGATGGCATAGATGCGCCGGCCGATGGTGGTGCGCTCGGACACGAAGGCGTAAAGCGCGACCAGAATCGCCATGACCATGAAGACATTCGGCAGGCCGCGGAAATTCGCCAGCACCCAGGTCATCCAGACCAGCGCCAGGAAGATCAGCGCGTTCTTGGCGGCGAAGAAGGCGAAGGGCTCGTCCACGATACCCACCGCCTCTTCCCGCTTGCGGCCGCGGATCTGCAGCCACAGGATCGCCAGCGCCGCGCCCCAGCCCAGGATCAGAGACAGTGTGTTGGGCTTGTCGGGGCCGAAGAGGTCCGGGATGAAGCCCGAGGCGATCATCTGGAATTCGCGCGGGAAGGGGCCGATCGACTGGCCTTGCAGGATCCACATGGTCAGGCCGCGGAACACCAGCATCCCCGCCAGGGTGACGATGAAGCTGGGGATCTTCCAATAGGCGATCCAATAGCCCTGGATGCCGCCGATTACCGCGCCGGCGGCCAGGCTCAGCACCACGACGACCGGGATCGGCAGGTCCAGCCGGACGATCATCAGCGCCGAAAGCGCGCCGACGAAGGCCGCGACCGAGCCGACGGACAGGTCGATATGGCCGGCGACGATGACCAGCAGCATGCCGACCGCCATGATGACGATATGGCTGTTTTGCAGGAACAGGTTGGTCAGGTTCACCGGCCGGAACAGGATGCCGCCCGTCACCACCTGGAAGAAGGCCATGATGACGATCAGCGCAAAGAGGATGCCGTATTCGCGGATGTTGCGGCGGATGAAGCCGAAGGTGTCGCCGCGGCGTTCGGTGGTCGTGTCAGACATGGGCGGCCTCTGCCTCGATTTCCTCGGGGGTGACGGTTTCGTCGGTCAGGTCGTGGCCCGAGCGGATGATGACCTGCATGATGCGTTCCTGCGTGGCCTCGGCCGTCGGCATCTCGCCCACCAGCCGGCCCTCGTTCATGACCAGGATGCGGTCGGTGATGCCCAGCAGCTCGGGCATTTCCGACGAGATGACGATGATCGATTTTCCGGCGGCGGCAAGGTCGCGGATGATGGTGTAGATTTCATATTTCGCGCCCACGTCGATGCCGCGCGTCGGCTCGTCCAGGATCAGGATCTCGGGCTCGGCGAACAGCCATTTCGCCAGCACCACCTTTTGCTGGTTGCCGCCCGACAGGTTCACCGCCCGGCTTTCGACCGAGGGCGAGCGGATGTTGATGCGGCTCCGATAGTCGCGCGCCACCGCCCCCTCGCGCTGGCGGTCCACCACGCCGCGGACCGAGATGCCGGCCAGGTTCGCCAGCGGGATGTTGCGGCGGATGGTGTCGTCCAGCACCAGGCCCAGCGACTTGCGGTCCTCGGTCACATAGGCCAGCCCGGCGCGGATCGCGCGCGGCACGGTGGACAGGTCGGCCGGCTTGCCGTGCAGCGTGACCGCGCCCGATTTCCACTCGCCCATCGAGCGGCCGAACAGGCTCATCGCCAGTTCGGTGCGGCCCGCGCCCATCAGCCCGGCGATGCCCAGAACCTCGCCGCGCCGCAGCTCGAAACCGGCGCCCTTGACCAGCAGGCGGCCTTCGCGCGCGGGATCGGCGACGGTCCAGTCCCTGACCTGCATCACCACCTCGCCGACCTTCGGCTGGCGCGGCGGATAGCGGTCGTTCATCGAGCGGCCGACCATGTCGCGGATGATGCGCGATTCCTCGACCATGCCGCCGTGATGCGCCACCGTCGCGCCGTCGCGCAGCACGGTGATGCTGTCGCAGACCTGGCTGATCTCGTTGAGCTTGTGCGAGATCAGGATCGCCGTCATGCCCCGGTCGCGGAAACTGGCAAGCAGGCGCAGCAGCGCGTCGCTGTCGTTCTCGTTCAGCGACGAGGTCGGCTCGTCCAGGATCAGCAGGTCGACCTTTTTCGACAGCGCCTTGGCGATCTCGATCAGCTGCTGCTTGCCCATGCCCAGGCCGCCGACCTTGGTTTCCGGGCTTTCGCGCAGGCCGACCTGCGCCAGCAGCTCGGCGGTGCGGCGGTTGGTCTCGCGCCGGTCGATGACGCCGCGCTGGGCGATCTCGTTGCCCAGGAAGATGTTCTCGGCGATCGACATCTGCGGCACCAGCGCCAGTTCCTGGTGGATGATGACGATGCCCTGCGCCTCGCTGTCCTTGATGTCGCGAAATGCCATCGGCCGGCCGCCATAGAGGATCTCGCCCTGATAGCTGCCATGCGGATAGACGCCCGACAGCACCTTCATCAGCGTGGATTTGCCGGCGCCGTTCTCGCCGACCAGCGCGCGGATCTCGCCGCGCCGGACGGTCATGTTGACGTCGTCCAGGGCCTTCACGCCGGGAAATTCCTTGGTGATCCCCCGCATTTCCAGAATCGCGTCCATGGCCACCCCCTGCGGTCACGCGGATGGCGCCGCCGCAATAGTCCTGCGGCGGCGCGCGAAGGTCACTTCAGCTGGTCTTCGGTATAATAGCCCGAGCCGACCAGAACCTCGGCAAGGTTCTTTTCGGTCACGGCCACCGGCTCCAGCAGGTATGAGGGCACGGTCTTGACGCCGTTGTCGTAGCTTTCGGTGTCGTTCACCTCGGGCTCCTCGCCCTTCATCATCGCGTTGACCATGCCGACGGTGACGCGGGCCAGTTCGCGCGTGTCCTTGAAGATGGTGGAATATTGCTCGCCGGACAGGATCGACTTGACCGACTGGATCTCGGCATCCTGGCCGGTGACGATGGGCATGGCCAGGTCGCCCGAGCCGTAGCCCACGCCTTTCAGCGACGACAGGATGCCGATGGACAGCCCGTCATAGGGCGACAGCACCCCATGCACCTGCTTGTCGGTGTAATTGGCCGACAGGATGTTGTCCATGCGCGCCTGGGCCGTGGCCGGATCCCAGCGCAGCGTGCCCACCTTGTCCATGCCCATCTGCCCCGAGGCGACCACCACCGAGCCGTCGTCGATCAGCGGCTGGATCACCGACATGGCGCCGTCATAGAAGAAATAGGCGTTGTTGTCGTCCGGGCTGCCGCCGAACAGTTCCACGTTCCAGGGCTTTTCGTCCGGGAAGCGTTCCTTGAGCCCGTCGACCAGGGTGGTCGCCTGCTCGACCCCGACCTTGAAGTTGTCGAAGGTGGCGTAATAGTCGATGTCGGGCGTGTCGCGGATCAGCCGGTCATAGGCGATGACCTTGATGTCCGCGGCCTTGGCATTGGCCAGCGCGTTCGACAGCGTGGTGCCGTCGATGGCGGCGATCACCAGCACGTTCACGCCCTTGGTGATCATGTTCTCGATCTGCGCCAGCTGGTTGGGGATGTCGTCGTCGGCATATTGCAGGTCGGTCTGGTAGCCCGCCTCCTGGAATTGCTTGACCATGTTGTTGCCGTCGTCGATCCAGCGCGCCGAGGTCTTGGTCGGCATCGAGATCCCGACCATGCCCTCGGCCGCGGCCAGGCCGGGCAGCGAAAGCGCCGCCGCCGAGGCCAGAGCCAGGGCGTATTTCCTGAGATTCCGCATAAATCCTCCCTGTCGATATTGCCCCGGTTGGCGGCCGCCTCCACGGCCATGGCCAGCCGGTGCTTCCCCCTTGTTGCGCGGGACGCGGAAAACCGGCTCCTGCGACGATTCTGCGCGGCGGCGGCGGTCGCGGACCACCCATCCCACCGCGAGGCTAGACCCGGCCGATATGTCCGTCAATCATGCAGAAAGTGTGTTTGCATACCGCAATTGATATGCAGATGCCGGCCGGGGCGGCTTCAGGCATCGGCGCAGAGGTCGGACCAATCGGGATTGCGCTCGAACTGGGCGCGCACATAGCTGCAGGCCGGCACGATCAGCACGCCGCGGGCGCGCGCATCCGCAACCAGCCGCCGCACCATGGCGGCGGCGGCGCCCGAGCCGCGCATGGCGTCGGGCGCATAGGTATGGTCGGCGACGATGATGCCGGGCCCCCCGGCATGCCAGGTCAGTTCCGCCTCGCCCTCGATTCCGGTCATGGCGACGGCATAGCGGCCGGAACTGCCGTAATCCTCATGGGTGACATGGATGGTCGGTTGCACCATGGTTTCCTCCGTCTCGTTGCCGCCATAACGCATGGCGGGTCCGATCCGGTCCATCCCCGGCGCTTGCGACGTTGCGGCCAAGGGGCCTGGCCGTCACTCTGGCTGCGGGCGGGGCGGTCCGTGGCGGTTCGGCGGCGGCCGGGAATCCAGCGTCAGGGCGCGGCGCAATTCCGGCGAGAACGGCCCGGCCAGCCGTTCCAGCATGGCGATGTCGATCTCGATCCCGCCCATGCCGTCCTTGATGGCGCGCAGCCCGGTGCGGTGCCAGCGCCCGCCCAGCCGGCGCTCGATCTCCAGCGAATTCGAGCCGCAGTCGAGCGGCAGGCGCAGGTGCCGGTCAAGCCGCAGGTAAAGCGGCACGGGCGTGCCCTGGCGCGCGCCGCCGACCAGGTGCAGCCCCCGCCGGGCGCAGGGTCGGGCATGCAGCGGGGTTTCGCCCAGGCCGACCGCCAGCTCCACCAGCATGCGGCGCGAGATATAGCCGGGAACGGGCGCGCTTCCGGCGGTGCCGGCCGCGTCCTGCGGGCCGGCTGTCGTATGCGATTCGGCGCTCCTGGGCGTGGTGGCCAGGATCGCGGCAAGGGCGGCCGAGACCTCGGCCTCGGCGATTTCCCTGGGCGGGCCGGTGGCGATCAGCCCCTCGCCGCCGCCCACGGTGGGGGCAAGCCCGGCCTGGATCATCTCGCACATGACATCCTCGAGCCGGGAAAGCCGCTCGATCGCCTCGCCCATGGCGGCGCGGACCTCGTCCAGCCCGTCGGAAGCGTCGGGAACCTGGCGCAGCGGAAGGGCTTTGCCCTTGCCGGCCCGGCCTTTTCCCGTCTTTCCGATCCCTTTCGCCATCGCGACCCACCGCCGTTCGACATTGCCCTTTCGCCGATCCTATGACCGTGCGGCGCGCTTGGCCATATTCGTCGTGACGCGCGGCGAGAACGGGCCGACGGCCGGCTCAGGCGCGTTCGGAATACTCGAAAAGCTCGGTATTGACGACGATGGCCTCGTCCACCCCGACGAAGGGCGGGATCATGACGCGCACCCCGTTGTCCAGGATCGCCGGCTTGAAGCTTTTCGCGGCGGTCTGGCCGTTCAGCACCGGCTCGGTCTCGGCCACGCGGCAGACCACCTTCTGCGGGATGCGCACCGACAGCGCCTCGTCGCCGTAATATTCCACCGCCGCGACCATGCCGTCCTGCAGGAAGGGCCGCCGCTCGCCCAGCAGATCGGCGTCAAGCTCGGTCTGCTCGAAGGTTTCGCTGTCCATGAACACCAGCTTGCCGTCGGATTCGTACAGGAACTGCTGGTCCTTGGTCTCCAGCTGCACCTGCTCGACCTTGTCCTCGGAACGGAAGCGTTCGTTCAGCTTGCGCCCGTCGCGCAGGTTCTTCAGCTCGACCTGGGCAAAGGCGCCGCCTTTGCCGGGCTTGACGTGGTTCACCTTGACCGCCGCCCACAGCCCGCCGTCATGGTCCAGCACGACACCGGGCTTGATTTCATTGCCATTGATCTTGGCCATTCAGGATCACCTTGAAAGAATTGGAAAATCGCCCAGGGCTCGGGGGTTGAACCGCGATTGCGGGCACCTATATCCATTGCCGTGCCTCAAGGCAACCGAAACGCGTTTCATGCGTTGTCAAGGGTGCCATCGCATTTCTGCATGTCGCAAGATCGTTGCTTTTAGCGGCTATTCTGCGTATCTGCCGGGGCTTGCGCCCTGTGCATGGCGGTCATGCGGCTGGAGGCATACCGAATCACGGCACGGATCGGCTAAGCCGGCCAGCGCCGCCTAGAGGCAAGATGATGCAGCAGCCTTGGCAAGGGCCAAGGTGCGGGGGCTCCGCAAGAAAAACAGGATAATGATGATGCGCGATTTCGTGGATGGCTCGGCTTTCAATTTCGAACAGGGACAGCGGGCCCGCAAGCTTTTTGCCGCCGTTGTGCTGGCTGCGCTGGACGATGCGATCGCCGATGACAAAAAATACGGCAACGGGCCCGATCAGATTGCACGTTGGGCACGCTCGCGCGATGGGCGCGAGGTGTTGTCCTGCGCCGGCATCGACCCGAACGAGCGTGTCGTGAAGGGGCTGATGGAATTCGTGGCCAAGGGCGTGCGCACCTCGGTCGCGCTGTCGCGCGAGGAAAGCGAACGCCGCCACGCCGCCGAGGAAGCCGACGCGGCGTAATCGCCCCCGTCGCGCGCTGATGGGCCGTCCCGCGGGGCGGCCTTTTTCGTTGAATCGGCGAGGGAAGGTCAGCTTGGCGGGACATGCCCGACCTTGACCGGCCAGAACCCTCGGCCTAGCATCTGCTCGTCTGAAACAGGTTAGGCTCGGGAAGGTTGGCCCGGCCCCCGCCCTGCGGGTCCTTCCGTTGCTGGCAACGGCCCAAGACTATCAAGACGCCTGCGCGGTGCAGGTGTCGATAGAAAGGGCATGGCATGAAACCCAGGATTTCCGTTCTGACGCTCGGCGTTGCCGATCTGGAACAATCGCTTTCCTTCTACCGCGACGGCCTTGGGCTACCCACGAAAGGCATCGTCGGCCAGGAGTTCGAGCATGGCGCGGTGGCGTTCTTCGATCTCTCTGGCGGGCTGAAACTGGCGCTCTGGGCCCAGGCCGACATTTCCCATGATACCGGCTTGCCGAAGCGGCCCGTCAGTCCGACCGCCTTCACCATCGGCCATAACGTAAGGCGACGGGAGGAGGTCGATCAGATCATGGCCGCTGCGGAACAGGCAGGTGCAGAGATCGTCAAACCCGCGCAGGACACGTTCTACGGCGGCTATGCGGGCTATTTCCGCGACCCAAACGGGCACTTGTGGGAAATTGTCTGGAACCCGGAACTGCTTCCGGCAGAGGATTGATTTCTTCTGCGAGTCGCTGGTCCGAATTTAGGCCGGAGCTAAGGGCTCAAGCTCCTTGCCCCCTTACCCGAACAGCCGCAGCGCCAGCGGTGCGATGATCGAGGTCAGCACCGCATTCAACCCCATGCCGATGCCGGCAAAGGCGCCGGCGGTCTCGTTCACCTGGAAGGCGCGCGCCGTGCCGATGCCATGCGCGGCCACGCCCAGCGAAAAGCCGCGCGCCCGCCAGTCGCGAATCCCCAGCGCGTTCAGCAGCGGCGTGGCGATGATCGCGCCGAAGATGCCCGTGACCAGCACCAGGACGGCGGTGATCGTGGGCTCGCCGCCCAGGCCCTCGGCGATGCCGATGGCGACGGGGGCGGTGGTCGATTTCGGCGCCAGGCTGGCCAGCATCACCTCGGACAGCCCGAAAGCCTTGCCGATGGCCAGCGCCGAGACCACCGCCGTCACCGAGCCCGCCAGCAGCGCCGCGACCAGCGGCAGCGCCGCCTTCCTGACCCGGCGCAGGTTGTCGTAAAGCGGCATTCCCAGCGCCACCGTGGCCGGGCCCAGCATGAAATGCACGAATTGCGCGCCCTCGAAATAGGTCTGGTAGCTGGTGCCGGTCAGCCCCAGCACGCAGGCCAGCAGGATCACCGCGCACAGCACCGGATTGGCCCAGCTTTGCCGGCCCATGGCGCGAAAGAAGGTGTCGCCCAGCCAATAGGCGATCAGCGTCGCCGTCAGCCACAGAAGCGGCCCTTGGGTCAAATAGCTCCAGATCAGCGCCGCGTCGGTCATTCCTCGGACCCGCCCGTCCAGCGCACCACGGCGCGAAACACCAGCGCCCCCGCTGCAATGGCGAGCGCGGTCGAGACGGTCAGTGCCAGCGCCACCGCCAGCCCGTCGCTGCGAAACTGCCCCAGATGCGCCACCACGCCCACCCCCGCCGGCACGAAGAACAGCGACAGATGGCCCAGGATGCCGGTGACGACCGGGCGCAGCATCTCGGCCAGCGCCGGGCGCAGCGTGCAGGACAGCACCAGCAGCAGCAGGCCCAGCACCGGGCCGGGCAACAAAAGGCCAAGGCTGCGCGTGGCAACCTCGCCGATGAGCTGGAAGACCAGGATGATGGCAAGCGCGGGAATCATGCCGGCCAGATTAGCAGCGGATTTCTTGTGGTGAACCCTTAAATCTTGTGGATAACCGCCGAGCGCCCGCCATATCTGGGGGTTTGTGTTGACTTGAGCGGCCCGATGGCGAAGAATCCGGGGGATTTGAACGATCTTCGTGGACCCTTCGCATTGCGTTTCGACCGCCTGCGCCTCAATGGTTTCAAGAGCTTCGTGGACCCGACCGACCTGGTCATCCACGAGGGCCTGACCGGCGTGGTTGGCCCGAACGGCTGCGGCAAGTCGAACCTGCTCGAGGCGCTGCGCTGGGTCATGGGCGAAAACCGGCCCACCGCCATGCGCGGCGACGGGATGGAGGACGTGATCTTTGCCGGCACCGCGCGGCGTTCCGCCCGCGCCCATGCCGAGGTCACGCTGACCATCGACAACAAGGACCGCCTTGCCCCCGCCGGGCTGAACGACGCGGATTCGCTGGACATCACCCGCCGCATCACCCGCGACGCCGGTTCCGCCTATCGCATCAACGGCAAGGAGGTGCGGGCGCGCGACGTGCAGATGCTGTTCGCGGATGCCTCGACCGGGGCGCATTCGCCGGCGCTGGTGCGGCAGGGACAGATTTCCGAGCTGATCAACGCCAAGCCCAAGGCAAGGCGGCGCGTGCTGGAGGAGGCGGCGGGGATCTCCGGCCTCTACCAGCGCCGGCACGAGGCCGAGTTGCGGCTGAACGCGGCCGAGGCGAACCTGACGCGGGTCGACGACACGCTGGACCAGCTGTCCACGCAGGCGGCCAGCCTGGCGCGGCAGGCCCGCGCCGCCGCGCGCTATCGCGAGATCGGCGCCGCGCTGCGCCGGGCCGAAGGGGTGCTGTTGTATCGCCGCTGGGCCGAGGCCGACCAGGCCAAGGCCGCGACCGCCGAGGCGCTGCGCGCCGCGATCCGCGCCGCCACTGATGCCGAAGCCCAGGCCCGCCGCGCCATCGCCGCCCGCGAGGAGGCCGAGGCGAAGCTGCCGCCGCTGCGCGAGGAGGAACAGGTCGCCGCCGCCATCCTGTCCCGTGCCACCGTCGAGCGCGAGGCGCTGGACGAGGCCGAGGCCCGCGCCGGCCAGGCGATCCAGACGCTTCTGGCGCGCATCGCCCAGCTCGATCGCGACATCGAGCGGGAATCGGCGCTGAACCGCGACGCCGGCGAGGTGATCGAGCGGCTGGAATGGGAAAGGCGCGAACTGGAAAAGGCCGGGCAGGGCCATGACCAGCGGCTGGACGCCGCCGGCACCGCCGCCGAAGAGGCCGCCGAGGCCCTGCGCGAGGTCGAGGCCAAGCTGGCCGAGCTGACCGACGAATCCGCCCGCCTTGCCGCCCGCCACCAATCGGCCGAGCGGCTGGTCCACGACCTGCGCCAGATGCAGGAACGCGCCACCCGCGCCGCCGCCGAGGCCGAGGCCGCCGCCGCCCGCGCCGCCGATGCCGGCGCCGAGGCCGATGCGGCCCGCGAAGCTGCCGAGGAAGCGCAGGAAGAGGCCCGCGAGCGCGTCGAATCCGCCGAAGAAGCGCTGGCCGAAGCCGAGGAAGCCCGCGGCGCGCTGGAGGCCGAGGAATCCGCCGCCCGTGCGGCTCGGGCCGAGGCCGAGGGCGAGGTCTCGGCGCTGAATGCCGAGATGGCGGCGCTGAAGCGGCTGGTGGAACGCGGGCAGGGCGGCGATTCGATCCTGGACCTGGTGCGGGTCGCGCGCGGTCATGAGACCGCCTTTGGCGCGGCGCTGGGCGACGACCTGGGCGTCGGGCTGGCCGATGATGGCTCGGGCTGGCACCTGCTGCCGGGCTATGACGCACCGCAGGCACTGCCCGAGGGCGCCGAGCCCTTGGCGCCGCATGTCGAGGGGCCGGAGGCGCTGGCGCGGCGGCTGTCGCAGGTCGGGCTGGTCGCGGATGCGGCCATGGGCGCGGCGATGCAGGCCCGGCTTGCCCCCGGCCAGCGGCTGGTCACGCGGGCGGGCGACCTGTTCCGCTGGGACGGCATGCGGGTGATGGCGGGCGAGGCGGCGTCCTCGGCCGCGCTGCATCTGCAAAAGGTCAACCAGCTGGCCGAACTGGCTAAACAGGCCGGGGCGGCGCAGGCCCGCGCCGAGGATGCGCAGGCCGCGCATCAGGCGCTGCGCGACCGCCACCTGGCCGCGACCGAGGCCGAGAAGCGCGCCCGCGACGCAAGGCGCGAGGCCGAGCGCGGGCTCTCGGACGCCGTGCGCGCCGTGACCCGTGCCGAATCCGAACTGGCCATGGCCCAAAGCCGCGCCGAATCCGCCCGCGCCGAACTGGCCCGGCATCGCGAGGATGCGCTGGACGCCCGCGCCAGGCTGGCCGAGGCCGAGCGGGCGCTGGCCGAGCTGCCCGACCGCGGTGCGGCGGCCGCGGCGCTGGAACATGCCCGCACCGGGGTCGAGGCGGCGCGCATCGCCACCATGACCCGGCGCAGCGGGCTGGACGAGCTGCGGCGCGAGGCCAATGCGCGGGTGAAGCGCCTGCAAGAGATCGCCAAGGAGGAATCCGGCTGGCGGCTGCGGCTGGATCAGGCCGGCACCCGCGCCGCCGAACTGGCCGCCCGCCGCGAGCAGGCGGCGGAGGATCTGGAGGAAGCCGAGGCCCAGCCCGAGATCCTGGCCGAGCGCCGCGGCGTGCTGACCGAGGCCGAGGCGCAGGCCGCCGCCCGCCTGGCCCGCGCCCGTGCCGCGCTCTCCGCCGCCGACCAGGCGCTGCGCCTCGCCGCCGAGGCCGAGCGCGAGGCCGAGCGCGCCGCATCCGACGCGCGCGAGTCCCGCGCCGCCCGCGAGGCCCGCGCCGAGGCCGCGATCCAGGCCGAAACCGCCGCCCGCCTGCGCATCCACGAGGAACTGGAAGCCACGCCCGAGGCGCTGCTGGAATCCCTGGGCGAGGTCGAGGAAATCGCCCCCGAGGCGCTGGAGGACCAGATCGCCCGCTTGCGCCAGAGCCGCGACGCGCTGGGCGCGGTGAACCTGCGCGCCGACGAGGACAAGCGCGAGCTGGAGACCGAGCGCGACCGGCTGGCGACCGAGAAAGAGGATCTGACCGAGGCGATCCGCAAGCTGCGCCAGGGCATCGGCAGCCTGAACCGCGAGGGGCGCGAGCGGCTGCTGGCCGCCTTCGACACGGTGAACGCCAATTTCACCACGCTGTTCACGCATCTGTTCGGCGGCGGCGAGGCGCGGCTGGTGCTGGTCGAATCCGACGACCCGCTGGAGGCGGGGCTGGAGATCATGTGCCAGCCTCCGGGGAAAAAGCTCTCGACGCTCAGCCTTCTGTCGGGGGGCGAGCAGACGCTGACGGCGCTGGCGCTGATCTTTGCGGTCTTCCTGGCCAACCCCGCGCCGATCTGCGTGCTGGACGAGGTGGACGCGCCGCTGGACGACGCCAACGTCACCCGCTTCTGCGACCTGATGGACGAGATGACGCGGCGGACCGAGACCCGCTTTCTTGTGATCACGCACCATGCCGTCACCATGTCGCGCATGGACCGGCTGTTCGGCGTGACCATGGTGGAACAGGGCGTGAGCCAGCTGGTCAGCGTGGATCTGAAGCGCGCGGAGGCTCTGGTGGCCTGACGCGCAAAGCGGTAATCAGCGCGCGATTTCCGCAACGGAGAAGATGATGCGAACCCTGGTTCCTCTTGTGCTGGCGGCGCTGATCCAGGCGCCCGCGGCACAGGCGCAGGTCATGGGCGATCCCGAGGTGATTCGCCTGTTGATGACGGATTTCGGCCTGCCGGCCAAGCTGACCACCGACGGCGCCGGCGATCCGCTGATCGAAAGCCGCATCGACGGCACCAGCTTCCAGGTCTACTTCTACCAATGCGAAAAGACCTGCGGCGCGATCCAGTTCTCGGCCGGGTTCGACCTGGACGATTCGATGCCCGAGAGCATGGCGAACCGCTGGAACCGCGAGAAGCGTTTCGGCAAGGTCTGGCTGGACGAGACCGGCGATCCCTTCATCGAGATGGATATCGGGGTTGCAGGCGACGGCATCGGGCGCAAGAATTTCGACGACGCGCTGGATGCCTGGCGCATCGTGCTGAGCGATTTCCGCGACTTCATCGACTGGTAGGAGAAAAGCATGTCCATCGAGACGAAACTGGCAGAGCTGGGGATCACGCTGCCCGACGCGCCCGCGCCGGCGGCGAACTACGTGCCCTATGTGATGACGGGCAACCTGCTGTTCGTCTCGGGCCAGATCAGCCCGGCCAAGGGGCGGCTCGGCGCCGACCTGGCGGTCGAGGAAGGGGCCGAGGCGGCGCGCGGCTGCGGCCTGGCGCTGCTGGCGCAGGCGCGGGCGGCGCTGGGGTCGCTGGACCGGGTGGTGCGGGTGGTCAAGCTGACCGGCTTCGTCAACTCGACGCCCGAGTTCACCGACCAGCCCGAGGTGATCAACGGCTGCTCGAACCTGATGGTCGAGGTCTTCGGCGACAAGGGCCGCCATGCCCGCGCCGCCGTCTCGGCCCCGGCCCTGCCGCGCGGCGTCGCGGTCGAGGTCGAGGCGATCTTCGAGTTCGCCTGATGGGTCTTGACCCGGATTTCCTGCGCTTGCCCATCGCCCATCGCGGGCTGCACGGGCCGGGCGTGCCGGAAAACAGCATGGCGGCGTTTCGCGCCGCCATCGCTGCGGGCTACGGCATCGAATGCGACATCCAGCGCGCCGCGGACGGCACGGCGCTGGTGTTTCACGACGACGACCTGCCGCGGCTGACCGGGGCCGAGGGGCTGGTCAGCGCCCTGGGCATCGACGCGCTGTCCATGCTGCGCATCATGGGCACCGCCGAGCATATCCCGACGCTCTCGGAACTGCTGGCCGAGGTCGCGGGCCGGGTGCCGCTGCTGATCGAGATCAAGGACCAGAGCCTGCGCTCCTCGGCCGAGGTGGGCGCGTTGCAGGCCGAGGTGGCGCGGCTGCTTGCCGGCTATGACGGCCCGGTCGCGGTCATGTCCTTCAACCCCCATGCGGTCGCGGCCTTCCATGCCGCCGCGCCTGGGGTGACGGTGGGGCTGACCACCTGCGGCTATGAGGCCGAGGACTGGGACATGCTGGACGCCGAAACCCGCGCGCATCTGGCCGCCATCGCCGATTTCGACCGGGTGGGGGCCGGCTTCATCTCGCATGACCGCCGCGACCTGGCCAATCCGGCGGTGACGGCGCTGAAGGCGCGGGGGGTGCCGGTGCTGTGCTGGACCGTGCGCTCGGCCGCCGAAGAGGCCGAGGCGCGCCGCGTCGCCGACAACATCACATTCGAGCATTACCTGCCCGCCAAGCCCTGACAATCGCCGCGCCCGCGCCTATGTTGCCCCCATGAGCGAGCTTGCCGTTTCCGTCCTGCCTGCGATTTCCGGGATCGACGCCGCCCAATGGGACGGCTGCGGGGCGGGCGCCAACCCCTTCACCACCCATCGCTTCCTGTCGGCGCTGGAGCAATCGGGCTCGGTCGGCGAGGGGACGGGCTGGCACCCAAGCCACCTGGTCGCGCGGCTGGACGGGCAGGTCGCGGGCGTCGCGCCCTGCTATGTCAAGACCGACAGCCAGGGCGAATACATCTTTGACCACGGCTGGGCGCAGGCCTATGCGCGGGCCGGCGGGCGCTATTACCCCAAGCTGCAATGCGCCGTGCCCTTTACCCCTGTCACCGGGCCGCGGCTGATCGCGTCCAGCCCGGCGGTGCGGCGCGGGCTGCTGGCGGCCATGGCGCAATTCGCGCAGCAATCGGGCCTGTCCGGCGCCCATGTCACCTTCTGCACCGAGGCCGAGGCGAGGCTGGGCGAGGCGGCCGGCTTCCTGCCCCGCGCCAGCGAGCAGTTCCACTGGCTGAACCGGGGCTATGCCAGCTTCGACGACTTCCTGGCGCAGCTGTCCTCGCGCAAGCGCAAGGCGATCCGCAAGGAACGCGAGCGGGCGCAGGCTTTCGGCGGCAGCATCCGCAGCCTGACCGGGGACCAGATCCGGCCCGAGCATTGGGACGCCTTCTGGACCTTCTACCAGGATACCGGCGGGCGCAAATGGGGCCGGCCCTACCTGACCCGCGCCTTCTTCGACATCCTGCACCGGACAATGCGCGACGACTGCCTGCTGGTCCTGGCCCTGCGCGACGGCCGCCCCGTCGCCGGGGCGCTGAACCTGGTCGGCAGCGACGCGCTTTACGGCCGCTATTGGGGCTGCACCGAGGACCACCCGTTCCTGCATTTCGAACTGTGCTATCACCAGGCCATCGACTGGGCCATCGCCCATGGCCTGTCCCGCGTCGAGGCCGGTGCGCAGGGCGAACACAAGCTGATGCGCGGCTACATGCCCAGCCAGACCCATTCGCTGCATTGGGTCGCCGACCGCGGCTTTCACGACGCCATCGCCGATTACCTGGAACGCGAACGCGAGGCCGTGGACCAGGAAATGGCGATCCTGGCCGAGATGGGTCCGTTCCGCCGCGGCGAGGTCAGGGACGCTTGACCAGCCGGAACGCGGCCGAGGCGCCCCAGCCCGCCGCCACCGCGATCGCCAGCGACATGATGCCGTAGATGAACGGCTGCTCCAGCGCCAGGCGATAGAGCCAGCGTTCCAACCCGACCTTGCGCACCTCGATGGGCGCGCGGAAGGTGTCGATGACCCGGCCGTCGCGCAACAGGAAGATGCGGGTGCTGTAGACGCCCTCGACCAGGTTGGCGGGCAGGCGGACATCGGCGCGAAACAGCGTCTGCTCGGCCAGCCGCACGGCGCCGTCGTCCTGGCGGTAAAGGTCGGCCGCGCGCCGCAGGCGGATCAGCGCCTCGGTATAGGGCACGGCATCCTCGACCTCCATCGGCCCGGCAAAGGCGCGCATCGCCAGCGGGATCGAGATGCGGTGGCGCTGGTCCTCGGCCGTGGGCAGGATCAGGTGCAGGGGCCGCGTCGTCGCCACCACGTAGAAGCTGGGGGCCGCGCCGACGCTGACCCGGCCGGTATTGATCCAGATGCCCAGCCGGCGTTCCTTGTGGCGCACGGTCAGCGCCTGGGCCGGCCCCTCCAGCGTGACGATCACGTCCAGGGGCGCGCCCGCCGGGATCTGCGTCTCGCGCTTGATGGCGCCGTAGATGATGATCTCGGAACCGTCGAAGCTGGTGGTGATGTCCACGTCGTCCCGCGACAGCCCGGCGACGATCTGCTCGGGCGGGGGCTGCGGGGTGGCCGGCTGCGCATTCGCCGGCAGCGCCAGCAGGACCGGCGCCAGGGCGGCGAAAAGCGCGTGCCGGATCATGGCAGGATCCCCGGCGTGATCGAATAAAGCTCGTCCGGGCGCAGGAACAGGTCCAGCGCCAGCTTGCCGCAGACCCCCAGCACCAGAAGCGCCAGCAGGATGCGCAGCTGCTCGGCCCGCAGCCGGGCGCCCAGGTGGGTGCCGATCTGCGCCCCGGTCACGCCGCCGACGATCAGCAGCACCGCCAGCATCACGTCCACCGTATTCGACGAGACGGCATGCATCAGCGTGGTATAGGCCGACAGGAAGGTGATCTGGAACAGCGAGGTGCCGATGACCACCTTGGTCGGCATCCCCAGCAGGTAGATCATCGCCGGCACCATGATGAAGCCGCCGCCGACGCCCATGATCGCGCCCAGCACCCCCACGGCGGCGCCGACCAGCAGGACCGGGATCGCGCTGATGTAAAGCCCCGAGGCGCGGAACTTCATCTTCAGCGGCCATTTGTGGACCCAGCCGTGCTGGTGGCGGCGCATCGGCTTGATCGGCCCGCTGCGGCGTGCGCGGTGCAGCGCGCGCAGGCTTTCCTGCAGCATCATCGCGCCGATCAGGCCCAGGAAGACGACATAGCAAAGCTGCACCACCAGGTCGACCTGGCCCAGCCGCGACAGCATGTTGAAAAGCAGCACCCCCGCGGAGGAACCGACAAGGCCGCCCCCCAGCAAGACCCAGCCCATGCGGAAATCCACGCTCTTGCGCTTGACATGCGCCAGCACGCCGGAAAAGGACGAGGCGACGACCTGGTTGGCGCCGGTCGCCACCGCGATGGCCGGCGGAATGCCGATGAAGAACAAGAGCGGCGTGATCAGGAAGCCGCCGCCGACGCCGAACAGGCCCGACATCAGCCCGACGATGCCGCCCAGGCCGATCAGCACCAGCGCATTGACCGCCACTTCGGCGATGGGAAGATAGATCTGCATGTCCTGCCCGGCTTATTGCCTTGTCCCGATGCTGCCCCGGCAACAGCCCTGCGTCAAACGCTTCCGTGGCCCTTCCGGCGGGTTGTCGCAAGCCTGTGGCGCGGATAAAGCAGATGGGACGGGCAGATAACGGCAAGGGACGCGGGCGGCGTGGACAGCGGCCCGGCGCGGCCGCCGGACAGGGAAGACCATGCGCATTCTGATTACCAACGACGACGGCATCAACGCTCCGGGACTCGAGACGCTGGAGGCGATCGCAACCGAGGTCGCCGGTCCGGGCGGCGAGGTCTGGACCGTCGCCCCCGCCTTCGAGCAGTCGGGCGTCGCCCATTGCATCAGCTATGTCCACCCGACGCTGATTGCCGAGCTGGGCCCGCGCCGCTATGCCGCCGAGGGCACGCCGGCCGATTGCGTGCTGGCCGCCATCGCCGACGTGATGCGGGACAATCCCCCGGACCTGGTGCTGTCGGGCGTGAACCGCGGCAACAACTCGGGCGAGAACGTGATGTATTCCGGCACCGTGGGCGGCGCGATGGAGGCGGCGCTGCAGGGCCTGCCCGCCATCGCGCTGTCGCAATACATGGGCCAGCGCACCGCGGCGCTGGACGATCCGTTCCAGGCGGCCCGGATGCATGGGCCGCGGCTGATCCGGCAATTGCTGGATTACGGCGACTGGACCTCGGACCAGGATTTCCGGCTGTTCTACAACATCAACTTCCCGCCCTGCGACGCGGCCTCGGTCAAGGGCACGCGGGTCGCGCCCCAGGGCCGCCGCCAGGGCGTCCGCTTCGAGGTCGAGCCCTATCACGCCCCGAACGGGCGGCGGTTCCTGTGGGTGCTGGGCGGCTCGCAGACCGCGCAGGCCACGCCAGAGAGTGACGTGGACGCGAATATGCGCGACTATATCTCTCTGACGCCGATGCGGCCGGACCTGACCTGCCACAAGACCCTGGCCGAATTGCGCGGCGTGCTGGAGGAGGGCTGAACCTGGGCATGAGCGATGATCCCGAGACCGCCGAACGCAAGATGCGCTTCCTGTTCGCGCTGCGGCAGCGCGGGGTCACGGATCCGCGCGTTCTGGAGGCGATGGAGCGCATCGACCGCGGCGAGTTCGTGCGCGGCCATTTCGAGGATCGCGCCTATGACGACACGCCGCTGCCCATTCCCTGCGGCCAGACCATCAGCCAGCCCTCGGTCGTGGGGCTGATGACGCAGGCGCTGGAGGTCGGGCCGCGCGACAAGGTGCTGGAGATCGGCACCGGCTCGGGCTACCAGGCGGCGGTGCTGTCGCTCTTGTGCCGCCGGGTCTATACCATCGACCGCCACCGCCGGCTGGTGGCCGAGGCCGAGGCGCTGTTTCGCCACCTGGGCCTGCCCAACATCACAGCGCTGGTCGCCGACGGCTCGCGCGGGCTGCCCGAGCAGGCGCCCTTCGATCGCATCATGGTGACGGCGGCGGCCGAGGATCCGCCGGGCCCGCTCTTGGCGCAGTTGAAGATCGGCGGTATCATGGTGGTGCCGGTCGGGCAGTCGGATGCGGTCCAGACCCTGATCCGCGTGCGGCGCGGCGAAAGCGGCTTTGACTATGACGAATTGCGGCAGGTGCGCTTCGTGCCGCTGGTCGAGGGGTTGGGACAGACATGACCCCCGGCCGTCCAGAGTGAGGAACGGGCAGATGATCAAGATCAGGCAGTTGGCGATGCTCGCCGGCGCTGCGGTGGCGCTGGCGTCCTGCGGGCCGCAGGGTGGCCTGGATTTCAGCAATTTCGACCCCGACCTGCGGCGTTGGGGCCGGGGCGGGCTGGAAACCTCCGGGGCGGCGGCGCGGGCCCAGCCCCGTCCGGCGCCGGACCAGCGCGGCGTGATCTCCTATCCGGGCTACCAGGTCGCCATCGCGCGGCAGGGCGATACGGTGGCCACCATCGCCGCCCGGCTGGGGCTGAACGCGGCCGAACTGGCCAGGTACAACGCCATCGAGGCCAATACCGTGCTGAACCCCGGCGCGGTGGTCGCCCTGCCGCGCCGCGTTTCCGCCGGGGTGCCGGCGGCGGCGCCTGTCGTCTCGTCCACCGGGCAGGTCAGCGATCCCTTTGCCGGGCAGGGCGTGCGGCAGCCGAACGTGCCCCCGGCCGCGGGGGCGGCGGGGGCGGTGACGGCGCAGACCCTGCCGGCCGCCAGCCAGCCCCGCCAGCATGTCGTCGCCGCCGGCGAGACGGCCTGGTCCATCGCCCGCAAATACAATGTCTCGGTCAACGACCTGGCCCAGTGGAACGGGCTGACGCAGCAGATGACGCTGCGCACCGGCCAGCGCCTGCTGATCCCCGTCGCCGGGCAAAGCCGCCCCGCCACGGCGGTCGTCACCGCGCCCGGAACCGGAAGCCCGACGCCCCGGCCGCCATCCTCGGCCGAGCCCCTGCCGAACGAGCGCACGCAGCCCGCCGCCAGCGCAGTGAACAAGCCGGCCGGCCCCGACCTGGGCCAGACCCGCACCGCCGCCTCGGGCAGCGGCAAGTTCCGCATGCCCGCCAACGGCGCCATCATCCGCACCTACCAGAAGGGCAAGAACGACGGCATCGACATTTCCGCGGCACCCGGCAGCACGGTTGCGGCCGCCGGCAGCGGCACCGTCGCCGCCATCACCCGCGACACCGACCAGGTGCCGATCATCGTCGTGCGCCACGAAGGCAACCTGATGACCGTCTATGCCGGGCTCGAGGATGTCGCCGTGACCAAGGGCCAGTCCGTCAGCGCCGGCACCCCGCTGGGCAAGGCCCGCAGCCAGGGCGTCGTGCATTTCGAGGTGCGCAACGGCTTCGACAGCGTCGATCCCGAGAAATACCTGAACTAGGCCCGCCCCCGCGCCCTGCGGCGAGGCGCGGGGCGCATTCGTCCCTCAGGTCACGGCGGCGGGCCGGGCAAAGCGCGGGTCTTTCCAGCTTGCGCTTTTCAGCACCTCCTCCAGCACCTCGACCGCGCGCAGCACGTCGACATGGCGCAGGTAGAGCGGCGCAAAGCCGAAGCGCAGCGTCGAGGGCGCACGGAAATCGCCGATCACCCCGCGCGCGATCAGCGCCTGCATCACCGGCCAGGCGTGGTCGTGGCCGAAGGCGACCTGGCTGCCGCGGCGGGCGGGTTCGCGCGGGCTTTCCAGCGTTAGCCCCAGCCCGGCGCAGCGCGCCTCGACCAGCCGGATGAACAGATCGGTCAGGGCCAGGCTTTTCGCCCGCAAGGCGCCCATGTCCACCCCGTCCCAGATCGCCAGCGCGCCCTTGAGCGCCCGCATCGACAGGATCGGCTGGGTGCCGCATTGAAAGCGGCGGATGCCGGGGTCGCCCTCGTATCCCGTCTCGAAGGCGAAGGGCCGGGCATGGCCCCACCATCCGCTGAGCGGTTGGCGCGCCTGCCCCAGGTGCCGGTGCGCGACATAGACGAAGGCCGGCGAACCCGGCCCGCCGTTCAGGTATTTATAGGTGCAGCCGACGGCGAAATCCGCCCCCGCCGCGTCCAGTTCCACCGGCAGCGCCCCGGCCGAATGGCACAGATCCCAGACGGCGATGGCGCCGGCCGCCTGGATGCGCGCAGTCAGGGCCGCCATGTCGCGCAATTCGCCGGTCTTGTAGTTCACATGGTTGACCAGCACGGCGGCGACATCGGTATCCAGCAGATCCTCGATGGTGGCGCCGTCGACGCCCTCCAGCCGGAGCCGCGCGCCGGGCAGGGTCGAGGCGACGCCCTCGGCGATATAGAGGTCGGTCGGGAAGCTGCCGCTTTCCGCGACGATGGTGCGGCGCCCCGGCCGCAGCGCCATGGCGGCATGCAGCGCCTTGTAGATGTTGACCGAGGTGGTGTCCGCCACCACCACCTGCCCCGGCGCCGCGCCGACCAGCCGGCCGATGCGCTCGCCCAGTTCGACCGGCAGGTCGAACCAGCCGGCGCCATTCCAGCTGCGGATCAGCTGGCCGGCCCATTCGTCGCGGGCGGCGCGCAGCAGCTCTTCTTGCGCGGCGTGGGTCGGCACGCCCAGGGAATTGCCGTCCAGATAGACCTCGTCCGGGGACAGGATGAAGGCGTCGCGCAGGTGGCGCAGCGGGTCTTGCGCGTCCATCGCCTCGATCGTGGCACGGTCGGGAAGGGTCATGGCTCGTCCTTGTCGAATGGCTCCGGCGCCGGGCCGGTCGAGTTGCGGATGATCAGCTCATGCGGGCCCACGCGCTGCAATTCCTTCAGCGGCCGGCCCTCGAGCAGGCCGGCCAGGCAATCGGCCAGCGGCTCCCAGCTGTCGCGCAGCGGTGCCTTGGTCACGCTGAGCGCCGGGAAGAAGGCCGAGGCCCGCAGCGCCGGCAGGTGGTCGTCATGCGCCATGACCGAGACATCGCCGGGTATCCCCAGCCCCAGCGCCTCGAGCGCCTTGTAGACGCCCTTGGCGATATGGACATGGCTGCAGATGATCGCGGTCGGGGGCCGGTCGCCCTGGCGGAACATCTCGACGGTCGAGACCAGCCCCAGCGCCTCGGTCATCTCGCCGTGCCGGGTCAGCGCCGGGTCGAAGGCGATGCCGGCCTGCTCCAGCGCCCGGCGATAGCCGCGCAGCCGGGCCGAGGCGAAGCTCAGCCCCGGCCGGCCGTTGATCAGCGCGATGCGGCGATGGCCAAGCCCGGTCAGGTGGCTGGCCATCTGGTGCAGGATGCCTTCGTTCTCGATGTCGAAATAGGCGTGGTCGGGCGCCGGGCCGATGCGGCCATGCACCACGAAGGGGATGTCGTTGTCGCGCAGGAAGGCCGCGCGCGGGTCGTCGTCCGAGGGGCTGAACAGCACGAAACCGTCCAGAACCCCGTTGCCGATCAGGCGCTTGTAGACCTCGATGACCGGCTCTTGCGGGCGGGTGACATGCAGCACGAATTGCATGCCGCGCCCCGAGAATTGCGCCGAAAGCCCGGCGACGCCCTCCATGAACAGCCCGTCCTCGGCCAGGTTGGTCGATTGCGGCACCACCAGCGCCACCATGCCCGAACGCCCGGTCACCAGCTTGCGCGCCGAGATATTGGCCTGATAGTTCAGCGACCGCGCCACGGCCTTGACCCGTTTGCGCGTCGTCTCGTTCACATCGGAATGGTCGTTCAGCGCCCGGCTGGTCTGCGTGATCGACAGCCCGGCGGCCCGCGCGACATCCTTCAGCGTGGCCAATTCTCAGCTCCTCCTTGGGCCGCCTGCTTGCCCCGGAAATGTCTAGAGCATCCGCCCCGACCGGTCCATAGCCGCGATCCTGGCATGGCGCGCGGCAAGGCAAGGCCCTCGCCGGATCGGCCGCGCCTTGGGTCCAGCCCGGCGCGGCGCAGCCGGGCTGGCCGGCCCCATATCGTAGCGCATATCGCGAAAGGCGCGGCCCGGCGGAACCGGCCGCCAGGAATGCGGCGTTCTTCCGACCCAAAGGCCCCTGGGGCCTAGGACTTCGTCATGCCGCAAGCGCGTCGCATGGGGGCGCGGCGGTTCCGCCCGCCGCAGCCATGCGTGTCAATAACAGCCGATCTTGGCGATCCGGCCGTTCTCGCCGATCTCGAAATTCATCCGGTCGGCGCGGTAATCCATCGTCACCGCATCGCGCGGGCCGATGATGCGGGTGCCGGCGGGCAGGATCATCCTGTCCAGCACCGCGCGCGGCTGGCCGACCAGGCCCCGGAACGGCGCCGCGTTGCAGCTGTCGGCCTGCGGCGCCGGCGGCTGCGCCGGGGGCGGGGCCTCGGCACAGGCTGCCAGCGCGCAAAGCGGCACCAGCAGCAGGAAACGCCCGATCCTCCGCATCGTCAGCCGCAATCGATATTGTAGATATTGCCTGCCGCATCCAGCCGGAAGACGATGCGCAGCGGATCGTATTCCTGCGGCTCGATGCCGCGATATTCGACGACGCGATAATCGCGGGTCACGCCCAGGGTCGGGATGATGCTGCCGGGCTGGCCCAGGGCCGAGACATAGTTCTTGGCATGGCAGGCGTCGGGTTCGCGCGATTCCAGCCCGCTGACACCGGCCACCGGCACGGGCGGCAGCGGCGCGACGGCCGGAACCGGCTCGGGCGCCGGCGCATAGGCCGGGGCGCAGGCGGCCAGGGGGGCAAGGGCAAGAAGCGCGATCAGGGCTCGGGTCATCGGGCAATCATCCAGTAAGGGAATTTCTGGCGCGGCAGCATAAGGGCGCGGCGTCGGAATGAGAAGCGGCGCCTTGACGATTGCGGCGCGGCGTTGCCGCGAAACCGCGGGTGCGGCGGCCTATTCGGCCGCCTCGGCCAGTGCGTTCCGGCCGTTGCCGTAGCAGGACAGGAACATGGCCACCGCGCTGCGGTTCACCTTGCGCAGAAGCTCCTTGTCCACCGATTGCGGTCCCAGGAACAGGGCGCGGTCGTGGATCGTGACCCCGGCCAGCTCGATAAGCTGGTCGGCGGCCAGTTCCAGGTCGGGAATGCGCAATTCGCCGCGTTCGATGCAGCGCTCCAGATAGCCGATCAGCTGCTGGCGCAGCAGCGCCGGCCCCGACTCGTAATATTCCTGCGCGAGCGAGGGGAAGCGCTCGGCCTCGCCCACGCTGACCCGGAAGATCCGCAGCCCGAATTCCGAGATCATATGCGCCGAGATGATCTGGACGATGAAGGGCAGCACCTGCTCGACCGGCAGCTCGACCTCGATCAGGGCGCTGGCATCGGCCGCCTCGCGGGCAAGCTCGTTGCGGAAAACCTCCATGAACATGACGCGCTTGTCGGGAAAATAGCTGTAGAGCGTCGCCTTGGACACTGCTGCCTCGCGGGCGATGTCATCGACACTCGCCCCCTCGAAGCCGTCGCGCAGAAAAATGGTCCGGGCGCCCTCCAGCACCTGCAAGAATTTGCGACCACGCGTTACCGGAAGAGCCTTAGGCATCCGCTAGAACCCCCTCATTACTCCTTAACCTGCCCTGCGTGTCCCGCAGAACGGAACTCAGACACCGTAACGCCGACGCAAATCGAGCCTTCCCGTTCCATAAGGGCAAACCGGATTCGTTGCAAAGGTTCTGCGCGGTGAAGTACAATATGTCTAAAAGTTGTTTCCTGATTGGCCCAGCATCTCCGTTGGATCAATAGCGAATCGTCTTTGCCGGGGCGGCCTTGTGACGCGGATGGCAAAAACCTGAAGAAGCGGCGCATTTTGCCGACCCGCATCGCCCCGCGCCGGCCGGATGGGAAGGCCGCGGGCGCGAAAAAAATTCGCAGGCGCCACGCCCGCTTGGCATGATTCGCCTGCGCGGGGCTCCTGGATCGGCCACGGTCGCCGCCCCGGCCAGGCCGGCCGTCGGGCAGGGCAGGACGCCTGACCGGCCGGGAATGGGCCGACCGGCGCGCGCTTGCCTGCGGCGGTGCCGGCCTGTCGGTCCGGGCAGGCATCTGCCCTCCAGCTTGCCGGGCTAGCGGCGTTTTGTCGCAGGCCCGCGCCGTCATCCGCCGCCCCGCCGCGCCCTGTCGCGCCGCGCCTGCGCAACCAGATCCTTACGCAGCGCCTGCACGGCCTCGCCGCGGCCGAATTCGCGCGCGGCCGCCTGCCGGGCCAGCTCATAGCCGGGCAGGATCCGGGCCAGTTCTTCCTCGGCGGCCAGCAGCGCCCGGCTGCGTTCCCCGGCCAGCGCGTTGGTCAGCCGCGCCTCGGCCACGGAAAACGGCTGGTCCGCGCGATAGATCGCCTGAAGCTCGGTCTCCAGCTGGCCGATCCGATGGCGCGTCGCCTCGACATGGGCGCGAAAGGCGGCCAGGCGGCGCATCTCCATATCCGCCTTGAGCCGGGCGATCCGTTCCAGCCCGGCCAGCGCGTCGCGGTCCTGTCTCATGCTTCCTCCCTGCGGCGGGGGGCGCCGCCCCAGCCCTCGCGTGCCTTCTTGCGCATGGCCTCGGCAAAGCGGATCGCGGCGGCGACCGGGGCGAAATGCTCGGGCCTGATCTCGTGCCCGATCTCGACCGTGGCATGCAGCGCGCGGGCGCAGGGCGGATCCGACCAGATCGGCACCTGGTGTTCCTGCGCGCGCTCGCGGATGCGGCGGGCGACCTCGTCCACCCCTTTCGCCAGGCAGACCGGCGCCCGGCCGCTGCCGCGCTTCCATTCCAGCGCCACGGCGAAATGCGTCGGGTTGACGATGATCACATCGGCCTTTTCGACATCGGCCAGCATGGTGCTGAGCACGATGTCCACGCCCTTTTGCCGCCGCGCGGCCTTCAGGTGGGGGTCGCCCTCGTTCTCCTTGTGCTCGTCCTGCATCTCCTGGCGGGACATGCGGTGCCGCTTGAGGTATTCCCGGCGCTTCCAGATCAGGTCGATGACGGCGAAGACCGCGCCGATCCCCAGCGCCAGCAGCACCGCCCGGCGCAGGATCAGGCCCAGCCCCTCGACCCATTGCAGATCCTGCATGGCGCCCGAGGCCATCAGCCAGGACAGGAGCGAGGCGTAAAGGAACCAGCCGCCCACCCCGACCAGCAGCGCCTTTCCCAGCGAGATGGCAAAGGCGACCAGCCCGCTCTTGCCGAATTTCTGCGCGGCGTTCTTGACCGGGTTGATGCGCTTGAAATCGGGCAGCAGCTTCTTGGGCGTCAGCACGACCGAGTGCTGCGCCACCATGCCCAGCAGGATCGGCAAGGCGATGATCGCCACGCCGGCCAGGGTCGCCAGCCCCGCCTGTCCCGCAAGGGCGCGGGCCAGGTCGGTGACGGCGCGGCCCTCGCCGTCGGGCCAGGGCTCGCCGCCAAGCGCGCGCGCGGCCATGCCGATCCATGCCGGCGCGGCCCAGGCGCTGGCAAACAGCGCCGCGAACCAGAAGCCCAGATACATCAGCGCCGATTGCAGTTCGGCCGAGCGGGGGACGTCGCCTTCCTGCCGCGCCTTGCGCAGCTTGCTTTCCGAGGCGTCGAATTGCTTGTCGTCGCTGCTTTCCTGGCTCATCGCAGCAGCGTTCCCATCTTGCCGAGGACCGCATCGGCCCAGACCGACAGGATCGAGGGCGCCAGCACGACCAGCGCCAGCAAGGCCAGCAGGATCGCGCCGGGGGCGACGATGAAGACGACCGGCAGCGTGGGCATGACCTTGCTGATCATGCCCGACAGCACCTGGAACAGGAACCCGCCCAGGATGAAGGGCGCCGCCAGCAGCATGGCCAGGACGAAGCCCTGCCCGACAAGCGCGACGGCGCTGGACAGCACCTCGGAGACCTGCGGCCAGTCGCCCAAGGGCCGCAGCACCAGGCTTTCGCGCAACAGGTCGAAGGCGAGGATCGGAAAGCCCAGGGCCATCAGCAGGGCGAGGCCCGCCAGGTGCATCAGGTTGCCGATCGGATGCGGGGAATATTCGTTGGCGGCGCCGATCAGCTGCGACAGCGATGCGGTCGCGGCCATGGCCGTCGCCGCGATGTCCAGCGCCACCGCGAAGAGCCGCACCAGCCCGCCCAGCACCAGCCCGGTCAGGATCTCGGCCCCGGCCAGGGCGGCCAGGTGCAGCAGGCTGCCGATGTCCCCAAGGGACTGCGCGCCTTCCGCCAGCAGGGGCGTGACCGCCATGGCCAGCGCGGCGCGCACCCGCACCGGCAGGGCGCGTTCGGAAAAGACCGGCAGCATCGCGAAACAGGCCTGCACCCGGCAATAGGTCAGCATCAGCGTGGCCAGCATGGCCGCCAGGCGCGGATCGGCCAGGAATTGCGTCATGGCGCCACCGTGCCGCGCAGCCGGATCTGCGCGGCGGGGTCGATCTCGTCCAGCCCCAGCACCGGCGTCGCGATCCCGGCCGAGGACAGCATCATCCGCACCAGGCGCCTGCGGTGATCGGGCACCGCAAGCACCACCTCCAGTCCGGGGGACAGGCCGGCCAGGGTGGCCTGGACGGCCTCGGCCAGGCGTTTCTGGATCTGCGGGACGGCACTGGCCCCGGCCCTGGCGCCTTCGGCCTCGCCGCGGGCGATCTCGGCCTCCCATTGCGGATGCAGCTGCAGCAACCCCAGATAGCCGTCCTGATCCAGGAACTGTTCGGTGATCTGGCCGCGCAGGCGCTTGCGCACCTGTTCATAGACGGCCTCGGGCGAGGCGGCATTGCGCGATTCGTGAACCGCGTCGGTGATGAGAACCAGGTTGCGGATCGAGATGCGTTCCTCCAGCAGGCCGCGCAGCACGGCCAGCAGCATCTCGGGCGACACCTTGTCGGGCACCATGCTGTCGAAGAAGCGCTGGTTGACCTGGGCGCGATGCTCGTCCGAAATGCCGCACAGCTCGCGGATCATGCGCTGCATCGAGGACAGGGTCAGAAGCGCGGGCAGGTTGGTCTTGACCACCTCCATCAGATGCGTGGACAGAACCTCCATCGGGGTGACGACGGTGGCGCCGGCGATCGCCGCCTCGTCCTGCCATTCCGGGGCGATCCAGCGCGCGGCGCTGTCGTAGACGGGCTCGCGCACGCTTTCGCCCGCAAGCCCCTCGAGCGTGGATTCCGCACCCAAGGCCAGCACGCCCTGCGGCCGCAGGACGCCCTTGCCCCGCACCACGCCGTGCAGCCGGATGACATATTCGCCGTCCTGGAAGCCGGTGCCGTCGGTGATGCGGACATCGGGCAGGATCAGCCCGTAGGCGCGGGCGATATGCAGCCGCAGGTTGGTGATGCGCTGGCCCAGCCCGCGCGCCGGGTCCAGCGCGCTGACGATCAGCCCCGCACCGATCTCGACGCAGATCTCGTCGGTGTCCAGCACGTCGCCGATGCGGGTCGGTGCGGGCGCTGCGTTCCGGGGCTCGTCCGGCGCGGCCCTGGGGGCCGCCCTGTCCTGGCGGGCGCGGATGAACCAGGCCGTCGTGCCCAGCACCGCCGCCAGGCCGAAGAACACCAGCGTCGGCATGCCGGGCACCATGCCGATGACCAGCATCCCGACCGCGCTGATGAAGGGCACCTGCCAGTTGCTGAGGAATTGCTGCGACAGAAGGTCCGCCGTCGTCTCGGTCGCGCCGCCGCGCGACAGCAGCAGCGCCGCCGCCATCGAGGTGATCAGCGCCGGGATCTGGCTGACCAGCCCGTCGCCGATGGTCAGCTTGGAATAGGTGCTCATCGCCTCGCCCAGGGGCATGCCGTGCAAAAGCACGCCCGCGGCCAAGCCGACGAACAGGTTGATCAGCGTGATGACCAGGCCGGCGATGGCGTCGCCCTTGACGAATTTCGACGCGCCGTCGAGCGAGCCGAAGAAGCTGATCTCGCGCTGTTCGCGGGCGCGGCGGCGCTTGGCCTCGTCATGGTCGATGGCGCCCGAGTTCAGGTCGCCGTCGATGGCCAGCTGCTTGCCGGGCAGCGAATCCAGCGCGAAGCGGGCCGAGACCTCGGCCATGCGCCCCGACCCCTTGGTGATGACCATGAAGTTCACCACCGTGATCACGGCAAACACCGTCAGCCCGACCAGGAGCGAGCCGCCGGCGACGAATTCCGCAAAGGCCTGGATGACATGGCCCGCCGCGGCGGTGCCGTTCTGGCCATCGGTCAGGATCAGCCGCGTCGACGAGATGTTCAGCGACAGCCGGATCAGCAGCGAGACCAGCAGCAGGACCGGGAAAGCCTGGAAATCGGTGGGCTTTTCCACCAGCGAGGCCATCACCAGGATCAGCGTCGCGCTGGCGATGGACAGTGCGATCCCCAGGTCCAGCAGCCGCGCCGGCATGGGGATGACCATGGACAGCACGATCAGCAGCAGAACCCCGGTGATGATCAGCGGCCGCGCCGCCCAGCCGGTTGCGGATGTCTCGGCAAGGCTCATTCCTGGGCTCCCTGGGGGCTGGGGGGTCTGGCGGGTTCAAGCAGGCGCTCGATGCTCCAGGCCGGGCCGGCCAGCATGCCCGAGCGCCTGAGAAAGATCAGGACTTCGATCCGGTCCGCGGGCGAAAGCCGCATCAGCCTGTCGCCCATGTCGGCCGGCAGCGGCTCGCCGTAAAGCAGCCGGTCGGTCGCCTCGCGGATCAGGCCGTCGCGGGTCGGCGCCCCGTCCGGGCCGGGTCCGGCGGCAAGCGCCGCGGACAGGATCAGCACCGTGATCACGATGCCCTCTTCAGCTCGCGCAGCGCGTTCTCGACATCGCCGAACGAGGGGCGGACATGTTCGGGCGCGGATTGCCGGCCCACCTCGACGCAAAGGTTGGTCGCATGCTGGTGCAGCCCGGCGATCAGCACCGACTTGATCACGTCGTAGAAGGCCTGGTCCTGCCTAGTCACCGCCCCAAGCCGCTGGGCGAAGGGCGCGACGAGCCCATAGGCCAGGAACACGCCCAAGAAGGTGCCGACCAGGGCGCCGCCGATCATCTTGCCCAGCACCTCGGGCGGCTGGTCGATCGAGCTCATGGTCTTGATCACGCCCAGCACGGCGGCGACGATTCCCAGCGCCGGCAGGGCGTCGGCCATGTTCTGCAGCGCATGCGGCGCATGCATGGCTTCCTCGTTCATCAGCCCGATGCGCTGCGAAAGCATCTCCTCGACCTGATAGGGGTCGTCGTAGTTCAGGCTGGCCGAGCGCAGGGTGTCGGCGATCAGCGTCACCACATGCTCGTCGGCCAGGATCCGCGGATAGGCCTGGAAGATCGGCGAGGAGCCGGGGTTCTCGATATGCTCTTCCAGCTCGACCGGGCTGGCGCGGGCGATCCGCAGCAGCTGGAACAGCAGGCACAGCACGTCCTGCACGTCGGATTCGTGCCAGCGCGGCCCCTTGAGCGAGCGGCCGATGCCGCCCAGCGCCTGCTTGATCACCACCGTCTCGTTGGACAGCAGGAACGAGCCGATCGCCGCCCCGCCGATCATCATCATCTCGAAGGGCAGCGAATGCAGGATGACCCCCAGCTTTCCGCCGGCCAGGAGGTAGCCGCCGAAGACCATCGCGAAGGTCACGACAATGCCGATCATGCCGAACATCTGTTCACCTACTTCCCGGGGGCCCGAAGGGCGCCCATGTATGAGGTCAGGACCGCAGCATGGCCCGGCTCGACCGAGGCCATGATCCGTGCGCCGGTTTCCGGCTGGACGCGGGCAAGGATCTGCGCGGCGAAATCCGGCGGCAGGTTCGACAGGACCATGGCCGCCTGTTCCGGCTTCATCTGGTCGTAGACCGCGATCAGCCGTGCGATGTCCTCGGTCTGCGCCTGGCTTTGGCCCCGGTTGTTCTGGGCGATATGCTGCTTGAGCTTGCGCAGTTCGATAAGCCGCTCGGTCAGCCGCCTTTCGGCCGAGGCGATCTCGGCCTTGCGACGCTCGATGTCCTGCATGTAGCGGTCGATGCGCAAGGCGCGTTCGCGCAGCGTCTCGGCCAGGGCCACCGCTTCGGGGACATCGGTGCAGCCGGCCATCAGCTCGGACGGCACGGCATGGGCCGACAGGCGCGACAGCCCGTCCATCAGCATCGCCGCCTGGCCGGCCGCGGCCAGGATCATCACGCCGCCCAGGATCGACAGGACCGGCTTACGCATCGGCCACCGCCCCCTCGCGCCGCCGGCGGCGTTGCAGCCGGTTCGGCCGCTGCGGGCCGGGCTCGGCGAATTTCTGCTGGAGCATCCAGAAGGCGCGTTCCTGCTTGGCGCGCTCGATCTCGTCGGCAAGGGCCTGGGTGGCGGCGGTGGCCTCGGCCTTGGCCAGCAGGATGGATTTCTCCAGCCGGCCGATCTCGCTGGTCATGACGGCGATGGCGCCGCCCAGGCCGGTCTCCAGGTCGTTCAGCTTGCGCAGCCGGCGGGCCAGCATGAAGCAGAATCCCGACAGCCCGATGGTGAAGGTGATCAGAACGACCTGTAAAAGCTGCGCAATCGTCATTGGATCCTGAACTCCGTGATGAGGACATCGGTGAACGCCTCCTTGCCCAGGACGAAGACGGCACGCGTCGCCAGCTCGTCGCGGACGATGTCCAATATTCCGCGCTTTTCGAAAGCCGCGGGGTCTATGTCGGTGAGAAAGCCGTTGAAGCTGTCCAGCAGGCGCGGGATCAGGTGCTCGACCTCGGCGCGGCGGTTCTGGTCGGTCTCGATCTTGACCGTCATCACCAGGGTCCGCGCCCGCGGCCCGGCCAGCGTCAGCACGATCTGGGGAATGTCGACGAAAGCCACGGCCGGCGCGGCCACGGGCTGCACCTTTTCCTGCCTGGGCGCCAGAAGCGACATGGGCGACCAGAAGCCAAGCCAGGTCGAGGCGAAGCCCGCCCCGCCCAGGACAAGGGCCAGCCCCAGCGGCAGCAGGATGCGCTTAATCCCCCCGCCGGTTTTTTCTTCCGCGTTGATGTCGGCGACATCGGTCATGGTGATTCTCCGTCCGTCCGGGGACTGGATATCACCAGCGGGCTAACCAATTCTTAATCGCCCCCGTGCCATGAAGGTCGCGACAAGGATCACGGCGATTCGAAGGGGACGGTTTTGCTGAAGCTGCAGGACTACTGGCGCGAAAGAAGCGCAAGACAAAGGGCCGTGCTGGCGGCTGCCTTCCTGTTCACCTTTGCCGCCATTGCCGGGCTTTCCTGGCTGGCCAGCCGGCCCGGCATGGCGCTGCTGTATTCGGGGCTGGATTCGCAGCAATCCGGCGCCGTCATGACCGCGGTCGAGAAATCCGGCGTTCCCTATCAGATCCGGGGCGATTCGATCTGGGTCGCGGAAAGCCGGCGCGACGAATTGCGCATGATGCTGGCCGGCGAGGGGCTGCCCTCGGCCGGGGGCAAGGGCTATGAAATCCTGGACGGCATGTCGGGCTTCGGCACCACCTCGCAGATGTTCGACGCCGCCTATTGGCGCGCCAAGGAGGGCGAGCTGGCCCGCACCATCCTGGCCCTGCCGAACGTCAAGGCGGCGCGCGTGCACCTGGCGGTCCCGCAGGGCCGCGGCTATCGGCGCGAAGCCGAGGCGACCGCCTCGGTCACGCTGACGACCGACGGCACGCCGATCAACCGCAGCCAGGCCAAGGCGCTGAAGTTCCTGGTTTCCTCGGGCGTGCCGGGCATGTCGGCGGACCGGGTGGCGGTGATCGACGGCGAACGCGGCGTCATTTCCTCGGGCGAGGATTTCGCCGGCGAGGATCGCGAGGCCGAGATGAAGCGCAATGTCGAGCGCATCCTGGCCGCGCATGTCGGCCATGGCAACGCCATCGTCGAGCTGCACCTGGACGTGGTCAACGAATCCGAACTGCTGACCGAGCAGCGCTTCGACCCGCAGGAACGCGCCCTGATCTCGCAGGAAAGCGAGGAAAGCGCCGACGAAAGCAGCAATGCGCAGCAGGGCGCGGTCACGGCTGCCTCGAACCTGCCCGAGGGCCAGGAGAATGCCGGCGACCAAAGCCGCTCGTCGCGGTCGGAAACCCGCCAGCGCTCGAATTTCGAGGTCAGCAAGGTCACGCGCGAGGTGACGCGCCAGCCCGGCGCCACGCGGCGCCTGACCGTCGCCGTGCTGGTGAACGGCGTCGCCCGGACCGAGGCCAATGGCGAAACCGCATTGGTGCCGCGCGAAGAGGCCGAGCTTCAGGCGATTCGCGAACTCGTCGCCTCGGCCGTGGGCTTCGACGAGGGGCGGGGCGACGCGATCACCGTGAAATCGCTGGCCTTCGCCTCGCTGTCCGAGGCGGGCACCCTGGCCAGCACCGGCGGTTTCCTGTCCAGGCTGGACCTGAACGGGCTGATCCGCCTCGCGCTGGTCGGCTTTTTCGCGCTGGCGCTGGCGGCCTTCCTGCTGCGCCCGCTGCTTCGCTCGAGGCCCGCGGGCAATCCGGCGCCGGCCCTGCTGGACCGCTCGGAGCCGCCGGCGGCGCTGGCGGCCGCCAGGGCCGAGGGCGACCCCCTGCCGGCCCAGGCCAGCATCGTCCCCGAGATCGACTTCACGCCCATGGGGGCAGAGGATGGCGATCCGGTCGGGCGGCTCAAGGAACTGATGAAATCGCGCAAGGACGAAAGCCTGCAGATCCTGTCGGGCTGGATCGAGAAACGTGAGGATGCGCTATGAGACCTGCCGCGCTTCGGCTTGATTCGTTTTCCTCGGGCGCTGCGGATGCCGGGCAGCTGGCCGCCGCGATCGAGCGCGAGGAAGCCTTTCAATGCGGCTATGAAAAGGGCCTGGCCGAGGGACGAGAGGCCAGCCTGGATGCGCTGACCCAGGCGCTGGCCGAGTTTCGCCGCGACATGCAGATCGGCCAGGAAAAAGAGGCCGCGTTGCGCGCCGATCTCCGCAAGGCGCTGGCGCCGGTGCTGCACGCGCTGGTGGACCTGCTTGGCCCGCGCTCGCAAAGGGAGCGTCTGCGGCTTGCCCTGGCCGAGGAGGTGGCGCGCATCGTCGAGCATGCGCCGGACCGCGCGCTGGTGGTCCGTTGCCCGCAAGACCTGCACCCGGACCTGGCCGATTGCCTGGCCCGCGCGCAATTTCCCCAGGTTCGGATCGAGAACCTGCCGCCGGGCCGGGAGATGGTCGAGCTGGTTGCCGGTCAGGGCACGATCCTCTTTGACCCTGCCGCGGCCGGGGCCGAGCTGAAGGCCATCATCGACGACATCAAGACCGAGGACTGATCATGGACGATCTTGCCAGCCTTATCGCCACCGACCAGATCCAGGTGGAAATCACCATCCGGCTGGGCGGCACGCAACTGACCGTCGCCGAGCTATCGCGCCTGCGGCCGGACGACGTGCTGACCCTGGACCAGGACATGTCGGACGGCGTCGAGATCTGCGTCGGCGACAAGGTCATCGCGCGGGGGGAACTGGTCTCGGGCGATGAAACCGGCAACCGGCTTTGCGTCCGCATCCTTGGCCCGGCCAGCGCATCGTGATCCGGCTTGCCCTTGTCCTTGTTGCTGCGTTGCTGCCGCCGCAAGTTGCGGCGGCGCAGGATCTGCCGCTGATCGACGCGGCGGGCCTCGATGCGGTGGTCGGCGGCATCGGCCGGCATTCGATCACCCTTCTGGCGGTGATGACGGCGCTGTCGCTGGCGCCGGGGATCGCCATCATGGTGACCTGCTTTCCCTTTATCGTGACCGTGCTGTCGATCCTGCGCCAGTCGCTGGGATTGCAGCAATCGCCGCCGAACATGCTGATCGTCAGCCTGGCCATGTTCCTGACCTGGTTCGTGATGAGCCCGGTGCTGACCGAGGCCTGGGAGGTTGCGGGCGCCCCCCTGCGCGATGGCGCGATCAGCGTCGAACAGGCGTTCCAGCGCGGCATCGTGCCCTTCCGCGGCTTCATGGAGCATCGCACCGACCCCGAGATGCTGGCCACCCTGGCCGAGATCGCCCCCGATCCCCAGGCATCGCCCGACCGGCTGTCGGTGCTGATCCCCGCCTTCATGCTGAGCGAGATCCAGCGGGCGTTCGAGATCGGCTTCCTGGTCGCGCTGCCCTTTCTCATCATCGACCTTGTGGTTTCGGCCGTGCTGATGTCGATGGGCATGATGATGGTGCCGCCCGTCGTGGTGGCCCTGCCCTTCAAGCTGGCCTTCTTTGTCGTCGTGGACGGCTGGGGCATGATTGCGGCCGCGCTGGTGCGCAGCTATCAATAACAAACCGTTCGCCGGACGTTCCGGGCCAGCCTGGGGCCGGCGCATCCGCAAGGTCATGTCGTTCCGATATTTTCAGGAGCAGCGAATTTGAACATCCGACCGGAAACGGACAGCAGGCCAGGTGGGGGCAGGGCGATGCCCCGCCTGCTTGCGCTGATCCTGGCGCTTTTCGCGGCGGCGCCGGCCATGGCCCAGGCCCCCCTGCGGGTCGAGTTCGTGCAGGTCGAGAAGGCCGAACTGACCTTTGACGCCGCCCTGACCGGAACCGTCCATGCCAAGGACAGCGTCGATGTCGGCTTCCGGCTGGGCGGCCGCGTGATCGAGGTGCTGGTGCGCGAAGGCGATCGCGTCACCCAAGGCCAGCCGCTGGCCCGGACCGATCCGGTGCAGCAGGAACAGGCGTTGCGCGTGGCGCAGGCGGCGGTCGCCTCGGCCGAGGCGGCTGAGGCCCAGGCCCGCCAGGCGCTGCAGCGCGCCGATGCGATGCTGAAGCGCGGCGTCGGCACGCGCGCCGCGCTTGACGCGGCAAGCCAGGCCCTGTCGGCGGCCAGCGGCGGGCTCGCGCAGGCGCGCTCCGCCCTGGGCCAGGCGCAGCGCGCGCTGGAGGATACGGTGATCCGCGCCCCCGGCGACGCCATCGTCACCGCGCGCCGGGCCGAGCCGGGACAGATCGTCGGGGCGGCGCAGGCGGTGATCTCGCTGGCTTCGGCCACCGGGCGCGAGGCGGTGTTCCAAAGCCCGGACACGCCGCTGCTGCGCGGTGCGATCGGCGCGCCGGTGACGCTGACTGGGATCGATTTTCCCGACCTGCACATGACCGCGCAGGTGACGGAGATCGCGCCGCTGGTCGATCCCGCCACCGGCTCGGTCACGGTGCGGGCCGAGATCGAGAACGCCCCGCCGACCGCCAGCCTGCTGGGCGCGGCGGTGCGGGGCGCGGTGCATTTCCCCGCAGGCAGCGGCATCGCCGTGCCCTGGACGGCGCTGACCTCGGTGGAGGGCGAGCCGGCGGTCTGGCTGGTGGGGGATGACAATCGCGTCTCTCTGGCGCCGGCTCGGATCGAGCGTTTCGCCAACGGCACGGTGATCCTGGGCGCCGGGGTGGAACCGGGGCAGACCGTGGTCGGGGCCGGGTCGCAGATGCTGTATCCCGGCCGCGTGGTCGCGGATGCAGCGGTAGAGGGGGAATGATGCGCAAGGCCCTTATGTCCGCGCTGTTGGTCCTGGTCGCGCTTGCCGGCGTCGCGGCCGCTTTCTCGTGGCCCTGGCAGAAATCCGGCGAGGTGACCGCCCCGGCCCCGCGCCCGGTGGCCAGCATCCTGGTCAGCGACGCCCAGGCGGCCGGCCATTCCATCCCCGGCGTGATCGCCGCGCGGATCGAGGTCGCCCTGGGCTTCCAGACCCTTGGCCGCGTGACCGCGCGCAATGTCGATGTCGGCGATGTCGTCCGCCAGGGCGACGTACTGGCCACGCTCAATCCCGACGACCTGCAGGGCGATGTCCGCGCCGCCCAGGCCGCGGTCGAGGCGGCGCAGGTGGAACTGCGCACCGCCCAGGCCACGGCCGAACGCACGCGGTCGCTGGCCAGCCGCAACGTCGCCTCGACCGCGCAGCTGGAACAGGCCGAACGCGCGCTGGCCGCGGCGCAGGCCGCCGAGCAGCAGGCGCAATCCGAACTGATCCAGGCCCGCGACGCCGAGGGCTTCGCCGAGATGCGCGCCCCTTTCGCCGGGGTGATCAGCGCGGTTTTCGTGAATGCCGGAGCCGTGGTCAGCGCCGGCGAGCCGGTGCTGCGGCTGTCCACCCAGGACGGCATCGAAGCGGTGATCGACCTGCCGGACATCGTGCTGTCGCGCGTGGGACAGGGCGATCCCTATGAGGTCTGGACGGAAAACGACCCCGGACGCATCGTGCCGGCGACGGTCTCGCAGATCGAGCCGGTGGCGGATGCCGCGACCCGGACCCGACGCATCCACCTGGCGCTTGGCGAGGATGCCGATTTCCGCCTGGGCGCGCTGGTGCGGGCCCGTCCCGCCGGCGCCGCCGCCGCGCGGCTGGTCCTGCCCCAGGCCGCCATCCTTGAACGCGACGGCGCCCAGCATGTCTGGGTGGTCAGCCGCGACGGCGACCAGGGCACCGTCGCTCTGCGCCGGATCGAGACCCTGGGGCCGCCGATCGGCGGGCGCGTCACCGTCGCCTCGGGCCTGGCCCAAGGCGAGGAGGTGGTGATCCGCGGCATCCATTCCCTGGCCGAGGGCCAATCCGTGGGACAAGGCGTGACACCATGACCAGAGGCGGCTTCAACCTGTCCGACTGGGCGCTGCATCACCGTTCGCTGGTGTGGTTCCTGCTGATCGTCTCGATGGTGGCGGGCACGCTCGGTTATCTGCGCCTGGGCCGCGAGGAGGATCCGAACTTCACCATCAAGATCATGGTGATCAGCGCCTCGCTGCCCGGCGCGACCATCGAGGACACGCTGGAACAGGTCACCACCCGGATCGAGACCAAGCTCGAGGAACTCGACGAGCTGAAGTTCACCCGCTCGGTCACCATGCCGGGGCAGTCGGTGGTCTACCTGGAGCTGGACCCGACGATCCGCGGCCCGCAGGTGCCCGAGGTCTGGAAGCGCGTGCGCAGCATGATGTCGGACATCCGCCCGGAATTTCCGCAGGAGTTCCAGGGATTCCAGTTCAACGACGATTTCGGCGACGTCTTCGGCAATATCTATGCCTTCACCTCGGACGGCTTTACCCAGCGCGAGCTGCGCGACCGGGTCGAGGACATCCGCAAGCAGGTCCAGGCCCTGCCCATGGCGGGTAAGACCCTGCTGCTGGGCGTGCGCAAGGAACGGATCTTCCTGGAGTTTTCCTCGGCCCGGCTGGCGGCGATGGGGCTGAACCACAACCAGGTGGTGCAGACGCTGGCGCTGCAAAACGCCATCTCGCCCTCGGGCATCGTGCAGGCCGGCCCCGAGCAGGTGCTGGTGCGCGTCGGCGGCCAGTTCGACGACGCGGCCGCGATCGCGGCGGTGAACCTGCGGGTCGGCGACCGCTTCTTCAACATCGGCGACGTGGCCACTGTGCAGCGCGGCTACGAAGACCCGCCGAGCGCGCTGTTTCGCTATAACGGCAAGGAGGCGGTCGGCCTTCAGATCGGCATGCGCGAGGGCGGCAATATCCTGGAATTCGGCGAGCAGGTCGATGCGCTGATGGCCGAGGTGGCCCGCGGCCTGCCCATCGGCATCGAGATGGCCAAGTTCGCCGACCAGCCGCATGTGGTGAACGAGGCCGTGGGCCATTTCGTCCAGGCCCTGGCCGAGGCGGTGGCCATCGTGCTGCTGGTCAGCTTCGTCAGCCTGGGCCTGCGCGCCGGGCTGGTGGTGACGCTGACCATTCCCCTGGTGCTGGCGATCACCTTCATCGTGCTGGACATCTATGGCATCACGCTGCAGCGCATCTCGCTTGGCGCGCTGATCATCGCGCTGGGGCTTCTGGTCGACGACGCGATGATCGCCATCGAGACGATGATCTCGCGGCTCGAGGTGGGCGACAGCCTGGAACGCGCCGCCAGCCATGCCTGGAGCTCCATCGCCTTCCCGATGCTGACCGGCACGCTGGTCACGGTGGCGGGCTTCATCCCCATCGGGCTGAACAGCTCGGCGGCGGGCGAGTTCACCTTTTCGCTGTTCGTGGTGATCGCCGTCTCGCTGATCGTCAGCTGGATCGTCGCGGTGCTGTTCGCGCCGCTGCTGGGCGTCACCATGCTGCCCGCGACCATGGCGCATAAGTCCGAGCGGCCGACCTGGCTGCGCCGGCAGTTCCACGGCCTGCTCCTGTGGGGCATGCGCCACCAATGGCTGACCATCGCCATCACGCTGGCCGTGTTCGCGGTTTCGGTCGTGGGCATGCGCTTCGTCGAGCAGCAGTTCTTTCCGACCTCGGACCGGACCGAGATCATCGTGGACGTGACCGAGCGCGCCAATGCCTCGATCGCCAAGACCGACGCCGATATGGCCCGGATCGAGGCGATGCTGGCCGAGGAACCGGACGCGCAGTTCTGGACCACCTATGTCGGCCGGGGCGCGCCGCGCTTCATCCTGTCGATGGACGTGCCCACGCCCGGTCCCTACATGGGCCAGATCGTGATCCAGACCCCGGACCTGGCGGCGCGCGACCGGCTCAAGGCGCGGCTGGCCGAATTCGCCGGGCGCGAACTGGTCGGCACCGACATCTATGTCAAGAACCTCGAGATCGGGCCGCCGGTGGGCAAGCCGGTGCAATACCGCGTCTCGTCGCCCGACCCGGAACAGGCGCGCGACGCGGCGCGCGAACTGGCCGCGGTGCTGGCGACCGAGCCGCGGCTGCGCGACATCGCGCTGGACTGGAACGAACCCGCCCGCGTGGTGCGGCTGCAGGTGAACCAGGACCAGGCCCGCCGGCTGGGCCTGACCAACGAGGACATCTCGGGCGCGCTTTCGGGCACCTTCAACGGCCGGACGATCACCCAGCTGCGCGACGGCATCTTCCTGATCGACGTCGTGGCCCGCGGCTCGCAGGCGGATCGCGAATCGCTGGAATCGATCCAGAACCTGCAACTGGCGACGCCGACCGGGATGCCGATCCCGCTCGCCTCGCTGGCCAAGCTGGAATACGATACCGAGCAGCCGCTGATCATGCAGCGCGACGGATTGCCGACGGTGACGGTCAAGGCCGCCATCGCCAGCAAGGACCAGCCCGCCACGCTGGTCGAGGCGCTGGCCGAAAAGGTCGCACGCTTCCAGGCCGGCCTGCCGCCCGGCGTCAAGGTCGTCGTCGGCGGCACGGTCGAGACCTCGGCCGAAAGCCAGCAGCCCATCGCCGCGGTGGTGCCGATCATGCTGCTGATCATGGCGACGCTGGTCATGGTGCAGATGCAGGGCTTCCGGCTGTCGCTGATCGTCTTTGCCGCGGCTCCGCTGGGGCTGATCGGCGTGGTCGCGGCACTGTTGCCCTTTGGCGTGCCGATGGGCTTCGTCGCCATCCTGGGCATCCTGGCGCTGATCGGCATCCTGATCCGCAACTCGGTCATCCTGGTGCATGAGATCCAGGAGCTGATCGCCAAGGGGCACGCGAAATGGGACGCGGTCTTCGAGGCATCGGACAGCCGCGCCCGCCCGATCCTGCTGACGGCGGCGGCGGCCAGCCTGGCGCTGATCCCGATCTCGCGGCAGGTGTTCTGGGGGCCGATGGCCTTCGCGATGATGGGCGGCATCATCGCCGGCACGCTGGTCACGCTGATCTTCGTCCCGGCGCTTTACTGTGCCGTCTTCCGGGTCCGACCGCCCGAGGGCGACCCGATGCCCGACCCCGAGGACCGCGCCCGCGCCGCCGCGCAAGAATAAGGCGCGGTGCGGGCGGGAAGGGTTCCGCTGGCGCGATGCGGATTGTCGTCCCCGGCGGTGCCTGGACGTGAGGCCGGCGACAGCAGCCCATCTTCGCCCTGTGGTGTAGGGCGGGCGGATGCGCGGATGCCGCGCCGGGGCCGGATTGCGGAGGCCGGGTCAGAACCCGGCCGCGACGTGTGCCGCCGGGAAGGACGGTCGCCCATCGCCCGGATGTCGCGACAATGTCCCTGCCGGAATCCACCGGGCCAAGAGAAGCGGGAAGAGGTTCCCGCAGCCATGGCGGGATCCTGGCTTTGACCCTGCGACAACGGAACGTGGCTGCCGCTGCCCGCCTTGCTGTGCCGCCACGAAGGCCATCCGGCCGACGGGCCGAAGATCACGACCGCGGCGAAACCGCCTGGGCATTCGCGCCAACGGGAACGACTCCGCCCGGTCCTCGCCTTCGGCAGGCGGCGCCTAGTGGCTGACAAGACATCGGCCCCGCTCAGCCCTCGGGGTCGGCGGCGATCTCGGCGGCGAAGGCGGTGCCGAACCGCTCGAGCCGCGCCTCGTCCAGATAGCGCGACAGCTCGCGCGGCCGGTCCTCGGCGATGCGGCGCAGGGCGGAGTTGCTGACGGAGAGCGGCTTTTCGGTGCCGTCCTCGCCGCGCGCCAGCCGGGACTGCGCCTCGGCCAGCCGGTCGAACAGGTCGCCCGAGGCACGGCCAGCCAGCGCCCGGCGCGCGGGATGCATCGGCGCGACCTCGCCGGCGATGACGCGCAGGAATTCCTCGCCATAGCTTTCCAGCTTTTTCGCGCCGACGCCGTTCACCCGCGCCATCTCGTCCAGCGTCCGGGGCCGGGTCTGCGCCATCTCGATCAGCGTGCGGTCGGGGAAGATGACATAGGCCGGCACCCGCGCCGCCTCGGCCAGCGCGCGGCGCTTGGCCTTGAGCGCGGACAGCAGCGGCGCGTCCTCTTCGTCGACCGAGGCGCGGACCACCACGGCGGGGCGCGCGCGGGCCATGGCGTCGCGGCGCAGGGTGATGCGCGTCTCGCCGCGCAGCACGGGATGGGCGGCGGCGGTGATGGCAAGGCCGCCATGGCGCTCCGGGTCGGGGCGGATCAGGTCGTGGCCCAGCATCTGCCGGATCACCGCCTGCCATTGCGGCTTGGCCATGTCGCGCCCGACGCCAAAGGTCGGCAGCCGGTCATGGCCCCGGCTGCGGATGCGGTCGGTTATGGTGCCGGTCAGCACGTCGATGACATGGCCCGCGCCATAGGTCTGGCCGGTGCGCAGGATGGCCGACAGCACCTTCTGCGCCGCCTCGGTGGCGTCGAAGCATTCGGGCGGGTTGTCGCATATGTCGCAATTGCCGCAGGGCCCGGCCTCTTCGCCGAAATAGCGCAGCAGGGCGACGCGGCGGCAGCCCGTCGCCTCGGCCAGGCCCAAGAGCGCGTTCAGCCGGGCGTGGTCGGCGGCCTTGCGTTCGGGCGGGGCCAGCCCCTCGTCGATCTGGCCGCGGCGCAGGCGGATGTCGTCGGGACCGTAAAGCGTCAGCGTCTCGGCCGGGGCGCCGTCGCGGCCGCCGCGGCCGATTTCCTGGTAATAGGCCTCGATCGACTTCGGCAGGTCGGCATGGGCGACCCAGCGGATGTCGGGCTTGTCGATGCCCATGCCGAAGGCCACGGTCGCCACCACGATCAGCCCGTCCTCGCGCTGGAAGCGCATCTCGACCTCGCGGCGCTGGTCGGGCTCCATGCCGCCGTGATAGGCGACGGCGGCAAGGCCGGCCTCGTTCAGCGCGCCGGCCAGCGTCTCGGTCTTGGCGCGGGTGCCGCAATAGACGATGCCCGACTGGCCGCGGCGGGCGGCGGCGAAATCCAGGATCTGCCGGCGCGGCCCGTCCTTGGGCTGGAAGGCCAGGTGGATGTTCGGCCGGTCGAAGCCGCGCAGGAAGATCTGCGGCTGCGCGCCGTCGAACAGGCGCTTGACGATCTCGTCGCGCGTTTCCGCATCTGCGGTGGCGGTGAAGGCGGCCAGCGGCACGGACAGCGCCCGGCGCAACTCGCCCACGCGCAGGTAGTCGGGGCGGAAGTCATGGCCCCACTGGCTGACGCAATGCGCCTCGTCCACGGCGATGGCCTGCACGCCCGCGCGGCGCAGCATCGGGATGGTCGCGCCCGAGGCCAGCCGCTCGGGCGCCATGTAGAGCAGCCGCAGCTCGCGCGCGTTCAGCGCGCGCAGAACCTCGCTGTTTTCCTCGTCCGAATTGCCGCTGGTCAGGGCGGCGGCGGCGACGCCCGCCTCGGTCAGCGCCCGCACCTGGTCGCGCATCAGGGCGATCAGCGGCGAGATCACCACCGTCAGCCCGTCCCGCATCAGCGCCGGCAGCTGGTAGCACAGCGACTTGCCCCCGCCGGTCGGCATGATCGCCAGCACGTCGCGGCCCGCGGCCACGGCATCGACGATCTCTTCCTGCCCCGGCCGGAAGGCATCGAAGCCGAAGACCTGCCGCAGAAGGGGCGCGGCCGACATCAGAAGCCGTAGAACCAGGCCGCGTTATTGGCAAGCGCGCGCTGCAGGATGATGATGCCGATGAAGACCACCAGCGGCGCCAGGTCCAGCCCGCCGGTATTGGGCAGGATCGAGCGGACGGGGCCGTAGATCGGCTCCAGCAGGCGGTTGAGCCCGCTCCAGATCTGCCAGATCAGCGGCTGGCGCAGGTTCAGCACCTGGAAGTTGATCAGCCATGACATGATGATATGGGCGATCATCACGAACCAGACCACGTCGAGTATCAGCATCAAGGCTTCGTAGAGCGTGCCCATTCCATCCCCTTCCGGCTGTTCCCCGGACAGGTAAGGCAGGCATCCGCATTGCGCAAGCAGCAAGCATCGCCGCCGCAGCGTTCCGATTGACGCGCCGCCGGTCCAAGGCTAGCCCCGCAGCCGTCCCAAAGGGAGGCCGCCCATGTATCCCATGCTCCGCTTTGCCAAGGAGATGCTCAAGTTCCGCAGCAGTCCCCGGATCGGGGTGTTGGAGGCGCATGTCTCGACCCATCGCTGCTGGCCCTGGGATCTGGACCCCTGGATCGAGCTGAACAACGGCCGCACCCTGACGCTTTACGACCTGGGGCGCCTGCCGATGGCGGTCAGGACCGGGATCATCGACACCCTGCGGCAGAACCGCTGGGGCATCACCGTCGCCGGCAATACCGTGCGCTATCGCCGCCGGATCAGGGCCTTCGACCGCTTCACCATGGTCTCGCGCACGCTGGGCTGGGACGCGCGCTTCCTTTACATGGAGCAAAGCATGTGGCGGCGGGGCGAGTGCTGCAACCACATGCTGCTGCGCGGGGCGATCACCTCGGACCAGGGCATCGTCGCCCCGGCGCGGCTGATGCAGGCGGCCGGGCGCGACCCGGAAAGCCCGGAACTGCCGGGCTGGGTGCAGGCCTGGATCGCGGCGGATGCCGGGCGGCCCTGGCCGCCGGTGCTGCCGCCCATCCTGCCGGACGAGCGCAATCCAGACTTGCCAGCCTGAACCGGCTGGGGCCTTATGCGCGCGGGCTGCGGGACGGGCGGCAGCACCGGCGGGCAAGAGGGGCGCGGCATGGAACGCAAACGCATCTGGGGCTGGTGGTTCTTCGACTGGGCCAGCCAGCCCTTTGCGACGCTGCTGCTGACCTTCATCTTCCCGGTCTATTACGCCGAGGTCGCCCGCCAGCACTATGCCGCGCAGGGCATGACCCCCGAGGCGGCGGGGGCGGCGGCGCAGTCGCTCTGGGGCTACGGGCTGAGCATTTGCGGCGTCATCATCGCGCTCCTGGCGCCGGTGCTGGGCGCCATCGCCGACACCAGCGGGCGCCGGCTGGTCTGGGTCTGGATCTTTTCCGCCTTCTACATGGCGGGCTCCTGGGGGTTGTGGTTCCTGATGCCGGACCAGCCGAACCTGCACCTGGCCATCGTCTGCTTCGGCATCGGGCTGATCGGCATGGAGTTCGCCACCATCTTCACCAATGCCCTGCTGCCGGGGCTGGCGCCGCATGGCGAGATCGGCCGCATCTCGGGCTCGGGCTTCGCCTTCGGCTACCTGGGGGGCGTGATCGCGCTGGCGATGGTGCTGCTGCTTTTGGCCGAGAATGCGCAGACCGGGCGCACCATGCTGGGCATCGCGCCGGTCCTGGGGCTTGATCCGGCGCTGCGCGAGGGCACGCGGGCTGTGGGGCCCTTTACCGCGCTGTGGTATCTGGTCTTCATGATCCCCTTTGCGCTTTGGGTGCCCGAGACGCGGGGGCCGCGCCGCCCGCTGCGGCTGGGCGCGTCCATGGCAGAGTTGGGCCGGCTGCTGGCCAGCCTGCGGCACCGGCATTCGCTGGCGGCCTGGCTGGTGTCGTCCATGTTCTCGCGCGATGCGCTGAACGCGCTTTACGCCTTCGGCGGGGTCTATGCCGGCACGGTGCTGGGCTGGCCGGTGTTCCTGGCCGGGGTCTTCGGCGTGGTCAGCGCCATCTCGGCCGCCGTCATCAGCTGGATCGGCGGCCGCGCCGACCGGCGCTGGGGGCCCAAGCCGGTGATCGTCGCCTGCACGCTGGTCCTGATCGCGGTCTGCATCCTGATCACCGGCATGAGCCGCCAGCAGATCCTGGGCCTGCCGCTGGCCGAGGGCTCGCGCCTGCCCGATGTGCTGTTCTTCCTTTGCGGTGCGCTGATCGGCGGCGCGGGTGGCGCGCTGCAATCGGCCAGCCGCACCATGATGGTGCGCCACACCACGCCCCAGCGCGCCACCGAGGCCTTCGGCCTTTACGCGCTGTCGGGCAAGGCGACGGCTTTCCTGGCACCCTTGCTGATCGCCACGATGACGGATGTGACCGGAAGCCAACGGCTCGGCATCTCTCCGCTCATCGTGATGTTCCTTCTGGCGCTGGTTCTGCTAGGTTGGGTCAAAGCAAAAGGAGAGGCCGCGCAGTGATCCGCAAATTCCTGACCGCCGCCGTGCTGGCGCTGACCGGGCTTGGCCTGGTCCAGCCCGCCGGGGCCGACCCGCTGGCCCGCAACGTCTTCGGCGCCGTCCCCGGCCCGACCGGGGGCGCCCCGGTCTCGATCGGGTTCTATTCCAAGGGCTGCGTCTCGGGCGCCATGCAATTGCCGGAATCCGGCCCGACCTGGCAGGCCATGCGCCTGTCCCGGAACCGCAACTGGGGCCATCCCGAACTGGTCAGCTTCCTGATCGGCCTGTCGCAGGCCGCGCGTCAGGTCGGCTGGCAGGGGCTTTACATCGGCGACATGGGCCAGCCGCGCGGCGGGCCGATGACCTCGGGCCATGCCAGCCACCAGTCGGGGCTTGATGCCGACATCTGGATGCTGCCGCCGCAAAGCCTGCGCCTCAGCGCCGCGCAGCGCGAGAAGATCTCGTCGCAATCGGTGGTGAACAAGGCCGGCACCGCGCCCTCGGGCCTGTGGAGCGGCGGTCACATGGCGATCATGCGCGCCGCCGCCCGCGACCCGCGGGTCGAGCGCATCTTCGTCGATCCGGTCGCCAAGCTGGCGATGTGCCAGTCCGAGACCGGCGACCGCAGCTATCTGCGCAAGATCCGGCCGCTGGGTGGCCACGACTATCATTTCCACGTCCGCCTGGCCTGCCCGGCGGGCTCGGTCTGCCAGCAGCAGGACGTGCCGCCGCCCGGCGACGGCTGCGCCGAGGCCGCGGAATGGATCAAGAACCGCATCGACCCCAGCCGGATCAAGCCGGTGCCGCCCGATCCGAACTATCGCCATCCCCGCAGCTTCCGGCTAAGCGAGATGCCCCGTCAATGCCAGGTCGTCGCCACCGCCCGCTAAGGCGCGGCGGCACGGCCGGCGGCGCGGCAGGGCGGCCCCGCCGCCTGCCGGGCCTTGCGCTGGCGCTGCTGCTTGTCTCGGCCTCATCGGCCTGCGCGGCCGATCCCTCGCCTCCGCCCATGCCGAAGGTGGAATATGTCGCGACCTATGTCTGGCGGATGGAGGACGAGACATTCGGCGGCTTCTCGGGCATCGAGATCAGCGCCGACGGCAGCCGCTTCACCGCGTTGTCCGACCGCGCCACCATCCGCTGGGGCAGCGTCCAGCGCGATGCGCAGGGCCGCATCCGCGGGCTGGAGCTGGCCGGCCGCGCCCATCTGCGCGACAGCGCCGGCAAGCCGCTGAAACCCGGCTGGCAGGGCGACAGCGAGGGGCTGGCCATCGCCCCCGACGGCACGATCTGGATCAGCTTCGAGGGGCTGACCCGCGTCGCCCGCCACGACACGCCCGACAGCCCGGCCAAGCCCCTGCCCCGGCCGCCCGAGTTCAAGGCGATGCAGCGCAACTCCTCGCTGGAGGCGCTGGCGATCCTGCCCGACGGCACGCTGCTGACCCTGCCCGAGCGGTCGGGGGCGCTGACCCGGCCCTTTCCGGTCTGGCGCTGGCGGGAGGGCAAGTGGGACCAGCCCTTCGCGATCCCGCGCTCGGGCGACTGGCTGGCGGTCGGCGCCGACATCGGCCCGGACGGACGCTTCTACCTGCTGGAGCGCGACTTCAAGGGCCTCCTGGGCTTCCGCACCCGCGTCAGGCGCTTCGACCTGTCGGAAAGCGGCGTCTCGAACGAACGGGTGCTGCTGGAATCGCGGCCGCTGCAATATGACAACCTCGAGGGGATCTCGGTCTGGCATGACGGGCAGGGCATCCGCATCACCATGATCTCGGACGATAATTTCGGCTGGCTGCAACGCACCGAACTGGTCGAGTACCGGGTGGCGGAATGAGCCTTTCCGCCAGCATCGCCGCGCTGGACCGCGCCGTCGACAGCGCGCTGGCCGAGCGGCGAATCGTCGGCTGCGTGGTCCTGTTGGCCCAGGGCGGCCGGCTGGTCCATGCCCGCGCCGCCGGCCTGGCCGACCGCGAGGCCGGCCGGCCCATGCGGCAGGCGACCTGGCTGCGCTATGCCTCGGTCTCGAAGCCCTTCACCACCGTCGCGGCGCTGCGGCTGATGCAGGCGGGCCGGCTGTCGCCCGAGGACCGGGTGACGCGCTGGCTGCCGGATTTCGCCCCCGCCCTGCCCGACGGAACCCGCCCCGCGATTACCGTGGACCAGCTGATGTCGCATCTGGCGGGGCTGGACTACGGCTTCAACCAGCCGCCGGACGGCCCCTATGCCTGCGCCGGGGTCTCGGACGGGATCGGCGACAGCGGCATCTCGCTGGCCGAGAACCTGCGCCGCATCGCCTCGGTGCCGCTGGACCGGCCGCCGGGCACGCGCTGGCGCTATTCGCTGGCGACCGATGTGTTGGGCGCGGTGATCGAGGCCGCGGTCGACATGCCGCTGCCCGAGGCCATGGCCCGGCTGGTGACGGACCCCCTGGGCATCGAGGCCGGCTTCCAGGCCCCGGACGCCGTGGACTTGGCCGCGAACTACGCCGATGCCCGCCCCGAGCCGCAACGGATGTGCGGCCCGACCCGTGTCCGCAATCCGCTGCAACCCGAGCAAAGCTATGCCTACCTGCCCGAGCGCATCCGCGACCCCTCGGCCTATCCCTCGGGCGGCGGCGGCATGGCAGGGACGGCCGAGGCGGCGCTGGCGCTGCTGGAAACCCTGTGCGACGGCCCTTTCCTGGCCGAGAACCTGCGCGCCGAGGCCCGGCGCAACCGCATCCGCCAGCGCCATCCGCTGCGCGGTGCCGGATGGGGCCATGCCTGGGCGGGCGCGGTCGTCACCGACGCGGATGCGGCCGGCATCGGCTTGCCGCAGGGCAGCCTCGGCTGGGGCGGCATCTACGGCCACAGCTGGATCGTCGATCCCGCGCGCGGCCGCAGCCTGGTCGCGCTGACCAATACCGCGGTCGAGGGGATGAACGGCGCCTTTGCGGTGGAAATCGCCGCCGCGGCCGCGCTATAGACCAGCAAGCCCGTTGACAGAAGGGCCCGGCGGGCTTATGCGGCCTTGCCCCGACGGGGCCGAGTCTCCGCGACCTTGCCAAAACGGAAAACCAGACATGTCCCGTATCCTTCCCGGCGTCATCGCCATGGCCGCCGTCGTGGTGGCCTCGAACATCCTGGTCCAGCATCTGCTGGGCTCCTGGCTGACCTGGGGGGCGTTGACCTATCCGGTCGCCTTCCTCGTGACCGACATCATGAACCGGGTCTATGGCCCGGCCGCCGCGCGCAAGGTGGTCTATGCCGGCTTCGTGACCGGCGTGCTGTGCTCGGTCGTGGCCGCGGGGCTGGACAAGACCACGCTGCGCATCGCCATAGCCTCGGGCGCGGCCTTCCTTTCGGCGCAGCTGATGGACATCTCGGTCTTCAACCAGTTGCGAAAATACAACTGGTGGCTACCACCCCTGGCGGCCAGCGTCGCCGGTTCGATCCTCGACACTGCCGTTTTCTTCAGCATCGCCTTTGCCTCGCAGCTGACGCCGATCTTCCCGGCGGACGATGTTTCCTGGGCAAATGAACTGGTTCCGCTGCTGGGCCAGGGGCCCGTCCAGCCGCTGTGGGTTTCGCTGGCAGTGGCCGATTGCGGGGTGAAGCTTGCGCAGGCAGTCCTGGCGCTCGTGCCCTTCCGCATCGTCGTCGGAAATTTGATCCAGCGCCGCGCGCAAATTCATTGACTGTTAAAGGTTCTGTGGCAGGCTGGACCCCATAAGGCAACTTATTGAAAGGAGGTGGTCCAGTGTCGAGAGTGATATTGGAGAGAGGTGTCGGGACAGTCAGGGGGGCCGTGGCCTGAGGGCAGCCCCAAGGGTCGTAAACCCTGGCTGGGACGGTGGGCACCAACCCTAACCGGACCATCTCCGTGGATCTCGCGGGCCGTTCTCCAGGGGGGCGGCCCGTTCCATTTTCCGCTGCTTCGGCATTCGCGCATGCAGGGCATGCTTGGCGAAGCGTGAAAGGCAGTTCGGGTATTTATGGAACGAAGAAGCCGGGCCTGCGCTTCTTCGTTCCCCAAATACTCATGCGACAGTGCAGCCGAAGACCCGGCCCAGCTGAGGGCCGGGTCGTCAACGCAGGCTCAGAGACGTTCGATGGCCAGCGCGATGCCCTGGCCGCCGCCGATGCACATGGTGATCAGCCCCTTGCTGCCGCCGGTGCGCATCAGTTCATACATCGCCTTCACGGTGATGATGGCGCCGGTCGCGCCGACCGGGTGGCCCAGGGCGATGGCGCCGCCGTTCGGGTTCACCCTGGCGGGGTCGAGGCCGAGGCCCTTGTTCACCGCCAGCGCCTGGGCGGCAAAGGCCTCGTTCGATTCGATCACGTCGAAATCGCCGGCCTTCAGGCCGGTGCGCTTCAGCAGCGCCTCGACGGCCGGGACCGGGCCGATGCCCATGACCTCGGGGCGCACGCCGGCCACGGCATGGCCGAGGATGCGGAACAGCGGCTTGGCGCCCACCGCTTGCGCCGCTTCGGCCCGCGCCAGCACCAGCGCCCCCGCGCCGTCGTTGATGCCCGAGGCATTGCCGGCCGTTACCGTGCCGTCCTTCTGGAACACCGCCTTCAGCCCGGCCAGTTTCTCCAGGTCGGTCGCCTTCGGATGCTCGTCGGTGTCGAAGGCGACCACGCCCTTGCGGGTCTTGATCTCGATGGGGACGATCTGCTCCCTGAAGCGGCCCTCGGCGATGGCGGCGGCGGCGCGTTTCTGGCTTTCCAGCGCGAATTCGTCCTGCGCCTGGCGCGAGATGTCATGTTCGCGCGCGACGTTTTCCGCCGTCACCCCCATATGGCCGGTGCCCATCGGGCAGGTCAGCGCGCCGACCATCATGTCCAGCATCTGCACGTCGCCCATCTTGGCGCCGAAGCGCGCGGCGGGCACGGCATAGGGCGCGCGGCTCATCGATTCCGCGCCGCCCGCCACGGCGAAATCGGCGTCGCCCAGCATCAGCGCCTGCGTGGCCGAGACGATGGCCTGCGCCCCCGAGCCGCAGAGCCGGTTCACGTTCATCGCCGGCGTGCTGTCGGGCACCCCGGCCTCCAGCATCGCCACGCGCGACAGGTACATGTCGCGCGGCTCGGTGTTCAGCACATGGCCGAAGACCACGGTGCCGATGCGCTCGGGGCCGATGCCGGCGCGCTCGATCGCGGCGCGGGTCGCGGTCGCGGCCAGCTGGATCGGCGGCACGCCGGCCAGGCTGCCGCCGAAGGTGCCGATGGCGGTGCGCGCCCCGGACAGGATGACGATTTCATTGTCGGACATGATTCCCCCCGATTGCCGTTGGCATGATGTTACTGCTAGAGCCGCGATAGCACATCGAAAAGACCCGCCCCCTTGCGACCTTGCGGAAAGACGGCAGAATATGGCCATGACCCAGGATCCCCGCATCAGCCTGCGCCTGCATTTCGAATCCGGCCTGACCTTTGGCCGCGGCAAGGCCGACCTGCTGCAGGCCATCGACGACGAGGGCTCGATCTCGGCCGCCGGGCGGCGCATGGGGATGAGCTATCGCCGCGCCTGGTCGCTGGTCGAAGAGATGAATGCGCATTTTGCCGCACCCCTGGTGGACAGCAGCCGGGGCGGCGCCCATGGCGGCGGCGCCCAGCTGACCGAGCGCGGCCGGCAGGTGCTGGCCGACTACCGCGCGCTGGAGGTGCTGCTGCGTGACCAGGGCGCCGCAGAACTGGGGCGGCTGCGTGCGGGGCAGCGATCTGCTTCGGCGTAAATAACGGTTGCCAGCACGGGCAATGGCTGGTTATGTCCATCCAGACACAACGAATGGACCCGCCCGATGCGCCTGTCTTTCCTTGCCGCCGCCCTGATCGCGCTTGCGCCTGCCGCCCAGGCCGACGAGATCACCATCTTCGCTGCCGCCAGCCTCAAGGACGCGCTGGACGAGATCGCCGCCACCTGGCAGGAAAGCCATGGCGATACGGTGGTGATCTCCTATGCCGGCAGCTCGCAGCTTGCCAAGCAGATCCAGGAGGGCGCGCCGGCGGACCTGTTCATCTCGGCCTCGAGTTCGTGGATGGATGCGGTGCAGGAGTCGGGCGACATCGACCCGGCGACGCGCCGCGACCTGCTGGGCAATACGCTGGTGCTGGTCGGCACCGGCAAGCCGGCCGAGGCGCCCGTGACCGAACTGCCCAGCCTGCTGGGCGACGGCAAGCTGGCCATGGCGATGGTCGATTCCGTCCCCGCCGGGCAATATGGCAAGGAGGCGCTGACCTCGCTGGGCCTGTGGGATCAGGTCGAGGGCCAGGTGGCCCAAGCCGACAATGTCCGCGCCGCGCTGAAGCTGGTCGCCACCGGCGAGGCGCCGCTGGGCATCGTCTATGGCAGCGATGCCGTGGCCGAGCCGGGCGTGGGCGTGGTCGCGACCTTCCCGGTCGACAGCCATGAAAAGATCACCTATCCCGCCGCGGTGACGACGGGGGCCGATACGCCGCAGGCGGCGGCCTTTCTTGACAGCCTGTCGCAGGAACCGGCAAGGTCGGTCTTTGAATCGCAAGGCTTTACCGTCACGCAATGATCCCGACCGATTGGCTTGGCCCCCAGGAGTGGCAGGCCGTGCGGCTGTCCCTGCGGGTCGCCGCCGTCGCCACGCTGGCCGGCCTGCCGCCGGCCGTCGCCGTCGCCTGGCTACTGGCCCGGCGGCGCTTTCCGGGGCATGGGCTGCTGAGCGGCATCGTCCACCTGCCGCTGATCCTGCCGCCGGTCGTCACCGGCTACCTGCTGCTGGTCACGTTCGGCACGCAGGGGCCGGTGGGCAGCCTGCTGAAACCGCTGGGCATCGTCTTTGCCTTTCGCTGGACCGGCGCGGCGCTGGCCTGCGGCATCATGAGCTTTCCGCTGATGGTGCGCGCCATTCGCCTGGGATTCGAGGCGGTGGACCCCAAGCTTGAACAGGCGGCCGCCACGCTGGGCGCGCCGCGGGCCTGGATCTTCGTGACCGTGACGCTGCCGCTGATCCTGCCCGCGATCCTGGCCGGCGCCACGCTGGGCTTTGCCAAGGCGATGGGCGAGTTCGGCGCCACCATCACCTTCGTCTCGAACATTCCCGGCCAGACGCAGACGCTGCCCTCGGCCATCTATGCGCTGTTGCAGGTGCCCTCGGGCGATGCAGCGGCGCTGCGGCTGGTGCTGGTCTCGGTGGTGATCGCCATGGGGGCGGTGCTGGTGTCGGAATGGCTGGCCTGGCGCATGACCGCGCGCATGAATGGGCGCGCCGAGGGGCGGGCCTGATGCTGGAGGTCGCCTTTCGCCACGATTTTCCTGGGCTTGCGCTTGATGTCGCCTTCCAGGCACCGGGCGGGGTGACGGCGCTGTTCGGCCCCTCGGGCTGCGGCAAGAGCACGGCGATCAACGCCATCGCGGGACTGTTGCGCCCCGATCAGGGCCGCATCGCACTGGACGGGCGGGTGCTGTTCGACGGCAAGACCAACCTTTCGCCGCAGGCCCGGCGCATCGGCTGCGTGTTCCAGGACGCGCGGCTGTTCCCGCATATGACGGTGGCGGCGAACCTGCGCTACCCCTCGCGCTGGCGGCGCGGGGCGGCGCGGGACTTCGACCGCATCACCGGGATGCTGGCGCTGGAGCCCCTGCTGCATCGCCGCCCCGGCACGCTGTCGGGCGGCGAGCGCCAGCGCGTGGCCATCGGCCGCGCGCTGTTGTCGGACCCGGCGCTGCTGGTCATGGACGAGCCGCTGGCGGCGCTGGACGAGGCGCGCAAGGCCGAGATCATGCCCTGGCTGGAACGCCTGCGCGACGAGATCCGGCTGCCGATCCTCTATGTCAGCCATTCGGTGCCCGAGGTGCTGCGATTGGCGACGACGGTGGTGCTGATGCGGCAGGGGCGGGTGGTCCATTCCGGCCCGCTGGCCGCGATCCTGGCCGATCCCGAACTGGCCCCGCAGCTGGGCGCGCGCGAGGCGGGGGCGCTGATCCGCGCCACGGTCGAGGCGCGCGAACCCGACGGCATGGTCCGGGTCGCCACCGCCGGCGGGCCGATGCTGCTGCCCGGACTGGACCTGGCGCCGGGGCAGGCGCTGCGGCTGCGCATCCTGGCGCATGAGGTGATCCTGGCGCGCGAGGCGCCGCGGGGCCTGTCGGCGCTCAATCTGCTGCCGGTCACTGTGACCTGCGTCGAGGGCGGGCTGGTGCAACTGGCGCTGGGGCAGGGCGCGCAGCATGAGCGGATGCTTGCGCAGGTCACGCCGCGCTCGGTCAAGGCGCTGGAATTGCAGCCGGGAACCGCCTGCCACGCCATCGTGAAATCGGTTTCGGTCCTGCCCAGCTAGGACGGTCGAGCCTTTGTCATTTGCGCCTCGCCCCGGATTGCGCTTATCCTGCCCGCAAAAAACATGAGGGCAGTATGAACAGGTTTCTCAAGCTCGCCATCGTCGGGCTGGTGGCCTCTTGCGGAGGGGGCGGGAACTACAAGGCGCCGCGCAATCTGGAAAGCGCCTGCGCCATCGCGGCCGAACGGCCCGCCTACATGCGTGCGATGAAGGCGACCGAGCGGCGCTGGGGGGTGCCGGTGCATGTGCAGATGGCGACGATCCACCAGGAATCGAAATTCATCGGCAATGCCCGCACGCCGCATCAATATGCGCTGGGCATCATTCCGATCGGCCGGCAAAGCTCGGCCTATGGCTACAGCCAGGCGCTGGACAGCACCTGGGACGATTACCGCAAGCAGACCGGCAACCGCCGCGCCCGGCGCGACAATATCCGCGACGCCACCGATTTCATGGGCTGGTACATGAACGATTCGGCGCGGGTGCTGGGCATTTCCAAATGGGACGCCGCCTCGCAATACCTGGCCTATCACGAGGGCCGCTCGGGCTTTGCCAGGGGCTCGCACCACTCGAAGCCCTGGCTGATGGGCGTCGCCGGCAAGGTCCAGGCCCGGTCCGAGGCCTATCGCAGCCAGCTTGCCTCCTGCCGCTGACCCGGTTCGCCCGCCTATTGGCGGCGGGCGATCTCGTTCTGGATGGCGAAGGTCGAGGCGGGAAAGCTCATCCCGGTCTGCATGTCGCCCAGGATCACCGTGGTCCGCTTGCCGGTGTCGTCGGTCACCACCCATTGCCGCAGCTGGGTCGGATTGGCGGTAAAGACCATCTGGATATTGCCGTATTCGGGATGCTGCGGATCCTGCGCGGTGACGACGGTGGTGTTCTTCTTCTCGGCATAGCCGGTGACCATGCGCGCCCGGCTCAGGTCGATGTTGGGCGCCAGGATCAGCGACAGCGGCGTCTTGGACAGCGGGTATTGCTGCGGCGCACCGCGCGTCTTGCCGTCGAACACGGCGACGTTGCCGGCCGAGGCCATGACCAGCGTGCGGTCGCCCTTGTATTCGAAGCGCACCCGCTGCGGGCGCTGGATATAGACCACCCCGGTCGAGATCGAGCCGTCGGCATTCACCTGGGTGAAATCCGCCTTGGCGGTCTTGAGGCTGTTGAGATAGCGCGAGATCTCGTTCAGCGGGATCTTCTCGGCCAGGGCGGGAAAGGCCAGGGCCAGGCACAGGACGGGCGCAAGGGCGAGCGACTTCAGTTTCATGAGCGGAATGATACCGATTCTCCAATGACTTGCACATCACGTTCGCTGGATGCGCGGCGCCTCAACGCTGACGAAGGCGTGAGCGTTCCCTAAAGCCGCCGCCCGGTCAGCAGGCGCGGCATCGGCTCGAGGCTCAGCCCCGCCGCCTGGCGCATGAAGCCGCGCCGCAGGGGCGGGATGGCATCGACCAGGCCCATGCCGATCTCGCGTGCGGTGCGCAGCAGCGGATTGGCATTGGAAAACAGCGCGTTCACCCCGTCCATGCCAAGCGCCAGCGCCGTCGCATCGGGCCGGCGCCAGTCCTGATAGCGCGCCAGCACCAGATCGGCGCCGATGTCCTCGCCGCGGCGGCGGGCGGCGACCAGCACTTCGGCCAGCACCGCCACGTCGCGCAGGCCCAGGTTCAGCCCCTGCCCGGCGATGGGATGCACGCCATGCGCCGCATCGCCGACCAGCGCCCCCCGCGGGGCGATGTAGCGCTCGGCCAGGGTCAGGTTCAGCGGATAGGAAAAGCGCGGCCCGGCCAGCCGGATCTCGCCCAGGAAATCGCCGAAGCGCGGGCGCAGCACCGCCAGGAATTCGTCATCCGGCAGTTCCATGATCGCGCGGGCACTGGCCTCGGCCTCGGACCAGACGATCGAGCTGCGATTGCCCGGCAGCGGCAGGATCGCCAGCGGCCCGGTGGGCATGAAATACTGGTGCGCGGTGCCTTCGTGCGGCAGTTCGTGATCGACCGCCGCGACCAGTGCGATCTGGCCATAGTCATGGCCGATGCGCCGGATGCCGGCCCGCGCCGCCACGCCCGATTGCCGCCCGTCGGCGCCGACCAGCAGCCGGGCGCTGATGCTGCGGCCGTCCGACAGGGTGGCGCGGATCGCCGCGCCCTCGGCCTCTTGCCCGGTGACGGACAGGCCGGGCAGATGCGTGACCCGCCCCTGCATCGCGGCCAGAAGCGCGCGGTAAAGGAAGCGGTCCTCGAGCATGTAGCCCAGCCGGCCTTCCTCGAGCTCGGCGCCGTCGAAATGCAGGCCGAAGGGGCCAGCGCCTTCGCCCGGCGCGCCCTGTGTCGCCTCGACCTTGCGGATTTCCTGCGCGTTCGGCGCCAGCTCGGGCCACAGCCCCAGCGCGGCCAGCAGCCGCTGCGAGGCCAGCGCCAGCGCATAGGCGCGGCCGTCGAAGGCGGCGCCGGCGCGGGCATCGGCGGGGCGGGCGTCGGCCACCGCCACCGACAGGCCGGCATCGGCCAGGGCCAGGGCAAGGGCCGGGCCGTTCAGCCCGCCGCCCGCGATCAGGATGTCGAAATCGGTCCTCATGGGACGCAATATGACCGTCGGCCGGGCAATGTCCATGCGTCATGGCGGCCGCCAAGCGCATTGCGGGCCAGCCCGCGCCGGGATAGCCTGTGCATTATTTGGTATCTGGATTTGATCGGTCGGGGGAAGGGCATGGATTGGCTCAGGGCATCTGCGGCGGAACAGGGAAGGGCGATCCTGGCCGGGCTCATCAGCCCGGTCGAGCAGGCCGAGGCCTATCTGGACGCCGCGGCCCGCCATCCCTATGGCGACCGCATCTATGCCCGGCCGACCCCCGAGCGCGCGCGGGCCGAGGCCATTGCCGCCCATGACCGCGCCCGCGCCGGGCTGCGCCGCGGCTTGCTGGACGGGGTGGCGATCAGCTGGAAGGACAATATCGACAGCGCCGGCATCGCGACCGAGGCCGGCTCGCGCCTGCTGGAGGGCCGCGTGCCCCGGCAGGATGCCGCGATCCTGGCCGGGGCGACGCTGGACGGGCTGGTCTGCCTGGGCAAGACGCATATGACCGAGCTGGCCTTTTCCGGCCTGGGCGTGAACCCGCGCACGGCGACGCCGCCCAACAGCATCGACCAGGAACTGGCGCCGGGCGGCTCCAGCTCGGGCGCGGCGGTTTCGGTGGCGCTGGGGCTGGCGGCGGCTGCGGTGGGGTCGGACACCGGCGGCTCGATCCGGGTGCCGGCGGCCTGGAACGGGCTGGTGGGCTTCAAGCCGACCACGGGCGCAGTCAGCGGCGCCGGCATCGTGCCGCTGTGCCGCCGCTTCGACGTGGCCGGCCCCATCGCCCGCACGGTCGAGGATTGCGCCGAGCTTTTCGCCGTGCTGCGTGGCGAGCCCGCCCCCGACCTGGCCGATGCCAGCCCGCGCGGGCTGCGGCTGATGGTGCTGGACGGCGTGCCCTTCGACGAGGCGCGGCATGAGCCGGTCGCCGGCTTCGAGGATGCGGTGAACCGCCTGGCCCGCGCCGGCGCCCGCATTACCCATGCCGCGCCGCCCTGCGTGGCCGAGGCGATGGTGCTGGCGCCGCTGCTGTTCGCGCCCGAGGCCTATGGCATCTGGCGCGAGCAGATCGAGGCCGCGCCCGAGCTGATGCACCCGCCGATCCTGGAGCGCTTTCGCGGCGGCCAGTTCGTGCTGGCGGCCGATTACGTCGCCGCCTGGGAGGAGTTGGGCCGGCTGCGCGCCGATTGGGCGCGGCTGGTCGCCGGTTTCGACGCGGTGATCCTGCCCACGGCGCCGATCCTGCCGCCGCCGGTGGACCGGCTGCTGGCCGAGGAAGAGTTCTTTGCCCGCGAAAACCTGCTGACGCTGCGCAATACCCGCATCGCCAACCTGCTGGACCTGCCGGCGGTCAGCCTGCCGACCGGCCATCCGGCCTGCGGCATCACGCTGATGGGCCGCGCCGGCCAGGACCGCGCGCTGCTGGTGGCGGCCGCCGCGGCCGAGGCGGCGCTGCGCTGAGGCGTGGATTTTCCGGGAAAATCCGGCACGGACGGGCGCAATCTGGCGGTGAAACTCTGGACGCATGGGGGGATTGCCGGTAGTCTTGCGGCAAAACGGGGCGCAACGACCCCGACTGAGAGGCAGTCATGGCAATTCCCGAGCGGTTCTCGAACCTGCCGGATTACGCGTTTCCGCGCCTGCGGACGCTGCTTGCGGGCATCGACCCCGGCGGCGATCCCCTGATCCTGACCATTGGCGAGCCGCGCCATGCGCTGCCGGATTTCGTCGGCCCGGTCATGGCCGAAAGCATCGCCGATTTCGGCAAATACCCCTCGAACGAGGGCACGGCCGAGCTGCTGGCCGCGATCTCGGGCTGGCTTGCCCGCCGGCACGGGCTGGATGTCGCGCCCGAGCGGATCATGGCGCTGAACGGCACGCGCGAGGGGCTGTTCAATGCCGCCCTGGCGCTGGCGCCGGAACGCAAGAACGGCCAGCGGCCGGCGATCCTGGTGCCGAACCCGTTCTACCAGGTCTATGCCGTGGCCGCCGCCGCCGTGGGCGCCGAGCCGGTCTTCGTCCCCGCCACGGCAGAAACCGGCCACCTGCCGCGCTTTGCCGGCCTGCCGGCCGCGGTGCTGGACCGCGCCACCGTGGCATATCTGTGTTCGCCCGCCAATCCGCAGGGCAGCATTGCGTCCGAGGATTATCTCGAGGAACTGATCGCGCTGGCCGACCGGCACGATTTCCTGGTTTTTGCCGACGAGTGCTATTCCGAGATCTGGCGCGACGCGCCGCCGCCCGGCGCGCTGGCGGTGGCCACGCGCATGGGGCTGGCCGACCGGGTGGTGATGTTCAACTCGCTGTCGAAACGCTCGAACCTGCCGGGGCTGCGCTCGGGCTTTGCCGCCGGCGGACCCCAGCAGATCGCGCAGATGCGGCGGCTGCGCAGCTATGCCGGCGCGCCGCTGCCCCTGCCGGTGCAGCGCGTCAGCGCCATGGCCTGGGGCGAGGAGGACCATGTCGAGGCCAGCCGCGCGCTTTACCAGCAGAAATACCGCATCGCCGACCGGGTGCTGGGCAATGTGCCGGGCTACCAGCCGGTGCAGGGCGGCTTTTTCCTGTGGCTGCCGGTGCCCGAAAGCGTCGGCGACGGCGAGGATGCGGCGAAAAAGCTGTGGGCCGAGGCGGGCATCCAGGTGCTGCCCGGCGCCTATCTGGCCCGCGACACCGAGGCCGGCAATCCGGGCCGGAATTTCATCCGCGTAGCGCTGGTCGCGCCGGCGGAGCAGACCGAGGCGGCGCTGAACCGCCTGAAGAATTGTTTGTATCAAGGGGGTTGACGCATGGCGAGCTGGCAGGCGAAACACCGCGATCCGCTGTTTGACCAAAGCACGCAGGCGGCGCTGGAGCGGCGCGGCAAGGAACTGCTGGGCGCGGGGCTGGTCATCCTGGGCGTGCTGATCGCGATGATGCTGGTCAGCTATTCCCCCGACGATCCCAGCTTCATGTCGGCGACCGACCAGCCGGCGCAGAACTACCTGGGCCGCTTCGGCGCCTATGTCGCCTCGGCGCTGTTCATGATCACCGGCTACGGCACCTGGATCCTGGTGGTCGGCGCCGTGGTCTGGGGCCTGCGGCTGATGCTGCACCGGGGCGAGGAACGGCTGATGCGCGGCATCTTCCTGCCCATCGCCATGGTGCTGGTCTCGATCTATGCCACCTCGATGGCGCCGCCGCCGGACTGGACGCAAAGCTTCGGCCTGGGCGGGCATCTGGGCGACATGCTGATGGGCGGCATGCTGTCGGCCATGCCGATGAAGGCTTCGGTCGCGATCAAGCTGCTGGCGCTGCTGACCGCCGTCGGCACCGTCGCCTTCCTGGCCTTCGTGCTGGGCTTCGACCGCAAGGAGTTGACGACCATCGGCACCTTCCTGCGCGAGGGGCTGGCCACCGCCCGCGTCCTGGCGCTGCAGGCGATGGATCGCGGGGCGCGTCTGTCCTCGGGCGCGGCGCGCGGGCTCAAGACCCGCGCCGATGCCCGGCGCGAGCGCGCGGGCCACGCCGGTTCCGCCGCCCTGCCGCAAGCGCCCCGCGGCGGCCTGCCGGGCCTGCGTCCCGCGCCGGCCCCCCTGGCCGATGATCGCGACTTCGCGCCCGAGCCCGAGCTGATCGACCCCGAGACGCATTATGCCGAGGATGACGAGCCGCCCTCGAACGCCGCGGTCAGCGCCCGCATCACCGATGCGATCCGCAGCCGTTCCGAAGGCGCCCGTTCGGAAGGCGCCCGTTCGGAAGGCAAGGGGCTGCTGTCGGCGGTGACGGCGCGGCTGACCGGCGCCCGCGCCGCGCCCGCCCGGCACGAGCTGCCGCTGCGCGCCGGCGAGGACGAGGACGACGAGGATTTCGCCGAACCCGTCACCGCCGCGCCCTTCGGCGCCGAGACGCCCCGCGTGGTGGTGCCGCCCAAGAAGCCCGCCCCCTCGCGCCAGGCGCAATCCGAGGCGCAGCCGGCGCTGCGCTTCGACGATGCCGCCAGCCATTACGAGCATCCGCCGCTGTCGCTTCTGACCGCGCCGACCACAGTCGAGCGCCACCAGCTGTCGCAAGAGGCGCTGATGGAGAACGCCCGCATGCTGGAGGCGGTGCTGGACGATTACGGCGTCAAGGGCCAGATCACCGAGGTCCGCCCCGGCCCCGTGGTCACGCTTTACGAGCTGGAGCCCGCGCCGGGGCTGAAGGCCAGCCGGGTGATCGGGCTGGCCGACGACATCGCGCGGTCGATGTCGGCGCTGTCGGCGCGGGTCTCGACCGTGCCCGGCCGCTCGGTCATCGGCATCGAGCTGCCCAATGCCCGGCGCGAAAAGGTGGTCCTGCGCGAGATCCTGGCCTCCAAGGCTTACGGCGACGGCACCCAGCCGCTGCCCTTGGCGCTGGGCAAGGACATCGGCGGCGGGCCGGTGGTGGCCAACCTGGCCAAGATGCCACACCTGCTGATCGCCGGGACCACCGGCTCGGGCAAGTCGGTGGCGATCAACACCATGATCCTGTCGCTGCTCTACAAGCTCACGCCCGAGGAATGCCGGCTCATCATGATCGACCCCAAGATGCTGGAACTGTCGGTCTATGACGGCATCCCGCACCTGCTGTCCCCGGTCGTCACCGACCCCAAGAAGGCGGTCGTGGCGCTGAAATGGGTCGTGGGCGAGATGGAGGAACGCTATCGCCGCATGTCCAAGATGGGCGTGCGCAACATCGAGGGCTATAACGGCCGCGTCCGCGAGGCGCTGGACAAGGGCGAGATGTTCAAGCGCACCGTCCAGACCGGCTTCGACGAGGATACCGGCGAGCCGGTCTTCGAGACCGAGGAATTCCAGCCCGAGACCTTCCCCTATATCGTCGTCATCGTCGACGAGATGGCCGACCTGATGATGGTGGCCGGGAAAGAGATCGAGGCCTGCATCCAGCGCCTGGCGCAGATGGCGCGGGCATCCGGCATCCACCTGATCATGGCGACGCAGCGCCCCTCGGTCGATGTCATCACCGGCACGATCAAGGCGAACTTCCCGACCCGGATCAGCTTCCAGGTCACGTCCAAGATCGACAGCCGCACCATCCTGGGCGAGCAGGGCGCCGAGCAATTGCTGGGCCAGGGCGACATGCTCTACATGGCCGGCGGCTCGCGCATCACCCGCGTCCACGGGCCTTTCGTTTCCGACGAGGAGGTCGAGGAGGTGGTGAACCACCTGAAATCCTTTGGCCCGCCCAGCTACATGTCCGGCGTGGTCGAGGGCCCGGACGAGGAGCGCGCCGACAGCATCGACCAGGTGCTGGGCCTGTCCTCGGGCGAGGGCGGCGATGCCGAGCTTTACGACATGGCCGTCGCCATCGTGGCCAAGGACCGCAAATGCTCGACCTCCTACATCCAGCGCAAGCTGGCCATCGGCTACAACAAGGCCGCGCGGCTGGTCGAGCAGATGGAGGAACAGGGCGTCGTCACCCCGGCGAACCATGTCGGCAAGCGCGAGGTTCTGGTGCCCGAGGTATAGCCGGGCCGCGCATCGGGATCGGGATCGGGGCCGGGCCGTCGCGCCCGGCCTTTTTCATGCGCCGGCCTAGCCCGCCAGCCGGCCCAGGTGCAGCGCCAGCGCGTCGCGTGCGGCGGGGCGGATGACCGAGCCGTGGTTTTCATCGGGATGCGGGCGGTGGACCAGGTCGAGCCCTGGAAGGCCCGACAGCGGGGCCAGGATCGGCGGCACCGCCGCCCCCGAATTGGCGACCAGCAGCGGCACTGCCGGGTCCAGCCGCCCGCCCGCCGCCAGGATGCCGCCGCGAAAGGCGCGGGCCTCGCGCAGCGGCTCGCCGGCGTTCCACCAGGTCGAGGGGTCGGCGGCGGCATAGCGGGCGAACAGGCGCGGCCGGGTGAACAGCGCGTTCAGCACGAAGAGCCCGCCCAGCGAATGGCCGAACAGCGTCAGGTTGTCCGTATCCAGCGGCAGGCGCCGGCCGAGTTCGGGCAGAAGCTGCGCCGCGATCATCTCGAGCAGGGCGTCCTGCCCGCCGGTCGGGCGGTCGCCGGGACCGCGCTGCCCCTGCCTCGCCGGGACCGCCTGCTTGCCGGGCGAGGTCAGGTCGAACCAGCGGCGGGTGGGGTCGAAGCGGGTCTCGACCGGATAGCCGATGCCGACCAGCGCCACCGGCGCCTCGGGCGCCAGTTCCTCGCGCAGATGCCACAGGATCGGGAAGGTCGCATTGCCGTCCAGCGCCAGGATGGCGGAATAGCCGCCCGGCGGCGCCGCGACCGAGGGCAGGCCCAGGAAGATGCGCCAGGGCGTTTCGGCCGGGCCAAGGTCGAAATGGCTGGCGCGCGGATCGGCGATCTTCTCGGCCGGTTCCAGGCCGCGCTGCCGGCGTTCCTGCGCCCACGCCATGCTGCCGGCCATTGCGACCAGCGATGCCGCAAGGATGCTGCGCCGGGAAAGGGGGATCTGCATCGTCGCCTCCGGTCGGTCGGGGGGCTGGCGGGAAGCGGCTTGCCCTTGCCCGCACGGCCTAGCCGCCGCAGGCCGGACGTGCAAGCCCGGCGGCGCAGGCCCTGGATCAGCCCTCGTGCCCCATGATCGGCCGGGCCTGGGCCGCGCGGTCGGCGCCCGAGCCTTCGTCCACCGTCACCACCACCGACAGGCCCGGCTCCAGGTATTCCGCCATCTCTTGCCCAGGGTCGATCGCGATGCGCACCGGCAGGCGCTGCGCGACCTTGGTGAAGTTGCCGGTGGCGTTCGAGGCGGACAGCAGGCTGAACTCGGAGGCGGTGGCGGGCGAGAACGCCTCGACCCGGCCGGTGAAGGCGCGGTGGCGCATGGCGTCCACGGTGAACGTGGCGCGGTCGCCGATGCGGATGCCGTGCAGCTCGGTCTCGCGGAAATTGGCGATGACCCAGACTTCGGGGCCGACATGGCTGACCAGCGCCGTGCCCGCCGTGACATATTGGCCCAGCCGCACCCCGACCTGGCCCAGCCGCCCGTCCGAGGGCGCGCGGATCACCGTATTGTCCAGGTCGATCCGCGCCAGCTCCACCGCCGCGCGGGCCGAGGCGATCTCGGCGCGCTTGGCGGCCAGCCCGACCTCGGCGCCGGCGACGTTCTCGCGCGCCACCGCGATGGCGCTTTCGGCCTGGGTGACGGCCGCCTCGGCCTGGCGCAGCGACAGTTCGGACTGGTCGGCCGAGCTTTGTGCCGTCACGCCGCGCGATTGCAAGGCCTGCGCGCGGTCCCAGGTCGAGGCCGCCGTGTCCCGCGCCGCCTGCGCCGCGGAAAGCGCCGCCTGGGCCGATTGCAGGCTGGCCTGGGCGGAATGGACGCTTTGTTCCTGGATCTTCAGCGCCGCCTCGGCGCCTTCCAGCATGGCCTGGGCCTGGGCCAGCCTTTGGCGGTATTGCCGGTCGTCGATGCGGGCGATGACCTGGCCGCGGGCCACGGGCTGGAAGTCCTGCACCTCGACCGCCGCGACATAGCCCGACAGCTGCGGCGCGACGGTGGTCAGCTGGCCGCGGATATAGGCGTTCTCGGTCTGCGGATGCGCCGGGCGAAACGGCGGCAGGTGCCAGGCGTAAAGCACGATCAGCAGGCCGGCCAGGCCGGCGGCAAGCGCGATCAGGGTCGGGATCAGGTGGTTTCTGGTCATGTCTCGGGCTCGGGCTCGGGATGGGTCTGGGCATCGGCGGCAGGCGGCTTGCCCCGCGCCACCAGCCAGTCGCGGAACAGGTGCAGCAGCAGCGCGCAAAGCGCCGCCGCCGCCAGCAGGAAGGTCAGGAAATAGGCGTCGTTATAGGCCATGACATAGGCCTGGGCGCTGGCGTCCTGCGCGATCTGCGCCACCGCCTGCGCCTGGCGTTGCGCGGCATCGGCGATCTGCGGCGCCAGGGCCATGCTGCGCTGCGCGATCTCGGCCGCGGTCTGCGGATCGGTGGCGGTCAGCTCTTCGCGCAGCACTTGCAGGTGCAGGGCCTGGCGGTGGTTGATCAGGGTCGAGAACAGGCCCGAGCCCATGGCGCCGCCCAGCGATTGCGTGGACAGAAAGACGATGACGAAGGACAGGATGTAGTTCGGCCCGCGCGCCAAGGCCGAAAGCAGCCCGCGCATCATCGCCGGCGCCAGGAAGAACGAGCCGGCAAAGGCGATCATCGCCTGGCTCAGCATCATCTGCGCCGGCCGGGTGTCCATGGTGGCATGGCTGTCCATGAAGGCGCCGGCGGCGATCAGCACCAGCGCGATGATGTGGAACAGCGGCACACGCTCGGGCTTCATGAAGGGGATCAGCGCCAGCCCGCCCAGCACCGAGGCCACCGAGATCATCGCGAACAGCGGCACCAGCTGGTCCTGCGTCACGCCCAGCACCTGGAACATGCGCGGCGCGCCCGCGCTTTGCTCGGACAGCACCAGCCGAAAGATCAGCAGCGTCGCCGTCAGGTGCAGCATGGCGGGGCTGGCCAGCCAGCGGATGTCCAGCAGCGGCGCCTTGCGGTGCAGCTCGATCACCACGGCCAGGGTCAGCGCCACGATGGACAGCGCCAGCACCCAGCCCAGCCAGGCCACGTCGGTCCACCAATGGATCGAGCCCATGATGAAGCCGACCGTCAGCCCGCCGAAGCCGGTGGCGATCAGCAGCCAGCTGACCAGGTCCATGGCGGCGATCACCTTGACCCGCGGCGCCGAGGTCAGCGGCAGGGCATAGACCAGCCCCAGCGACACCGCCGCCAGCCCCAGGGCCATGTAATGCAGCCCGTCCCAGCCGTGGTCCCCCATCAGCGCGGGCGAGATCACCCGCGCCAGCATCGGCCCGGTCGCGACCATGGCCAGCACCATGGGCAGGCCCAGCCGCATCTTCCACTGGGGCGGCAGCGGCTCCAGCATATACATGAAGGCCAAGGTGGACAGCGGCGCCGAGGCCATGCCGGCCACGAATTGCACCGCCACCGCCGAGCGCAGGTCCGAGATGGCAAGGGCCGCCAGCGAAACCGCCAGATAGACCAGGATCGCCACCTCGGCAAAGCGGCGCAGGCCGAACTGGGTGCGGATCTTGATCAGCAACAGCGGCATCGAGGCCCGCGGGATCATGAAGGCCGCCATCAGCCAGGTCGCCTGGGTGGTGGTCGCGCCCAGGTCTCCGGCGATCTGCGGGATGTTGGTGCTGACGAAGCCCTGCGCCAGGCCCTGGGTCAGGCCGATGACGACCGAGGCGCCGATATAGCCCAGCGTGGCCGGCCAGGACATCGGCACGAAGGGGGGCGGCGCGCCCGCCGCGGCCGGGGCTGCGGGCGCAGGCGCCGCGGGGGCGGCCTGGGATCGGCTCATGCCTGCCGCAGCCTTTCGGCATTCCGCGCCATTTGCGCCAGCGTCCGGCGCGTCACCGCCAGATCCTCGGGCGCGATGCCCTGGGCCAGCGTGGCATCGACCTCGGCGCGAAAGCCCAGCACCGGCTCGATCCGCGCCGCCTCGGTCAGGTAGACGGCGTATTTGCGGCCGTCCTCGGGGATCGGGCGGCGCTCGGCCAGGCCCTGGTCCTCCAGCGCGTCCAGCAGGCGCTTCAGCGTGGGCGTCTCGATGCCCAGCATTGCGGCCAGCTGGGCCTGGCTTGCGCCCTCGTTGCGGCCGATGGTGGTCAGCAGCCGGGCGCGGGCAAAGGTCAGCCCGTATTGCTCGACGCGCTGCTCAAAGGCGGCGCGCAGGGTCCGGGTCAGTTCGATGAGCGATTCCACAAGCGTGAAGGGACGGTCTGGCATGGGTTTTCCCGCTGCTCCGCAAATTTCATTAGCAAGCTAATGAATCCGTCGCGGTTATGCAAGGGGGCGGCCCCGCCGCCGCCCCGCGCCGCCATGGTGGCGGGCGGGGCGGAGGGGGTCAGTAATCGCGTTCATAGAACAGGCCGACGGTGCTTTCGCCCTCGCTGTCCACGGACCCGCGCGCGGTCAGGGTCGGGGAGATGTCGAGGTTCAGGTTCAGCTTGGTCTTGCCGTCGCCGCCGACCTGCACGTCGGTATAGAGGTTCTCGGACAGGTATTTCCCCGCCCGGACCGAGACGTTGCCGTCGTCGTCCGTCGCCAGGTCCAGGTCATCGAGCCCGGTCGAGGCGCGCAGCCGCCCGACGATCCCCTCGCCGCCGCGCCCGGCCAGCGTCGCCACCGCGCTGGCCAGCTGCGCGGCCTGAAGCGCGCTGATATTGTCCAGCCCGCGGCCGAACAGCAGGTGCGACAGCACCTCTTCCTGCGGCATCTCGGGCGAGGATTCAAAGGTGATCTCGGGATCCTGCGCCTCGCCGTCGATGATGATGCGGGCGGTGATGTCGTCCTGCACCGTCTCGGCCACCAGCCGGATCACCGGGATCATGCTGCCCTGCAATTCGATCAGCCCCTCGGTCATGTCGAACCGCTTGCCCAGCAGGTCGACCCGGCCGCGGATCAGCTCCAGCTGGCCGATGGGGATGGGCTGGCGGGCATTGCCGGTCAGGCGCAGCTCGCCGCCCAGTTCCGCATCGACGCCGCGGCCGCGGATGAAGACCTGGGACGGGGCCGAGACCAGCAGGTCGAAGCGCGCCGGGTTGGCCGGCGGCGTCGCCGGCGGCGCGGCCATGCCGGCCTGGCGCGAGGCCTCGCTGGGATATTCCAGCAGCCCGGCCTTGGCGCGGGTCTGGCGCTGCGGCGGGCGTTCCGAACGGTGGATGATGTCCGGGATCGCCTTGGCGCCGCCCAGCCCGGTCGAGGGGATGCGCAGTTCCGTATGGCCCACGTCGATGCGGCCCGAGACCAGCGGCCCCTGTCCCACCGTGCCCGCGACATTGATCGCGCCGTTCACCAGCGTCTCGTAAAGGTTCGGGTCGCGCAGCACCACGTTGGACAGCTGCACGTCCAGGTTCATCTGCCGGTCGCCGACCAGGTTGACCGGGCCGCTGACGGTGATGAGGCCGCCGGCCTCGACCGCGCCGCGCAGGTCGACCGCGATGCGGCCGGCGTTGAAATCGGCATTGGCGTTCAGGCTGCCCACGGCCAGGCCGAAGCGTGGCTCGGCCAGCCGGCCGTTGGTCAGCGCCACCCGGCCGGACAGCGATTCCAGCCCCGGCCGCCCGTTCAGGCGCAAATCGAAGCTCAGCGGCCCCTCGACCGAGCGGGTGCGCAGGAAGGGGTTGGCGGCGGCGGCATTGCTGCTGCCGCTGACCGCGATGTCGGCGGTGGACAGGTCCGTCGCCGCCGAGCCCGTCACCCGCGCCTGGGTATTGCCCGGCCCCGAGGCGGTCAGGTTCACGTCATAGGCGCTGCCGGTGTTGCGGATGGTGCCGGCGACCGTCGCCGGGCCGGGAAAGCCCGGCACCACCAGGGCCAGGTCGTTCAGCCGGGCGTCGAGGTTCAGCCCCTCGGTCGGGCTGCCGTCGCCGGTGATGCTGAACTGGCCGTTGCCGGCGCGCAGCCGGCTGACGGTCAGGCTGCCGTCCGGGCGCTGCGCGGCGGCCAGGTCGAAGCTGGTCTCGCCCGCCAGCACCGCATCGGCCTGCGGGTTGCCGACGCCCAGCCCGCGGGCCGAGCCGTTGGCGGTGATCTGACGCCCGCCGCCCTGCTGGTCCACGACATGGCCCGAGGCGCTGACCGCGCCGCGGAAGCCGCGGCCCAGGAAGCGCAGGTCGTCGGCGCGCAAGCTCGCGGTCAAGTCGGTGGCGCCCTGGCCCACCCGGCCCTCGGCGCCCAGGTTCAGGCGCGGGTTCTCGACGGTCGCGGTCTCGATGGTGAACACGCCGTCGCGCTCGATCCCGTGCAGCGCCAGCCGGGTCTCGCCCACCAGCGCGCCGTCGACCTGCGCCTGGCCAAAGGACAGGTCGGTGCCGGTGCCGGTCACGTCCAGCCGCCGCGCGCCCGAGCCGTCGTCCTTGAAGCTGCCCTGCGCATTCAGCGCGCCGCGCCAGCCGCGGCCGAAGCTGGCCAGCGAGCGGATCTCGGCCCGGCCCTCCATGTCGGTGCCGCTGGGGGCGATGCGGCCTTGCGCCGTGGCCAGCATCTGCTGGTTGGTCAGCTCGAAATCATGCACGGTGATCTCGTCGCCGCGCTGCTCGGCCGAAAGCCGCAGGTCGGTCACGCCGGTCAGCGCCCCGTCCACGTCCTGCTGGCCCAGGCGCAGGTCGGTGCCGCGCCCGGTCAGCTCGATCCGGCGGGTGCCGTCCTGCTCCACCGCCGTCGCCTCGGCGGTCAGCCCGCCCGAGAGGCCGCGCCCCAGAACCGCCAGGTCGGGCATGGACAGGTTCAGCCGGGCATCCATCGCGCCTTCGGCGAAGCTGCCCCGGCCTTCGGCATCGATCTGCGGGTTGGTCAGGCGGAGGGTCTGCACCTCGAAGCCGCCCTGCGCCTCGGCGGCCTCGACCAGCAGGTCGGTTTCGCCCTTTAGCGCGCCGTCCAGCTCGGCGATGCCGGTGACAAGATCCTGCGCCTTGCCGGTCAGGGTCACGCGGCGCGCCCCCGCCGCGCCGGTGGCGCGAAGCTCGCTGCGGACCGAGCCCGACATGCCGGGGTCGGCGACCGACAGGTCCGGCATCTCGATGGTCGCGGTCAGGGTGCTGGAATAGCTGTCCAGCCGCCCCTGCGCCTCGGCCGTCAGGTTCCGCGCGTTCACCACCAGCTTGCGCAGGTTGATGCCCGAGGTGTCGCGCCGGGCGCTGAGTTCGATGCGCGACTGGCCCGCCAGCATGCGGTCGGCATGGTCCTGGCCGATGCGGATGTCGTTGCCCAGAACCTCTGCCTCGACGTCGAAGCCCTTTCCCAGCAGCGCGTAGCGGCCCTTGATATGGGCATCGGCGGTGCCGCCCAGCTCGCGCCCGGCCAGCGTCGAGAAGCGCGCGACATTGCGGTGCTGCGCGGTGATGTCGCCCGACAGCGTGATCCCGGTCCGCAGGCCGGAGACGGTGGTCTCGCCCTTGAAGCCGAAATCCTCGCCGTTGATGTTCATGCCCCAGAGCCGCAGCGCATTGCCGGGGGTGAAGGCAAAGTTCAGCCCGCCGTTCAGCACCCGGCCCAGGGCCTGCGCCAGGCCCGGATCGGTCGGCGCCAGGTCGTCCATGCCAAAGGCGATCCAGCCGCGCACCTCTTCCAGCGCCTGCTCGGCGGTCAGGGTGATGCGGCCGCGCCCGTCCAGCCGCAGCTCGGACAGGGCGATGTCGTCGCGGACGATGTCGCCCACCACGCCCTTCAGCACCCAGCCCGAGCCCTGCGCGGCGTCATAGTCCAGCCGCAAGCTGCCCGAGCGCACCGTGGTCGGCCGGTCGGCCCAGGGCAGCAGCACCGGCAGCTGCGCAGCCCCCGCATCCTGCCCCAGCAGCAGCGTCAGATGCGCGCTTTCCGGCGCGCCGCGGCTGGTGGTGGCCAGGTTGCCGTCCAGCCGCAGCGCCTCGGTCGCCAGCCGCAGCGAGGGGACGACCAGCCGGCCGTCCTGCCCGCGCCAGCCCTCGGCCAGAAGCTGCGACTGCGTGCCGAAGAAGGCGCGGTGCTGCGGCGGCACCAGCGCGGCCACGTCGCCGCCCAGCTCGGCGCGGAAGGCGGTGCCGGGGGCGCCGTCGCGCTCGGCCGCATCGACCGAGACGGTGCCGGTCACGCGCGGCTGGCCGTCGGTCGCCAGCTGGATATTGGCGGCGAAGTCCGACATGGGCCCCTCGCCGGTGATCTCGGCCCGCACGGCGGGGCGGTCGTGCAGCTTGACCGCATTCGCAAACAGCCCGTTGCGGTCCTCGTCCAGCCGCAGGTCCAGGCGCAGCACGCGGGTTTCGTTGGAAAAGCCCGTATCCAGCACGAATTCGCCGCGCGGCCCGTCCACGCGGTTGATGGTCAGCCTGGTCTCGCCCTCGCCGCCCGACAGGTTCATCGAGCCGTCGATCGAGATCACCGCCTCCTGTCCGATCACCGGCTGGCCCAGTTCCACCCGGTCGACGGCGATGCGGGCGATGTTCACCCCCACCGGCAGCTGCGGCAGGGAAAACTCCCGCGCCTCGGCCTGCGGCGCACTCTCGCCGGTGCCGGGCAGGCGCGGCAGGATGATGCGCTCGGCCGAAAGCTCGTTGATCTCGACCCGCCGCGCCAGCAGGGCCGAGCGGGTCCATTGCATGGCGCCGTTCTCCAGCGTGATCCAGACGCCGTCGTCGTCGGCGATGGTCATGCGGTCGAAGGTCGCGCGCGAGGACAGCGCGCCGCGGAAGCCCTCGATCACCACCTGCCGACCGGCGCCGGACAGCTTTTCCTCCAGGAAGCGGGTGATGAAGCCGCGGTCGTCCTCGACCTCCTGCGAGATCTCGGCGGCGCTGTCCTGCGCCAGCGCGGCCAGCGGGACGGCCAGCGCAAGGCCGAGGGCGACAACAAGACGATAAGCCAGATCACGCATCAGAACGCCTGCCCCAGACCGATATAGACCTGCACCCCGCCGTCGTCGCCATCGCCGCCGCCGACCGGAGCGGCGATGTCGAAGCGCAGCGGCCCGACCGGGGTGCGATAGCGGATGCCCGCGCCGGCCCCGGCCTGCCAGCCGCTGGCGCCGGACCAGCCGCTGTCCTCCCAGACCCGGCCGGCATCGGCGAACAGCGCCAGCCCGATGCGCTCGCGGACCTGGATGCGGGTCTCGGCGGTCAGGGTGACGATGGACATGCCGCCGGTGCGCACCGTGCCGCCGCTGTCGTCGGGGATCACCTCGACGCCCAGCGATTCATAGGAATGGCCGCGCACCGTGCCGCCGCCGCCGGACCAGAACAGGTAGTCGCGCGGGGTTTCCTGGATCTCGGGGCCGACCACGGTGCCCAGCCGCGCCCGGCCGGCCAGGGTGAAGCGGTCGTCGGTGCCGAAGCTGTAATAGACCCGTCCCTCGGCCAGCACCTGCGCGCCCGAGCCGGTTTCGTCCTGCAGGCCGACGAAGGGGGTGACGCCGCCCGACAGCCAATAGCCGCGCTTGGCGTCGGTCGGCTCGTCGCGCTTGTCCCAGATCACGCTGGTGGGCAGGGCGAACAGGCGGAAGTCGGTGCGGCCGCTGTCGTCGTCCACGCGCAGCGCCCGGTATTGCAGGGCGATGTCGGCCGTCAACTCGTCGCTGGGGATCCAGGTGAAGCCCAGGCCGAAGGTGCCAGACTTGAGGTCGTAATCCTCTTCCTGCAGGCTTTCGACCTTGGCCAGCACATAGCCGGTGGTGTCGGCGGTGATGGTGGCGGGCCGGTCGATGCGCAGCCCCAGGCTGTAGTCGCGCCCGGTATCGCCGCCGATGTCCGAGACGCTGGCGTCGACGCGCAGCCGCTCGCCGCCGCGGAACAGGTTGCGGTTGATCCAGTAGCCGGTCAGCGACAGCCCGTCGGTGTTGGAATATTCGAAGCCCGCACCCAGCCGGCGCAGCTTTTGTTCCGTGACCAGCAGGTCCACGTCCAGCGTGTTGCCGGGGCCGATCCCGTCCGCCTCGGTCAGGGTGATGGCCGAAAACACGCCCGAGCGGCGCAGGCGCTTCCTGACATCCTCGAGCTTCTCGGGGTCGAAGCGCTCGCCCTCGGGGAAGCCGGCGATCTTGCGCAGGCGGCGCGGGTCCATGCGCTGGTGGCCGCGGATGGTCAACTGGCCAAAGCGCAGCTCGGGGCCGGGCGCCAGGCGGATGCGGCTGTCCACCAGGTTGCTGGCGTGGTCGGCGACGATCTCGGTCTCGGCCACCTCGGCCTTGGCGTGGCCCACGTCGCGCCAGCCCGCCACGCCGGCGGTGGCGGCGTTCTTCATGTCGCCGGTTCGGGCGATCTCGCCGCGGCGATAGTCGCGCGGCAGCTCGGTCCCCGGCGCCACCGGCGCGATCTCGGCCCGGCTGTAGCGAAAGCGCGGGCCGGGCTGGACCGAGACCACCACCCGGCGCACCACCTGGGGCGCGTCCAGCGGGGCGATGCCGGCGGCCTCGACCCCGTCCAGGGTGATGTCGATGATGCCCGAGTAATAGCCCTGGTCGTAAAGCACCCCCAGGATGCGGGCGTAATCGCCGCGCGCGGCGGCCAGCATGTCCTGCCCCGTCACCCGCCCCTCGTCCTGGGCGCTGACCAGAAGCGAGGTCTGCCGGATCGCCGGCAGCAGGGCGTCGTCGCCGCCAGTCACCTGGAAATCCAGGTCGACGGGGGAATTGCCGTTGCCGTCCCCCCGGCCGAACCAGCCCGAAAACGGCGAGGACGACGGCGAAGACGAGGGCGAGCCCGAGGACTGCGCCCAGACCATGCCCGCGCCGGTTGCAAGCACGATTGCGGCAGCCGTTCCTGCCTTGATCCAGCTTTTCATTGCCTGTTTGCCCTGCTTCTGGCGGTTTTCCCGCAAGCATTGCAGGGCGCGTCAACAAAATCCAGCGCAGCTGCCCCTTTTGGGGCGATTTTCAGCGGATTGCGGCCAGACAGCCATGCAGCGCGGCCATGTCGTCGCGGATCACGCCGACCGGAACCGCCTGCGGAATCCGCGCCATCAGCGGGTCGGACAGGAAGGCGCGCTCGAATATTTCGAACCGATCGGTGCAGGAACGCGCGACGCTGCCGGCCAGGAACATCCCGTCCATCGGCATGAAACGAAAGGCAAGTTCGCGGCAGAGCAGTCCGAACAGGCGGGCATAAAGCGCCAGCGTCTTCTCGGCCTCGCCATCGCCCTGGGCCGCGGCGGCGACCACGGCCTCGGCCCGGCCCTGCGGCGCGCCCGTGCGCAGGGCGTGCAGCCGGGCAAGGCCGCGGCCGGCGAACAGTTCCTCGACCGAATCAATCGCCCTTGCGGCCGCACCCAGCGCCTCGGCCAGCGGTTCGGCCACGGAAAGCGGCAGGCGGGTGTGGCCCTCTTCGGCCTCGAGGCAGGCGATGCCGCCGCCCGGCAGCACCTTGACCGCGCAGACGTTGAAGCCGGTGCCGGCATTCACCACCAGCCGCTGCCCGTTCGACAGCGTGCCCTGCGGCGCAGCGCGCAGGAAGCCCGCGGCCTCGCCGTCCAGCGCCGGCGTGGCATAGCCCAGGGCGATCAGGTCGTTGATCAGCCGGGCGCGCGGCGCGCCGGACAGTGCGCAGAGCCGCGCCGTGGAAAAGCTCCAGTCGCGATTGGTCAGCCGCGCCTCGTCGCCCCAGACCGGGCCGGCGACGGCGACGCAGACTGCCTCGATCTGCGGGCTGCCCTGCTGGCCCAGGAAGGCCGTCACCACCTCGTCGAAGCTGGCATGCTCGTCGCCGCGAAACCGGGTGATGGTGTCGGCCGCAAGCGCGCCACCGCGTGCCAGCGCCATCCGCGCATTGGTCCCGCCCACATCCGCCAACAGGATCGCCATGCCTTCCCCCTTCTGCCGCGCAGCCCCTTGTCCGGGCCCTTCTAAGCCATCCCGCGCAGGGCTGCTAGCGCCAACATTCCGGCCGGGGCCGGCTTTGCCGCAAAGCCGCGGCGCGGGGCGCCTTGGGTTTGCAGCCAGGCGCGGGGAATGCTAAGGCCGCGCCAACCGAAAAAGGCGCGAGGGCCCCATGACCGATTACATCATCCGCGACATCGCCCTGGCCGAATATGGCCGCAAGGAACTGGACATCGCCGAGACCGAGATGCCCGGCCTGATGGCCCTGCGCGCCGAATATGGCGAGGCGAAGCCCCTGAAGGGCGCCCGCATCGCCGGCAGCCTGCACATGACCGTCCAGACTGCCGTGCTGATCGAGACGCTGGTGGCGCTGGGGGCCGAGGTGCGCTGGGCGTCGTGCAACATCTTCTCGACCCAGGACCACGCGGCGGCGGCCATCGCCAAGGCCGGCATCCCGGTCTTTGCCGTCAAGGGCGAGACGCTGCCGGAATACTGGTCCTATACCGACCAGATCTTCCAGTTCGCCGAAGGCACGGCGAACATGATCCTGGACGATGGCGGCGACGCGACCATGTATGTGCTGCTGGGCGCGCGGGTCGAGGCGGGCGAGACCGGGCTGATCGACGTGCCGGCCAGCGAAGAGGAAGAGGCGCTGTTCGCCCAGATCCGCAAGCGGCTGGCCGCCAGCCCCGGCTGGTTCACCCGCCAGCGCGACGCGATCCGCGGCGTCAGCGAGGAAACCACAACCGGCGTGCATCGGCTTTACGACCTGCACCGCAAGGGGCTCTTGCCCTTCCCGGCGATCAACGTGAACGACAGCGTCACCAAGTCGAAATTCGACAACAAGTATGGCTGCAAGGAATCGCTGGTCGACGGCATCCGCCGCGCCACCGACGTGATGATGGCCGGCAAGGTCGCCGTGGTCTGCGGCTATGGCGACGTGGGCAAGGGCTCGGCCGCCAGCCTGCGCGGCGCCGGCGCCCGCGTGAAAGTGACCGAGGTCGATCCGATCTGCGCGCTGCAGGCCGCGATGGACGGGTTCGAGGTGGTGCTGCTGGAGGACGTTGTCGCCAGCGCCGACATCTTCATCACCACCACCGGCAACAAGGACGTGATCCGCATCGAGCACATGCGCGAGATGAAGGACATGGCCATCGTCGGCAACATCGGCCATTTCGACAACGAGATCCAGGTCGCCGCGCTGAAAAACCACAAATGGACCAATATCAAGGACCAGGTAGACATGATCGAGATGCCCTCGGGCAATCGCATCATCCTGCTGTCCGAGGGGCGGCTCTTGAACCTGGGCAACGCCACCGGCCATCCCAGCTTCGTCATGTCGGCCAGCTTCACCAACCAGGTGCTGGCGCAGATCGAGCTGTGGGCCAAGGAGGGGGAATACCGGCCGGGCGTCTATATCCTGCCCAAGGCGCTGGACGAAAAGGTCGCCCGGCTGCATCTGGACAAGATCGGCGTCAAGCTGACCACCCTGTCGCAAGAGCAGGCCGCCTATATCGGCGTGACCCCCGAGGGTCCGTTCAAGTCCGAACATTACCGCTATTGAACGCGCGGGCGCGGTCCCGCCGGGGCCGCGCCGCATATCGTGGAGGAGGGGGCGCCAGATGTCCGACGATTGCCTGTTCTGCCGCATCGCGCGCGGCGAATTGCCCGCGCACCGGGTCCATGAGGACGAGCATATCCTGGCTTTCCTGGACCTGCATCCCATCCGTCCCGGCCATTGCCTGGTCATCCCCAAGCGGCATTATCCCTGGTTCGAGGATCTGCCCGAGGATCTAGCCACCCGCATCACCGGCTGCGCGCAGCGCCTGGCCCGGCAGATGAAGGCGCTTTACGCGGTCGAGCGGGTGGCGCTGTTCTATACCGGCATCCATGTCGCCCACGCCCATGCGCATGTCGTGCCGATGCACCATGTGCATGACGTGTCCTCGCAGGCCTATCTGAAGGACGGCATCGGCAGCTTCGCGGCCCCGCCGCAGCTGCCGGCCGACGAGGGCGCCCGCATCGCCCAGGCGCTGGCCCCGGCCTTCGACGGCTGAACGCGCGGTTTTGGTTGATATTTATTAGGCCGGCGCTAGGCTTTCCCCTGGGATGGACCAATCCGAAGGGGGACAGCGCATGAGCAAGCGCGACGATCTGATCGCCAAATACGCCGCCGACATGCAGGACAAGCTGGGCGTCGCGCCCGACATGGACCTGCTGGCCAAGGTGGTCATCGGCTGCGGGCCTTCGATCTACAACGCCGACGGGGAAACCGTGGCCGGATCGGACAAGGCCGAGCTGGAGCGCATCAGGACCAACTACCTGGTGAAAAAGCTGGGCCTGCCCGACGGCCCCGAGCTTTCCGCCGCCATCGACGAGGTGATCGCGAAATACGGCAGCTCCAACCGCAACAAGTATCGCGCGGTGGTCTATTACATGCTCTGCACGCATTTCGGCAAACAGGCGGCCTATGCCTGACGGCGGTGACGCAACGTCACGAAAGGTCGCGGCCGGGCGCTGAACCCCGGCCGGGCGCGGTCAATCCAGCATCCGCTTGATCGCTGCGACATGGGCGGCGTCGGCGGCGCAGGCATCGGCGGCCAGCGCCGCGGCCTCGTCCAGCAGCGCCTCGGGCGCGACCAGCCGGTCGACCAAGCCCCAGGCCAGCGCCTCGGCGGCCGGGATCTTCTGGCCGGCCATCAGGATCATCTTGGCCCGCGACGGCCCGACCAGCGCGCGCAGGCGCAAGGGGTCGCTGGGCTGGGGCAGGAAGCCCAGGCGCATGACCGGATAGAAGATCTTCGCCCCCGGCACCGCCAGCCGCAGGTCGCAGGCCAGCACCATGCCCAGGGCGCCGCCCGCCGCGGTGCCGTTCAGCGCGGCGATGGTCAGGCAGGGCATCGAGGCGACGCGGGACGACAGCCGCTCCCATTGCGGGGACAGGGCCAGCCCGGCGCGGGCCTCGTCCAGGTCGGCCCCGGCGGAAAACACCGGGCCCTCGCCGGTCAGGATCACGGCGCGCAGCGCGGGCTCGGCGGCCAGGGCGTCGAAAGCGGCGGTCAGCTCGGCCAGCATGGCGCCGGTCAGCGAATTGGCCTTGGCCGGGCGCGCGATGGTGATGCGGCCGATCCCGCCGACGATTTCCCTGGTGATCATCATTCCCTCCTTGGACCCGCGCGCTGGCTGTGGCAAAAGCCGGATCGGTGTTTCTTATGCAATTCTCGCCGAAAAGGTGTTATGAAATGAACCTGCGACTGACAAGCTCGGCCCTGGCGCTGGCCGCGATGGCTGCCCCGGCGCTTGCCGATGTGACTTCGGAACAGGTGTGGCAGTCCTGGGTCGATTATTACCAATCGCTCGGCTACAGCGTGACCGAGGGCAATCGCGACAAGGCCGACGACACGCTGACGCTCAGCGATGTCGTCATCAACGGGGGCATGCCCGAAAGCCAGGTCGACTTCAGCGTTGCCCGGATCACGCTGAGCGAAAGCGGCGACGGCACGGTCAGGACCGTCTTTGCCGACCAGATGACCGGCGAGGCGCATGGCACCGATCCCGACGGGCAAAGCTATAGCGTGCCCTTTACCCTGGATATTCCCGGCAACGTCATCGTCACCTCGGGCGCGCCCGAGGACATGACGCATGAATTCGATTATCCGACGATGGATTTCGCCCTGACCACGATCAAGAGCGGCGACAAGGAAACCCCGCTGCCGATCAAGGTGGGCGTGGCGGATTCGACCGGCACCTTCCATATCGTCGCCGGATCGCCGGCGAAATACGACTATGCGATGAAGTCGGGCCGGATCACCTTCAGCGGCGACGTGACCTCGGAAGAGGACGACAAGGTCAAGTTCGAGGGCAGCATCGACGGCGCCGAGACCTCGGGCGAGATGGCGGTGCCCGACGGCACGAAGATCGAAGAGGACATGAACGCCGCGCTGAAGGCCGGGCTTGCCATGGACGGCGTGCTGAAGGCCGGCGCCATGGCCGTCAGCTTCGACTTTGCCGGCACCGACGAGGACGGCCAGGAGACCAGCGGCGCAGGCAAATACGACGGCAAGGGCTTCGAGCTGAGCTTCGGCCTGTCGCAGGACGGCATGACCTACCAGGCGGGCTCGGATGCCGGCAGCTTCGAGCTGACCAGCAGCGACATGCCCTTCCCGATCAACTACGCCATCGAAAGCGGCAGCTTCGACATGCAGATGCCGGTGATGCAGTCGGAGCAGGCGCAGCCCTTCAAGTTCGCCTATTCGCTGGCCGGGCTGACGCTGGGCGATGCGATCTGGAACCTGTTCGACGCACAGGGCCAGCTGCCGCGCGACCCGGCCTCGCTGGACATCGACGTGACCGGGCAGATGAAGGTGACAAAGGACATCTTCGACCCGGCCAGCATGGCGCCCGCCTCGGACGAGGCCGAAGCCGAGGCCGACGGGACCGCGGACGGTGCCGAGGGCATGGAGGCGGCGGAGGCCGACCCGCAGCCCTTCGAGCCGGTCGAGGTCGCGATCAACCAGTTCGCGCTGAACGCGCTTGGCGCCAAGGTGAATGCCGAGGGCGCGCTGAAAGCCCCGGAAAGCGGCGACATGACCACCCCGGTGGGCGAGGTCCATGCCCGCTACGAGGGCGTGAACGGGCTGATCGACAAGCTGGGCGCCATGGGCCTGATCCCCGAGGACCAGATCATGGGCGTGCGGATGATGATGGCCATGTTCGCCAAGCCGGTCGCCGAGGGCGAGGACAAGCTGGAAACCAGGCTCGAGTTCAAGGAAGACGGCTCGATCTTTGCCAACGGCCAGCAGATCAAGTAACCCCTCCGGGGCGCGGCGCCCGGCGCCCTGACGGATCGCATCGCGGGGGCCGGGCGTTGGTGCCACGGCCCCCGTGTCCCATTCCAAGGTGAACCGCATGTCCGAATACCATCGACTCGAGGCTTTGGCGCAGCAGCTTCTGGCGGCGGCACGCAAGGCGGGTGCCGACCAGGCCGATGCCGTGGCGCTGGAGGCGGCCGCCGTCTCGGTCGATGTGCGCGCCGGGCACCTGGAACATGCCGAGCGCGCCGAGGGGGTCGAGATCGGGCTGCGCGTGCTGGTCGGCGGGCGGCAGGCCTGCGTCTCGGCCTCGGACCGCTCGGCCCGGACCATCGAGGAAATGGCCGCCCGCGCCGTCGCCATGGCGCGCGAGGCGCCGGTCGACGACACGCTCGGCCTGGCCGAGCCCGAGCAGCTGGCCCGCGACACCGACAGCGCCCGGCTGGATCTTTACGACCACGATGCCGAGCCCACGCCCGAGCATTTGCAGGATCTGGCCCTGCGCGCCGAGGCGGCGGCGCTGGCGGTCGAGGGCGTCTCGACGATCGAATCCGCCGGCGCCAGCCATTCGCAGCGCCACATGTGGCTGGCGGCGAGCAACGGTTTCTCGGCCGGCTACGGGCGCAGCGGCCACAGCCTGTCCGCCGTCGCCATCACCGGCGAGGGGCTGGGGATGGAGCGCGACTGGGCCGGCGAAAGCCGCGTCCACGCCACCGACCTGCCCGCGCCCGAAGAGATCGGCCGGCTTGCCGGAGAGCGCACCGTCGCCCGGCGCGGCGCGCGCAAGCCGCCCACCGGCGCCTTCCCGATCCTCTATGACGAGCGCGTCGCCTCGGGGCTGATCGGCCATCTGGTCGCGGCGGTGAACGGCGCCTCGGTGGCGCGCGGCGCCAGCTGGCTGCGCGATGCGCTGGGGGAACGGGTGCTGCCCAGGGGGTTCGACCTGCGCGAGGATCCGCACCGGCCGCGCTATGGCTCCTCGCGCCTGTTCGACGGCGAGGGGCTGGCGACCGCGCCGCGGCTGATCGTGGCCGACGGCGTCTTGCAGGGCTGGACGCTGGACCTGGCCACGGCGCGCAAGCTGGGCATGGACTCGACCGCCAATGCCATGCGCGGCGCGGGCAGCCCGCCCTCGCCCGGCGTGACCAACCTGGAGCTGACCGCGGGCGACAAAACGCGGGACGAGCTGATCCGCGAGATGGGGCGCGGGCTGGTCGTGACCTCGATGCTGGGCGCCTCGATCAACAGCACCACCGGGGATTATTCGCGCGGCGCCGGCGGCTTCTGGGTCGAGAACGGCGAGATCGCCTATGCCGTCAACGAATGCACCATCGCCGGCAACCTGCGCGACATGCTGCTGCGCCTGACCGCCGCCTGCGACCTGCCCGACTGGCGGGCGATGCGCGTGCCCAGCCTGTTGGTCGAAGGGATGACCGTTGCCGGCGAGTGACCTTGCGCTTCTGGAACAGGCCGCGCATGAGGCGGGCGAGATCGCGCTGCGCTATTGGCGGCGCGAGCCGCGGGTCTGGGACAAGGCCGGCGGCGCCGGCCCGGTGACCGAGGCCGACCTGGCCGTCAACGCGCATCTGGAGCGCCTGCTGCGCACGGCCCGTCCCGATTACGGCTGGCTGAGCGAGGAAAGCGCCGACGATCCGGCGCGGCTTGAGGCCGAGCATTGCTTCATCATCGACCCGATCGATGGCACCCGCGCCTTCATCGACGGGCAGGTGGGCTTTTCCCATGCGCTGGCGATCACCCGCGGCGACCGGGTGGTGGCGGGCGTGGTGCATCTGCCGGCGCAGCGCACGACCTATGCCGCCGCGGCCGACGGGCCGGCGCTGCGCGACGGCAAGCCCATCGCGCCTTCGGCGCAGGGGTTCGAGGGCGCGCGGGTGCTGACCGGCAAGCCGAGCCTCGACCCGGTGCATTGGCGCGGCGTGGCGCCGCCGGTCAAGCGCAGCTTCCGCCCCTCGCTGGCCTGGCGGCTGTGCCTGGTGGCGGACGGGCAGTTCGACGCCACGCTGTCCACCCGCCCGGCCTGGGAATGGGACGTGGCCGCCGGCAGCCTGATCGCTGCCCGCGCCGGCTGCGTGGCCAGCGACCTGTCCGGCGCGCCGATGCGCTTCAACGCGGCGCGGCCGCTGACCGACGGGCTGGTGGTGGCGCCGCCCGCCCTGCACGGCCAGATGATCGCGGCGATGACCCCGCGGATGGTCCTGCCGGGCGGTCCGCTTGATGCCTCGCCGCCTGCCGACTAAGAAGGGGAAAAGGCCGGAGCTGTTCTGGCCATGTCCCGCAGATGACAGGGCGCGAACATGAGCCGACTTCCCCCCGCGACCCGCGACCGGCTGGCCGACGAGATCACCTTTCACCCCGCCACGGCCGAGGCGCGGCTGCTGCGCGAGGCGCTGGGGCGTTTCGCCACCGGCGTGACCGTGGTGACGACCGCCGGGCCGCAGGGGCCGCTGGGCATGACGGTGAACAGCTTCTCCAGCGTCTCGCTGGAGCCGCCGCTGGTGCTGTGGTGCCCGGCCCGCGCCTCGGCCCGGCATGCGGCCTTTGCCGGGGCGGCGGCCTGGTCGGTGCATGTGCTGGGCTCGGAGCAGCTGGAGACCTGCCTGCGCTTTACCCGCGGCGGCCGCCAGTTCGAGGGGCTGGACACGGTGCCGACCCCCGAGGGCGTGCCGGTCATCCCCGGCGTCGCGGCGCGGTTCGACTGCGCCGCCCATGCCGTGCATGAGGCGGGGGACCATTCGGTGCTGATCGGGCGGGTGCTGCGCGTGACCGTGGCGGGGCCGGGCGATCATCCGCTGGTCTTCGCCGCCGGCCGCTTCGGCCAGTTCGAGCCCGACGATGGAGCCTAGCGGGGGGCTCTGCCCCCACGCCTTGCGCGCCCCTTGATGGGGCACGCAAGGCGTTCCCCCGGAGTATTTGGAAAACGGAGAAAGCCGGCTCAGCTGCCTTCCAGCGGCGGCAGCGGCTGCGAGAAGATGTCGTCCATGCGCGGCATCGGCGCGGTGCTGGTGCGGATCGACCGGCCCGGCCCGGAAAGCGTGGCGATCTGGCGGGCAAGCCGGGCGATGGCCTGGGATTGCGCGTGGGCGATGGCGGCGGGGCCTTGGTCGGCGAGCGGCACGGAGATGTCGAAGCCGCGCGCCTGGTTGGCGCCGCCCGCGCCCTCGTCGGCGACGAAATAGCGCCCGGACAGGCGATAGCTGCCGTCGGCCTGCGCCAGCGCCTTTTCGACTCGCACCTCCAGCCGGCGCCGGGGCGGTTCGGCCAGCGGCCAGGGCTCGGCGATCACCGTGGCGCCCGAGAGGTCCGAGATGCTGCGCGCCAGCGCCAGAGTGAAGGCGCGCTGCGGGTTGTCCGCCCAGAGCTGCCTGGTGTTCGAGCGCACGGCGCCGTCGCCGCTCTGCCAGCTGACCTCGTCGCCCGCGGCATATTCGGGCAGCGACACGTCCTTCAGCTCGGCCGTGCCCAGCCGGTCGGGCACCCGCTCGCCCGTCGTGGGCGGGTCGATCAGGTAGCGCGCGGTCTTTTCGCCGTTCGAGCAGGCGCCGAGCAGGGCGAGGCAGGCGGCGGAGGCAAGGATCAGGCGCATCTTATCGTCCCAGGATGAAGGCTTGCGGGTTGCGTTCGATTGTCCGCGCCAGGCTGCCGAAGGCGTTGGCGGCGCGGCGCATCTCGCGCATCAGGTTGATGGTCTCGTTGTTGAAGCTCGAGCGGTCGCCATAGGCGGCGATCACCGCATCGGCCCGCGCCGCCAGCGCCTCGAGCCGCGCCGAAAGCTGCGGCAGGCGTTTCGCCGCGTCCGAGACATCCTGCGCCGCCGTGCTGGCCGAGGCCAGCGCATCGTTCAGGCTGCCCGCGGCATTGCCGTCGCGCAGGTCGTTGAGCAGGCCCGATGCGGCCTTCAGCGTCTCGGACAGATCCCTGGGCAGCCGCTCGGCATCCTCGGTGCCCAGAAGCGCGCGCACGTCCCTGAGGATGCCCTCGGCCTCGGTGCCGATGGCGGCATAGTCCACCGCCTCGATCTTGACCGCGGCGGCGTCGATCTGGTCGACCATGGCCGGCACGTCGGCGGCGGCGAGCTTGACCGCCTCGGCCGCGGCCGCCGCCTCGTCCACCATGCGGCGCAGCTGGCCCACGGCGCCGGATTCGCGCAGCTCGGTGGTGACTTGCCGGATCTCGCCCGCGGCGGCCTGGGCATCCTCCAGCGTGCCGCGCAGGGCGCCGGGGATGGCGCGGGTGTCCTCGCTGCTGGCGATGGCGGTGACGCTGTTCATCATGTCGGTGACGGATTTCAGCGCCTCCTCGATCGGCAGGTTGCCGACGCGGGTCAGGAAGCCCTGCGCCGTCTCGGTGAAATCGGAGATTTCGCCGGGGACCGAGGGGATGAGCGGATAGGGATCGCCGGCGCGGTCCAGTTCGGCCGGCGCGGCATCGGGCAGCTCGACCAGCTCGACCTGCAGCGAGGTGCCGAAGAAGCCGGCGCTGGCCACCCGCGCCCGCAGGCCGGCCCGGACCTGGCCGGCCAGGAAATCCAGCGCCTGGTCGGGCGTAGTGTCGCCGCGCAGGCCCAGGCGGGCGGGGGTCAGGGCCAGCGTCACCTCTTGCTCGATATGCTCGCGCCCCTCGTCATCGGCGATCACGCGGGCGGCCAGGTCGGTGACGCGGCCGACGGTCAGGCCCATGAACTGCACATTGGCGCCGGTCTCCAGCCCCTTGACCGATTCGCCGATGCGCATGGTCAGCCGCAGCGCCTGCGCCTCGTCCGAGAACAGGTTGGTGCGCGCCGTCGCCTCGTCGGTCTGCAGGGTGAAGACATGGCCGTCCTCGACCGGCCGCCCGCCCGAGGTCAGGGTGGCGAATTCTGCACCCCCCTGCAGCACCGAGGCCAGCGAGTTCACGTTCAGCGACAGGCCCTGCGCCCCCAGCGACACCGAAAAGCCCGAGGTGTCCCAGAACACCGTGCTGGTGGTCAGCCGCGCGTCATGCGGCGCGGCGATGAAGACGTCGGCCAGCACGCTTTCGTCGTCCTCGGCCAGGCGCAGGTTCTGCATCTGCCCGACCGGCAGCCCGCGGAACATCACCGGCGCGCCCTCGGTCATGCCGCGCGAGCGTTCGGTCGCAAGCACGATCCAGGTGCCCTTTTCGCCGAAGCTGGTCAGCGGCGGCCGGTCGAGCCCCTGGAAGTGGGTCTGCGGCTCGTCCGGCTTGTCGTCCCAGAAACCCTCGACGAAGGCGCCGGTCAGCACCGTGTCCAGCCGCGAGATGCCCTGGGCCGAAACCTGGGGCCGCACGATCCAGAACTGCGATTCGCTGTCGATATAGGGGGCCAGATCCTTGTCCACGCGCATGTTCACCAGAACCTGTTGCAGATCCTCGGTGAAGCGCACCGATTCGACCTTGCCCACGGTGATCTCGCGGAATTTCAGCGCCGTCTCGCCCGGCGTGATCCCGGTCGCGTCCTTGAAGGCGACCGAGACCAGCGTGCCGCGCCCGGCGATCATGTTCCAGCCCACGCCCAGCGTCACGATCAGCGCCGCGATCGGCACCAGCCAGATCAGCGGCAGCCCGGCCCGCACGGCACGGGCGGCGGGCTTGCGGACGGGTTCGGCGGGTTTCAGGGGGGCGTCGCTGCGCTCGGGCGAGGGCCTGTCGGTCATTCATGGTCCTTGCGGCTGCGCAGCGGAAGGCCGCGCCAGATCAATCTCGGGTCGAAGCTTTGCGCGGAAAGCATGGTGAAGGCAACCGACAGCGCAAAGGACACCGCGGCAGGGCCGGGATGGATCGAGGCGACGAAGCCCAGCTGCACCAGCGCCGACAGGATCGCCACGACGAAGACGTCGATCATCGACCAGCGGCCGATGAACTCGACCACCTCGTAAAGCACCAGCCGCTTGTGCGCGGCCTCGACCGTCGCCGGCCGCCCCGCGACCGTCGCCAGCCAGGCGATGGCGACGAACTTGCCCACCGGCACCATGACCGAGGCGGCAAAGATCACCGCCGCGATGCCGTAGTTGCCGTAATGCATCAGCTCGACCACGCCGCCGAGAATGGTGGATTCGCTGTTGCCGCGCAGCCCGCCGAAGGTCGAGGTCTTGAGCATCGGGAACAGGTTCGCCGGGATGTAGAAGATGAGCCCCGCCGCCAGCCAGGCCCAGACTGCGTTCAGGCAGCGCCGGTCCGGCGGCACCAGCGCGCTGCCGCAGCGGCGGCAGATGGTCTCGGCCTCCGGCCAGGCCCGGCCGCAGCTGCGGCAGCCGACCAGCCCGGCGCGATGCGCGGTCAGCACCGGCGCGTCATGGGCGGGCGCGCTCATGCCCGCGGCTCCGGCACGATCTCGCGCCCGTCGGTGGCCATGCCGGCATCCTCGATGGCGTCCCAGATCGTCGCGGCGCTGGTAAAGGCGTTACTGGCGGCGTTGACCAGGATCAGCCCGCAAAAGGCCCAGAAGGCCGGGCCGAAGCTGATGTTGGCCAAGCCCCCCACCTTGACCAGCGCGATGGCGGTGCCGATGACGAAGATCTCGGCCATCGACCAGGGCCGCAGCGTCTCGGACAGGCGAAAGGCCGGCACGGCATGGGCAAAGGGCCGGCGTTTCCGCGCCAGCGGCAGCAGCGTATAGACCAGAAGCAGCGCCCGCAGCACCGGCAGCCCGACGATCATGCCCAGCACCGCCACGGTCAGGGGCATCAGGGCGCCGTGCGAAAAGGCCAGCGCCACGCCGAACAGCGAGGTTTCGTTGCCGAATCCCATGCGCGAGATTTCCAGGAACGGAAAGAACACCGCCCCCACCATCAGCACCAGCGAGGCAAAGGACAGCGCGATGATCCGGGTGAAGGCGCCGGCGCGCGGGCTGGCCAGCAGCGTGTTGCAGCGCAGGCAGCGCGCGGTCTCGCCCGGCTCCAGCTCGCGCTCGACATGCAGCGCGTCGCAGCGCGGACAGGCGGTCAGCCCGGCGCCGGTGGACAGGTCATATTCGCCTTCGGTCTGCATCGGCACAGAATATCCGCGCGCGGGGCCGGCGCAAGATGCCGCGGCTGGTCCGGTTAACCGGCCGTGCTGGCCGGCAGGGGCGCCGATATGCCCCGGCAACGCGGCGCCGCGGCAGGCGTCGCCCAAGGGAAATAGGCGGCATTTGAGCGGTTAACTGGTATTTGGTCGCGCGACGCTAGACCTTCCGGGCAGGCAACGAAAGGAATGGTTCATGGCCGGGAACGGTGGCGGCGCCCCGATCATCATCAAGAAGGTTCAGGGCGCGTGCGAAGCCGGGCATCACGGCGGCGCCTGGAAGGTCGCCTATGCCGATTTCGTCACGGCGATGATGGCCTTTTTCCTGCTCATGTGGCTGCTGAACGCCACCACCGAAAAGCAGCGGCAGGGCTTGGCGGAGTATTTCAACCCGACGCTGATCCATTCGACCCGCAGCGGCCAAGACGGCCCCTTCGGGGGCGAGGTGCAGGATGCCGAAACCGATTCGGGCAAGGGCGCCGGCGCCTCGCGCGACACGCTGGCCGCGCAGGCGCGCGAAGGCCGGGAATCGGGTTTCGAGGAGATGGCCCGCCATGTCCAGGACCAGCTGACCGGCAGCGGCGCGGAATCCATGCAAAAGGTCAACCTGTTGCGCCATGTCGTGACCCGCATGACGGACGAGGGGCTGGTGATCGAACTGACCGACCTGATGGACGAGCCGCTTTTCGTCGGCGACAGCGCCCAGCCCACCCCGGCGATGAAGGAACTGGCCGGCATTCTCGCGGGCGTCCTGGGGCGCATCAGGAACGAGGTGGCGCTGACCGGCCATGTCCGCGCCTATCCCGAGATGCTGATCCAGTCGCCGGTCTGGGCGCTCTCGGACGCCCGCGCCCATGCCCTGCGCAACCTGCTGGAGGGCTCGGGCTTCGACAGCGCGCGCATCCAGCGCGTCACCGCCTTCGCCGACCGGCGCAATCGGTCGGTGAACCCGATGGACCCCGACAACAACCGGATCGAAGTGATTTTACTGAGATGACCGGCCTGGGCAGGGCGCCGTTAGCGGCATGTTAACCCCCGGCCGGCAAACTTCACGCAGAACGACTCACACAGGGTAATATCAGAATGTCGATTTCATCTGCCTTCAGTGCCGGGGTGTCCGGGCTTGCCGCCAATTCCACGCGCCTGGCCAATATTTCCGACAATATCGCGAATTCCGGCACCTATGGCTACAAGCGGGTGGACACCAGTTTCGAAAGCATGGTGATCAACCAGGGACGCGGCGGGGGGCTTTATACGGCCGGCGGCGTCCGCGCCTCGACCAGCCGGCTGGTCGATCAGCGCGGCAACCTGGTTCCCACATCGCATCCGATGGACATCGCGATTTCGGGCCGGGGGATGTTGCCCGTGATCCACTCGGCATCCCTGGCCTCGGGACCGGGCACGCAGCGCGAACTGGTGATGACGACGACAGGGTCCTTCCGCACCGACGACGAAGGGTATCTTCGCACCAGCTCGGGCCTGGTGCTGATGGGCTGGCCGGCGAATGCCGACGGCACGATTTCCAGCCAGCCGCGCGATTCCGCGACCGGCCTGCAACCGATCCTGATCAATCCCAGCCAGACCGCGGCCGACCCGACGACGCGGATCAACCTGCGCGTGAACCTGCCCGCCGACGACGCGGTCGCCGGCGCGGCCGGCGACGCCTGGGACATGGAGGTCGAATATTTCGGCAACCTCGGCAATTCCGAAAGGATGACGGTCAGCTTCACGCCCGAGGTGACGGGCGCGGCCGGGACGCGCACGAACCGCTGGACGATGGAGATCCGCGATTCGGCCATCATCAACGATCCGGCCACCCCCGCCGACGAATCGCTGATCGGCGTCTACACGCTGGAATTCCAGGACGGCCAGCCCGGCGGCGGCACGCTTGCGGCAGTCACCACGGTGGCCGGCGGCGCCTATAGCGCGGCGACCGGGCTTCTTACCGTCCCCGGCGCGAACGGGCCGATGACCATCAACCTGGGGCGATATGGCGACAGCCAGGGCATCACCCAGCTCAGCACCAGCTTCTCGCCGGCCAATGTGACCAAGAACGGCTCGCCCGTCGGCAACCTGACGGCGCTCGAGATCGATGAAAGCGGCTATCTTCGCGCAACCTATGACACCGGCTTCACGCGGACCCTGTATCAGGTGCCGCTGGTGGATGTTCCCAATCCGAACGGTCTGATCGCAATGGACAACCAGACCTACAAGATTTCGCCTGAATCCGGCGCGTTCTACCTGTGGGACGCCGGTGACGGTCCGACCGGCGCAATCGCCGGCTATGCGCGCGAGGCATCGACGACCGATGTCGCGGCCGAGTTGACCGACCTGATCCAGACCCAGCGCGCCTATACCTCGAACGCCAAGGTCATCCAGACCGTCGATGAGATGCTGCAGGAAACCGCCAATCTCAAACGCTGACATTGACCGGGACGGCTTCCTGCCGTCCCGCGCTCGGAAACCGGAGCCTGCAAATGAGCCTTTCGTCCGCCATCTCCAATGCCGTTTCGGGCCTGACCGCGGCCTCGCGGGGCACGGAAATCGTGTCCTCCAACATCGCGAATGCGCTGACGCCGGGCTATGCGCGCAGGGAACTCGACCTGTCCTCGCGCCTGGCCGAGCTGGGCGGCGGCGTCAGCATCAACGGCGTTACCCGAATGGTCACGGCGGGGCTGATCGCCGACAATCGCCTGGCCCAGGCGGATGTCGGTTCGTCCCGGACCGTGACGACCTATCACGCCGCGATGGAGAAAGCCTTCGGCACGGGGACCGAGGCGTCCTCGCTGGTGCAAACCCTGACAGATTTCGAATCCGCCCTGGCCAGCGCGGCCGCAAGGCCCGACAGCGAGACGCGCCTGGCAGTAGTGCTGGATACGGCCACGGCCCTGGCAAAAAAGGTCAACGACATCTCCGCGACCATCCAGGCCGAGCGCAGCAAGGCGGAAAAGGCCATCGGAAATGACGTTGCGCGGCTGAATACGGCGCTTGAGCAAGTGGCGAAATTGAATGCGCAGATCGTCACCCTGTCGGCACAAGGCAAAGACGCTTCGTCGCAGTTGGATGCGCGCCAGACGCTCATAGACAGCGTATCGGATATCGTGCCTATCAAGGAAGTGCCGCGCGAAAATGGCCGGGTCGCCTTGTTCACCTCCGGTGGCGCCATTCTCTTGGACGGGACCGAGCCGGCCCGGATCGGTTTCAGCGCTGTCTCCAGCATCACCGCCGATATGTCCACGGCCAGCGGCGCGCTTTCCGGGCTGACACTGAACGGAAAGCCGCTCGGCGATATGCAGCACACCATGTTTAACGGCGGCAGCCTGGAGGCGAACTTTGCCATTCGCGACCAGATCGCCCCGGCCTATCAGCAGCAGATCGACGCTTTCGCACGCGATTTATACGACAGGCTGTCCGATCCTGCGATCGACCCCTCTCTGGCCCCAGGCGACCCAGGGCTGTTCACCGATTCCCAGGGCGCTTTCAGTTCGGCCGATGAAACCGGCTTCGCCGGCCGCATTGCCGTTGCCTGGGCGGTGAACCCCGAGACGGGCGGGCAACTGTGGCGGATTCGCGCCGGAATCAATGCGACCGGCCCCGGCAGTTCTGGCGAAAGCACGCTGCTTGACCGGCTCGGATCGGCCCTCTCGGCCTCGCGTTCGCCGGATTCGACCAGCTTGTCCGCCGTGCCGCGCAGTCTGCAGGGCCTTTCGGCGGACCTGACCTCGGCTGCGGCGACGAATCGCATCCGAACCGAAGCTGGCGCCATGCAAAGCAGCGCGCGCCAGTCCGGCCTCCAGGCGGCCCTTCTGGCTGAAGGGGTCGACAGCGACAAGGAAATGGAAGGCCTGCTCGCGCTGGAGCGTGCCTATGCCGCAAATGCCAAGGTCTTTCAGACCGCAAATGACATGCTGGATGCTATCCTGAGGCTGACATGACCCCTTTTCATTCCATCGGCGACCTTTCCCGTTCCTATCAACTCCGGCTTGGGCAGCAGGGGCTGAAAGCCAGGCTGGACCGGCTGACCCAAGAAATGATGATCGGAGTCAAATCGGATATTCCCAAAGCGCTGGCAGGCGATTTGTCAGGGATTTCGCATATCGAATCCCGGCTGAAGCTGCTGACCACGTTCCAGCAAAACACATCCGAGGCGCAAAACAGGCTAGCGGGCATGCAGGCCGCGCTTGGGCAGATCCAAGCCGTCGTAGACGACCTGGGGCCCAGCGTGCTGACCGAACGTAATATTCTGGAAGAGCAATACCTTAGGGCGCGCGCCGACAGCATCAAGCGGGATTTCCAGTCGATGTTCGAAACCCTGAACACCACCACCGCCGGGCAATATTTGTTTGGGGGCAACCGAACCGACAGTCCAGCGCTGGGCAGTTTTGAAACGATGCTCGCGGAACTGAATACCGCGGTTGCCGGTGCCACCACCGCGGCAACTATCGCAAGCCGCATCGACGCATGGTTTGACGCACCCCAGGGAACCGGGGGCTTTTCCGACACGGTCTATCAGGGGGACGATGACGGCAGCACCCGGTTTTCGATCTCGCCCGAACATCGGATCGACAGCAATCTGTCGGCCAATTCCGCGGAGCTGCGCGATACGCTCAAGGGAATGGCCGTGATGGCCTATGCGTCCGAAGCCGGGTCGGCAATCGACGATGCGACCTTGCGGGATCTCTTCTCCGAAGCGGGGGGCCGGCTGGCCAAGGCAACGCTCGGGTTGACCACCGCCCGCGCCGATCTGGGCCGACAGCAGGCGGCCGTTACCCAGGCGCAGGCCAGAAACTCGGCTGAAACGACGACGCTTTCCATTGCGCGTACGAACATGATCGGCGCCGACCCCGCCGAAGCCGTCACCGCCCTGGAAGAGACCGAAGCGAAGATTCAAAGCCTCTATGCCATCACGGTCCGGCTTTCCCGGCTCAGCCTCACGGATTACCTGTCATGAGGTTCTTATATCTTCTGCTGATTCTGTTCGGCCTTGCAGCTCCGGGCCTTGCTGCGCCGGTTCGGATCAAGGATCTGGCCAATATCGACGGCGTCCGCGGCAACGACCTGGTCGGTTATGGCCTTGTCGTCGGCCTGAACGGTTCGGGCGACAGCCTGCGAAACTCGCCTTTTACCGAAGAGATCATGGCCGGCTTGCTTGAGCGGCTGGGCGTCAATGTCACTGACGAAGCATTCCGTCCCAAGAACGTGGCGGCGGTGATCGTTACCGCCACCCTGCCGCCGTTCGCGCGCGCCGGTTCGCAGATCGATGTCAGCGTGGCCGCGATAGGCGATGCGAAAAGCCTGCTTGGCGGCACATTGGTCATGACGCCGCTGAACGCGGCAGACGGCGAGATATATGCCGTCGCGCAAGGCTCGGTCCTGGCAGGGGGGGCCGAGGCTTCCGGCGCGGCTGCCTCGGTCGTCCAGGGCGTGCCTACGACGGGCACTCTCCCCTCGGGCGCCAGGGTGGAGCGGGAAGTGGCCTTCGACTTCTCGCAAATGACGAACCTGCGCCTGGCGCTGAGAAACCCCGATTTCACCACCGCCGCCCGTGTCGAGGCCGCGATCAATCGCACGCTGGGACGTGGGCTGGCCGAACTGGTGGATTCGGGAACCATCGTGATCGACTCGACCGTTTTGGGTCGGGTCAACCCGGCGCGGCTGATGGGGCAGATCGAGAATATCACCGTCGAGCCCGAGACAGCGGCTCGCGTCGTCATTGACCACAAGTCCGGCACTATCGTCATGGGCGAGGATGTGCGCATCTCGCGGGTGGCGGTTTCCCAGGGCAACCTGACCCTGCGGGTGCGGGAAACCCCTGTCGTGTCGCAGCCGAACCCCTTCTCTCCGGGAGAAACCGTGGTTCTGCCCCGAACGCAGGCCGAAATCACCCAGGAGCCGGGGATCGGCTTTGCTGAAGTATCCGGCGAATCATCCTTGTCCGAGGTGGTTGCGGGGCTCAACGCATTGGGGATCAGGCCCCGCGACATGATCGACATACTGAAGGCGGTCCATGCCGCCGGGGCGCTGCACGCCGAATTCATCGTGAACTAAAACGGAACAGCCGCCCGTTGCGGGCGACTGCGCTACGGGCACTTGGCGATCCCTGTCCGCACCTGCAACTGGCCCAGTCAGCGGCGGCGGGCGGCGGTTCAGATGACCGGCGTGAAGCCCCCGGCCTGATGATCGTATTGCTCCAGCGTTCCCTCGGCGATGTCGTGCAAGACCCCGTGCAAGGACAGGTTCCCCGATTCCACAGCGGTTTTCACGAAGGGAAAGGTCATCAGGTTTTCAAGCGAAACGAGAACGGCTTGCCGCTCGAGTCCGCGGATCTGCTGTTCGGGCGGCAGCGTCGCCACGCGCTCGTATCCCGGACGCAGGATGTCCATCCAGCGGCCGACGAAGCTGGATTTCTCTTCAAGCTCGGGCGCATGGCCGGAACACATGGCATGGCATCCCTGAACGCCGCCGCAATTGGTATGCCCCACCACCACCACATGGGCGACCTTGAGCGTATTCACCGCATATTCGACCGCAGCCGAGGTGCCGTGCTGCTCGCCATCGGGGGCATAGGGCGGGACCAGGTTGGCGATGTTGCGGTGAATGAAGAATTCACCAGTATCCGCCCCGAAGATCGAGGTCACATGGACGCGCGAATCGCAACAGGCGATGACCATGGCGCGGGGATGCTGGCCGTCCTCGGCCAGACGGCGAAACCAGACGCGATTTTCGACAAAGGCTGTGGCGCGCCAGCCGTGGTAGCGCTGGACCAGATACAGCGGCAGTGGACGTGCTTCTTTCATTCCTATCCTCATCTACCGATCGCACGAGTGATAGCGGCTGGACCGATAAAGTTCGAGTGGTTTAGCGCGCGCCTCATAACCTTTTCTTGATGGATTGATGCCAGCTTGCGCCTCAGCGCGACAGGAAGCCCATATGGGAGCGGGAATGACGAAGATTGCAGTTCTCAGCATGGACGAGACGGTTCGGATCGACGTGCAAAGGCTTGAACAGATCGTTCGTGAACTGGGCGAGCCCGCGGCTGGCCAGATCATCGGCGCGGCACTGGAACAGCTTGCGCTGGCGCTGGGCCGCACGGTGGCCGCTTCGCGGCGGGGCGACCTGGGGGCCGTCGTTGCCAATGCCGACCAGCTTTCGCGGCTGGCCTGGCAGGTCGGGCTCGTCACTCTGGCGGGGGTCGCCATCGATGTCGGCGCTTGCGCGGAACGCCAGGACGAACCGGCGCTGGCCGCCACGACCTGCAGGCTTGAACGGATCGGCAACCGGTCGCTGACCGAGCTGTGGGATCCGCCGGAAATCTCTTGAACGAACGCGCCCTTGCAGCCCTTGGCCTGGGCGCTAGGGTGCCGCAAAGGACAGAAGGTCACGACCATGCCGATGATACCCCAGTTTGCCGATTCCGATGCCCCTTCGCTTCCGCTTTGGCTGGTCCGGCCGGGCGAGGCAGGGCCCGACCTGCCCTCCGACATCGACCCCCTGGCTGCGAATTGGGCCCGGGCGCAGGGCTTTGCGGCCAAGGCGGGGCAGGTCTGCCTGCTTCCCCTGCCGGATGGCGGGCTTGGCGGCGCACTGTTCGGCCTCGGTCCCCAGCCCACGGATCGCCCGGCACGGGACCGCTTTGCGCTGGCACGGGCGGCCGAGGCGCTGCCGGCCGGCAACTGGCGCCTGGCGAATCGGCCGCAGGGGTTCGATCTGGCCCTGGGCGCCCTGGGCTGGCTTTTCGCGCAGTATCGCTTTGACCGCTACAAGCGGGTCGAGGCGCCGGGCGCCCGGCTTGTCTGCCCCGAGGGGCTGGACCGCGACCGGCTGATCGCCATGGCCGCGGGCGAATACCTGGCGCGCGACCTGATCAACACCCCCGCCTCGGACATGGGTCCGGGCGAGCTGGAGCAGGCCGCGCGCGACCTGGCCGGGCGGCATGGCGCCGGGATCGAGGTGGTCTGCGGCGACGACCTCATCGCCCGCAACTTCCCGATGATCCACGCCGTCGGCCGGGCCGGGGCACAAGCGCCCCGGCTGATCGACATCCGCTTTCCGGGCGAAGGGCCGCGGCTGACGCTGGTCGGCAAGGGGGTCTGTTTCGACACCGGCGGGCTGGACATCAAGCCGGCCGCCTCAATGGCGCTGATGAAGAAGGACATGGGGGGCGCGGCCAATGTGCTGGGCCTGGCCGAGACCCTGGCCCGACTGGGCCTGCATCGCGACATGCGGCTGCGCATCCTGATCCCGGCGGTGGAAAACGCCATTTCCGCCAATGCCTTCCGCCCCGGCGACATCCTGACCAGCCGCAAGGGCCTGACGGTCGAGGTCAACAACACCGATGCCGAGGGCCGGCTGGTGCTGGCCGATGCGCTGGCCCTGGCGGCGGAGGAGGCGCCGGAGCTGCTGGTGTCGATGGCGACGCTGACCGGCGCCGCCCGCGTCGCGCTTGGCCCCGAACTGCCGCCCTTCTTCTGCGACGACGACGCGCTGGCGGCCGCGATCCAGGGCGCCGGCCGGGCCCATGGCGACCCGGTCTGGCGCCTGCCCTTCTGGGAACCCTATGAGGCGATGATCGAGCCGGCCATCGCCGATCTGGACAATGCGCCCTCGGGCGGGTTTGCCGGGGCGATCACCGCGGCGCTGTTCCTGCGCCGCTTTGCCGGCCAGGCGCGGGCCTATGCGCATTTCGACATCTATGGCTGGCAGCCCAGTGCCGCGCCCGGCCGGCCCAAGGGCGGCGCGGGCCAGGCCATGCGCGCCATCCTGCACGCCCTGCCGGAAATCCTGCGATGACCGCGCCCGCCGACCGCCGGCTGATCCCGGCGACCGAGCGGGTGGCGCTGGAATCCCTGCGCGGCATCCTGGAGCGTCCGGCCTATACGCCCGGCCAGCCGATGCGGCTGGCCGCGCCGCTGGCCGATCTGTGCCGCGCGCCCGGCGGCGTCCGCGACCGCCAGCTGAACTTCGGCGCCGACCTGGTGCAGCTGGAGCAGGCCGGGGGCTGGGCCTTCGTGCAGGCGGCGGCGGACGGCTATTGCGGCTGGGTCCGGGCCGAGGGGCTGAGCCGGCAGATGCCGGCCGTCACCCATCGCGTCACTGCCCCGGCCACCCATGTCTATGCCGAGCCGGACATGAAGACCCCCGAATCCATGCGGCTGTCGCTGGGCGCACGGCTGTCGGTCATCGCCATGCGGGACGGTTTCGCCCGGCTGGCGCAGGGCGGCTGGGTGCCGGCGCAGCATATCGCGGACCGGGCCGAGCGCGATCCTGCCGCGGTGGCCGAGCGTTTCCTGGGCACGCCCTATCTGTGGGGCGGCAACAGCCGCTGCGGCATCGACTGCTCGGGCCTGGCGCAGGCTGCGCTGGCGGCCTGCGCCGTGCCCTGTCCCGGCGACAGCGACCTGCAAGAGGCGGCCTTTCCCCCGGCCGACGGCCCGATCCGCCGCAACGACCTGCTGTTCTGGCCCGGCCATGTCGCCCTGGCGCTGGACGGCGAGCGGATGATCCATGCCACCGCCTTCGCCATGGCGGTAATCGTCGAGCCCATCGCCCAGGCCATCGCGCGCATCGACGCGGCCGGGCAGGGACCGTTCCGCGGCGCAAGGCGGCCCTCGCTTGCCGTGCAGGCGCCGTTCCCCTAGCCTTGGCCGCAAAGGAGGCGCGCATGGTTCATCTCTGGGTCCGCGCGGAAAGCCGCGCCAATGAACAGCGGGTCGGCATCACCCCCGCCGGCGTGGGCGAGTTGATTGCGCAGGGCTTCCGCGTCACGATCGAGGAAAGCCCGCATCGCATCCTGCCCATCGCCGGTTACGCCGCGGCCGGGGCCGAAATCGCGCCCGCGGCTTCCTGGCCCGGCGCCCCGGCCGAGGCCATCGTCTTTGGCCTCAAGGAACTGCCCGAGGATGGCACGCCCCTGGCGCATCGCCACATCATGTTCGGCCATGCCTACAAGGGCCAGCCGGCCGGGCTGGCGCTGCTGCGCCGGTTTCGCGACGGCGGCGGCGTGCTGTATGACCTGGAATACCTGACCGACGAGAGCGGCCGGCGGCTGGCGGCCTTCGGCTATTGGGCCGGTTTTGCCGGGGCCGCGGTCTCGCTGAAGGCCTGGGCGGCGCAGCGGCGCGGCAGCCTCTGCGGGCCGGTCGCCGCCTGGCCCTCGCAAGACACGATGCAGGACGAGCTGCGGGCCGAGCTGGACGCGACCGGCGCGCCGCGGCCGCATGCCATCGTCGTCGGCGCGCTGGGGCGGGTGGGCAGCGGCGCGTCGGACCTGCTGGCCCGCATGGGGGTGCGGGTCACGAAATGGGACATGGCCGAGACGGCCGGCGGCGGCCCCTTCCCCGAGATCCTGGCGCATGAGCTGTTCGTGAACTGCATCCTGGCCGGGCCGCAGACCCCGGTTCTGGTGCCGCCCGAGGCGGTCGGGCCCGGCCGGGCGCTGACGGTGATCGGCGATGTTGCCTGCGATCCCTCCAGCGATTTCAACCCGGTCAAGGTCTATGACCGCGCGACCGACTGGGACCGGCCGGCGATCCGCCTGGCCGAGCGCCCGCCGTTGGACGTGATGGCGATCGACAACCTGCCCTCGCTCTTGCCGCGCGAAAGCGCGCTGGATTATGCCGCGCAGCTGCTGCCGGTGCTGAAGCGCCTGGACCGCATCGACGAGGGGGCCTGGGGCAGGGCGGGGGCGCTGTTCCGGGACCATCTGGCCGCGCCTTGACCTCGGCCGGGAACGCAAGCGGCGGCCGGGACGTTGGGCCGCGAACCCCAGTCAGACGGATGCGACCATGATGACGCGACCCGCTGCCATTGCCGCCAGCCTTGTCCTGTGCCTTGCCGCCCCACCGGCGCTGGCCGAGTTGAACGACCGTCCCCCGAACGCCAGCGGGCAGAGCCCGGCCTTTCCCGGCCAGACCCGCGCCCCCGAGATCCGCGAGCAGATCCCGATCAGCCGGGTTCCGCTGATCCGGGGGCTCAGCGATCCCTGGGGCATGGCGCTTTTGCCCGATGGCGGCTTGCTGATCACCGAACGCACCGGCACGCTGCGGCTTTACCGCGACGGCCAGCTGTCCCAGCCCATCCAGGGCATGCCCGAGGTCGATGCCCGCGGCCAGGGCGGGCTTCTGGACGTGGCGGTGGCGCCGGATTTCGCCAGCACGCGGCAGGTCTGGTTCAGCTTTTCCGAGCCGCGCGGCAATGGCCGCAACGCCACCGCGGTCGGCACCGGGCGGCTGTCGGCCGACGGCACCGCGCTGGAAGAGATGCGGGTGATCTTCCGGCAGGAGCCGGCCTGGGCCTCGACCCTGCATTTCGGCTCGCGCCTGGTCTTCGACCGGCAGGGGCAGCTGTTCGTCACCACCGGCGAGCGCTCGCGCCCCGAGCCGCGGCAGCTGGCGCAGGATCTGGGCACGCATCTGGGCAAGGTGCTGCGCATCGACCCCGCCACCGGCGCCGCCGCGCCCGGCAATCCCTTCACCGAGGGGCAGGCCCGGCCCGAGATCTGGTCCTGGGGCCATCGCAACATCCAGGCGGCGGCGCTGGACGCGCAGGGCCGGCTCTGGACGGTCGAGCACGGCCCGCAGGGCGGCGACGAACTCAACCTGCCGCAGGCCGGGCGCAACTATGGCTGGCCGGTCATCACCTATGGCCAGGACTACAGCGGCGGCCCCATCGGCCAGGGCATCACCCAGCGCGAGGGGATGGAGCAGCCGGTCTATTACTGGGATCCGGTGATCGCGCCCAGCGGGATGGTGTTCTATCGCGGCGCCATGTTCCCGGAACTGGAAGGCGATGCGCTGATCGGCGGCCTGCAGGCCGGGGCGGTGGTGCGGCTGCGCATCGAGGGCGACCGCGTGAGCGGAGAGCAGCGCCTGCTGGAGGGCATCGGCCGCGTGCGCGACATCGAACTGGCGCCGGACGGGGCGCTGCTGATCCTGACCGATGGGGGCGAGCTGATCCGGCTGGCGCGCGGCTGAGGGCCGGGTGCGCCTTCGCGGGAGAAGGCCCGGTCGCCGCACTGTAGGGCAAGGTGCCGATTGCCGGTCCCGATCACGACGCTGGACCAAAAGCCTGGGATCGCCACCAAGACGGCAGCCACAATCGGCTGAGAACCGGGAACCTGCACTTGCCTCCGCAGGCTCTCGACTTCCGAACAGGATTGTCGACGATCTGGACCCTAGACCGGGCGCTGCAACGCGTCCTCGGCATCCTCGGGCGAGACGCCAAGCGCCTCCATCCCCGCTTCCAGGTAATCGGCCAGCTGCGGCTCGCCCATCAGGTAATCCTGGGTGGGGGTGCTGCGCTCGGTCTTGGCGGTCTCGATCGCCTCGTCCAGATCCTCTGGGCCGAAGGTGTCGCGGCCGATCCACATCACCGCGACTAGGCTGGCCTGCTCGTCCTCGTTCAGGCTGGCGATGAACTCGGCCAGTTCGGTCTGGGTGCCATGGCCCTTGCGATGCCCGCTATGCGCCCAGGGGTTCACGCCGCTTTCGTATTCGCGGGCGCGGATGATGACATGGGCGATCTTTTCGGGACTGATTTCCAGCATGGCGGCACCTCCGGGATCTGTCCATTTGTCGCCCCGACCGGCGCCGGGGTCAATCGGGATCGAAGCGGGCGCGATGATGGACCGCGCGCCGGCCATGGCCCCCCGAGCGGTCCGCGCGGGACGGCAGGCGCGGGCAAAAGCCCGGCGCGGCTGCAAGCGGGGGGCAGGGGGGCGGGCCAAGGTGCCGGGCATCGGCCGCGCCTGCGTCATCGGGTCGCGGCCGGGCGGGATCGCTCAGCGGCCGAAAAGCCGCTCGATGTCCGACAGCTTCAGCTCGATCCAGGTCGGGCGGCCGTGGTTGCACTGGCCGGATTTCGGCACCCGCTCCATCTCGCGCAAAAGCGCGTTCATCTCGTCCGCCGACATGCGCCGGCCCGAGCGGACCGAGCCGTGGCAGGCCATCGAGGACAGCACCGCATCGACCCACGCCCGCAGCCGTTCGGACGTGCCCTGGTCGGCCAGGTCGTCCAGGATGTCGCGGATCAGCCGCCGGGCGTCCAGGCGCTGGATCAGCGCCGGCACCTCGCGCACCGCGATGGCGCCGCCGCCGAAGGGCTCGATCACCAGTCCCAGCGCGGCCAGCTCATCGGCGATGGCAAGGATGCTTTGGGCGTCGGCTTCGGACAGCTCGACGATCTCGGGGATCAGCAGGGCCTGGCTGGCGATGCCGCTGGCATCAAGCTGCGCCTTCAGCCGCTCATAGACCAGGCGTTCATGCGCGGCATGCTGGTCGACGATGACGATGCCGTCGGCGGTCTGGGCGACGATCCAGTTCTCGTGCAGCTGCGCGCGGGCGGCGCCCAGCGGCGCCTCGGCCGCAGGCTCGGGCTGGGCTTCGGGTTCGGGCTCGACCCGCGCGGTCGGCGCCTCGGCAAAGCCCGGTGCCTGAAAGGCCAGGCTGGCGGCGATGGCCGGGCCCGAGGGGCGGGCGGGCGCGTAGCTGGCCTGATAGCGGCGCGGCTGCTCCGACTCGGGCCGCGCCACCCCCAGCGCCGCCGCGGCTACGGTGGACGAGGCGCGATGCCCCGCCCCCGCCAGCACATGGCGCAGCGCGCTGACCACCAGCCCGCGGGCGATGCCCGGTTCGCGAAAGCGGACCTCGGCCTTGGCGGGATGCACGTTCACGTCGACCTGGTGCGGATCGCAGGTCAGAAACAGCACCGCCGCCGGATACCGGCCCGAGGCCAGCACGTCCATATAGCCCGCCCGCAGCGCCCCGGTCAGCAGCTTGTCGCGCACCGGGCGGCCGTTGACGTAAAGATGCTGCGCCACCGCCGCGCCGCGCGAATAGGTCGGCAGGGCGGCAAAGCCGGTCAGGGTGATGCCGTCCCGCGTCGCGTCGATGGCAAGCGCATTGTCGATGAAGTCGCGGCCCATGACGCGGGCCAGCCGGGTCTGCAGGGCGCCGAACAGCTCGCCCTGCTCGGCATCGGCGCGAAACAGCACCCGGCCCTCTTCCTCGTCGGTCAGCGTGAAGCCGACATAGGGCTCGGCCATGGCCAGGCGGCGGATCGCCTCGGCCACGGCCTGGGTCTCGGCCCGGTCCGTGCGCAGGAATTTCAGCCGCGCCGGCGTGGCAAAGAACAGGTCGCGCAGCTCGACCACCGTGCCGCGATTGCCCGCCGCCGGCTTGACCGGACCGATGCGCCCGCCGGTGACGGCGATCTGTGCGCCGTCATGGCCGACGGCGCGGCTGGTGATCGACAGCCGGCCCACGGCGCCGAGGCTGGGCAGCGCCTCGCCGCGAAAGCCGAAGCTGCGGATGTCCAGAAGGTCGCTGCCGTCGATCTTGCTGGTCGCGTGCCGGGCCAGCGCCAGCGGCAGATCCTCGGCCGTCATGCCGCAGCCGTCGTCGCTGACGCGGATCAGCACCTTGCCGCCCTTGGCGATGGCCACGTCCACCCGCGTCGCGCCGGCATCGAGCGCGTTCTCGACCAGTTCCTTGACGGCCGAGGCCGGGCGCTCGACCACCTCGCCGGCGGCGATGCGGTTGGCCGCGGCCTCGTCCAATTGCCGGATGACGGGACGCATCTTGGGGGCATGGGTGTTCATGCCCCCAGATCTAGCATTTCCCGGCGCGGCGGGAAAGGATTCGTCAGTTGGTCGCGTCGATGCCTTCCGGCCGGCCGACCAGCACGAAGCGGATCTGGTCGGAATGCAGCAGGCGCTGCGCCACGCGCTGCACGTCCGCGGCCGTCACCGCCTCGATCTTGCCGTTGCGGGTGTTGACGTAATCCGCCGGCAGGCCGATCAGCTGCATCCCGGCCAGGATGCCGGCGATCTTGCCGTTGCCGTCGAAGCGCAGCGCATATTCGCCGGTCAGGTAGGTCTTGGCATCGGCCAGTTCCTTTTCCGTGACGCCGCCCTTGGCGAAACGGTCCCATTCCTGGCGGATCAGGCCGACCGCCTCGGCCACCTTGCCGTTCGCGCTGGCCATGCCGCCCTGCCAGGTCTCGCCATAGACGCCGTTGGCAAGGCCGGTGCTGACGCCATAGGTCAGCCCGCGCTTTTCGCGGATCTCGTCCATCAGGCGCGAGGAAAAGCCGCCGCCGCCCAGGATGTGATCGGCGACGAAGGCGGCAAAGTAATCCGGGTCGGACATGGGCAGGCCGGGCTGGGCAAAGCTGACCACGGTCTGCGGGCTGTCCCAGTCGATCACCGTCACCCCGCCGGTCAGTTGCAGCCGGGCCCTGTCCGGCAGCGGGGCCGAGCCCTGTTCGGGCAGCCCGCCCAGCACGGCGTCGATCAGCTTGCCCAGTTCCTCGGCGGTGATGTCGCCGGCCGCGGCCACCACCACGCGGTCGCGGGCCAGGATGCGGTCCTTGGCCGCGACCAGGTCGTCGCGGGTCAGCGCGGCGACGGATTCGCGCGTGCCGTTGATCGAGGTGGCATAGGGATGCTCGCCCCAGGCCAGCCGCGCCAGTTCCTTGCTGGCGATGGCGTTCGGGCTGGTCGCCTCGGACCGGATGACCGCCTGCAACTGCGCCCGCACCCGCTCGACCGCATCGGGGTCGAAGCGCGGCTCGGCCAGCGCCTGGCGCAGCAATTCGGCCGCCTTGTCGCGGTTCTCGGTCAGCATGCGGGCGTTGACGGTCAGCGCATCGTCGCCGACATCGAAGCGGTTCTGCGCGCCCAGCCCCTCGACCGCCTCGGCATATTGCACCGAGTCCATCTCGCCCGCGCCCTCCTCCAGCAGGGCGGTCATCAGGCTCATCTGGCCGCGCTTGCCCGGCGCGTCCAGGCTGGCGCCGCCCCGAAACATCAGCGACAGCGCGGTGAAGGGGATCGAGTGATCCTCGACCAGCCAGGCCTTGATGCCGCCGGGCGAGGTGATCTCCTGGATCTCGATGGCGCGCGCAGGCAGGCTGGCCAGGGCGACGAAGACAAGGGTGGCAAGGGCGCGGATCATTCGGCTTCTCCCGGATTGGCGGCTTCGGCAGCGACGGGTTTCGGCTCCTCGGGCGGCGGCAGCAGCCAGCCGGTGACGCTGGCCTTGCTTTCCAGCACCAGCCTGGCGGCGGCGCGGATGTCCTCGGTGGTGACGGCGGCCAGGAGGTCGGGCCAGTCGTTCACGTCCTCGATGGTCAGGCCGGTGGCCAGGCCCTGGCCATAGTCATAGGCCCGGCCATGCGCCGAATCCTGGGAATAGATGCGGGCGGCGCGGATCCGGGTCTTGACCCGTTCCAGCTGCGCGGGGTCGGGGCCCTCGGCCAGGAATTTCGCCAGCGCCGCGTCCAGCGCCGCCTCGGCCTCGGCATTCTCAACCCCCGGCGCCGGCACCATCGAGATGCCGAAGGTGGTCGGATCGACCGCGAACCCGTCGTAGGAGGCATTCACGTAAAGCGCCTTGCCGGTCAGTACCAGGTCGCGGGCCAGGACCGAGGTCTGGCTGGAACCCGCCAGCAGGTTGGCCAGCACGGTCAGCGCGGCCGCCTGCTGCTGCTCGCCCCGGTTGCGTTCGGGCGCGATCACGGTGCGGATCATCACCGGCTGGGCGACGCGGGGGTCGACCCGCTCCATCCGCCGGGGCGAGCGCTGGATCGGCTCTTGCGGGCGCGGCTGGCGGGCGGCGTCGGGCTTGGGCGGGACGGGGCCGTAATATTTCTCGGCCAGTTCGCGCACCTCTTCGGGGGTCACGTCGCCGGCGATGACCAGCACCGCGGCGTTCGGGGCGTAATGCGCATCATACCAGGCGATGGCATCCTCGCGCGTCAGCCCCTCCATCTCCTGCCGCCAGCCGATCACCGGGCGGCCATAGGGGTGGTTGTAGAACTGCACCGCGCTGCGCTCTTCCGAGAATTGCGCGCCGGGGTCGCTGTCGGTGCGCTGCGAGCGTTCCTCCAGCACCACCTGGCGCTCGGCCTGCCAGTCGTCCTCGCCGATCTTGAGATTGGCCATGCGGTCGGCCTCCATCTCCATGATCAGCGGCAGGCGGTCGCTGGCGATGCGCTGGAAATAGGTGGTGAAGTCGTAGCTGGTGAAGGCGTTGTCCATGCCGCCATTGGCGGTCACGGTCTTGCTGAGATCCCCCGGTCCCAGCTTGTCGGTGCCCTTGAACATCAGGTGTTCCAGGTAATGCGCGATGCCGGACTTGCCGGGCTGCTCGTCGGCCGAGCCGATGCGATACCACAGCATCTGCACCACGACCGGGGCGCGGTGATCCTCGATCACCACGGCTTCCAGGCCGTTTTCCAGGGTGAAATGGCTGATTCCCTTGGGCATTTCGGCCAGCGCGGGGGATGCGGCCAGCAGCAGCGCAAGGGGCGCAAGTCGGGTCAGGATGGTCATGGCAGGCTCCGGTTCGGGGTCGCGCCACGAACCTGCCCTTGCGCGGGGTCGCGCGCAAGCCTGCCGCCCCTCATCTCGGCGTGATCGGGGCGCGATCAGTCCTCGCGCAGGATCGGCACCCGGTCCACCACGCTGGGCCGGGCGGCGACGTCGCCGTTGCTCATGCCGCGGGGCGGCGCGGCGGGCAGCTGCACGCCGGTCGGGCGCCAGCGTTCCAGTTCCGACCAGCTGTCCAGCGTCATCGATTCATAGGCGCGGTAATAGACATTGGTCCGCGCCAGCACCTCGAGCGCGCGGCGGGAATGGCGGCTGCGCCAGGCCAGATCCTCTTGCGCGGTGGTCTGGCGGATCGCCGGGTCGCGGCCCAGGCGCGAGGCATGGGCGATCAGCGCGGCATCCGCGACGCCGACGCCCTGCGCGGCAAGCTGGCCCGGATTGCCGCCCAGCGCCGCCACGGCATCGGCATGGGGCGTCGGATCGGTGATGTTGCCACCCCCCGGCGTCGGCGGCGGCAGCACGTTCAGGTCGGCCGGCATCTGCAAGGGCTTGGTCGGCAGGATCGAGAATTCGTCCGGGCTGGTGCGGCCGGCGTTGGTGTTCATCAGACGCGGATCGCTGCTGCAAGCGGCCAGCAGCAGCGTGGTCATGGTCAGCGCGATCGCCCGCATCTTGCGTCCCTCTTGTTCGTCCGGCCCGTTCTTAGCGTGTATTCCCGGCCTCGTCACGGGTCTTGTCGTCCAGCGCCAGTTCCGCCTGCGCCTCGTCGCCGGCCAAGGGCCGTTCGCCGTTCGCGGGGCGGGGCTTGGGTGCCCGCGGCTTGGCCGGGGCGCGGCGCTTCTTCGGCTCGGGTTTGCGCTCGGGCGGCAGCAGCACCAGCCCCATCGCGCCCAGGAAGATGGCGATGTCGGCCACGTTGAAGCTGTAGGGGTTGCGCCAGCCCGGCAGCGACATGTTCAGGAAATCCGCGACCGCGCCATAGGTCAGCCGGTCCACGACATTGCCCAGCGCCCCGCCGATCAGCAGCCCGGCCGAGGCTTGCGCAAAGCGCGACGGCTTGGCCCGCCCGACCCAGATCCCGACCCACAGGCAGACGGCCAGCGCGATGGCGATCAGCACCCAGCGCATCACCTCGACATCGCTGGCGAACAGGCCGAAGTTCATGCCCTGGTTCCAGGCCATGCGCAGGTTCAGCCAGGGGTCGATCACGTCGATCTCGCGCAGCTGGTCCAGCCGCAGCACATGCACGACCAGGTATTTCAGCGCCTGGTCCAGCACAAAGACCAGCCCCGCCACCAGCGCCACGTTGCGCCCGACGCGCGGCGGCGGCTTCTTGCCGCGCCGCTTGCGGGCCGCCGGGCTTTTCCGCGGCTTGGGGGTCGCGGTCTCGGCCATCAGTGACGGAAATGCCGCTGGCCGGTAAAGACCATGGCCAGGCCCAGCCGGTCGGCGGCCTCGATCACCTCGGCGTCGCGCATCGAGCCGCCGGGCTGGATCACCGCCCGCGCGCCCGCCGCCGCCAGTGCCTCGACCCCGTCGGCGAAGGGGAAGAAGGCGTCCGAGGCGACCGAGGAGCCGATGGTCAGCGCCTGCGCCAGGCCCAGCGCCTCGGCCATGTCCTCGGACTTGCGCTTGCCGATGCGGGTCGAATCGACGCGGCTCATCTGGCCGGCGCCGATGCCGACGGTGGCCAGGTCGCGGGCATAGACGATGGCGTTCGATTTCACATGCTTGGCCACGGTCCAGGCGAACAGCAGGTCGGCCAGTTCCTGGTCGGTCGGCTGGCGCTTCGTCACCACCTTCAGGTCGGCGCGCAGGATGCGGCCGTTGTCGCGGCCCTGCACCAGGAAGCCGCCGGCGACCTGGCGGAAGGCCAGCCCAGGCGCCGCGGGGTCGGGCAGCCCGCCGGTGGTCAAGAGCCGCAGGTTCTTCTTGGCGGCGAAGATCTCTTTCGCCTCGTCGGTGGCGTCGGGGGCGATGACCACCTCGGTAAAGATCTCGGTGATCGCCTGCGCGGTTTCGCCGTCGAGCGTGGTGTTCAGCGCGATGATGCCGCCGAAGGCCGAGGTGCGGTCGCAGTCGAAGGCGCGCCGGTAGGCATCGACGGCGCTGTCGCCGCGGGCCACGCCGCAGGGGTTGGCGTGCTTGATGATCGCCACCGCCGGGCCCTGGGCCGGGTCGAACTCGGCCACCAGCTCGAAGGCGGCGTCGGTGTCGTTGATGTTGTTGTAGCTGAGTTCCTTGCCCTGCCATTGCCGCGCGGTGGCGACGCCCGGACGGTCCGAGCCGTCCTTGTAGAAGGCGGCGGACTGGTGCGGGTTCTCGCCATAGCGCAGGGTCTGCGCCAGCTGGCCCGAAAAGCTGCGCCGGCGCGGGGTTTCCTCGCCGATGGCCCCGGCCATCCAGGTCGAGACCGCGGCGTCATAGGCGGCCGTCCTGGCATAGGCGATCTGCGCCTGCCGCTGGCGAAAGGCCAGGCTGGTGCGGTCGTCGTTGGCGTCAAGCTCGGCCAGCACGGCGGCATAGTCCTCGACATCGACCACCACCGTCACGAAGGCGTGGTTCTTGGCGGCGGCGCGGATCATCGCCGGGCCGCCGATGTCGATGTTCTCGATGCAATCGTCATGGGCGGCGCCCTTGGCCACCGTCGCCTCGAACGGATAGAGGTTGACGACCAGCAGGTCGATCATGCCGATCCGGTGCGACCGGGCGGCGGCCATGTGTTCCTCGTTGTCGCGCAGCGCCAGCAGGCCGCCGTGGACCACCGGGTGCAGCGTCTTGACGCGGCCGTCCATCATCTCGGGAAAGCCGGTCACTTCGGCCACGTCCACCACGCTCAGCCCCGCCTCGCGCAGCGCCTTGGCGGTGCCGCCGGTGGACAGGATCTCGACGCCCCGCGCCGAAAGCGCCCGCGCGAAATCGACCAGCCCGGTCTTGTCGGAAACGGAAATCAGCGCGCGCTTCAGCGGAATGCGGTCGGTCATCGGTCGGAGGCCCCGTGCGGTGGATGGCGGATTTGGCCCGTCACCTACCCCCGGAACGCGCCAAGGTCCAGCCGATCTGGATCGCCCGGCCCAGCAGATGCGCGGAAATCACCATCTGCCGCGAGGGGCGCGGCTCGGCCATGGCGCGGTCGAGCAGGCAGGACGCCTCCAGCCGCAGCTGGCCCACGCCGTCATGGCTGAACAGCCATTCCTCGCCGCCCGGCAGGGTCAGGTGGATTTCCTGCCCCTGCTGGCGGGCCTGGACTTCGGGATGCAGGTGGAAGCGGATGTCGAAGGCCAGACCTTCCTCGGGGCGGACCTGGTCCAGCCGGGCCTGGGCGCTGGCGTCCAGCGCCGCCAGCGAATCCTCGCCGCGCAGGCCCATGCCGTCGGGATCGAGCCAAAGCTCGCGCAGATGCGTCAGCCCGTGGCTGGCCAGCCAGCCGTCATGGCCGGCCAGCAGATGCGCGGGTTCCGGCGAATGCGCCGGGCCGCAATCCGGGGCGGTCAGGTTGCCCAGCGCGTCGCAATCGCCGGCCCAGACAAGGTCGGGACGCTCGGTCAGGATGTCGGGCTCGCCCTCTTGCCGGTTCGGGTTCAGCCGCGACGAGGACAGGCCGGCCAGGCACAGCGCCGAATGGCAGGGCGTGGCGCGGCTGGCCCTGGCCCACAGCGGGCCGAAGCCGTCGCCGGGGCCGCAATTCACGATCAGCGGCTGGCGCGCCACGGTCAACTCGAAAGCCAGGGTCGAGGCATGGGCGCGGATCGCCGCCGGACCGCCGGGCGGCGGCGCGGCATCCAGGATCAGCGTGGTGCGGGCCCGCGCCATGCGGGCAAAGCCCATGGCGAGCCCGCTGACCGGCAGGGCCGGGCCTTCGGCCGCGCGCAGGCAGCGGTCGAGCCGTCCGGCCGCGCCGCGCCCGCCGCCGTGAAAGCTGGGCAGCGCGCCGTCGGCATGGCGCAGCGCCCGCAGGATCGGCGCGATCTCGGCGATGATGGCGCGCAGCTCGGGCGGGCATTCCAGCCCCACCTCTTCGGCGACCTCCTGCGCCCAGACCAGAAGCGCCATCGCCTCCAGCAGCGATTCGGGCGCGCGCGCCTCGGACAGGGTGGCGACGCCCATGGCGTCCGCCTCTTCGGCCAGGGCGATCAGCGCCGGCTGCGCCAGGGCCTGGCGGTCGCGCAGCGACATGGCGCCGATGGCGAGCCCCGCCAGCGCCTCGATCCGGCACAGCCCGTCGGTGCTGTCGAACCATTTGTCCCGCAGGTGGAGCAGGTGCTGGTCGAGGGCGCGGAAATAGGGCTCGGCCCCGTCGCGGTCCAGCCCCGGCAGGATCATCCCGGCATGGAAGATCCAGCGCAGCACCCGCCGCCCGGCGACCTGCGGCGCCCATTCCGGTGCCTCGGGCTGCGGCTGGCGATGCCGGCGCAGCCAGCGCAGCACATGGTCCTGGGCGATGGCGCGGGCGCGGGGCGTGCCCACGGCGGCAAGATCGTCGAGCCAGCCGAAGCCGGCCAGTTCGGCCGCGACGCTGGCGGGCAGGTCGGCGGCGAAGAAATCGCCCGACAGCGTGATGCCGCCCAGATGCAGGGTGCCCGCGGCGATCTGTTCGCCGCGGCCGGGATGGCCGATGGCCTTGGGTTCGGGGCGGCGCAGGAATCCCCTGGGCGCGACGGTGCTATCGGTCATGGGCAACGCATTCACTAGGACGGCGCAACCTTAGGTCCGCTCGGCGGATTTCCGCAAGCGCGCGATGAAGAACCCGTCCATGCCGCCGCGTTCCGGCCACAGGTCCGGGCGCAGCCGCAAGCCGCCCTGGGGCGTGATCCAGCCCGGCTCGATGCCGGGGGCGCGGGGCGGCTCGACCGCCAGGCCGGGATGGCGGGCCAGGGCGGCGGCCAGCTGCGCCTCGCCCTCGGCGGGCAGGAGCGAGCAGGTGGCATAGACCAGCCGTCCGCCGGGCTTGAGCAGCTCCAGCGCATGGTCGATCAGCCGCGCCTGCAAGCCGGTCAGTTCGGCCAGCCCCTCGCCGTCGCGGATGCGCGGCAGTTCGGGATGGCGGCGGATGGTGCCGGTGGCCGAGCAGGGCGCATCCAGCAGCACCGCGTCCAGGGCCGCGTCCGGCCGCCAGTCCAGCGCATCCGCCGCGACCAGCCGGGCGGAAAGCCGGCAGCGCGCCAGGTTCTCGGCCACGCGGGCCAGGCGCGGCTCGGAAATGTCCACCGCCGTCACCTCGGCCCCGGCGGCGGCGAGCTGCAGCGTCTTGCCGCCCGGCGCGGCGCAAAGATCGGCGATCGCCTCGCCCGGCTGGGGGTCGAGCACCCGCACCGCCAGCGCGGCGGCCGCGTCCTGCACCCACCAGTCGCCCTCGGCATAGCCGGGCAGGGCCGAGATCTGCGCGGCGGCAGGCAGCCGGTGCGAGCCGGTGGGCAGCGCCTCGCCGGGGCAATCCGCGCCCTTGGGGGTCAGGTCCAGGGCCGCGCCGGCCTCATGCGCGGCCTCGATGGCGCGGGCGGTATCCTCGCCCCAGGCGGCGACGATGGGCGCGCGCAGCCAGGGCGGCATCTTCTGCGGCGAAAGCCCGGCCCAGGCCGGGGCGGCGCCGGCGATCTTGCGCAGCACCGCGTTCACCATGCCGGCCGCCGCCTGTCCCTTTGGCCCCGAGGACCGTGCCAGCGCCACGGCGGCATTGACCGCGCCATGCGGCGCCTCGTCCAGGGCCAGCATCTCGACGGTGGCCAGCCGCAGGATGCGCATGATCTCGGGGCGCGGGCGGCGGGCCAGCAGCGGCGCCAGCAGCAGGTCGGCGCGGTCGGCGCGGCGCAGCACCTCGAGCGCGAGGCGGCGGGCGCGGGCGCGGTCGGGCGGCGACAGGCGCTCGGTCAGCGCCGCCGCCTCGTCCAGCGTCGCGCCCTCGTCCACCGCGGCCAGCAGGCGCAGCGCGCCCTTGCGTGCCCCGTCCCTGACCGTCTTGCCCTGTGACTTGTCCAAAGCCTGCCCCTTGCCTAGATTGATCCCGTCTAGCGTGAAGCAGGGGAAACCGCCATGACCGACCGCAAGGATCTGCCGCCCGCCGCGCAGCGCGCGCTGGCCGAGGCCGAGGAGCGCCGCCGCAAGGCGAAGCCGCTGGACCTGCCGGTCGAGCTGGGCGGGCGCGACGGGCCCGAGCCGGTGCGCTATGGCGATTACGAAAAGAAGGGCATCTGCGTCGATTTCTGAGGCGCCGTGCCCGGCTGCCCGGTCGCATGGGTATTTGGAGAACGGAGAAATCCGCCCTGCTGGCGAATCCGTGAACGGCGTTGAGCTGGCCGTTTACTTGCCATTGGGGTTCGGCGTCTAAACAATGCGCCAACCACCAAAACCGCAAGGAACGGCAGATGGCCTCTGGGCAGGGGATGATGAGATGGGCGGCGCTGGCGATCATGCTGGCGGGGCAGGCTTTCGCGCAGCAGGGTCCGGGTGGGGGCGGGGCGCAGGGCCCGACCGAGGTCGGCGTGGTGGCCACCGCCGAGGAGGACGTGCCCTATACCGTCACCCTGCCCGGCCGCGCCATCGCCTATCAGCAGACCGGCATCCGGCCGCAGGTTGGCGGGGAAGTGCTTGAAATCTCTTATGATCCCGGCAGGCCGGTCAAGGCCGGCGACGTGCTGTTCCGCCTGGACCCCGAGACGCTGGCCGCGGCGCTGGCCGCCGCCGAGGCCGCCGTGGCGGGGGCCGAGGCCAGCCTGACCCAGGCGCAGAATACCGTCACCCGCTATCGCCGGCTGGAGGGTTCGGGCGTTTCGGCCGTGGACCGCGCCAATGCCGAGGTGTCGTTGAAACAGGCCGAGGCAGACCTGAAATCGGCCGAGGCCGCGCGGGATGCGGCGCGGCTGGCCCTGCAGCGCACCGAGATCAAGAGCCCGCTGGACGGCGTGGCGGATGTGGCGGCGGTCTCGGTCGGCGACCTGGTGACGGCGAGCCAGTCCGAATCGCTGACCACCATCACCCAGCTCGACCCGATCTATGTCGACGTCTCGGAATCCAGCGCCCGCATGCTGCGCAACCGGGCGCGCATCAGCGCCGGCCAGCTGGTCGTCAACAGCGGGGTGACGACCCAGCTGATCCTGGAGACCGGCGAGGAATACCAGGGCGAGGGGCGGATCGTCAGCCCCGGCATCGCGGTTTCGCCCACCACCGGCACGGTGCCGATCCGGCTGCAATTCGACAATCCCGACCGGATGATCCTGCCCGGCCAGTTCCTGCGGGTGAAGCTGACGCTGGGCACCACCCGCGCGGTGCTGGTCCCGCAGCGCGCGACCAGCCGCGCCTCGGACGGCACGCTGACCGCCTTCGTCGCCCGCGACGGCAAGGCCCAGCAGGTCACGCTGAGCGAGCAGGGCAGCTATCGCAACAGCTGGATCGTCACCCAGGGCATCAATCCGGGCGAGCAGCTGATCGTGGACGGGCTGGAAAACCTGCGCGCCGGCGCCGAGATCGCCACCGTCCCCGTCACCATCGACGCCCAGGGCGTCGTGCGCGAGATGGACGAGCGCGGGGAAGGCTAGGGCATGGCACGTTTCTTCATTCACCGCCCGGTCTTTGCCTGGGTGCTGGCCATCGTGACCATGCTGATCGGCACCTGGTCGCTGATCAACCTGCCGGTCTCGCAATATCCCGACATCGCGCCGACCACGATCCGCATCACCGCCAACTATTCCGGGGCGACGGCGCGGGCGGTGCAGAACTCGGTCACGACGCCGATCGAGGACGCGCTGACCGGGCTCGACGGGCTGCTCTATACCATCTCCTCGGCCTCGACCGGGCGCAGCGTGATCGAGATGGTCTTCGACGACAGCGTGGACCCGGTCGATGCGCTGAACGAGGTGCAGTCCAAGGTCCGCTCGGTCGAAAGCCGGCTGCCGACGCCGGTGCAGAACGACGGCGTCTCGGTCACGCGCTCGTCCTCGTCGATCCTGATGGTCGGCTCGCTGGTCTCGACCACCGGGCAGCATTCCACCATCGAGCTGGGCAACCTGCTGGAGCAGGTGGTCGAGGGGCCGGTCAAGCGCACCGAGGGGGTGGGCGGGGTCAATGTCTTCGGCTCGGGCTATGCCATGCGGATCTGGATGGACCCGCTGCGGCTGGCGCAGTTCCAGCTGACGCCCACGGACCTGACTACCGCCGTCGCGCAGCAGAACAGCACCGTCTCGGTCGGCGCGCTGGGGGAGCAGCCGGTGGTGGCGGGCCAGCAGTTCACCGCCAACATCACCGCGCAGAGCCAGCTGACCTCGGTCGAGGATTTCCGCAACATCCTGCTGAAGACCGGCGAGGACGGCGCCACCGTGCGGCTGGGCGACGTGGCCGAGGTCGAGATCGGCCAGACCCGCTATGGGCGCGATTCGCGCTTCAACGGCATGAACGCCTCGGGCTTTGCGGTGAACCTGGCCACCGGCGCCAATGCGGTCGAGACGGCGAGCGGGGTGCGTGCCACGCTGGAGGGGCTGAAGAACGCCCTGCCCGAAGGGGTCGAGGTGCATATCGCCTATGACACCGCGCCCTTCGTCGAGCTGTCGATCGAGAAGGTCTATCACACGCTGATCGAGGCCATCGGGCTGGTGTTCCTGGTCATCCTGGTCTTCCTGCAGAACTGGCGGGCGACGCTGATCCCGATCATCGCCATCCCCGTCGTGCTGCTGGGCACCTTCGGCATGCTGGGGGCGCTGGGATATTCGGTGAACACGCTGACCATGTTCGCCATGGTGCTGGCCATCGGCCTTCTGGTCGACGACGCCATCGTCGTGGTCGAGAACGTCGAGCGGGTGATGGAGGAGGAGGGGCTGGGCCCCGTCGAGGCCACGGAAAAGAGCATGGGCCAGATCAGCGGCGCGCTGATCGGCATCGCGCTGGTGCTGTCGGCGGTGTTCCTGCCCATGGGGTTCATGCCCGGTTCGACCGGGGTGATCTATCGCCAGTTCTCGGTCACGATCATCACCGCCATGGTGCTGTCGCTGCTGGTGGCGCTGATCCTGACGCCGGCGATGTGCGCCAGCCTTCTGCGGCAAAGCCACGGCCCGGCGCGCTTTGCGCCCGCGCGCTGGTTCAACGCCGGCTTCGACCGGGTGACGCGCGGCTATTCCGCCAGCGTGCGCCGCACCCTGCGCCGGCCGATGCTGGTCATGCTGGTGCTGGGTGCGATCAGCTATGGCGCCATCGACCTGTTCGGCCGCCTGGACACGACCTTCATCCCCGGCGAGGACCAGGGCGTGCTGCAATCGCGCATCACCCTGACCCAGGGCTCGACCGCGCAGCAGACCGCCGCCGTGGTGCAGGAGATCGAGGAATACATGCGGACCGAGGAAAAGGACGCAGTGGAATCGGTCTTTGTCGCCATGGGCTTCGGCTTCGGCGGCACCTCGCAGAACCGGGCGATGATCTTCGTCAAGCTGCGCGACTTCGACCTGCGGCAGAAAGCCGAGCTGTCCGCCTCGGCGGTGGCGCGGCGCGCGAACGCGCATTTCTCGGGGCACCGGGCCGGGCGCATCTTCTTCATGCAGCCGCCGGCGATCCCGCGGCTGGGCAACTCGGCCGGCTTCACCATGTATCTGACCGACCAGGCGGGCGGCGGCATCGAGGCGCGGACCGAGGCGGCCGAGCTGCTTGAGCAGCGGGCGAACGAAGACCCGCGGCTGACCAATGTCGAAAGCTCGGGCACCGAGGACGAGGCGGCGTTGCGCATCGACATCGACCAGCAGAAGGCGGAAAGCCTGGGCGTCAGCCTGTCGGGCGTGAACGCCATGCTTTCGACCATCTTCGCCGGGACCGAGGTCAACGACTTTGCCCTGGGGGCGCAATTGCGCCCGGTCATCGTGCAGGGCGCGGCGGCGAACCGGATGCAGCCCGAGGACGTGGACAGCTGGTATGCCCGCAACGCGGGCGGCGAGATGGTGCCCTTCACCGCCTTCATGTCGACCCGCTGGGAGCCGGTCGAGCCCTCGCTGGCGCGGATCGACGGCATCGACGCCATCGAGATGGAGGGCGAGCCGGCGCCGGGCGCCAGTTCCGGCCAGGCCATGGCGGCGATGGAGGAGCTGATCGCCGGCCTGCCCGGCAACTATGCCGCCGCATGGACGGGCCTGTCCTATCAGGAGCGGCAATCGGGCAACCAGGCGCCTTGGCTCTTCGCGCTGTCGGCGCTGGTGGTGTTCCTGTCGCTGGCGGCGCTTTACGAAAGCTGGTCGGTGCCGTTCTCGGTCATGCTGGCGGTGCCGGTGGGGGTTCTGGGCGCGGTGGTGGCGGCGCTGACCTTCGGCCAGGCCAACGACGTCTATTTCAAGGTCGGCATCCTGACCACCATCGGCCTGGCGGCCAAGAACGCCATCCTGATCGTCGAATTCGCCCGCGACCTGGAACAATCCGGCCGCGCCACCGTCGCGGCCGCCATCGAGGCCGCGCGGCTGCGGCTGCGGCCGATCCTGATGACCTCGCTGGCCTTCATCCTGGGCGTGCTGCCCCTGGCCATCGCCACCGGCGCGGGCGCGGCGGCGCAGAACTCGATCGGCATCGGGGTGATGGGCGGGATGATCGCGGCGACCTTCCTTGGCATCTTCATGGTGCCGGCGTTCTACGTTACCGTGCGCCGGCTGACCGACAGGAGAGCCCGGACATGAACGACCTTCCCCGACTGACCTCGCTGGCGCATGGCGGCGGCTGCGGCTGCAAGCTGGCGCCCTCGGTCCTGCGCGAATTGCTGGCCGATCAGCCCCTGGCGCAGGCGTTCCCGCAGCTGCTGGTCGGGACCGAGACCTCGGACGACGCCGCGGTCTGGCAGGTCGACGACGATACCTGCGTCATCGCCACCACCGATTTCTTCATGCCCATGGTGGACGATCCGCGCGCCTTTGGCCGCATCGCCGCGACCAACGCGATTTCCGACATCTATGCCATGGGCGGGCGGCCGATCATGGCCTTGGCCATCCTGGGCATGCCCATCGACAAGCTGGCGCCGTCGCAGATCCGCGAGATCCTGGAAGGCGGGCGCGAGATATGCCACCAGGCCGGGATTCCGGTGGCGGGCGGTCATTCCATCGACGCGCCCGAGCCGATTTATGGCCTGGCGGTGGTCGGGCTCTGCCATCCCTCCGAGCTGCGGCGCAATGCCGATGCGCGGCCGGGCGACGCGCTGATCCTGACCAAGGGGCTGGGCGTCGGCATCTATTCCGCCGCGATCAAGAAGGGCGCGCTGGACGAGGCCGGCGTGGCCGAGATGGTCGCCTCGGCCACCACGCTGAACCGCATCGGCGCCGACCTGGCCAAGCGCGGCGATGTCCATGCCATCACCGACGTGACCGGCTTCGGCATCCTCGGCCACGGGCTGGAGATCGCGCGGGGCGCCGGGCTGCGGCTGCGGCTGAGGCTGGCGGAATTGCCGCTGTTGTCGCGGGCGGCGGAACTGGCCGAGGCGGGTTTCGTCACCGGCGCCTCGACCCGGAACTGGGCTGCCTATGGCGCCGAGGTCGAATTGCCCGAGGGCCTTGCCCCCTGGCAGCGGGCGCTGCTGACCGATCCGCAGACCTCGGGCGGGCTCTTGGTCGCCTGCGCGCCTGGGGCCGCTGGCCAGGTGCTGGATTTCATCCGCGGCGCGGGCTTCCCGCTGGCGGCCGTGGTCGGGCATGCCGAGCAGGGGGTCGCCGGCATCTCGGTCGAATAGCGCCGGGATTCTTGGGTATTTGGACAACGAAGAAGCGGCGGGCGGCGGGGAACCCGGTGCCGTGGCCGGCGTTGGGGCGCAGGAGGATGCAGCCCATGTCGCAGATTTCCCTGTCCCGTATCGCCGTGCTGAGCGTGGCGCTGGCCTGCCTGGCCGCGCCGCTTTCGGCCCAGGACGCCCCTGCCGAGGCGCAAAAGCCGGCACAGACCGCCGCCGCCGGCGCCGGCGAATGCCCGCCCGCCGCGGCCCAGGCCGAGCCGGCGACGCCCGAGACCGCCTCGGCCGACGGCACCGCGCCCGAGAACTCGGGCTCGACCGGCTGGACGGGCGGCACCGGCGGGTCGATGATCGGCACCAATCCTTCGGGTGCGGATGCCGCCACCCGGACCTGGCAGCCGCCCACCGCCCGCGGCCTCGACCTTGCCGGCCGGCCCGAGCCGGTGCCGGCCTGCTGATACCGCGGGCGATTGACGCTGCCCCCCTTGCCGCGGAAGATGCGGGCAAAAAGGGGGACCGCGATGACCGACGACCGGAGTTCTGCCACCATCGAGGCGCATTCGCCCTATTCCGAATCGCTGGAGATGGAGGTCGTGGCCGCCACGCTCGACGAGGTCGTGCTGCGCATGCCGGTGACGCGGACCCTGACCAATCGCAACGGCGTGCTGCATGGCGGCGCGATCATGAGCTTGGCCGATCACGCCGCCGGCACCGCCACCCAGCTGCGCCTGGCCGAGGGCGCCGCCACCACCACGCTGGAAAGCAAGACGAATTTCCTGCGCCCGATTCGCCTGGGCGACGTGGCCGAGGCCCGGCCCCGGCCGCTGCACCTGGGCCGGACCACGATGATCTGGCAGACCGACATCCGGCGCGGCGACGGCAAGCTGGCCGCCGTGGTGATCCAGACCCAGCTGGTGCTGGAATGGAAGGAGCCCGGCTGAGCTATTCCGCCGCGCCGATGGTCAGCTCGACCTCGGCCAGCCCCTCGACCCTGCCGGCCAGCCGGTCGCCTTCCGCGACGGCGCCGACCCCGGCCGGGGTGCCGGTCATGATCAGGTCGCCCGGCGCGAGGTGATAGTATTGCGACAGGTCCGCGACCAGTTCCGGGATGGACCAGACCATGTCGCAGATCGGCGCATCTTGCCGCAGCGTGCCGTTCACCTCCAGCCGGATGCGCTGCGCCGCCGGGGCGAAGTCCCGCGCCGGGGTCAGGGCCGAGAATACGGCCGCGCCCTCGAAATTCTTGCCCAGATCCCAGGGATGGCGCTTGTCCTTGGCCCGGCCCTGCAAGTCCCGCCGCGTCATGTCGAGGCCGGTGCCATAGCCCCAGACCGCCGCCATCGCCTGCGCCGGCGCGATGCGGAAGGCGGGGGCGCCGATGGCCACGACCAGCTCGACTTCGTGATGCAGGTCGCGCGTGCCGGGCGGATAGGGCAGGGTCGCGCCACTTTGTCGCACCGCATGGGCGGATTTCAGGAAATAGAACGGCGCCTCGCGGTCCACCTCGGCCCCCATCTCGGCGGCATGGGCGGCATAGTTGCGCCCGACGCAGAAAATGCGGTTCACGGGGAATCGCACGTCCTGCCCCAGGACCGGCAGCGCGGCGGGCGGCGGCGGGGGAAACAGATATTCGCTCATGCCCGCGACCCTGCCACGGCGGCGGCGTCGCGGCAAGAACGCCGGCGCCGTTGCCCGCACCGGATTTTCGTGGCAAGAGAGCGTAAAGCCAACCGAATGCAGGGTTCGCATACATGACCGATTTCGCGCAGCGCCGCACCATGATGGTCGACACTCAGGTGCGTCCGAACGAAGTGACCAGCTATCCCGTGATCGAGGCGATGCTGAACGTCCCGCGCGAGCAGTTCGTTCCCGAATCGCGCCGAGACGTGGCCTATGTCGGCAACAATATCGACCTTGCCCCCGGCCGCGTGCTGCTGGAGCCGCGGACGCTGGGCAAGATGATGGATGTGCTGGACCTGCAGAACGGCGACCTGGTGCTGGATGTCGGCTGCGGCTACGGCTATTCCGCCGCCGTCATGGCCCGCATCGCCGAGGCCGTCGTCGCGCTCGAGGAGGACGCCGCCATGGCCGCCGAGGCGGAAAGCCGGCTTGCCGCGCAGGACGTGTTCAACGTCGCCGTGGTCCAGGGCGCGCTGGCCGAGGGCTGCGCCAGCCAGGCCCCCTATGACGCCATCCTGATCGAGGGCGCGGTCGAGCAGGTGCCCGAGGCGCTGGCCGATCAATTGCGCGAGGGCGGCCGCATCGTCGCCATGTTCCGCGAGGGCAACCTGGGCACCGTCCGCATCGGCCACAAGCTGGATGGGCGGTTGAACTGGCGCTTCGGCTTCCATGCCACCGCTCCGCTGCTGCCGGGCTTTGCGCGTCCGCGGGGTTTCGTCTTGTGATGCCGACAGGAAAGGCCATGGCATGTTTCGCAAAACGCTGAAAAACCTGCGGCGTCCGCTGATCGCAGCCCTGCTTGCGGGCGCGACGGCCGCCCCCGCCGGGGCCGAATCGCTGGCCGATGCCATGGTCGCGGCCTATCGCCACTCGGCGCTTCTGGAACAGAACCGCGCCGTGCTGCGCGCCGCCGATGAGGACGCGGCCACCGCCCTGGCCCAGCTGCGCCCGGTCGTGCAATGGATCGCCGAGCATAGTTTCCAGAAGATCAACGGCCTGGCCATCGGCCGCTCGACCGGCATCGGGCTGCAGGCCCAGATCACGCTTTACGATTGGGGCCGCAACGCCATCGCCATCGACGCCGCCAAGGAAACCGTGCTGGCCACCCGCGCCGCGCTGGTCGGCGTCGAACAGGACGTTCTGCTGGGCGCGGTCCAGGCCTATCTGGATGTGCGCAGCGCCACCGAACAGGTTGATCTGCAAGCCAATTCCGTGCGCGTGATCGGGCAGGAACAGCAGGCCGCCTCGGACCGTTTCGAAGTGGGCGAGATCACCCAGACCGACGTCTCGCAGGCCGATGCCGCCCTGGCCGCGGCGCGCGCCAGCCTTGCGGCCGCCCGCGGCAACCTGGAGGTCGCGCGCGAGGTCTATCGCGCCGCGACCGGCCGGGCGCCGGGCCAGCTTGCGCCGCCGCCGCCCACCCCGGCGCTGCCCGCCTCGCTCGAGGCGGCGCGGCAGATCGGCCAGCGCAGCCACCCGGCGATCCTGCAGGCGCAGCGCCTGGCCGCCGCCGCCGAGCTGGGCGTCGCCGCCGCCGCGGCCGAGCGCAACCCGACGCTGACCGGCCAGGCCAGCATCGGCCGGTCGCGCGAACTGTCGCTTCAAAGCCAGCAGGAATCGACCCGCAACACGCTGGGCGCCTCGCTCAGCCTGTCGCAGACGATCTATTCCGGCGGGCGGCTGCCCTCGGCCCATCGCAAGGCGATGGCGCGGCGGGACGAGGCGCGGGCCGGGCTGCTTCAGGTTTCGCGCCAGGTCGACGAGGCGGTCGGCCGGTCCTGGGCGGGAATCGACGTGGCACGGGCGCAGATCGGTGCCATCGACGAGCAGATCGTCGCCGCGCAGCAGGCCTACGAAGGCGTGCGCGAAGAGGCGACGCTGGGCGCGCGCACGACGCTGGACGTGCTGGACGCCGAACAATTGCTGCTCGAGGCGCGGGCGAACAAAATCTCGGCCGAGGCCAATCTGCAATTAGCACATTATCAACTTCTGGCTGCTATGGGTCTGTTGACGGTGGAAAACCTGAAACTGGGGATACCGACCTATGACCCATCGGCCTATTACAATGCGGTGCAGGACGCACCCTTTACCAGCAGGCAGGGCGAAAGCCTCGACCGCGTCTTGCGCGCGCTCGGCAGGGACTGACGCCGCCGCCCTCGATCCGGGGGGCGCATCATGCAGCATGAGGTGATGCGCCAACCGGCGCCGGGCCCCGGCTCGGACAATGTCGGCGACGTGCTGGCCTCGATCCGCCGGCTCATCGCCCAGGATGGGGCGGGCTGCCGCATCCCGGACCAGGCGCTGAACGCGCCGCCGGCCCAGGACGAGGCGCCGCCGGCGCAGACTGCGCCGCTGCCCCGACCGGCATCCTCGGCGCGAATCACCCCCTTGGTGCTGGACAGCAGTATCCTGGTCGCGGCCGAGCCCGTGAATGACCCGCAAGCCGGCGTTCCGCCGGAGCCGCGGATATTCGGCGACTGGCTGCGCATGCCGCCGGCCGAGGAACCTGCCGCGCCCGAGGCACGGGCAGGGCGGGTGGATGCCGCCGAAGCCGCGGCGGATCATGCCGACATCGAAGCCACCATCCAACCCCCCGGCCCTTCGCCCGAGGCGCCGACCACCACCATCCTGCAAATGGAGGAAACCATGCTGCATGCGAATGCTTCCGTGACCCCTATCAACCCGGCTGCCGAGGCGCAGGCGGCCGAAGCCTTGGCCCGCGACACCGGCGAGCCGCATCTTTTCGCGCCCCAGGACAAGGATGCGCAAAAGGGCACCCACCTGCGCGGCATGATCCGCGAGGCGATCCGGCAGGAGCTTCAGGGCGAGATCGGCAACCGTCTCAGCCGCAACCTGCAACAGATGATCCGCCACGAGATCGAACTGGCGCTGCGGCAGATGTGCGAAGAGGATTGAGCCGGCCGTCCCGCCGCCGGGTTCCCGCCGCCGGGCCGTAGTGCAGAAAGGGGCCTGTCCCGACCTGCGCCTGGGCCTTGCGCTTCGATCCGGCCGGTTTCGAAGGATGCCGGTCCCGGCCCTTTCGCCCGAACCCGGCGCAAGGGGCGGCCGCTAGGGCATCGTCCGGGCTGCGAGGCCGGTTCATCGCCACGCGCAACCGCCGGAGGGTCAGGTTTGAACTGGCGAATCCGGTCATCCACGGCGCTGGTCGGCCATTCGTGCCGGGCTGGCCCAAGGGGGTCAGGTGTCCGCGATCTGGCCGGCCGGGGGGCAGAGCCGCACTTCGGTGTGCCATTCCGTGCAGCGCCGGTGCAGGTCCTGGGGCAGGGGCTGGTCGGTGAAGATCGCATCCAATTCGGACAGGCTGGCGATGCGGGCCGGCGCGGGGCGGCCGATCTTGGAATGGTCGGTGACCAGGAAGGCGCGGCGCGCCTGGCGCAGGATGGCGCGGCTGACCCGCACCTCGGCCAGGTCGAAGTCCAGCAGGTCGCCGTCATGGTCCAGCGCCGAGGTGCCGATGACCGCGTAATCCACCTTGAACTGCTCGAAGAACTGGGTGGTGAGCTCCCCCACCAGCCCGCCGTCCGAGCGCCGCAGCGTGCCGCCCGTCACCATGATCTCGCAGCCCGGATTGGCCAGCAGGATATTGGCGACATTCATGTTGTTGGTGATGACGGTGATGTTGGAATGATGGATCAGGGCGCGGGCCACCGCCTCGGTCGTGGTGCCCAGGTTCAGGATCAGGCTGCAATTGTCGGGAATTTCCGCCGCGCAGGCCGCGCCGATGGCGGCCTTGGCCTCGGCATTCATGCGCCGCCGGGCCTCATAGCCCAGGTTGACCGCGCCGGCGCGCGGCACCGCCCCGCCATGCACGCGGTCCAGAAGGCCCGCCCCCGCCATCTCGCCCAGGTCGCGGCGGATGGTCTGCAAGGTCACGTCGAAGCGTTGCGCCAGGTCCTCGACCAGCACCCGCCCCTCGGCGCGGGCAAGTTCGAGGATCTCGTTCTGGCGTATGCTGAGCGCCACCGGGCTCTCCATCGGCTGGATGGCGATCACTCTATGCGATCCGGCTTCGCGCGCAAGCGTTCCTTGCAGGGCGGGGAACCGGCGTCGATGTTCGGATCGCGGTGATCCGCCCGGAAACGAAAGCCGCTTGACCGGCCGGGTGCCGCGGTGCAGCCTGTGCATCACCCCGACGACAGCAGGCCGCCGATGCCCCATCTTCTTTCGATCGACCAGGGGACGACGTCGTCTCGGGCGATGGTCTTCGACGCTGGTTTGCGTCCGATCGCCTCGGCGCAGCACGAATTCCCGCAGCACTACCCGGCCTCGGGCTGGGTCGAGCACGACCCCTCGGACCTGTGGGTCAGCGTGGCCGGCGTGGCGCGGGCGGCGGTCGAGAAGGCCGGGATCCCTGCCCGCGACATCGCCGGCATCGGCATCACCAACCAGCGCGAGACCACGCTGCTCTGGGACCGCAGGACCGGCCAGCCGCTGCACCGCGCCATCGTCTGGCAGGACCGCCGCACCGCCGACCTCTGCGCCCGGCTCAGGGCCGAGGGGCACGAGCCGATGGTCGCCGCCCGCACCGGGCTGCTGCTCGACCCGTATTTCTCGGGCTCCAAGCTGCAATGGCTGCTCGACCATGTCGACGGCGCCCGCGCCCGCGCCCGGCGCGGCGAGCTGGCCTTCGGCACCGTCGACAGCTGGCTGATCTGGAACCTGACCGGCGGCCGGGTGCATGCCACCGACGCCACCAACGCCGCGCGCACGCTGCTTTTCAACATCGCCGAGAACCGCTGGGACGAGGAGATCTGCGCGCTTTTCGACATCCCGATGCAGCTTCTGCCCGAGGTCAGGGACTGCGCCGCCGATTACGGCGCCACGCGGGCCGACCTGTTCGGGCGCGAGATCCCGATCCTGGGCGTGGCCGGCGACCAGCAGGCGGCGACGGTGGGCCAGGCCTGCTTTTCGCCCGGCATGATGAAATCGACCTATGGCACCGGCTGCTTTGCGCTGCTGAACACCGGCGCGGACCGGGTGGCCTCGAGCAACCGCCTGCTGACGACCATCGCCTATCGGCTGGGGGGCCGGACGACCTATGCGCTGGAGGGCTCGATCTTCATCGCCGGGGCGGTGGTGCAATGGCTGCGCGACGGCCTGGGGCTGATCCGGCACGCGTCCGAGACGCAGGCGCTGGCCGAGGCGGCCGATCCCGGCCAGGACCTGGTGCTGGTGCCGGCCTTCACCGGGCTCGGGGCGCCCTATTGGCGGCCGGAGTGCCGGGGGGCGGTCTTCGGGCTGACGCGGAATTCGGGCCCGGCGGAGCTGGCGCGTGCGGCGCTGGAGAGCGTGGGTTTCCAGACCCGCGACCTTCTGGAGGCGATGCGGGCGGACTGGCCGGATGCGGGCGGGGTGTTGCGGGTGGACGGCGGCATGGCGTCGAGCGGCTGGACGATGCAGTTTCTCTCGGACATCCTGGGGGCGCCGGTGGACCGTCCGGCGGTGACCGAGACGACGGCGCTTGGGGCGGGCTACCTGGCGGGGTTGCAGGCGGGGCTGTGCCCGCCGCCCGAGGAATTCGCCCGCGCCTGGTCGCTGGAGCGCCGCTTCGCGCCCGCCATGCCCGCGCCCGAGCGCGAGGCCCGATACGCAAGGTGGAAAACCGCCGTCAGGGCGACGATGGAGGTGGCATGAGCGCGTTTTCCTTTGCCCTGCCGGGCCGGGTGGTCTTTGGCCGCGGCGAGGCGCGGAAGGCCCCGGCGCTGATCCGCGCGCATGGGCCGCGCGGCGTGCTGGTGCATGGCGCGAACCCCGCCCGTGCCGCCTGGCTGCTCGACGCGCTGCGTGCCGAGGGCGCCGAGGTTATGGCCGTCGCCTGCGGTGCCGAGCCGACCCTGCCGATGCTGGAGGCGGCGCTGGCCGGGGCCAAGGGCCACCAAGCCGATTGGAAGGGCCACCAAGCCGATTGGGTCGCGGCACTGGGCGGCGGCGCGGCGCTGGACCTGGGCAAGGCGCTGGCGGCGCTGATCCCGGCGCCGGGCGGGATCATGGATCACCTGGAGGTCGTGGGCCGCGGCTTGCCGCTGGCCGCGCCGCCCTTGCCCTTTGTCGCGCTGCCGACCACCGCCGGCACCGGGGCCGAGGCGACGCGGAACGCGGTGATCGGCCTGCCGGAACATGGCCGCAAGGTCTCGATCCGGGACGAGCGCATGTTGCCGCGCCTGGCCATCGTCGATCCGGCGCTGACCGACCATTGCCCGCGTGCGGTGACGCTGGCTTCGGGCCTCGACGCGCTGGCGCAGGTGATCGAGCCCTACCTGTCCTGCAAGGCCACGCCCTTCACCGATGCGCTGGTGCGCCCCGCGATCCCGCCGGGCCTGCGCGCGCTGAAGCGGCTGATGGAGGCCGAGGATGCGGCGGCGCGCGACATCATGGCCTGGGTCAGCCTTTGCGGCGGGATGGCGCTGGCGAATGGCGGGCTGGGCGCGGTCCACGGCCTTGCCGGCGTGATCGGCGGCGTGACGCCCGCCGCGCATGGCGCGATCTGCGGCGCGCTGCTGGGGCCGGTGCTGGCGATGAACCGCGCCCACAGCCCCGATCCCGCCCGCATCCACGAGGTCTGCACCGAGATTGCCGGCGCATTCGGCGGCGATGCGGCCGAGGCGCCGCAGGGGCTGGCCCGCTGGGCGCGCGATGCCGGCCTGCCGGGACTGGGCGCGCAGGGGCTGGATGCGGCCCGGCATCGGGCGGTGGCCGAAGCCTCGCTCAGCAGCTCCTCGATGAAGGGCAATCCCTTCGCCCCCTCGGTGCCGCAGCTGTGCGAGGTCTTGCGCGAGGCTGGCTGAGGGGCGGGCCATGGGCCGGTTCCGGCGCGCCTGGCATGGACCCGCGCATGATGCCGCCCGCGACGCCTTGCGATCCGCCGCTCGACTGACGGTTGCAATTCCCGCGAGACAATTCGGGCGATTGCGCTTACCGTTCTGAAACGGAACGGTTCTTGTCACCTGCCAGCCGGGCGGTATTGGGGGGCGGAATGGTCGAACGGGCTACGGGTGAGGTGCGCTTCGCGGTCGTCCTTTACGGCGGCGTCTCGCTGGCGATCTACATGAACGGCATCGCGCAGGAACTGCTGCGCATGGTGCGCGGCAGCTCGGACCTGCCGGACGAGGCGCTGTCGCCGGGCGAGCTGATCTATCGCCGGCTGTCGCGCGAACTGGCCGGCCCGCGCGGCGGACGCAAGCGCTTCGTGATCGACATCATCTCGGGCACCTCGGCGGGCGGGATCAACGGCGTGGCGCTGGCCAAGGCGCTGGTCGCGGGCGCGCGCGACATCGACATCCTGCGCGAGGCATGGACGGAAAAGGCCGACATCGGCCAGCTGCTCAACGACCGCCAAGGCATCGCCGGCCGCCTGCGCCCGACCGAATCGCTGCTGGACGGCGGCCATATGTTCCGGGTGCTGCACGACACGCTGGCCCGGCTGACCGGCGACGGCAGGCCGCTGGCCGAGACGGTGGACCTGTTCGTCACCGCCACCGACCTGCACGGCCGGCAGGCGCCGATCCACCTGACCGGCGCGCGGCTGGACGAAAGGGTCCACCGCAAGGTGTTCCACTTTGCCTATGACGGGGCGGGGCGCAACGATTTCGGCCCCGGAAACGAGGCCATGCTGGCCTTTGCCGCGCGCTGCACCTCGTCCTTTCCTGTGGCCTTTCCGCCGATGCGCTTTGCCGACATGCCGGCCGCGGCGCAGGATGCGGGCTTTGCCCGGTTCTTCGACCACGACCCGGATTATGCCGGCCGGCTGTTCGCCGATGGCGGCTATCTGGACAACCGGCCCTTCAGCTATGCGACCGGGCTGATCCCCTCGCGCCCGACCACCCTGCCGGGCGAGCGCAAGCTTCTGTTCATCGACCCCTTCCCCGAGGCGCCGCCCCCGCCCGGCCAGCCGCCCCGGCCGGTGGATTTCCTGCAAAACGCCCAGCTGGCGCTGACCGGCCTGCCGCGCTACGAGGTGATCCGCGACGACATCCGCGCCATCGCCCGCATGAACCGGCGGCTGGAACGGCTGGGCGCCTTGCAGGTCCGCTGGCGCGAGGACCAGAACCGGGTCGAGGCCGCCGGGCGCGAGATGCGCCAAAGGCGCAAGCCGGCCGATCTGGATCGCATGGACCTGGCCGACCTGATGACCGGCGCCTATCAATACCCGCAGAACTACCCGCTTTATCACCACCTGCGGGTCTATGGCACCACCGACGGGCTGTCGGGGATCGTGGCGGGGCTGGCGGGACACCCGCCGGATTCGGACGTGGCGCTGTATCTGCGCCAGATCCTGCGTGCCTGGCGCGACGACAATTTCAGCGCCTATCACGCCGAGGGGCGCGAGACCGAGAACGCCTTCCTGTCCCGCCATGACCTGGATTTCCGGCTGCGGCGGCTGATCCACCTGCGCGCCCATCTCGACGAGGCGCTGGACCGGCGCGAACGCATCCAGGGCGAGGAGGTGGCGCTGCACCTGCCGCCCGACCTTCTGGCGTCCCTGCGCGACCGGATCGAGCAGGAGCTGGCCGAATTGCGCCGCCTGGCCCGCCCCGCCAGCAGCCAGGCCCAGGCCCTGCTGGCCGGCGCCGAGATCGGCCGGCTGGATGGGCTGATCTCGGCCGAATACAGCGCGGTGATGAAGCTTGCCACGCTCGACCAGCGCTATCGCAAGGCGCGCGAGATCTATCGCAGCACGGAGATCAAGGCGCTGGTGGACAAGGCGCTGGCGCGGCTGGGGCAGGACATGCGCGCCGCCTTCGACGCCAGCAGCGCCCGCATCCGCGCGGAGCTGGCCGCGCCCGAATTGCAGCCGCTGCTGGATGTCTATGACGATTTTCACTGGCATGACGTGATGACCTATCCCTTCCTCGAAGGGTCCGAGCTTCAGGAGCATTCGCAGGTCGAGGTGTTCCGCGTCAGCCCCGCCGACAGCGGGCTGAACCCGCGGCCCGGCAAGCTGGCGGGCATCGCCGTCGGTGCCTTTGGCGGTTTCCTGAACCGCGACTGGCGCGAGCATGACATCCTCTGGGGCCGGCTGGACGGGGCCGAGCGCATCGTCGCCGCGCTGATGTCCGACCGCCCCGAGGCCGAGCGCAGCGTCTGGGTGCAAGAGATGCAGAACCAGATCCTGCGCGAGGAATATGGCGAAGAGGCGGGCCAGGCCCGGCGGCTGGCGCTGCTCAAGGCCAAGCTGCGCGATGCCCGCATCGACGAGGACGCCTTCGAGGAGACGGCCGCCCAGGCGCTGGGGGTCAAGGACGCGGCCGAGCTGGACCTGCGGCGTTTTGGCGCACATTACAAGGATCTCAAGCCCATCGGCCCGCGCCCGCCCGAGATCGCGGGCTGGAGCAGCCGCAGCATGGCGATCCTGTCGCGCATGATCGACGACCTGCCCGACGACGGCATCCTGCGTCTTTTCGGCAGCCGGGCGGCCACGGCGCTGCGGGCCGGGGGCGGGCTGATCTCTGGCTTTGCGCGTTTCGCCATGCCCGGCAGCTACTGGCGGATGCTGGCGGACAAGATGCTGTTCCTGGCCATGCTGGCGGGGGGTCTGGTGGTGCTGCTTTCGCCCTGGCTGGGGCCGGCGGCGGCCCGGATCGGCTGGCTGCTGCTGGCGGTCGCGGTCGCGGCCTGGCTTCTGCTCTACGGCTTCGGCCGCTGGCTGCGCGGCCGCGACAGCCTGCCGCGGGCGCTGCGCTGGCCGGCGATCCTCGTCGCGCTGGCGCTGATGGGGGTGGGGCTGGCGACTGTCGCAGATCGCCTGTTCGGCTGACGCAGCCCGCGACGGCCCCCGTCGCAAACCGACCTCGCCTTGTCGCAATAACGCCCGGGCTTTGCGTCGCGCGGTTGGAAAAAGGCGTCAAGGGGGATAGAGGCGAAACCGGGACGGGCAGGTCCGCCATGAACCGGGCTTGCGCATGTCGGCGCCTGCGCTATCCGCGCGCGTGTGGGCGCCGGGCTTTTGCTTTGGGGCGGGCTGCGGACATTGCAAGGAGAATGGCTTATGGGTGCAAGGATCATCGACGGGCGGGGCTTTGCGGCCGGGGTGCGGGCGCGTGTTGCCGAGGCTGTGGGCCGGCTGCGGTCTGGGCACGGTGTGGTGCCCGGGCTTGCGGTTGTTCTGGTGGGCGAGGATCCTGCGAGCCAGGTCTATGTCAGGAACAAGGCGGTCCAGACGCGCGAGGCGGGGATGGCGAGCTTCGAGCACCGGCTTGCGGCCGAGACGCCGCAGGCGGCGCTGCTGGCGCTGGTCGCGCGGCTCAATGCCGACCCGGCCGTGCACGGCATCCTGGTGCAGCTGCCGCTGCCCGCGCATATGGACGCCGGGGCGGTGATCGCCGCCATCGACCCGCGAAAGGACGTGGACGGGTTCCATGCGCTGAACGTGGGGCTGCTGGGGACCGGGCAGAAGGCGCTGGTGCCCTGCACGCCCTCGGGCTGCCTGATGCTCTTGCGCGAGACGCTCGGGGATCTGTCGGGGCTGGAGGCGGTGGTGGTGGGGCGCAGCAACATCGTGGGCAAGCCGATGGCGCAGCTCTTGCTGGCCGAGAACTGCACGGTGACCATCGCCCACAGCCGCACCCGCGAGCTGGCGGCGGTCTGCCGGCGGGCCGACATCCTGGTGGCGGCGGTGGGCCGGGCGCGGATGATCCGGGGCGAGTGGATCAAGCCCGGCGCCACGGTGATCGACGTGGGCATCAACCGCATCGAGGAGGAGGGCCGGTCGCGGCTGGTCGGCGACGTGGACTTCGCGGGCGCGGCGCAGGTGGCGGGCGCGATCACCCCGGTGCCGGGGGGCGTGGGGCCGATGACCATCGCCTGCCTGCTGGCCAATACGCTGGTGGCCTGCTGCCGGGCGCATGGCCTGCCCGAGCCGGACCCGGGCCGGGCCGAAGGCGCGGCGGCCTGAGGGATGGCGCGGGACGGCGGGGGGCGCTGCCCCCCCGCTCCTGCGGCCCCTCGAGGGGGCCGCAGGAGCGTCCCCCCGGGATATTTGCACACGGAAGAAACCAGGGCGCTTGCCCTTTCAGTGGAGAGCCAGATGAAGAAATACACGCTGACGGTCGCCTGCCCCTCGACGCGCGGCATCGTCGCCACCGTGGCCGGCTTTCTGGCCGAGCATGGCTGCAACATCACCGACAGTTCGCAGTTCGACGATACCGAGACCGGGCGCTTCTTCATGCGGGTGAGCTTCGTCTCGGAGGAGGGCGTGGGGCTGGAGGCGCTGCGTGCGGGCCTGGCCGGCCCGGCCGAGCCCTTCGCCATGGACTACGCCATCCATGACGAGGCCGAGAAGATGAAGGTGGTGATCATGGTCAGCCGCTTCGGCCATTGCCTGAACGACCTTCTCTATCGCTGGCGCATCGGCGCGCTGCCGATCGAGATCGTGGCGGTGATCTCGAACCACATGGACTACCAGAAGGTGGTGGTGAACCACGACATCCCCTTCCACTGCATCAAGGTCACGCGCGAGAACAAGCCGCAGGCCGAGGCGCAGCTGATGGCGGTGGTCGAGGATTCGGGGGCCGAGCTGGTGGTGCTGGCGCGCTACATGCAGGTGCTGTCGGATGCATTGTGCAAGAAGATGTCGGGGCGGATCATCAACATCCACCATTCCTTCCTGCCGAGCTTCAAGGGCGCCAACCCCTACAAGCAGGCCTTCGAGCGCGGGGTGAAGCTGATCGGGGCGACCAGCCATTACGTGACCGCCGACCTCGACGAGGGCCCGATCATCGAGCAGGACACCGTCCGGGTCACCCATGCGCAATCGCCCGAGGACTACGTCAGCCTCGGCCGCGACGTCGAAAGCCAGGTCCTGGCCCGCGCCATCCACGCCCATATCCACCGCCGGGTGTTCCTCAACGGCAACAAGACCGTGGTCTTTCCCGCCTCGCCAGGAAGCTACGCATCCGAAAGAATGGGGTGAAACAGCGCCCCCCACCCCCACCCCTAGCCCCGGTCTTCCGTGGACAAATATCCCCGCCGGAGGCAAGCAGCGGGGAAACCGGCGCCCCGCGTGCAGGACCGCTATGACCCGTGACGCCGGCGCAGCGCCTCGTCGACCGTAGGTGCGTAATGCACCAGCGGGCGGCGCAGCCCATGCGTCAGCAGCACCCGGCGGATGTCGCGGCTGGTGCCGGTCAGCCACAGCGCGATGCCGCGGCGCTGTGCCTTGTGCGCCAGCCCCTCGATCATGTTGGCGCCGGTGGAATCCAGGAAGGGCACGGCGCTGAAATCCACCACCAGCACCCGGAACCCGTCCTGGATGCGGTCCAGCACCGAGCCGATCGAGGCCGTGGCGCCGAAGAACAGCGCCCCCGAGATGCGATAGACCACCACGTCGCGCGGCTGCGGCTGGTCCGGGCGCGGCCGGCTGCTGTCGGCCATGTCGGCGCCGACCAGCGCCTCGACCCCTACCGCCTGGCTCATGCGCTGGATGAACAGCACCGAGCCGAGCGCCAGGCCCGTGACGATGGCCTCGGTCAGGTCGCGGAAGATCGTCAGCCCGAAGGTGACCAGCAGCACCGCCGCCTCGCCCCAGCCCGAGCGCAGCAGGATGGCGATGGCGGGTTTCTCGATCATGTTCCAGGCGACGACCGCCAGCACGCCGGCCAGTGCTGCCAGGGGGATATAGGATGCCAATGGCGCCGCCAGCAGCATGAAGCCCAGCAGGAACAGCGCATGCAGCATCCCCGCCACCGGCCCATGCGCGCCCGAGCGCACGTTGGTCGCGGTCCGCGCGATGGTGCCGGTGACGCAGATGCCGCCGAACAGCGCCGAACCCATGTTCGCCACTCCCTGCGCCACCAGTTCGCAATTCGAGCGGTGCCGGCGGCCGGTCATGCCGTCGGCGACCACCGCCGAGAGCAGCGATTCGATGGCGCCCAGCAGCGTCAGCGATACCGCCGCGGGCAGAAGCGCCAGGGCCTTCTCCAGCGAAAACTCCGGCAGCGCCGGGGCGGGCAGGGTCGAGGGGATGCCGCCGAAGCGGCTGCCGATGGTCGCGACATCCGCCCCCGTTGCCGCGGTGATGCCCGCGGCCAGCGTCACGGCGATCAGCATGCCGGGCCAGTGTGGGCGGGCGCGCTTCAGCCCCAGGATCACCGCGACGGTTCCCAGCGCGATCCCCAGCGCGGCAGGCGTCAGGCTGGCGCGGGCCTGCCACAGCGCCGGGATCTTCTCGACCAGCTCGCCCGGTTCATGGGTCAGCGCCAGGCCGAAGATTTCCTTCAGCTGGCTGGTGAAGATGATGACGGCGATGCCGGCGGTGAAGCCGACCGTCACCGGGAAGGGGATGAACTTGATGAAGGTGCCCAGCCGCAAGAACCCGATCGCGACCAGCATCAGCCCCGACATGAAGGTCGCAAGGATCAGCCCCGACATGCCGTGCTGCGCCACGATCCCGGCGACCAGCACGATGAAGGCCCCCGCCGGCCCGCCGATCTGGTAGCGCGAGCCGCCCAGCGCCGAGACCAGGAAGCCGCCGATGATGGCGGTATAGAGCCCCTGCGCCGGCGAGGCGCCGGAGGCGATGGCGATGGCCATCGACAGGGGCAGCGCCACGATGGCGACGGTCAGCCCGGCCAGGGCATCGGCGCGCAGCTCGGCCGCGCCATAGCCCTCGCGCAGGACGGTGATCAGTTTCGGGGTGAACAGCGGCGCAAATCCGGGCGCTGCGATTGCCTGCTGGTTCATCTGGGGCCGCACCTTGGTCAAGGAGGCGGCGGGATCGTCGGCTTTCGTCGGCGGTCGCCGTCGCGATTACGTCTGCGGACCGGATTTCAGCCGCACGCCGCGCCCGCCCGAGGTGCTGGCGGCGCCGTCGCCGATCAGCTCGATCCCGGCGGCCTCCAGCGCCTCGACCACGCGGGTCAGGCTTTCGACCACGCCGCGCACATTGCCGTCGCTGGCCTCCATGCGCTGGATCGTGGGGACCGACAGGCCCGAGAGTTCGGCCAGCCGCTTCTGGTCGATGCCAAGAAGGGCACGCGCCGCACGCATCTGGGCCGAGGTCATCATGCGCTGATTTCCAATCCTTGATGATGGATGTCTAGCATAGCTATCATGATATTTCAAACATCATCTTTGCCGGTTCAGGCATAAGAAAAAGGCCCCCGCGAAGGGGGCCTTTCCGGTCCATCTGCCCGAGTAGGCGATAGGTCAGAACTTCATTGTCGTGCCCAGCGTGATCGTGCGACCGGGCGCCCAGACCGGCTCGATCCCACCGCGGCTGTCATTTGCGGCAAAGCCCGAACGCTCGTAATAGTTCTTGTCGAACAGGTTATCGACGCTGAGCCGGACCGCCACGTTCTCATATGCCTGGGGCGTCCACTCGGCATAGGCGTTGACCACAGTATAGGACGGCTGCTTGTAGTAGGTCGTCGTGGAGGTCGGGCCTACGACGACCCGCTCGTCGATCGAGCCTGCCCATTCCACCGAGGCGCCCAGGACCGTGTTCCATGCCGGCAGTTCGTGATCGACCCAGAGCGTGGCGGTTTCGCCCACCGGCATGAAATAGACGCCGTTGTTGGGCAGGACATCGTCACCATCGCCGGTCACGTCCGCCTTGGTGAAGGAGGCGCCGATCCGGGTATTGCCGAAATCATAGGTGCCATGCAGGGTGACGCCCTTGCTGCGGTATTCCTCGGCGCGGTTGGTCAGCAGGGTCGAGGATTCGTAGTTCAGCAGTCCGTCGATCTTCGTGTCGAAGACCGTGATGCCGGCCTGCCAGGCGTCGCCGTTAAAGTTCGCTCCGACCTTGAGGTTCTTGGCTGTGCCCGTGTCCAGGCCCGGGTCGGTGACAAAGGCGTTGCTGCGGGCATGGACATAGCCGTAATCGCCAATGACGTAGCCCAGCCAGGTGCGCGAAGCGCCGGCGAAGACTTCGATATTGTCGTTGACGCGATAGGCGAGGGTGCCGTTCACGCTGGCACCGGAATCGCTGAACCGCTCGCCGTTCCAATCGGTAAAGCGATGCGCGTCGTAGCGGGCGCCGGTCGAAAGGCTGAAGCCGTTCTGGAACTCGAACCGGCCCTGAGCGAAGACACCGATCTGACTGGTCGAGAAGTTGCGATATTGCCGATCAGCAGCCCGGCCGTCACCATAGTTGTCGGTGGCGTAGTCGTGTTCGTTGAAATCGACCCCCGCGGTGATCTTGCCGCCGCTAACCGTGAAGGTATTCTGCACCTTGCCGCCGAACTGGTCCTCATTGAAGATCGCGTCACCGTTGTTGCCGCGCGCGCCGGAGGCGTAGTTCGGCCGCCAGTATTCATATTGGCTGAAGTAAAGCGAAACCTCGGGATCCCACATGTCGGTCGGCTCGGTCGAGGTATAGGTCAGCTTGACCGTGTCACGGCTGACCTTCAGCGGATGGACCTCGTCGCCGGCCAAGCCCATGTTCGCCTTGATCAGGCGATCGGCCTCGTCACGGCTGCGCTCCAGGCCAAGCTCGATCCGGTGGCCTTCGAACTCATAGCCCAGTTTGGCCAAGACATTGCGCGCCGCAGGCTCGGTGCCCAGAATCTCCCTGCCGTCGCCGTTGTCGTAATTGTCGCCGTTCGAGCCGTGGGCCATGATGAACCAGTCGAACCCGCCGCTCCGGCCATAGCCGGCCAGGCTGCCCGAGAAGCCGCGACCATTCGAGCCATAGGAAAGTGCTGCACGGCCGCCGACGTTCTGCCCCGCTTCCAGCAGATCCAGCGCGCCCACCGTCTCGTAGCGCAGCGCACCCGCTGCGGCGGCAAAGCCGGAATCAGCTGCCGCCGCCCCGGCCTCGACCTCGACCGATTTCAGGAAGGCCGGGTCGATCACGTTCGAGCCGGTGTGGTGCCAACTGGTCTGCGCTTGCGGCACGCCGTCCACGGTAACGGCAAGCAGCGATTGCTCGATACCGAAGACGCTGACCTTCTTGGCCGGTCCGCCGCCACCGGAAACGGTGATGGAGGATTCACGCGAGAACAGCTCCGAGATGTCGGCGGGCTGCATCGCCTGGATGTCCTCGGCGGTGACGGAGACGCCGCCGGTTGCCTCGACATTCTCCTGGCCGTCGGCGACCAGGGTGATCGGATTGAGGACCACGGTCTCGGCGTTCTGGTTGTCCTGTGCGTAAAGGGCTGTCGCCAGGGCAAGCGAGGACACGCCCGCCAGCGGGATAATACGGCGAAATTTCATGGTCATTGCCTTGATTCGTTCGAAACTGGCGCGAGTTATATGGCCGGTCCCAGGATGCACAAGTATTTTACTCGGATATTTGATCTGATTTTGACTGAAATAGTCGGGATTGTTGCGCATCTGCGCCACCTTCCCGGGCGGGCCGCGACGATGGGCCGCAGGATGCCGACAGCCGACGCCGGGGCTGGCGCAGGCGGGGGCAATGGGGTTACAGCAACCCAAAGCCGCAGCCCGAGAAGCCACAGATGACCATTACCCTTTACCGCAACGACCTGCCGGACGACCTGGACCTGGGTCCGGTCGTGGCCATCGACACCGAGACGATGGGACTGGACCCGCGCCGCGACCGGCTGTGCCTGGTGCAGCTGTCCTCGGGCGACGGCAATGCGCATCTGGTGCAGATCGCCCAGGGCCAGCGCGCGGCGCCGAACCTGGTGCGGATGCTGGCCGATCCGCAGGTGCTGAAGCTTTTCCACTTCGGCCGCTTCGACATCGCCGCGCTGGAGGCGGCCTTCGGCGTGGCGACGAAGCCGGTCTGGTGCACCAAGATCGCCAGTAAGATGGTGCGCACCTATACCGACCGGCACGGGCTGAAATACCTGCTTTCGGACCTGGTCGGCGTCGACATCTCCAAGCAGCAGCAGACCAGCGACTGGGGCGCGGCGGAACTGTCCGAGGCGCAGCGGGAATATGCCGCCTCGGACGTGCTGCACCTGCACGCGCTCAAGGCCGAGCTGGAAAAGCGTCTGACGCGCGAGGGGCGGCTGGGCCTGGCGCAGGCCTGTTTCGACTTTCTTCCCACCCGTGCCCATCTGGACCTGCTGGGCTGGGGGGATGAAAACGACATCTTCCATCACTAGGTAGCGGGCCATGAGCGCATATCTTGATACCGCCCGCAGGGTGATCCGCACCGAGGCCGAGGGGCTGGCCCTGCTGGCCGACGGCCTTGGCGACAGCTTCGACCGCGCGGTCGAGACCGTCCTGGCCGCGCGCGGCCGGGTGGTCGTGTCCGGCATGGGCAAGTCCGGCCATGTCGGGCGCAAGATCGCCGCGACGCTGGCCTCGACCGGGACGCCGGCGCAGTTCGTCCATCCGGCCGAGGCGAGCCATGGCGACCTGGGCATGGTGACGCAGGGCGACGTGGCGCTGGTGCTGTCCAATTCCGGCGAGACGCCGGAGCTGGCCGACCTGATCGCCCATACCCGCCGCTTCCAGATCCCGCTGATCGGCGTTGCCGGCCGGCCGCAATCGACGCTGCTGCGCCAGGCCGACGTGGCGCTGGTCCTGCCCGCGGCGCCCGAGGCCTGCGGCACCGGCATCGTGCCCACCACCTCGACCACCATGACCATCGCGCTGGGCGATGCGCTGGCCGTGGCGCTGATGGAGCATCGCCAGTTCACGCCCGAGCATTTCCGCACCTTCCACCCCGGCGGCAAGCTGGGCGCGAAACTGTCCAAGGTGGCCGACCTGATGCACCGGGACATGCCGCTGGTGGCCGAGACCGCGCCCATGGCCGAGGCGCTGCTGACCATCAGCCAGAAAAGCTTCGGCGTGACCGGGGTGACGGATGCCGCGGGGCGGCTGACCGGCATCATCACCGACGGCGACCTGCGGCGGCACATGCAGGGCCTTCTGGACCATAGCGCCGCCGAGGTGATGACCCGCAACCCGCGCACCATCGGCCCCGACGCGCTGGCCGAGGCGGCCTTGGCCGAGATGCAGGCGCGCCGCATCACCTGCCTGTTCGTGGTCACGCCCGAGGGGATGCCGGCGGGGCTGATCCATATCCACGACTTCCTGCGCACGGGGCTTGTCTGACGGTGGGCACCCGCTCGCGCATCGTGGCCTGGCTGCGGGTGCTCCTGCCGCTGACGGCGCTGGCGATCCTGTCGGTGTTGTTCCTGCTGGGCCGCAAGCCCGACCCCGAGGCGAGCATCCCCTATGCCGACGTAGACCCGCGCGAGCTGGCCGAGCGGCAGGCGGTGACGAGCCCGACCTATGCCGGCGTGACCCGCGACGGCGCGCAGCTGAGCATCTCGGCCGCCGAGGCGCTGCCCGGCGATCGCACCAGCGGCGCCCAGGCGCAGGCGGTGCGCATGACCCTGCGCGCCAGCGACGGGCGGGCGGCGGATGTCAGCGCCGGCGCCGCCTCGATGGCGGACCAGCAGGTCCGGCTGGGCGAGGGGGTGCGCATGACCACCGCCGACGGCTGGGTGCTGACCGCGCCCGAACTGCTGGCCTCGACCACCGAGGGCACGCTGCTCTCGGAGGACGAGGTCAATGTGCTTGCCCCTTTCGGCCGGCTGACGGCGGGGCGGATGGAGTTTCGGCCCTCGGGCGAGGGCAGCGGCGATCACGTTCTTGATTTGAGCGGCGGAGTCCGCTTGATATACCGGCCATGACCCGGCGCCGCCGGCCGCATAGGGGGCCTGCGGGCGCCAGAAAGGAAATCCGATGATCCGGCCCGGACCGCTTTTGCCCGTGATCCTGTCGCTGATGCTGGCGGCGGGCCCGGCGCTGGGACAGGCCGCCGGCTTCGGCCGGGCGCAGGACACCAAGGAGCCGGTCGAGGTCACGGCCGATTCGCTGACCGTGGACCAGAAGACCGGCCAGGCGACCTTTTCCGGCAATGTGCTGATCGGCCAGGGCGCCATGCGGCTGTCGGCGGACAGCGTGACCGTGACCTATGCCCAGGGCGACCAGCGCCGCATCAGCGCGCTGCACGCGCAGGGCAACGTCACCCTGGCCAGCGGCGAGGACGCGGCCGAGGCCCAGGCGGCGGATTACGATGTCGAGACCGGGACCATCGTGCTGACCGGCGACGTGCTGCTGAGCCAGGGCGGCAACCTGCTGGCGGGCGACAAGGTGACGGTGAACCTGGAAAGCGGCACCGCCGACGCCTCGGGCCGGGTGCGCAGCGTCCTGCAGCCGGAGAACTGACGCCATGGCCGAAAAGCAGGGGCTGCGCGTCCGCGGCCTGCGCAAATCCTATCGCAACCGCCCGGTGATCCGCGACGTGGCGCTGGACCTGGACCGGGGCGAGGTGGTGGCGCTTCTGGGGCCGAACGGCTCGGGCAAGACCACCTGCTTCTATTGCGTGGCCGGGCTGGTCGCGCCTGATTCGGGCCAGGTGCTGATCGACGGGCAGGACGCGACGCGGCTGCCGATGTATCGCCGCGCCCAGATGGGCATCGGCTACCTGCCGCAGGAGATGTCGATCTTTCGCGGCCTCACGGTCGAGCAGAACATCATGGCCGTCCTGGAACTGGTCGAGCCGCATGTCCATCAGCGCCGCGAGCGGCTGGAGGAACTGCTGGGCGATTTCTCGATCGGCCATCTGCGCGGCGCCTCGGCCATGGCGCTGTCGGGGGGCGAGCGGCGCCGGGTCGAGATCGCCCGCTGCCTGGCGGCCGATCCGGCCTATCTGCTTCTGGACGAACCATTCGCCGGCGTCGATCCCATCGCCGTGGGCGAGATCCGCGCCTTGGTCCACGACCTGAAAAGCCGCGGCATCGGCGTGCTGATCACCGATCACAACGTCCGCGAAACGCTGGAGATCGTGGACCGCGCCTATATCCTGCACGACGGCCATGTGCTGAAATCCGGCACCACGGCCGAGATCGTCGCCGATCCGCAGGTCCGCCGCGTCTACCTGGGCGAAACCTTCCGCATGAACTGAACGCGAGGACGTGACGATCCCTTGCGCGCAGCCGTTGACACGGCGGCATGGCTGTCACCAAATGAGGATATGGCCAGGCAGGACGCCGGGCCAAAGAAACCCGGACGGTGCCGCCGCGAGGGCTGCGACGACCAGGCCGGGCAACCGAAAGGACGGACCACCATGCGCTATCAGATCAGCGGAAAACAGATCGATGTGGGCGATGCGCTTTCGACTCATGTCAAGACCGAACTCGGTGCCACCGTTGAGAAATATTCGCAACGCCCGACGGATGCGACGGTCATCTTTTCCCGCAACGCGCATGAATTCATCTGCGATGCCGTGGTGCATCTCTCGACCGGGCTGACCGCCCAGGCCAAGGGTGGGGCCACCGACATCTATGCGGCCTTCGAACAGTGCCGCGAACGGATGGACAAGCAATTGCGCCGCTACAAGCGCCGGCTCAAGGATCATTACAAGGACCGGACCCAGCCGGTTGAATTCGAACAGGCGGGGATGTATGTGCTGGCCGCTGGTGAAGATGACGAATGGGAAACGCAGGCCGACGGCGTGCAACCCATGATCATCGCCGAGATGGAGACCCGCGTGCCCACCCTGTCGGTCGGCGAGGCGGTGATGCAGATGGAACTGGCCGGCAGCCCGCTGCTGGTCTTCCGCAACGAGAAACATGGGGGCGTGAACGTGGTTCACCGCCGCGACGACGGCAACGTGGGCTGGATCGACCCCCGCAATCTGGGCTAGACTGACGCAAGAAGGGCAGTCTTGTTGAACCAACGTCCCGGCCGCGCAGCCCGCGGCCGGGCCTTGACAATTTTTTGGGCGACATGCAGATCAGCGACATACTCTCCCCCGCCGCCGTGCGGACGATGAGCCAGACCACCAGCAAGAAACGGTTGTTCCAGGAAATCGCCGAACAGGCGCGGGCGGTCTATGGCGTGGATGCCGCGCAGACGCTGGACGCGCTGCAAGAGCGCGAAAGCCTGGGCCCCACCGGGGTCGGCCATGGCGTCGCGCTGCCCCATGCGCGGCTGCATGGGCTCGACCACGTGGTCGGCCTGTTCCTGCGGCTGGAAAAGCCGCTGGATTTCGACGCGGTGGACCGCCAGCCGGTTGACCTGATCTTTGCGCTGCTCGCGCCCAAGAACTCGGGCGTCGATCACCTCAAGGCGCTGGCGCTGGTCTCGCGCACGCTGCGCGACCAGGACCTGCGCGCCAAGCTGCGCGCGAACGAGGATCCGGTGGCGCTGCACGCCATGCTGGCCGCCGCGCCGGGCATCAAGGCGGCCTGAGGTCGCAGGGCCGCCCGCAAGGGGTGAAATGCGCCCGCATCCGCGCTATACTCCCGCGCGGGAGGAAGACCGAAATGACCAGACATATCGCAGACCGCAGTCACGAAAACAGTTCCGGCCGCACCCAATACTATACGCGGCAGGAACGCGAATCCGGCCTTCATCCGGCCATCGCCGCCCTGCGCATGCGGCCCCGCGTCCGCAGCAGCGAAGAGGCGAATCGCCGCGCCGCCGAATTTGCCCGGATCGAGCGCGGCCATCGGGTCTGATCCCTGGCCCAGCAATGCGAACCGGCCGGGCGCTGCCGCCCGGCCGGTTTTCATTTCGGCCTTCGCCTGGGACGGCGGTCAGGCGCGGACCAGATTTTCGTATTCCTCGGCGATCTTGCGGGTGGTGTCGCCGACCTGGAAATGCCAGTCGCCGATCTGCCCGACCGGGGTCACTTCGGCCGCGGTGCCGGTCAGGAAGCATTCCTGGAAGCTGTCCAGCTCCTCGGGCTTGATGCGGCGCTCATGCACGGCGGTGCCGTTGTCCTTGAGCATCTGGATGACGGTCTGCCGGGTGATGCCGTTCAGGAAGCGGTCGGCTAGGGGCGTATGCACCTCGCCGTCCTTGACGAAGAAGATGTTGGCGCCGGTGGCCTCGGCGACATAGCCCTCCCAGTCCATGAACAGCGCGTCCGAGCAGCCCTTTTCCTCGGCCGCGTGCTTGGACATGGTGCAGATCATGTAAAGCCCGGCGGCCTTGGCGGCGGTGGGGATGGTCTCGGGGCTGGGCCGCTTCCACTTGGCGATGTCGAGCTTCGCGCCCTGCCATTTCGCGTCGCCGTAATAGCTGCCCCATTCCCAGGCGGCGACGGCCATGCGCACCGGGTTGCGGCGCGCCGAAACCCCCATGTCCTCGCCCGAGCCGCGCCACATCACCGCGCGGACATAGGCGTCCTTGAAGCCGTTCGCCTCCAGCACGGCGGTTTTCGCCGCGTCGATCTCTTCTGCGCTATAGGGCGATTGCATGTCCAGCAGCCGCGCCGATTCGATCAGCCGCAGCGAATGCTCGTGGCCCTTGAAGATCTTGCCGCTGTAGCACCGCTCGCCCTCGAACACCGAGCTGGCATAGTGCAGCGCATGGGTCAGGATGTGGACGTTCGCCTCGCGCCACTCCACCAGCTTGCCATCCATCCAGATCTTGCCGTCACGATCGTCATATGCGCCCGCCATTTTTCCCTCCGGCCGGTTCGGTTTGCGGAATGTTGCGCCGTCAGAGCATGTCTGGCAAAGAAAGTTGCGCAACTTGAGGTCTGGGCTATCCATTCATGGTTGGAAAGTCAACAAGTCTGACGTAATAAGGGCCATGCAGTGAAGGGAAGGCCATGCAGAACAAGGTGAATGTCGCGCCGGCAGGCGGGGAAAGCCTGCTGTTTCTGACGGATGATCAGCTTCGCCGCGGGATCGAGGCGATGTTCTTCGCCTATCGCGCCTTTACCGCCGATCCCGACCTGATCCTGGCCGAGCTGGATTACGGCCGCGCCCATCACCGGGCAATTCACTTCATCAACCGCGAGCCGGGCCTGACGGTGACGGCGCTTCTGGACGTGCTGGGCGTGACCAAGCAATCGCTGAACCGGGTGCTGCGCACGCTGATCGAGGAAGGGCTGGTCGAAAGCCGCATCGGCCGCCGCGACCGGCGCGAACGGCAGCTCTACCTGACCGACAAGGGCGCGGCGCTGGAGCGGCGGCTGTCCGAGGCGCAGCGCGCCCGGATGCGCGCCGCCTATCGCGCCGCCGGGCCGCAGGCGGTGGCGGGCTTCCGGCAGGTGCTGGAGGCGATGATGGACCGCGACACGCTGCGCCAGTATCGCGCGCTGAAAGAACTGCCCGAGACGCCATGACCGCCCCCTCCCTCGCCCCCGATCCCCAGCCTGCGGCCCATATCCTGGTCGTGGACGACGACGAACGCATCCGCAGCCTGCTGCGCCGCTTCCTGATGCGCAACGATTTCCTGGTGACGACGGCGCGCGACGCCGCCCATGCCCGGCGCCTGCTCGACGGGCTGGATTTCGACCTGATCGTGCTCGACGTGATGATGCCGGGCGAGGACGGGTTCTCGCTGACCCGCGACCTGCGCAAGCGCATGACCACGCCGATCCTGCTGCTGACCGCCAAGGGCGAGACGGGGGACCGCATCGAGGGTTTCGAAAGCGGTGCCGACGACTACCTGCCCAAGCCCTTCGAGCCGCGCGAACTGCTTCTGCGCATCGCCGCCATCCTGCGCCGCATCCCGGCGGCCGAGGCGAAGGGGCCGAAGTTCCTGTCGCTGGGCCATCTGCGCTACGATGCCGACAAGGGCGAGCTGTGGCAGGGCGATGCGCCGCTGCGCCTGACGGGAACCGAGCAGGCGCTGCTCAGGCGCCTTGCCGACACGCCGCGCCAGCCGGTCAGCCGCAGCGCGCTGATCGAGGATCTGGGCCGCAGCCCGGCCGAGGAGGCGGGCGAGAACTCCGAGCGCGCCATCGATGTGCAGATCACCCGCCTGCGCCGCAAGATCGAGCCGGACCCCAAGGAGCCGCGCTATCTGCAAACCGTGCGCGGCACCGGCTACATGCTGGTGCCCGACTAGGCCACGCCGCGCCCGCCTGCACGGCTGCAATGGGTATTTGGACAACAGAGAAGATCGCGGCGCGGGCCCAGGACTTCTTCGTTGTCCAAATACCCATGCCGAGCGTGCAAGAGGCGCGGCGCATGAGAAAGGGGCCCGAAGGCCCCCAAATCACGCCAGCGCGCCGTGGCAGTGCTTGAACTTCTTGCCCGAGCCGCAGGGACAAGGATCGTTGCGCGAGGGGTTGCCCCAGGTGGTGGGGTCGGTCTCGTCGAAGCCGGCGACCCGGCCCGAGACCTCGCCGCCCTCGGCCTCCTCGTGCTCGGGATGCATCTGCGCCTCGACCGCCGCCTGGCTCTGCTGGTATTCGCGCAGCATCTGCTCGCGCTCGGCATCGGTCAGCGGGCGGATGCGGGCCAGTTGCTGGGTCACGTCGAAGCGCAGCCCGTCCAGCATGGTCTCGAACAGCTGGAACCCTTCGGTCTTGTATTCCGACAGCGGGTCGCGCTGCGCATAGCCGCGGAAGCCCACGACCGAGCGCAGGTGTTCCAGCGTCACCAGATGCTCGCGCCATTTGCTGTCGATCTGTTGCAGCAGCACCTGCTTTTCGATCTGGCGCATGTTTTCCGGGCCGAACTGCTCGGCCTTCTGCGCCATATAGGCGTCGGTGGCCTGCTGGATGCGTTCGCGGATCGCCTCCTGGTCCACGCCGTCCTCGGTGGCCCAGTCGGCGATGGGCAGGTCCATGTTCAGCCTGTCGATCACCGCGTCGTGCAGGCCCTGGACGTCCCATTGCTCGGCATAGGCACGGGGCGGCAGGTGGCGCTCGACCAGGTCGTCGATCACCTGGGCGCGCATGTCGGCGGCGACCTCCTCGACCTCCTCGGTATGCATGATCTCCAGCCGCTGGCTGAAGATCGCCTTGCGCTGGTCGTTCATCACGTCGTCGAATTTCAGCAATTGCTTGCGGATGTCGAAGTTGCGGCCCTCGACCTTGGCCTGTGCGCGTTCCAAGGACTTGTTGACCCAGGGGTGGACGATGGCCTCGCCCTCTTTCATGCCGAGCGTGGACAGCACCTTGTCCAGCCGCTCGGACCCGAAGATGCGCATCAGGTCGTCTTCCAGCGACAGGAAGAACAGCGAGCGGCCGGGGTCGCCCTGCCGGCCCGAGCGGCCGCGCAGCTGGTTGTCGATGCGGCGGCTTTCGTGGCGTTCGGTCGCCAGCACGAAGAGGCCGCCGGCGTCCAGCACCGCCTGTTTCTCGGCGGCATGTTCGGCCTCGATGCGGGCGCGGACCTCGTCGGGGTTCGCCTCGGGATCGGCGGCCAGCGCCTCCATCACCTTCATCTCGACATTGCCGCCCAGCTGGATGTCGGTGCCGCGGCCGGCCATGTTGGTGGCGATGGTCACGGCGCCCAGCTTGCCGGCATCGGCGACGATCTTGGCCTCCTGCTCGTGCTGGCGGGCGTTCAGCACGTTGTGCTGGATGCCCTCCTTGGCCAGCATCTGCGACAGCATCTCGGATTTCTCGATCGAGGTGGTGCCGACCAGGATCGGCTGGCCCTTTTCATGGGCTTCCTGGATCGCGGCGATCACGGCGGCGTATTTCTCGGCCGCGGTGCGATAGACGCGGTCGTGTTCGTCGATGCGCTGCACCGGACGGTTGGTCGGCACCTCGACCACGCCCAGCTTGTAGATCTCGGCGAATTCCTCGGCCTCGGTGGCGGCGGTGCCGGTCATGCCCGAGAGCTTGTCGTAGAGCCGGAAATAGTTCTGGAACGTGACCGAGGCCAGCGTGACGTTTTCCGGCTGGATGGCGACGCCTTCCTTGGCCTCGATGGCCTGGTGCAGCCCGTCCGACAGCCGGCGGCCCTTCATCATCCGGCCGGTGAATTCGTCGATCAGCACCACCTCGTCGTCGCGCACGATATAATGCTGGTCGCGCTGGAACAGCTTGTGCGCGCGCATCGCCTGGTTGACGTGATGCACGATGGTGGTCGATTCCGGGTCGTAGAGCGTCTGCCTCTCGGGCAGGATGCCCGCCGCCTGCAGCCGCTTTTCCAGGAACTCGTTGCCTTCCTCGGTAAAGGTGGCGTTGCGGGTCTTTTCGTCCAGCTTGTAATGCTCGGGCGCCAGTTCCGGCATGAAGCGGTCCAGCGTCTTGTAAAGTTCGCTGCGGTCCTGGCTGGGCCCCGAGATGATCAGCGGCGTGCGCGCCTCGTCGATCAGGATCGAGTCGACCTCGTCCACGATGGCGAAGAAATGCCCGCGCTGGGTCATCTGCTCGATCGAGCCCTTCATGTTGTCGCGCAGGTAGTCGAAGCCCAGCTCGTTGTTGGTGGCATAGGTCACGTCGGCCCGGTAGGCTTCGCGCTTTTCGGCATCGTCCTGGAACGGGTAGACCACGCCGGTGGTCATGCCGAGCTGCGCAAAGACCTTGCCCATCCAATGCGCGTCGCGTTTCGCCAGGTAGTCGTTGACGGTGACGACATGCACGCCCTTGCCGGCCAGCGCGTTCAGATAGGCCGGGAAGGTCGCGACCAGGGTCTTGCCCTCGCCGGTCTTCATCTCGGCGATATTGCCCTGGTGCAGGAAGACGCCGCCCATCAGCTGGGTGTCGAAGGCGCGCAGGCCCAGGGCGCGGCGCGCCGCCTCGCGGCAATTGGCAAAGGCCTCGGGCAGAAGCTTGTCCAGATCCTCGCCCGATTGGGCGCGGCCCTGCAATTCGCGGGTCTTGTCGATCAGCTCCGCGTCCGAGAGGGGGCGAAACTTCTCCTCCAGCGCGTTGATCTGGGCCACCAGCGGGCGGACCGATTTCACCTTGCGGTCGTTGGGCGTGCCAAAGACCAGTTTCGCCAAGTTTCCGATGCCGAGCATATGAACCTTCAAAATCGCGTATCTGGGGGTGCGCGGGACGTTCCGCCCACTTGCCGGCACCATTCGCCTTGCCCTATCACTTGGGCCGGAAAAACGGCGACGGGCGCGCATTTTCGGTTGCGCCGGATGTATGCCCCGGCCGGCCCACTGTCAACGCTTGCGCCCGTTCACCTATGCGTGGACGCGCCGTCCCATGAAGGGGAAACCTATGCTGAAACCGCTTCTTGCCGTCTCCGTGCTGCTTTCGGGGACCGTCTCGGCCCTGCCCGTGCTGGCGCAGGATGCCGATACGGTCGTCGCCACCGTCAATGGCGAGGCGATCACGCTGGGCCAGATGGTCGCCATGCGGCAGGGGCTGGACGCGCAGGCGACCCAGGGCCTGCCGGATACGGCGCTGTGGGACCTGATGCTGGACCAGATGATCCGCCAGACCGCCGTGGCCCAGGCGGCCGAGCCGCTGAGCAAGCGCGACACCGTGGCGCTGGAGATCGAGAAGCGCGCCTATCTGGCCGGCTCGGTGCTGGAAAAGGTGGCTTCGGCCGAGCCGGACGAGGCCGAGCTGAAAGCCGCCTATGACCAGGCCTTCGGCGGCCAGGGCGAGCCGGCCATCGAATACAATGCCGCCCATATCCTGGTGAAGACCAAGGAGGAGGCCGAGGCCATCGCCAAGCAACTGGCCGAAGGCGCCGATTTCGGCGCTTTGGCCGCGGAGAAATCGACCGACAATTCCGGCCCGAACAAGGGCGACCTGGGTTGGTTCCAGCCCGAGCAGATGGTCGAGCCCTTTGCCGAGGCGGTGAAGGCGCTGGAAAAGGGCCAGGTTTCCCAGCCGGTCGAGACCCAGTTCGGCTGGCATGTCATCAAGCTGAACGACACCCGCGAGGTGACGCCCCCCGCCTTCGAAGAGGTCAAGGAACAGCTGGCCGTGCAGGTGCGCCGCGACAAGGTGCAGGCCGAGATCGAAAAGCGCGTGGCCGAGGCCAAGGTCGAAAAGACCGAGGGGCTTGCCCCCGACCTGCTGAACAAGACCGACATCCTGGGAGAGTGAGCCGATGGCCAAGACCGACGACAAGAAGTCCAGGCTTTCCGATGCCGAAAAGCTGAAGACGCTGAAGAAGAAGCTGAAAAAGCTGAAGGCGGCGCTGAAGGAAACCGCCGCCGGCCTCGAGGCGCGGGCGGAGGCGGTGGTCGAGGCCGCGGTAAAGCCGAAAAATCCGGTCTCGCCGCTGGCGCCGGCGCGCTTTCCCGACCTGCCGGTGATCGAAGGGGCCGAGTTCGCCTCGGGCGCCGCGGGGGTGAAATACCAGGGCCGCACCGATGTGATGCTGGTCAGGCTGGCGCCGGGCACCGCCATCGCCGGGGCCTTCACCAAATCCTCGACCCGCGCGGCCAGCGTGCTGGACTGCCAGGCCAAGCTGGCGCTGAAACAGGACACCGGCGCCGGCGCGGCGATCATCGTGAACTCGGGCAATGCCAATGCCTTCACCGGCAGGAACGGGCAAGAGGCGGTGGATGCCGTCACCGGCGGCGTCGCCAAGGCGCTGGGCGTGCCGCGCGAGCGGGTGTTCTCGTCCTCGACCGGGGTGATCGGCGAGCCGCTGCCGGCCGAGCGCATCACCGCGGTGATCGGCGATCTGGCCGCCAACCTGGATGCGGCCGGCGCGGCCGGCGCGGCGCGGGCGATCATGACCACCGACACCTTCCCCAAAGGCGCGGCGGCCAGTTTCGAGGGCGATGGCGGCACCATCAACATCGTCGGCATCGCCAAGGGCTCGGGCATGATCGCGCCCGACATGGCGACGATGCTGGTCTATGTCTTTACCGATGCGCAGATCGCGCCCGCCCTGCTGCAGCGCATGCTGTCGGCGCGGCTGGACCAGACCTTCAACGCCATCACCGTGGACAGCGACACCTCGACCTCGGATGCGCTGATCCTGGCGGCGACCGGCAAGTCCAAAGCGGCGCCGATCACCGACCTGCGCTCGGGCCCGGCGCGGGCCTTCGGTAGGGCGCTGGAGCAGGTGATGCTGGACCTGGCGCAGCAGGTGGTCAAGGACGGCGAGGGGGCGACGAAATTCGTCGAGGTGCAGGTGACGGGCGCCGCCAGCGATGCCGATGCGCATCGCGTGGCCATGGCCATCGCCAATTCGCCGCTGGTCAAGACCGCCATCGCCGGCGAGGATGCGAACTGGGGACGCGTGGTCATGGCCGTCGGCAAGTCCGGGGCCGAGGCCGACCGCGACCGGCTGACCATCCGCTTCGGCGACTTGGTGCTGGCCGAGAACGGCTGGCGTGCGCCCGGCTATGACGAGGCCGCTGCCAGCGCCTACATGAAGCGCGACCACCTGGTCATCGGTGTCGACCTGGGGCTGGGCAAGGGCCGGCGCACGGCCTGGACCTGCGACCTGACGCATCGCTACATCGACATCAACGCCGATTACCGCTCATGAAGACGGTGCTTGTCGCGGCCGTCGCGCTGATCGACGCGGACGGCCGCGTGCTGCTGGCACAGCGCCCCGAGGGCAAGTCCCTCGCGGGCCTGTGGGAGTTTCCGGGCGGCAAGGTCGAGCAGGGCGAGACCCCCGAGGCCGCGTTGATCCGCGAGCTGCACGAGGAGCTGGGGATCGAGACCTGGCGCTCGTGCCTGGCGCCGCTGACCTTTGCCAGCCATGCCTATGAGGACTTCCACCTGCTGATGCCGCTGTTCGCCTGCCGGCGCTGGCAGGGCGTGCCGGTGCCGCAGGAGGGGCAGAAGCTGGCTTGGGCGCGTGCCGCCGAATTGAGCAAATACCCCATGCCGCCGGCGGACTTGCCGCTGATTCCCATCCTGCGCGACTGGATATGAGACATATCGGTCACGCCGGTCCCGGCTTTATCGTCCATCTGCCTGACTCTGCGACATTCCCAGTTAACATTTGACGATTTTGCGACAATCCTAAAATCCTGTAGAGGAGGAGATCGGACATGATTCGCACGATCACGATCGGCAGTTGCATTTCGGTCCAGGGGATCTTTGAAAGGCAGCAGGCGAACGGGAATATCGTGGTCCGAGTAGGCAGCAAGACCTATGAGGGCAAGCCCGTCCTAGCCTGAAGCAAAAGCCAACGTGCCCAGATCGTTGAACGGGGCCCTTCGCGGGGCCCCGTTCTTCTTTTCGCTTGCCCTGTTGCCGGCCTCCGGCGGGGGTATTTGGACAACGGAGAAAGCCGGGGCGCGCCAGGCGGCGGCGCCGCCATGCCGGCAGGGACGGGCTGGCGTTCCTGCCGGGATCCGGGCATGAAAAAGGGCGGACCCGCAGGCCCGCCCCTTTTGTTCCTATCCGCGGGGATCACAGCTGGCGCTGCACTTCCTCGCGCTCGAAGATCTCGATGACGTCGCCCTTGCGGATGTCGTCGTAGTTTTCGAAGGCCATGCCGCATTCCTGGCCGGACTGCACTTCCTTGACCTCGTCCTTGAAGCGCTTGAGCGTCTTCAGCGTGCCTTCATGGATCACCACGTTGTCGCGCAGCAGGCGCACGCCGGCGGAACGCCGCGCCACGCCCTCGGTCACCAGGCAGCCGGCGACATTGCCGACGCCCGAGACGCGGAAGACTTCCTTGATCTCGGCATAGCCGATGAAGTTCTCGCGCACCTCGGCCGAGAGCAGGCCCGAGGCCGCCGCCTTGATGTCGTCCACCAGGTCGTAGATGATCGAGTAATAGCGGATCTCGACCCCCTTCTGGTTGGCGGCGTTCCGCGCCGGGGCATTGGCCCGGACGTTGAAGCCGATGACCGGCGCCTGGCTGGCCTCGGCCAGGCCGACATCCGATTCGGTGATCGCGCCGACGCCGTAATGCAGCACGCGGACGCGCACCTCGTCGTTGCCGATCTTTTCCAGCGCCTGGACGATGGCCTCGGCCGAGCCCTGCACGTCGGCCTTGATGACCACCGGCAGTTCGGCGACGTTCTCGTCCGCCTTGGCCTTGGCCAGCATCTGGTCCAGCGTGATCGCGGCACCGGCGGCGGCGCGCTTGTCCTTGGCGGCCTGGATGCGGTAATCCGCGATCTCGCGCGCCTGGGCCTCGGTCTCGACCACGTTCAGCACGTCGCCGGCCTCGGGGGTGCCGTTCAGGCCCAGCACCTCGACCGGGACCGAGGGGCCGGCGGTGTCGATGCGGTCGCCCTTGTCGTTGATCAGCGCGCGGACCTTGCCCCACTGTTCGCCGACGACGAAGATGTCGCCGCGCTTCAGCGTGCCGTTCTGCACCAGCACGGTCGCGACCGGGCCGCGGCCCACGTCCAGCTTGGCCTCGATCACCGCGCCCTGGGCCGGGCGCTCGGGATTGGCCTTCAGCTCCAGGATCTCGGCCTGCAGCGCGATGGCCTCCAGCAGCTCATCGAGCCCCTTGCCGGTCTTGGCCGAGACTTCGACGTCCTGCACCTCGCCCGACATGGCCTCGACGACCACCTCGTGCTGCAGCAGGTCGGTGCGCACCTTCTGCGGGTTCGCATCCGGCTTGTCGACCTTGTTGATCGCCACGATCATCGGCACGCCCGCGGCCTTGGCGTGGTTGATCGCCTCGACCGTCTGCGGCATCACCGCGTCATCGGCGGCGACCACCAGCACGACGATGTCCGTCACCTGCGCGCCGCGGGCCCGCATCGAGGTGAAGGCCGCGTGGCCGGGCGTGTCGAGGAAGGTCAGCAGCGCCCCGTTCGACGCCTTCACCTGATAGGCGCCGATATGCTGGGTGATGCCGCCCGCCTCGCCCGAGACGACATTGGCATGGCGGATCGCGTCCAGGAGCGAGGTCTTGCCGTGGTCCACGTGGCCCATGATGGTGATGATCGGCGCGCGCGGCTTCAGATCCTCGGGCTTGTCCTCGACCTGGTCGATGACCTGTTCCACGTCGGCATCCGAGACCCGGACGGCGCGGTGGCCGAATTCGTCGATCACCAGCTCGGCGGTATCGGCATCGACCGCCTGGTTGGCGGTGACCATCATGCCCATGCGCATCAGCGACTTGATGACGTCCGGCGTGCGCTCGGCCATGCGGTTCGCCAGCTCGGACACCAGGATGGTTTCCGGCAGCTGCACGTCGCGCACCTGCTTTTCGGCGCGCTGGTTGCCGCCCATGGCCTTTTGCCGGGCCTTTTCCTGCTTGCGCTTCATCGCGGCCAGGCTGCGCTGGCGCCCGCCCTCGCCGTCCAGGGCCTGCGACAGCGACAGCTTGCCGGTGCGGCGGCTGTCGTCGCGGCCCTTGTTGCGGCTGTCGCGGTCGTCGGCCGGGCTGCGGGTATCGCGGTCGCGGTCGGTCTTGCGCGGGCCGGCGGCGCTGACGCCCTTGGTCTCGGCGCGCACGGCGGCGGCCTCGGCGGCGGCGCGGTCGGCGGGGGTCGCCGGGCGCGCTTCCGTCTTGGGCTTGGCGATCTCGGCCTTCTTCTTCTCGCGCAGCTCGGCTTCGCGGGCGCGGCGCGCGTCCTCTTCGGCCTTCAGCCGCAAGGCTTCCTCGCGCTCGCGTTCCTCGCGCTCCTTGGCTTCCAGCTCAAGGCGGCGGCGTTCGCGTTCTTCCTCGCGGGCCTTTTCCTCGGCGACGCGCTGCGCGGCTTCCTCGACCTCGCGGGCCTTGGCGGCCTTCAGCGCGGCCAGGCGCCGCTCCATCTCGGCATCCGAGATGCCGGCGGGACGTTTCGACGGGTCGCCCGACACGGCCGAGGGCGAGCCCGAGCGCCCGCCGCCGGCCGCCGCGCCGGTCTTGCCGGGCACGACCACGCGCTTGCGCTTGGTCTCGACGACCACGTTATGGGTCCGGCCGTGGCTGAAGCTTTGCTTCACATGGCCCGAACGGCCGCCACCAAGACCCAGGGGTTTCTTTCCGTCAGTATCGCTCATCCGATCTTCATTCCTTCCCGGCGGGCGCACCGCCGTCATGCCCGCGCAGACCCGTCAGTCTGCTCGCGTCCCTGATCAACTGGTCGGTCAGGCCCCCCGGCGCAAGCGCGCTGTGTATGACATGATCGCGCCCAAAGGACAAACCCAATTCTGATGCGGTCAGGCAGCCGAACCACCGGCCCCCCGGAGGGGTCCAGAGCTTGCCCTTGCCGCGTTCCGACCCGTCGCTGGCCTGCAAGAGCACCCTGGCCTTGCCGGCCGCCAGCCAGTCCTTGACCTTTTCGAAGCCGGCCACCGCCAGCCCCGCCTTGCGCGCAAGCGACAGCGTGTCCGTCACCCGCCGCGCCAGCCCGGATTCGATGATCGCCAGCAGCTCGGGCGGGGCGGTCACCCGCGCCTTGGCGCCTCGCGAAAACAAGCCCTTGGCGGCTGCCTTGTCCAAAGCCTGCCGGTCGGCCACGACCCAGAAGCCGCGTCCGGGCAGTTTCTCGGCCAGATCCGGCACAACCTCGCCATCGGGGCCCGCGACAAAGCGGATCAGCCCAGCCTTGGGCTGGACTTCGCCCGTGACGATGCAGCGCCGTTCGGGCGTCTCGCGGTCCTTGATACGGCCCCCGCGTGTCATCCGGTTTCCGGGGCGTTACACCCCGGCCTCCTGTTCGTCGCCCTCGGCCTCGGTTTCCTCGGCCGATTCGAACTCGGTCGGATCGACCCAGCCCAGCATCACGCGGGCGGTCATCACCATGGTCTGCGCCTCTTCCAGGCTGATGCCGAAGGGCTCCAGGATGCCGTCGTCCTTGACGCGCTGGCCGTTCTGCGTGGTCCAGCCGCCGGCCAGTTCCCAGTCGGCGCAGGTGGCGAAATCCTCCAGCGTCTTGACGCCGTCCTTGGCCAGGGCCTCGACCATCTGCGGGGTCAGCCCCTCGAACTCGATCAGGCTGTCCTCGACGCCAAGGGCGCGGGCGTTTTCCAGCGCGGCCTTGTTCGCGGCCTCCAGATGCTCGCGGGCGCGGGTCTGCAATTCCTCGGCGGTGCCTTCGTCCACGCCCTCGATCGACAGCAGCTCGTCCAGGTCGACATAGGCCACCTCTTCGAGGTTGGTGAAGCCCTCGGCGACCAGAAGCTGGGCAAAGAACTCGTCCAGGTCCAGCGTGTCCATGAACAGCTTGGTGCGGGCGTTGAACTCGGCCTGCCGGCGCTTGGATTCCTCTTCCTCGGTCAGGATGTCGATGTCGAGGCCCGTCAGCTGGCTTGCCAGCCGCACGTTCTGGCCGCGACGGCCGATGGCGAGGCTCAGCTGCTCGTCCGGGACCACCACCTCGATGCGGGTCGCGTCCTCGTCGAAGACGACCTTCGCCACCTCGGCCGGTTGCAGCGCGTTGACCAGGAAGGTCGCCTGGTCCTCGGACCACGGGATGATGTCGATCTTCTCGCCCTGCAGCTCGCCCACCACGGCCTGCACGCGACTGCCGCGCATGCCGACGCAGGCGCCGACCGGGTCGATCGAGTTGTCGTAAGAGATCACCGCGATCTTGGCGCGCGAGCCGGGATCGCGGGCCACGGCCTTGATCTCGATCACGCCGTCATAGATTTCCGGCACTTCCATCTTGAACAGCTCGGCCATGAACTGCGGATCGGTGCGCGACAGGAAGATCTGCGGGCCGCGGGCCTCGCGGCGCACGTCCTTGACATAGGCGCGGATGCGGTCGTTCGGGCGATAGCTTTCGCGGCCGATCTTTTCGTTGCGGCGCAGGATGGCCTCGCCCCGGCCGACATCCACGATGATGTTGCCGTATTCCTCGCGCTTGACGACGCCGTTGATGATGGTGCCGGCCCGGTCCTTGAACTCTTCGTATTGGCGGTCGCGCTCGGCCTCGCGGACCTTTTGCAGGATGACCTGCTTGGCCGATTGCGCGGCGATGCGGCCCAGGTCGACCGGCGGCACCTGCTCTTCGAACACGTCGCCGGGCTGCGGCTTGCCCGAGAAATCGGTCAGCCGCTGGCCGTCGCGCAGCCAATGGGCGCGGCCGTCCTTCGACGGTTCGAAATAGGCGCGGGCCTGGTCGGCGGTGAACTGGGCCTGATAGTTCTCGACCGCGTCATCCTCGACCACGGTGCGGGCGCGGGTGAAGGTGGCATTGCCGGTCTTGCGGTCGATATGGACGCGGATGTCCATTTCCGAGCCGTAGCGCGACTTCGCCGCGCGGGCCAGGCTGTCCTCCATCGCCTCGATCACCAGATCGGGGTCGATCATCTTTTCCCGTGCAACGGCCTCGGCGGTTTGCAGCAGTTCAAGCTGGTTGGCAGAGGTGATGGCCATTCCTCACTCCTTCGCGGCGGCGTTGTCTTCGCCGGCTTCCGTTTCGATCTCGTCAAAGGCGGTCTCGTCCAGATTGTCGATCTGCACGCCCGCGTCCTTTTTCTGCCGCAGCATCTCGGCGATCAGCTCGTCGGTCAGAACCAGCTTCGCATCGGAAAGCCAGTCGAAGTTCAGCCCGATGGTCTGGACCTCGCCGCCTTCCTCGATGTTCAGCAGCACCTCGTCGCCGCCTTCGCCCTTTTCGACCCCCGTCAGCACGCCCTTGAAGCGCTTGCGGCCGTCGATGGGCTGGTTCGTCTCCAGCCGCGCCTCGTAGCCCTCGAAGGTCTCGAAATCCTTCAGCCGGGTCAGGGGCCGGTCGATGCCGGGGCTCGAGACCTCCAGGTGATAGGCGTCCTCCAGCGGATCCTCGACATCCAGAACCGCGCTGACGGCGGTGGATATGTCGGCGCAGTCGTCGACGTTGATGCCGCCCTCGGGCCGGTCGGCCATGATCTGAAGCGTGGCGGTCTTGCCGCCTTGCAGGCGGATGCGCACAAGTTCGAAACCCAGATCCTCGATGACCGGGGCGATGATCTCGGCCAGACGCCGGTCGATGGCGGTCTTGGCGATGAGGTCGCTCATGCTGATCCCCCAAATACAAAAAACGGGCCTTGGCGGCCCGTGCGTCTTACCGGTGGGCAGGTTGTGGACGCCTGCGCCGCTGTTGAGCCGCATATAGGGCCCCGCGCCAGGGATTGCAAGGAAAACCGGCGCGGCACCTGCCGCCTGCCTCGCAGGGGCCGCAAGCCGGCCGCCGCGTGCCCTTTCGCAAAGAGGTCAGGCCCGCCTTGCCACATCCCGGAAACCGTCCATGACCCGCACCAGCTCGGCGGCGATTCGCGGCTCGCTCAGCGCATGGCCCGAGGCGGGGACCAGCCGCAGGTCCGCCCTGTTCCAGCCCTGGGCCAGTTCCCAGGCGGTCGCCGGCGGGCAGACCATGTCGTAGCGGCCCTGCACGATCACGGCGGGGATATGCTCGATGCGGTGGCGATCGCGCAAAAGCTGGCCCTCGGCCAGGAAGCAGTCATGGGCGAAATAGTGATTCTCCAGCCGGGCGAAGGTGCGGGCATAGTCGGGCGGCGCATGGCCCGGCCCGTTGATCTCCAGGCCCGCCAGGGCGTTTTCCCACACCAGCCAGGGCAGGGCGAAGCGCGTCTCCTGCCCGCGGTCGCCGCTGAACAGGCGCCGGTGATAGGCGGCGATCATGTCGCCGCGCTCGGCCTCGGGGATCGGGGCCTGGAACTCGGTCCAGCGGTCGGGGAAAAAGCGCGCGACGCCGCCGCCATAGAACCAGTCCAGTTCGGCCCGCCGGCCCAGGAAGACGCCGCGCAGCACCAGCGCCTCGACCGGCTCGGGATGGGCCTGGGCATAGGCCAGCGCCAGGGTCGCGCCCCAGCTGCCGCCGAACAGGATCGCCCGCTCGATCCCCAGGCTGCGGCGGATCACCTCGATGTCGGCGATCAGGTGCTGCGTGGTGTTGGCAAGGACCGCGGCATGGGGCTGAGAGCGGCCGCAGCCGCGCTGGTCGAACAGCACGGCCCGGTAATGGGCGGGGTCGAAGAAGCGCCGCATGTAGGGGCTGCAGCCGCCGCCCGGCCCGCCATGCAGCACGATCACCGGCACGCCCTCGGGATTGCCGCTCTGCTCGACATGCAGCCGGTGGCCGTCGCCGACCTCGATCACCCGGCGGTCGAAGGGCTCGACCATCGGATGCAGCCTGCCATGCGACGCCGTGCCGCCGATTTGCCCTGCCAATCTGTCCATGGCACCACTATATAACGCGTCGCGCGCGCCCGCCACATGAAGGACGGCCAGATGACCGAAAGACCAGCCCCCAGCAGCCCGGCCCCCAGCAGCATCGACCCGGCCGAGGTCGCCAAGTTCCAGGCCATGGCGCGGGAATGGTGGGATCCCAACGGCAAGTTCAAGCCGCTGCACATGCTGAACCCGACGCGGCTGGACTATGTCACCGCGCAGATCGCCGGGCAGTTCGGCCGCGACCTTGCCGCGGCCGCGCCCTTCCAGGGGCTGAGCCTGCTCGACATCGGCTGCGGCGGCGGGCTGATGGCCGAGCCGATGGCCCGGCTGGGCGCGGCCGTCACCGGCGCCGACGCGGCCGAGGGCAATATCGCCATCGCCGGCCTGCATGCCGAGGAACAGGGCCTCGCCATCGACTACCGCGCCACCACGGCCGAGGCGCTGGCGGCCGAGGGCCTCCGCTTCGACGTGGTCATGGCGCTGGAGATCGTCGAGCATGTCGCCGACCCCGCGCAGTTCATCGCCACCTGCCGCGAGCTGGTGGCGCCGGGCGGCGTGCTGATCCAGTCCACGCTGAACCGCACCGCCCGCAGCTTCGGCGCCGCCATCGTCGGGGCGGAATGGATCATGCGCTGGCTGCCCAAGGGCACGCATGACTGGCGCCGCTTCATCACCCCCGACGAGCTGGCGCGGATGACCGAGGCGGCGGGGCTGCGGGTGGTGGACCGCTGCGGCATGGTCTTCAACCCGCTGGGCTGGAGCTGGTCGCTGTCGCATCGCGACCTGTCGGTGAACTATGCGATGACCGCCCTGCGCGACGCCTGACTTCTTCGTTCCGCAAATACCCGACGGCAGCGGCGCGGCGGGGCGAGCCCGCGCCGGCCTTCACCGTTCCGAAAATACTCATGCGACCGGGCGACCGGCGGGGTCAGCGCCCGCCGCGCGTTTCGTGACGCAACGTTTCTTCCAGCTGCTTGCGCAGCATGCGCAGGACCGGCAGCGCCGCGCGCACCCGGTCGGCGCCGACATCGCGCACCACGTCGGCGATTCGCGGCATGAAGGCGGCCAGCGCCGCGTCCCGCGCCGCCCGGCCGGCCGGGCTGATGGCGATGAACTTGCGCCGCGCGTCGTCCCAGTCCGGGCGGATATGGATATGCCCCGCCCATTCCAGCCGCGACAGCGTGTTGGTCATGGCGCCGCGGGTGACGTGGAACGCCTCGGCCAGTTCGGCCGGCGTGCGCTCGACATTCAGGTGCGCCAGCAGGTTCAGCACCGAGAAATGCGAGATCTGCATGCCCTTGGGCAGCGCCTTGCCGATCAGGTCGCGCGCCAGCTGGTCGGCGATGAACACCTCGGAAAACAGGCTGGCAGCCAGGGCGTCGGCCGAGGCTTCGGCATGTCCGTGCGGGCTGTCTTGCGTCTTGTGGATCATGGGCCCGCGAAGTTCCGGTCATGCGTCAGGGATGGGATGCGGGACCGTGCCCCGAGAACCGCCGCCGGGTCAAGCGTCACGAAGGTCACGCCGGGCTCGGTGCCGCCGTCGGCCAGCACCTCTCCCCAGGGCCCGACGGCCAGGGAATGCCCGTGGCTGCGGCGCGGCCTGCGGTCCGGCTCGGCATGGCTGGCATGGGTGCCGCATTGCGCGGGCGCCAGCACGAAGCAGCCGGTCTCGATGGCGCGGGCGCGCAGAAGCACCTCCCAATGCGCGGCGCCGGTGGTGTCGTTGAAGGCGGCGGGCACGGTCAGCACCTCGGCCCCCGCCTGGGCCAGCGCGCGGTAAAGCGCGGGAAAGCGCAGGTCGTAGCAGACGGTCATGCCGACGGGCAGGGGCCCCTGGGCCAGCACCGCCCGCCCGCCCGGCCGGAAGGCCGCCGATTCGCGATAGGATTCGCTTTCGGACACGGTCACGTCGAACATGTGCAGCTTGTCATAGCGCGCCCGGATGCTGCCGTCCGGCGCGATCAGGAAGCTGCGATTGGCAAAGCGGCTCTCGCCCGGATCGCCGGTCTTCAGCGACAGCGAACCGATCAGCAGCCAGATGCCCAGCTCGCGCGCATCCTCGCGCAGCGCGGCCAGGGTCTGGTCCTCGGCCTCGGTGCGCAGGACATGCTCCTGCCGCTCGCGGCTGGCGCCCAGCAGGTTGGTCGCCTCGGGCGTCAGCACCCAGCCGGCCCCGCCCTGCGCCGCCTCGCGCACCAGCGCCCGCGTGACCGGCAGGTTGCGCTCGGGATCGTCCGAGACGCTCAGCTGCACCAGCCCCGCGATCAGCGCCTCGCTCATGCCGTCAGGCCCAGCAGGGCGTCCAGCTTGCCTTGGCGGTCCAGCGCATGCAGGTCGTCGCAGCCGCCGACATGGCGGCCGTCGATGAAGATCTGCGGCACGGTCCGGCGGCCGCCGGCGCGCTGGGTCATTGCCGCGCGCAGCTGCGGATCGCGGCTGACATCGGTGTCGTGATAGGCGATGCCCTTCTTGCGCAGCAGCGATTTCGCGGCGATGCAATAGGGGCAGGTGGGGGTGGTATACAGTTCGACCTTGGGCATATGCGCGTCCCGGATTGATGTTCACCCCCATATCTAGGCATCCTTGACCGCCCGCGCCAGAACCACGACCGAGATCGGCCCCGCGCCCGCCGCCGCCAGCGCCTGAGCCGAGGCCGCCAGCGTCGCCCCCGAGGCCATCACGTCGTCGACCAGCAGCACCGCGCGGCCCCGCAGCCGCGGGACCATGTGCGCGGGCACGCCGATCGCCCCGTCCACATTCGCGAAACGGTCGCCGACGCTGCCATGGTCCTGCATCGGCGTATGCCGCAGCCGCCGCAGGGCGCCGGGCAGATGCGCCAGCCCATGCGCGCGGGCGACATGCTGCGACAGCATCTCGGCCTGGTTGTATTTGCGCTTCAGCAGCCGGCGCAGATGCACCGGCACCGGCACCACCACCGCGCCCGGCCGCAGCAGCGGCAGCGCCGCCCGCGCCACCCAGCCGCCAAGTGCGGGCGCCAGGTCCAGCCGGTCGCCATGCTTCAGCATCAGCGCCAGCCTGCGCCCGCTGCCGCGATAGACCAGCGCCGCACGGCCCTGCTGCCAGGGCCGCTGCAGCCCCAGGCAATCGTCGCAGACCAGCAGCCCCGCCGCCGCATCCCCGGCGTCGCCAGCCCCGTCGCCCGGCAGCGGCGTGCCGCAGCGCGCGCAGCAGGTGCCGGTGATGAAATCGGCCTCGCGCCAGCAGGCGGGGCACAGCCCGCCCTCGTCGGCGACGGGCGCGCCGCAGCACAGGCATTGCGGCGGATAGACCAGCCGCAATGCGCCTTTCATCAAGCCGCGAAGCCCCCTATGTTCAGCCCCCATGATGCCCGATCCCACCTCTTCCGTTCCCGGCCTGACCGACCGCCGCGCGCTGGACCGCAACCGCGCCCGCGCCCTGCGCCTGGGGCCGGTCGATTTCCTGCATCGAATCGTCGCCGACGAGATCGAGGATAGGCTGGCAGAGGTTAACAGACGGTTTAGCGCCGTCGCCGTCGTCACCGGCCGGCCGCAGCTCTGGCGCGACGCCATGCCCGGCGCCACGGTCGTCGCCGATACGCCCGCGCTGGCGCTGGAGCCCGGCGCGCATGACCTGGTGATCCATGCCATGGCGCTGCACTGGGCCGAGGATCCTGTGGGCCAGATCGCCCAGGCGGCGCGCGCGCTGCGCCCCGACGGGCTGTTCATCGCCGCCTGTCCCGGCGGGCGCACCCTGCACGAGCTGCGCGACGCGCTGACCCGCGCCGAGGCCGAGGTGACGGGCGGCCTGTCGCCCCGCGTCCTGCCCATGGGCGAGATCCGCGACCTGGGCGGGCTGCTGCCGCGCGCGGGCCTGGCGCTGCCGGTCGCCGACCAGATCACCCAGATCGCCAGCTATCGCAGCCTGTTCCACCTGGGCCGCGACCTGCGCGCCATGGGCGAGGGCAACGCGCTGGCCCAGCGGCTGCGGCGCCCGACGCGACGAGATGTCCTGTTGCGCGCCGCCGCGCTTTATGCCGAAAACCATCCCGACCCGCAGGACGGGACGCGCATCCGGGCCACCTTCGATCTGGTTTTCCTGACCGGATGGGCGCCCGATGCCAGTCAGCAGAAACCGCTTCGGCCCGGCTCGGCCCGGATGCCGCTTGCCGAAGCTCTTGCCAGCACGAGAAAGTCCGAATGACCTTTACCGAGTATGCCCCAGCCGATCATCCGAACATCCCAGCCCGCAAGATCGGCGTGCTGGTCGCCAACCTGGGCACGCCCGATTCGCCCGACTACTGGCCGATGCGGCGCTACCTGAACGAGTTCCTGTCGGACAAGCGGGTGATCGACTATCCCGCCTGGAAGTGGCAGCCGCTGCTGCAAACCGTCATCCTGTCCAAGCGGCCCTTTACCTCGGGCGCGAACTACCGGCTGATCTGGAACAACGAGGCGGACGAAAGCCCGCTGATGACCATCACCAAGCAGCAGGTGGCGGCGCTGCGCGAACGGGCAGCGGCGCTGTGGGGCGACCGGGTCATGGTCGATTTCTGCATGCGCTACGGCAATCCCTCGACCGCGGACGTGGTGGACCGCATGGTCAAGGCGGGCTGCGACCGCATCCTGTTCTTCCCGCTTTATCCGCAATATGCCGGGGCGACCACGGCGACGGCGAACGACCAGTTCTTCCGCGCGCTGATGACGCAGAAATGGCAGCCGGCCTCGCGCACCGTGCCGCCCTATTTCGACCGGCCCGACTATATCGAGGCGCTGGCCGCCTCGGTCGAGCGCGCCCTGGGCGGCCGCCAGCCCCGCAAGCTGGTCGCCAGCTACCACGGCATGCCCAAGCGCTATCTGATGGAGGGCGACCCCTATCATTGCCAATGCCAGAAGACCTCGCGCCTGCTCCGGGAACGGCTGGACTGGGACGAGGGCGTGATCGACACCACCTTCCAGTCGGTCTTCGGGACCGAGGAATGGCTGCGCCCCTATACGGTCGAGCATGTGGCCGAACTGGCGCAGCAGGGCATCACCGAGATCGCGGTGATCTCGCCCGCCTTCTCGGCCGATTGCATCGAGACGCTGGAAGAGATCCAGGGCGAGATCCGCGAGGCGTTCGAACATGCCGGCGGCAAGGAGTTCACCTATATCCCCTGCCTGAACGCCGAGCCTGCGCATATCGACGTGCTGGCGGCGGTCATCGGCGAGAACCTGGCGGGCTGGGTCTGACGGCCCGAGCGGCCGCCATGCCCGTCATGCGGGACGCAGCCGCTGCTGGCGCCGATCACGGGGCGGGCCGCCACGGCCCGTCATTCTACGGGGGTTGCTCCAACGGCGCCCGCTTCCTAGATTGGTGGCGCGAGCAGCGACAATCCCCGCTGCCTATGGAGACTGGATGTCAGAGCTTGTGTGACAAGGCTCTCTGAATCTTCGGAGAGCCGCGTGAATTCAAAGCCGCCGGGCGCATGTGCGCTCGGGGTGTCTTTCACGTCCGTCATGCGAGACTTCCATGAACATTTCACGAAATGAACAACGTGCGCTGCACGTCCTGGCCCTGGGTGGCCGCATCCTGCACGAGCGCGGCGACAGTGCCAGGATCACCTCCGTGACATGCGTCACGCGCGAGGGGATGATCCTTGCCGGCTTCGATCTGGCCGTCTTCAGCCGGTTGCGGCGGAAACGGCTGATCGAATCGCGGTCAGGCAGCCCGTATCGGATATCGAAGCGTGGCCGCTTGTCGGTGCGCGCGCAACTCGACAATCAGGGGGCCTGACATGCTGATCCGCGATGAAACGGCCGGCGACATCCCGGCGATCGGCCGGCTTGTCACCGAAGCCATGCTGATGCTGGCGCAATCCACCGGAACCGAGGCCGGCATCGTCGAGGCGCTGCGGGCGCAGGGCGCGCTTGCCCTTTCGCTTGTGGCCGAGGACGAGGGTGCGGTGGTCGGCTACCTGGCCGCCTCGGCGGCACGGATCGGCACGCAGGACGGCTGGGGCCTGATCGGCCCGCTTGCCGTCTTGCCCTCAAGGCACGGCCAGGGGATCGGCACGGCCCTGATGGCAGAGGCCCTCCGCCGATTGCGAGCGACCGGCCGCGGCGCGGCGCTGGTGGGCGACCCGGCCTATTATGGCCGGTTCGGTTTCCGTGCCTTCCCCGGCCTGCGCGTAGCGGGCTGCCCGCCCGAGGTGGTCCTGGCCCTGCCTTTCGACGGCACCGCGCCTTGCGGAGAGCTGATCCATCATCCGGCATTCGGCCTCGGCCCGCAGGAGTGACCAGGGGGACAGGCTGCATCCTCCGATGGTGCAGCCCGACCCTTTTCCGATCCAAAGGGTCGAAACGAAAAAGGGGCCTCGCGGCCCCTTGCTGTCACCTCTGTCCCGGCCGGGTCAGATCGACGGCATCCCGCCTCGCGGTGAGCCGATCCACCATCCGCCATTCGACCTGGGTGCGCAGGAGTGACCGGGGGACGGGTTGCTTCCTGCGGCGGTGCAGCCAGACCCTTCGCCGATCCAGGCGGTCGAAACGAAAAGGGGGCCTCGCGACCCCTTTGCGGTCGCTCTTGTCGTGGCCGGGTCAGATCGACTGCATCTCGCCTCGCGGAGAGCCGATCCATCATCCGGCATTTGGCTTGGACCCGCAGGAGTGACCAGGGGGTCGGGCTGCATCCTCCGATGGTGCAGCCCGACCCTTTTCCGATCCAAAGGGTCGAAACGAAAAAGGGGCCTCGCGGCCCCCTTGCTGTCGTTCCTGTTCGGCCGGGTCAGATCAGCAGAACCTGGGTGCCGATCTTGGTCAGGTCGTAGAGCTGCTTGATATGCTCGTTGTAAAGGCCGATGCAGCCGTTCGAGGACTTGCGGCCGATCTTGCGCGTGTCATGCGTGCCGTGGATGCGGTAATACTGCCAGCTCAGCCACAGCGCATGGGTGCCCAGCGGGTTGTCCGGCCCCGGCGGCACGAAATCCGGCCATTCGGGGTTGCGCTTCTTCATCTCGGGGGTGGGCGCCCAGCTGGGGCCCTCGACCTTCTTGATGATCTCGGTGCGGCCGGTGCGGGTCAGGTCGGCGCTGACCGGGACAGAGGTCGGGAACAGCTTGTAGACCGACTGGTCCTCGGACCAGTAATGCAGCGCGCGCGAGGTCAGGTCGACCAGGATCGCGCCATTGGTCAGGCTGCTGAAATAGGGCTGCCAGTCCTGCATGCGGAAGCTGGAGATGTTGCGGCGCGAATCCTGCGCGGCGTCGTATTGCACCATGCCCGCATCCGGGGTGGCGCCGCCCGCCGTGCCCTGCAGGGGCTGGCCGGTATAGGGGTCGAAGGATTGCGCAATGGCCGGGGCCGCCAGCCCTGCCGCGCCCATCGCCACCGAGGCGGTCAGAAATTTCCGGCGCGAGACCGGTTTCTTCGGCGTGATCATGTGTCGCTCCTGATATGTGACGGACCGCTTCCTGCGGCCTTCTCTGCCCGAATGTGCGAAAGAGGTCTTGCTGGAACGGGGATTTACGCCCGCCGCAGGCGCCTTGCAATTCAAACAAGCGTCATTGTCGCAACACAGTCGCAGCCTGTTGCGCTCACGCAATCTTGGGTTTGAAGCGGCGGTTGCGCTTTTGTATGGCTGGCGCAAACATCCTTGGGGACAGGACATCATGCTGAAACTTTCCACCCTGGCGCTTGTGTCGGTGCTGGCGCTCGCGGCCTGCCAGCAGCCTCAGCCGCAACTAGGCCCCGACGGGCAGCCGCTGCCGACGGCCTATCGCATCACCCCGCGCGAAGAGGCGCAGATCCCCGGCCGCGTCCTGGGCCAGATCAACGCGCTGCGCGCCAATGTCGCGGCCCCCGCCATGATGCAGAGCCCCGCGCTGGATGCGGCCGCCAAGGTCCATGCCCGCGACATGGCGGCGCAGAACCGGGCCTGGCATTTCGGCTCGGACGGCTCTTCGCCGCTCGAGCGGGTGCGGCGCCAGGGCTACATGGGCCATCTGGTCGGCGAGAACATCTCCGAGACCTACGAGAACGAGATCACCACCCTGAACGCCTGGATGCAGACCCGCGACACCCGCGACGTGATCATGGACCCGCGCGCCACGGAATTCGGCATCGGCTGGTATCAGGAGCCTTCGGGCAAGATCTGGTGGGTGCTGATCACCGGCGGCGCGGCCGGCGCGCCGGTGGCCATGGCCGGCGGCTTTGCCCCCGGCGCCGGCATCTGACCGCGCGGCGCGGCCCTCTGCGGGCCGCGTCATGTCCGCCCGGCCTGCAAGCGGCGCCCGGTCAGGGCCATTGCCGCCCCGCGCCCCGTCGGTGGCGCATGCCGGTTCACGAAGAGAGCCGGAGCAAGGATGCGGCATTCGGTGCCGGGTTCCGCCTTCCCGCCCGGCCTGCAAGCGGCGCCCGGTCAGGGCCATTGCCGCCCCGCGCCCCGTCGGTGGCGCATGCCGGTTCACGAAGAGAGCCGGAGCAAGGATGCGGCATTCGGTGCCGGGTTCCGCCTTCCCGTCCGGCCTGCAAGCGGCGCCCGGTCAGGGCCATTGCCGCCCCGCGCCCCGTCGGTGGCGCATGCCGGTTCGCGAAGAGGGCCGGAGCATGATGCGGCATTCGGTGCCGGGTTCCAGCTTCCCGCCCGGCCTGCAAGCGGCGCCCGGTCAGGGCCATTGCCGCCCCGCGCCCCGTCGGTGGCGCATGCCGGTTCGCGAAGAGGGCCGGAGCATGATGCGGCATTCGGTGCCGGGTTCCAGCTTCCCGTCCGGCCTGCAAGCGGCGCCCGGTCAGGGCCATTGCCGCCCCGCGCCCCGTCGGCGGCGTATGCTGGTTCGCGAAGAGGGCCGGAGCATGATGCGGCATTCGGTGCCGGGTTCCGCCTTCCCGCCCGGCCTGCAAGCGGCGCCCGGTCAGGGCCATTGCCGCCCCGCGCCCCGTCGGTGGCGCATGCCGGTTCGCGAAGAGGGCCGGAGCATGATGCGGCATCCGGTGCCAGCTGCCGCCATGTCCGCCCGGCCTGCAAGCGGCGCCCGGTCAGGGCCATTGCCGCCCCGCGCCCCGTCGGTGGCGCATGCCGGTTCGCGAAGAGGGCCGGAGCATGATGCGGCATCCGGTGCCAGCTGCCGTCATGTCCGCCCGGCCTGCAAGCGGCGCCCGGTCAGGGCCATTGCCGCCCCGCGCCCCGTCGGTGGCGCATGCCGGTTCGCGAAGAGGGCCGGAGCATGATGCGGCATCCGGTGCCAGCTGCCGTCATGTCCGCCCGGCCTGCAAGCGGCGCCCGGTCAGGGCCATTGCCGCGCCGCGCCCCGTCGGTGGCGCATGCCGGTTCACGAAGAGAGCCGGAGCAAGGATGCGGCATCCAGTGCCAGATGCCGTCATGTCCGGCCGGCCGAGGCTGGCCGGAAAATGCCGTCGTGGGACCGATCCTGCAGGGCGCAGCACGTTGGCCGCTTCGGTCCGCCGGACCCCGCGCCCCGGATCGTTATTTGAAGGTAATCTCGTATTCGCCTGCCTCGAAGGCCAGCATTTCGACGTATTTCATCTCGTCGGTGTCCTCGAAGACATAGACATAGACGGTGTCGTTCAGAAGCGTGGCGCGGCAGAAGACCTCCTTGGCCGTCACGCGGGCGGGACAGGTCTCGAGGTCGATGTGGTTCACCGAAGGCTCGAATGCTTCATAGCCGAAATCCTGGGCCTGGGCACCGGCGCCGGCGCCGGCGAAGGTGGCGGCCAGAAGGGCGGGGGCAAGTAGCGATCTCATGGATGATCTCCGCGAATAGGTGAAGAAGCGACTGATAATACCCAAGTGATTCAGTCAATTTTTACCTACAGGCAGGCATCGCCCTTGTGCAACTCGTTATTTTGCCGCGAAGCCTCGGTTCACCCGACCCGCCCGCCCGGCCGGATCGCCCTGCCGGTGCAGGCGGCGCGAAGACCACGGGCGTTGTTCATGGCCGATGCGTCAGCCGCGCCGGCCGGGGCTTGCCGCCTTCCCGGCCTTCGGACATGGCAAGGCCCCGCGCTGATGCGCGGGGCCTGTCTCGTCCTCGGGCGGCGTCAGGGATAGATGAAGATCGGCACGCCCGGCCGCAGCATGGTGAAGATCTCCTCGATCTCCTGGTCGGTGACGGCGATGCAGCCGGCGGTCCAGTCCGGCCGGTTCAGCGCCCGCCCTTCGGGGCCGAGGCCGTGGATGAAGATGTCGCCGCCCGGCCGCTGGCCGCGCGCCGCCGCATTGGCCACGTCCTGCGCCGAAGGATAGGAGATGCCGACCGACAGGTGGTAACGGCTGCGCGGGTTGAAGCGGTCGATGAAATACAGGCCCTCGGGCGTGCGGCCGTCGCCTTCGAATTGCTTGTGGCCAAACGGCTGGTTGCCCAGGTCGATCTTGTAGCTTTTGACGACCTCCTTGCCGCTGACCAGATACATCTTGCGATCGGCCTTCTTGACCACGATCTGCGTGATCGGCGGCCCCTGATAGGTCTTGCTGGGTTGCAGGCTGTCGCCCCCGCCGCAGCTTGCCAAAACGGCTACTGCGACAACCGCGAAAAATGCGCGTATTGCCCGAATCATCACTACCCTCTGTGTGCGCTATGCGCTTCGTTTTGTTATGAAATACCACAGAGATTAAAATTTCGCTAGCGTCGGCGAAACTCCGCCACGGTCTCGACATGCGGCGACCAGCGGAATTGGTCGACCACGAACAGCCGGCACAACCCATAGCCTCCCTCGGCGAGAATCCGCGCATCCCTTGCGAAAGTGACGGGGTCGCAGCTGACCCAGGCGAGCCGCGGCACCTGCGCGCGGGCGATCTCGCGCGCCTGCGCCTCGGCCCCGGCGCGGGGCGGATCGATCACGATTGCGTCATAGGCCAGCTCGTCGGGCATCAGCGGGCGGCGCGCCAGGTCGCGAATCTCGGTCGTGATTCGGCGCAGGCCCGGTGCCTGCCGGGCGGCGGCATCCAGTGCCTGCAACGGCGCGGCCAACCCCTCGACGGCATGGACCTCGGCCGTCTCGGACAGGGGCAGCGAGAAGGTGCCGCAGCCCGCGAACAGGTCCAGCACCCGCCCGGCGTTCCCCACCATGCCGCGCACGGCGGCCAGCAGCGCGGCCTCGCCCTCGGCGGTGGCTTGCAGGAATGCGCCCGGCGGCGGCACCACCCGCGCCCGGCCCATGGCCAGCGCCGGCGGGCGGCGGGTGATCGCCTGCCCGTCCCAGCCCAGCCGCGCCAGGTCGCCCTGGTCGGCCAGCGTCGCGAGGGCCTGGAACAGCGCCGGCTCCATCGGCTTGCCGCCGGAGACGGCCAGGTCCAGCCCCGCCGGAGTCTCGGTCACGGTCAGCGACAGCTCGGCCGAACGCGAGGCGCCGGCCGTCACCAGCTGCCGCAGCATCGGCAGCGCGGACTGGATCGCCGGCCGCAGCACATGGCAATCGGCGATGTCCACGATCACGTCCGAGGCGCGGGCGTGAAAGCCCACGAGCGCGCCCTTCTTCGTGCGCCGCCCCGACAGCACCGCCCGCCGGCGCGAGCGCGGCGGCGAGACATGCACCCCCGCGACCGGCGCCGAAAGCCCCTGCGCCCGCAACGCCTCGGCCACCACGCCGACCTTCCATGCCTTCACGAAATCGTCCGAGCCATGCATCAGCGAACAGCCGCCGCAGGCGCGGTAATGCTGGCAGGGCGGGCGCACCCGCTCGGCCGAAGGCGTCACGATGCGCGGGGCGGCGATGCGGCCGGCCTCGGCCTCGCCCTCGATCTGTTCGCCGGGCAGCACCAGTGCGGCCAGCGCGCGCCGATCGCCGCTGATGGCGACGCCGTCGCCCTTGCGGCCCAGCCGCTCGACGGTCCAGAGTGTCACTCGGCGGCCTCCGCCGCATCGTCCTCGGTGCCCAGGAAGCCGCCCGACTGGCGGTTCCAGTAGCGCGCATAGGTGCCGTCCAGCGCCAGCAGCTCGGCATGAGCGCCCTGTTCGACGATGCGCCCGGCCTCCAGCACGACGATGCGGTCCAGCTCGGCGATGGTCGAGAGCCGGTGGGCGATGGCCAGCACCGTCTTGCCCCGCATGGCGCGGTGCAGCGCGTCCTGGACCTGCGCCTCGACCTCGCTGTCGAGCGCCGAGGTCGCCTCGTCCAGGACCAGGATCGGCGCGTCCTTCAGCAGCGCGCGGGCCAATGCGATGCGCTGGCGCTGGCCGCCAGACAGCTTGACGCCGCGTTCGCCCAGATGCGCGTCATAGCCGGTGCGGCCCATGTGGTCGCGCAGCTTCAGGATGAACTCATGCGCCTCGGCGGCCGTGGCGGCGGCGACGATTTCCTCCTCGGTCGCATCGGGGCGGCCATACAGGATGTTCTCGCGCGCCGAGCGGTTGAACATCGCGGTTTCCTGCGTGACCATGGCGATGTTGCGGCGCAGGCTTTCCTGCGTCACCGCGCGCACGTCGTGGCCGTCCACCCGCACCGCGCCGCTTTCCACGTCGTAGAGCCGCAAAAGCAGCGAGACCATGGTCGATTTCCCCGCCCCCGAGGCGCCGACGATGCCCAGCTTTTCGCCGGGCGCGACATGCAGGTCCAGGTCGCTGATGCCGCCTTCACCGCGGCCATAGGCGAAATCCACATGGTCGAAGTCGATCCGCCCCGCGACCCGGCCCAGGGCGATGGCGTCGGGCGCATCGGTCAGGGCATGGGGCGGGGCCAGGGTCTTCATGCCGTCCTCGACCTCGCCGATGCTGCCCCAGACCCCCATCAGCGCCATGCTGACCCAGCCGGTCATCTGCGCCAGCCGCATGGCGATGGCGCCGGCGGCGGCGATGTCGCCCGCCGTGGCCATGCCCTGCCGCCACAACAGGATGGTGCCGCCGACCAGGATCACCGGCAGCGCGCCGGCGATGGTCATCAGCGACAGGCGAAACCAGGTGCTGACCCGGCCGAAGTCCAGCGCGCGTTCGCGGAAACCGGCCATGGCGCCAAGCGCGGCGCGGTCCTCGTGCTCGGCATGGGCGAAAAGCTTGACGGTCTTGATGTTGGTGATCGTGTCCACGACCTGCCCCGTGACCATGGCCCGCGCCGAGGCCCGGCTGGCCGAGCGCGTGCGGATGCGCGGCAGGAAGAAGCGGATCAGCAGCACGTATGAGCCCAGCCAGACCATCAGCGCCAGCGCGCCCCAGCCGTCGACCGAGACCAGGAAGGCGGCAGAGCCGATCACCGAGGCCAGGGCAAAGGCCACCACGTTGACGAATTCGGTCGCCACGTCGGTCACGGCGCGGGCGGTCTGCATCTGCTTTTGCGCGATGCGGCCGGCAAAGTCGTTGTCAAAGAAGGTCACTGCATGGCCCATGGTCCAGCGATGCAGCCGCGACAGCACCAGCGGCAGGATGTTCGGCCCGATGATGACGCTGGAGCTGGCGGTGGAAAGCCCGAAGATCGCCGGGCGGATCAGCAGGAAGAAGGCGGCAAAGCCCAGGATCAGCCCGCCCTGGTCCGCCCAGATCCGATCCGCGGGGGTCGAGACCACCGCATCCACCACCCAGCCCAGCAGCACGGCCGAGACCACGTCGGCGATGCCCCCCAGCGCCGAGGCCACCGCCGCCAGCGTCAGCCCCGGCCAGGCGCCCGACAGGCACCAGCGGAAGAATGCCAGCAGGCTGCGCGGCGGCGGACCCTCGGCCGGGCGGAAGGCGTCGATCATGCGGGCGAAGAAATCATGCATCAGGCGCGGGCCTCTTGTTGCAGGGCGATCCGCAGCAGCGCCTCGGGCGGCAGGGTGAAATCGCTTTCGACAAAGGCGTCCTCGGCCCGGCGCAGCGCCTCGCCCAGGGCGGGGCCGGACAGTTCGGGCATCAGGTCGCGGGCGGTCAGCGGGAATTTCGCCGCGGCGCCGCGCGCCAGTTCGTGGCACCAGCCAAAGGCCGGCCGGTCGCCGCGGGCGGCACGGATCAGCACCGATTGCGCGGCGTTCGCGCGGCCCAGGCGATAGGCGGCGGCCGGCGCGGGCATGGCCAGCGCCTGCGCGATCCGGTCCTGGGTGCGGGCCTCGTCCCGCGACAGGCGCAGCGCCTCGGCCGGGTTCGGCGCGCCCAAGAGCGCCAGCCGGCGCGGCCAGCAGGGCAGGGCGCCGGTGCCATATTCCCGCTCGACCTCGACCAGGTCGGGCAGGTCGCTGGCATCCGCACCGGGCAGGACCAGCGGCAGCACGCCCGCCTCGGCCATCAGCGCCATGGCGGGGGAAGGGTCGGGGGCGTCGAGCAGCTTGCGCATCTCGTGGCCGATGCGTTCCTTCGAGATGCCGGCAAGCCCCTGGCGCAATTCGCGGCAGGCGGCCAGCGCGTGCAGGTCGGCCTCGCGCCCATACCAGGCCAGCAGGCGAAAGAAGCGCAGGATGCGCAGATAGTCCTCGGCGATGCGCGCGCGCGGGTCGCCGACGAAGCGCAGCCGACGCGCGGCCAGGTCGGGCAGGCCGCCCACCGGGTCCAGCACCTCGCCCGAGGCGGTGGCGTAAAGCGCGTTCATGGTGAAGTCGCGGCGCTGCGCGTCATCCTCGATGCGGTCGGAATAGGCCACGACGGCGCGGCGGCCATCCGTTTCCACGTCGCGGCGGAAACTGGTGACTTCGAAGCCGCGGCCATCGGCGATGATGGTGACGGTGCCATGCTCGATGCCGGTGGGCACACTGCGCAGGCCCGCCGCCTCGGCCAGCCGCACGGTCTCTTCGGGCCGGGCCGAGGTCGAGATGTCCACATCCGCCACCGGCTCGCCCAGAAGCGCGTTTCGGACCGCGCCGCCGACGATCAGCGCCTGCGCGCCCTGGGCCGCCAGCGCGGCCAGTACCTGCCCCAGGGCCGGGTCGTCGAGGAAGGGCGCGGTCAGCCGGGTCATCGGGCAATCCTTGTCGCAAGGGAATGCAGAACGCGGGCGGTGGCGCCCCAGATATAATAGGGGCCCCAGGGGGCGACGTAATAGTCGCGCCGCACCCCGCGCCAGATCCGGCCCTCGACATGGTAGTTCGCCGGGTCGGATACATGGGCGAAGGGGACGGTGAACACCTCCTCGACCTCGCCCATCTCGGGGACGGGGGTGAAGGGACCGTGGACCAGCGCCAGCACCGGGGTCATGGCAAAGCCGGTGATGGTGCGATGCGCCGGCATGGTGCCCAGCACCTCGACGCGGGCCGGGTCGAGGCCCACCTCCTCATGCGCCTCGCGCAGCGCGGCGGCGATCTCGTCGGCATCGCCGGGATCGACCTTGCCGCCGGGCAGGGCGATCTGGCCGGGATGGTGGCGCAGACTGCTGGCGCGCTTGGTCAGGATCAGCCGCCCGTCCACCGCGTCGAAGGCGGCCAGCACGCCGGCCGGGCGCAGCGCCACCTCGCCCGGCGGGGCGCCGCCGAAGTCGAAATCCGACGAGGGCCCCGTCGTTCCCGACAGGGCCCGCGTCAATGTCTCGCGGATCGTTCCCATCAAAGCGCGGCCCGGCTTTCCCCCGCCCCGCCCTTGGGCAGGGGGTTGCCCTCGGCGTCGATCACCGCCTCGAAGCCCAGGCTTTTCGGGTCGAATTCGTAATGCGCGCCGCAGAACTGGCAATCGGCGGTGACGATGCCGTCGTCATTGGTCATGTGGCCGATGTCCTTGGCCGAATAGATCGACAGCGTGCTGCGCACCCGCTCGGCATTGCAGGAGCAGCCGAAGACCAGCGGCTGCGCGGCGAAGGCGGTCGGCTCTTCCTCGTGGAACAGGCGGAAGACCAGGTTGGGCAGCGGCAGGGCCGGGTCGACCAGCTCCATCGCCTCGACCGTGGCCATCAGCGTGGTGGCGCGGTTCCAGTCCTCGGATTGCGCGCCTTGCAGGATGTCGGCGGATTGCAGGTCGCCCTCGGGCCCGGCATGGCTGCCGGCCGGCAGGGTCTGCAGCATGATGCCGCCGGCGCGCCAATGGTCCTGGTGCTGGCCGGGCAGGCGTGCGCGGCCCACCGTCAGCTCGAACCGGGTCGGCAGCTGCTCGGACTGTTCGAAATAGGTCTGGGCGCAGCTGGCAAGCGAGCCGCCGGCCAGCGGGGTCAGGCCCTGGTAGGGGGTCGTGCCCTCGCCCTGGTCGATCAGCACCGCGAAATAGCCCTGGCCCAGCTGGTCGAAGCCGGGCAGGCCGTCTTGCAGGCGCTCGGCGTCGAAGCTGGCCCAGGCGCGCATGCGGGCGGGGGCGCCCTCGGTCTCGGGGGCGTAGTAGTCGGTCGCGATGGTGCGGATGGCGCCGTTGCCGCGCACCTGCAGCGAGAGCTTCCAGCGCAGCTTGATGGTCTGGCCGATCAGCGCGGCCAGGGTGGTGAGTTCCGCCACCATGGCGCTGACCGGGACCGGGTAGTCGTGGCGCGACAGGATGTGTTCGAGCAGGGGCCCGAGGCGCGCGACGCGGCCGCGCATGTCCGAGCGCTCCAGCTGGAAGGGCAGCATGCTGTCGTCCCAGGAAATTTCCTTCGTTTCGGTCATCACAAGTCCTTCGGAATAGGGATGCGCGGGGGCCGGCTGCGGCCTGGCGCCTTGGCCCCAATATAGGCCATGCGGCGGAAAGCCCAAGGGGGAAGCCGGGGGCTTCGCGCCCCCGGACCCCCGCGGGGTATTTGGAAAACGGAGAAATGCGACCTTCAGGCCTGTTGACGGCCGGCCGGCCGGGACGATAACCGGGACCAGGGGCATTGCAGGGAGCCAGACATGACGTTCGACCGCCGCATCAAGATCGCGCCTTCCATCCTTTCCGCGGATTTCGCCAATTTCGGCCAGGAATGCCGCGCCGTCGAGGACCAGGGCGCCGACTGGGTCCATGTCGATGTGATGGACGGGCATTTCGTGCCGAACCTGACCTTCGGCCCCGCCATGTGCAAGGCGATCCGGCCGCATATCCGCGGCGTGATGGACGTGCACCTGATGATCGCCCCGGTCGATCCCTATATCGAGGCCTTCGCCGAGGCGGGCAGCGACATCATCACCGCCCATGTCGAGGCCGGGGCGCATGTCCACCGCACGCTTCAGGCCATTCGCGGCACCGGCGCCAGGGCCGGGCTGGCGCTGAACCCCGGCACCCCGGCGCAAGCCGCGCGGCCGCTGCTGGACGATGTCGACCTGATCTGCGTGATGACGGTGAACCCCGGCTTCGGCGGGCAGAAGTTCATCCACAGCCAGGTCGAGAAGGTGCGCGAATTGCGCGCCATGATCGGCGACCGCCCGGTGCATATCGAGATCGACGGCGGCGTCGATCCCGTGACCGCGCCGCTGGTCGCGGCGGCTGGGGCGGATGTGCTGGTCGCCGGCTCGGCCGTGTTCCGCGGCGGTTCGGTGTCGAACAGCGCGCCCTATGGCGAGAACATCCGTGCCATCCGCGAGGCTGCCGAGGCCGCCCTGCGTTGATCTGGCGCGGCGCCACGGCGCTGGCCGGCGGGGCGCTGGGCCTGGCCGCGCCGCTGGCCGGGGCGGATTGGCGCGAGCGGCTGGCGCTGTCCGGCCCTGAGGCCGCGCCGGGCGGGATCTGGCTGCATGCGGCCAGCGTGGGCGAGCTGAACTCGGTTCAGGTGCTGGCCGAGGCGCTGGCGCGGGACTTTCCCCTGGTGGTGACGACCAACAGCCTGACCGGGCGCGCGCTGGCGCGGCGGCTGGGTTATCCTTGCGCGCTGGCGCCGCTGGACGTGCCGCAGGCCGTCGGGCGCTTTCTGGACCGGCTGCGGCCCGCGGTGCTGGTCACGGTCGAGAACGAGCTTTGGCCCAACCGTTCGGCCATGGCGGCAGCGCGGGGCGTGGCGCAGGTGGTGGTGGGCGCGCGCATCTCGGCTCGCTCGGCGGCGCGCTGGGGCCGGCTGCCGGGGCTGATCGGGCCGATGCTGGCCCGCATCGACGCGCTGTCGGCGCAGGATGCGGACAGCGAGGCGCGGCTTCTGGCGCTGGGGCTGCGGGCGGGCGCGCTGACGCCGCGGCTGAACCTGAAGCTGCTGGCCCCCGCCCAGGTCGAGCCGGGCGAGGACGGGCCGGAGCGCGCGCGCACCGTGCTGGCGGCCTCGACCCATGAGGGCGAGGATGCGCCGATGCTGGACGCCTGGGCCGCGGCGCGCGCGGCGGTGCCGGACCTGCGGCTGATCCTGGCGCCGCGCCATCCCCGGCGCGGCGATGCGGTGGCGGCGCTGATCGCGGCGCGTGGCCTGGATTTCGTCCGCCGCAGCCAGGGCGGCGGGCTTGGCGCGCCGGTGCTGCTGGCCGATACGCTGGGCGAGATGGCGGCATGGTATCGCGCCGCCGGCATCTGCATCACCGGCGGCTCCTTTGCCGATCACGGCGGCCATACGCCATGGGAGCCGGCGGCCTGGCGCTGTGCCATCCTGCACGGGCCGCATGTCGCCAACCATGCCGGCGACTATGCCGACCTGGCGGCGGCGGGCGCGGCGCGGGGCTGCACGGCCGAGGCGCTGCCGCAGCTGCTGGCCGCCCTGGCGCAGGACGGCGCGGGCCAGCGCCGCATGGGCGAGGCGGCGCGGGCGCTGCTTTTGGCGCGGGCCGGCGATCCCGCCACGCTGGTCGCGCGGATCAAGGCGCTGGCGCGGCGCGGCCTTGCATAAGCCCTTGCCCGGCCCGATATTCAAGGGGAAAGGAGTCGCGATGATCCGCTATGCCCTGCGCTGTGAAAAAGGCCATGATTTCGATGGCTGGTTCCGGTCCTCGGACGGGTTCGACGCCCTGCGCGCTGCGGGGCAGGTCACTTGCACGCATTGCGGCTCGGCCCAGGTGGACAAGGCGCTGATGGCGCCGCGCGTGGCGCATGGCCGCGACGATGCCCCCGACCTGCACAACCCCCGCAACGACCATGAGGCGGCGCTGGAAAAGCTGCGCCGCCATGTCGAGGAAACCTCGGATTACGTCGGCATGTCCTTTGCCGCCGAGGCCCGCGCCATGCACGAGGGCCTGGCGCCCGAACGCGCGATCCATGGCGAGGCGAAGCTGGAAGAGGCCCGCAAGCTGCTGGAGGACGGCATTCCCGTCGCGCCCTTGCCCTTTCGCTCGCGGCAGCGGGCGAACTAGGGGTCAGCCCGGCGCGTGTTCGCCGTCGATCAGCACCATGATCCGCCCGCGCGAGCAGCGCTCGACCCGCGCCTCGACGCCATAGACCTGGGCCAGCAGCTGCGGGGTCAGCACCTGTTCCGGTGCGCCTTCGGCATGGGTATGGCCGCCGTGGATCAGCACGATGCGGTCGGCCCATTGCGCCGCCAGCGCCAGGTCGTGCAGCACGGCGACGACGATGCGCCCCTCGCCCGCCAGGCGCCGCAGTTCGGAAAGCAGCCGCACCTGCCGCGCCAGGTCCAGCGCGCTGGTCGGCTCGTCCAGAAGCAGCAGGCGCGGGTCGCGCACGATGGCCTGCGCCAGGCTGACCATCTGCCGCTGCCCGCCCGACAGCGCCGACAGCGGCTCGAGCGCCAGCGCGCCGATGCCCAGCTTGTCCAGCACCGCCATGGCGGCCGCATCGGCCTGGCGCGCGCCCAGGGTCTCGCCCGCCCGCAGCGCCGCGATCACGCTTTCCAGCGCCACCAGCGACGAGCTTGACGGCAGGCTTTGCGGCATGAAGCCGATCAGCCGGGCGCGGTCGCGCATCGGCACATGGGCCAGGTCCTGCCCGTCCAGCAGCACCTGCCCGCCATGGGGCTGCAACTGGGCGATGGCGCGCAGAAGCGTGGATTTTCCGGCCGCGTTCGGCCCGGCCAGCACCGTGACCTCGCCCGGCCGCAGCAGGGGCAGGTCCAGCCCCGCAAGCACGCTGCGCGCGCCGTAGCGCACCGAGATGCCCTGAGCCAGCAGCCCTTGCATCAGCGCCGCCTGCCGCGCAGGATCAGCGCGAAAAAGATCGGCAGCCCGATCAGCGAGGTGACGAGGCCGACCGGCAGCAGCACCCCCGGCACCAGCGTCTTGCTGAGCGTCGAGGCCAGCGACATGACCAGCGCCCCGGTCAGGATGCTGGCGGGCAGGAAGACGCGGTGGTTCTCTCCGACCAGCATGCGGGCGATATGCGGCCCGGCCAGGCCGACGAAGCCGATGACGCCGACCATGGACACGGCCGAGGCGGCAAGCAGGCTGACCCGCAGCAGCGTCCAGCGCCTGAGGCCGGCCACATCGACGCCGAAGCTTTTCGCCTGGTCCTCGCCCAGCCGCAGCGCGGTCAGCTTCCACGCCGCGCGAAAGGAAAACGGCACCGCCACCGCCAGCACCACGCCGATCAGCACCACGCCCGGCCATTGTGCCGAAGCCAGGCTGCCCATGGTCCAGAACACCAGCTGTTGCAGCGCATCGGCCGAGGCGACGAATTGCAGCAAGGACAGCAGCGCGGCGGCGGTGAAGTTCAGCGCCACGCCGAACAGGATCAGCACCTCGGGGCCGCCGCCGCGGATGCGGCCCAACAGTTGCAACAGCCCCAGCGCGCCAAGCGCGAACAGGAAGGCGTTGCCCGAGACGCTCCAGACCGCCGGCAGGCCGGGCAGGGTCAGGCCCAGCACGATCGCCACCGCGGCGCCAAGCGCGGCCGAGGAGGACACGCCCAGCGTGAAGGGCTCGGCCAGGGGGTTTTCCAGCACGGTCTGCATCTCGGCCCCGGCCAGCGCCAGCGCCGCGCCGACCAGCAGCGCCATGCAGGCCACGGGCAGGCGCACGTCCCAGACGATGACCTGGGTGCCCCGCGCCACCTCGCCGCCGGTCAGCGCCCGCAGCGTATCGGCCAGGGGCAGGCCGGCCGGGCCCGTGACCAGGTCCAGCAGCAGCGCCGCCAGTGCGGCAAGGCCCAGCACCGCCACCAGAAGGGCGTTGCGCCGGCCTTGCCGGTGATAGCGCTGCAGCGTCGCGTCGCTCATTGTTCCGGCGTCACCCACCATGTTCCCGGCACGATGACGGGCGAGAAGCGGGCGTTGATCTCGGCCAGGGTCTTGGCGGGATCGACGTCCTGGAACAGGTCGGGATGAAAGGTCTTGGCCAGGTATTCGATCAGCGCGATATGCACGGGCGAATCGTTGAACAGGTGCCAGACGCCGGCCGTGCGCCCCTGCTCTACCGCGCGCAACGAGGCAAAGCCCGGCGCCGCGATCAGCCGCTGAAAGCTGGCCTGCGCGGTCTCGGCATCCACGCCCGAGCCCAGAACCAGCCCGCCCCGCGCCGCCATATGCGTACCGCCGGTGGCGATATAGACGTCCGGGTCGGCGCCGATCAGATATTCCAGGCTGACGTTGCCCAGCACGCCCTTGACGGTATCATGGCCGATGTTCTGCCCGCCGGCCGTGGTGATGAAGTCGTGAAACACCCCGCTGCCCACGGTCGAGCAGCAGTTCTGCGGCGCCGCATGGACGTGGAAGAACACGCGCGGCCGGGCGATCTCGGTGTCGGCCAGCCGGTCGCGGATGCGGGCCAGCCGGCTGTCGTAGAATGCGGCGAATTCCTCGGCGCGTTCCTCGGCGCCGGTCAGCTTGCCCAGGATGCGCAGACTGGGGATCGAGTTTTCCTGCGGATGCGAGAAGAAATCGACATAGGCGACCGGAATGCCCGCCGCCTCGATCTGCTGGCGGGCGACCTCCATGCCGGGGTCGTTCCGGTCGATCAGCGTCAGCACCACCAGGTCGGGATGCAGCGCGATGATCGCCTCGGCCGAGATGTCGCGATTGCCCGAGCCGACCGGGCGGATCTGGTCGATGTCGGGGAATTTCTCGCGGTAGGCCTGCATGGTCGGCTCGTCCAGCGCCTTGTCCAGCCGCCAGCCGGAAACCAGCGCCACCGGATCGTCGTGGATCAGCCCCAGCACCGACAGGTGCCGCCCCTCGCCCAGCACGATATGGCTGGCGGGCTCGGGCAGATGCACCTCGCGCCCCAGGATGTCGGTGGCCACCACATCCGCCGCGGCAGGGCCAAGCCAGGCGATCAGGGCGAATGCGGCAAGCAGCGGGCGGGTCAGGGTCATGGCGGGTCCGTTGGCTCATGCGCCGGGGCGCGCATGCGGGCGCCCCGGCAGGGTCAGCGCCCCTCTTACTCCGTGGCGGGGGTGATGCGCCAGATGCGGTCGCCCGTCTCGTCGTTTTCGCCGCGCGACTTGTTGACCGCCCAGACATTGCCCTTGCCGTCGGCGCGCAGCTGGTTGGGCAGGCTGCCGGCGTCCAGGTTCGCCACGATCTCGCCTTCGGGGCTGACCACGGTGACGGTGCCGGCGCCGCGGTTGGCGACATAGGCCAGGCGGCCCACCGGCTCGAAGGCGACGTTCAGCGGGCCGGCGCCCACGGCGACGTCATGCAGGACTTCGCCGGTCTCGGCCTTGACGATCAGCAGGTTGTCGGTGGCCTGCGAGGCGACGAAGATCAGCCCCTCCTGCGGGTCGTAGGCCACGCCCGAGGCCGCCTTGGCGCCCGGCAGCGCGATCACCTTGACCTCGCCCGAGGCCAGGTCGACCACCGCCGCCTCGGGCGTGGACAGGCTGACCGTGACCAGCTTGCCGCCCGCCTCGTCGATGTCCAGCGCCATGGTCGAGAATTCCTCGCCCCGGATCTGCGACTTGATGGTGATCGGCTCCAAGGGCTCCAGGGTCTTGGTGTCGAAGACCTTGATCTCGGGCGTGCCGGTGGCGCTGGCATAGGCGCGGCCGTTGGCCTCGTCCACCACCACGTCGCGGGCATGGGGGACGGCGCCCGGCTCGAACTGCTTGACCAGCGACAGGTCGGACTGCTTGTAGACCGCGGCCGTGTCCTGGCGGGTATTCGTCACCCAGACATTGCCGTTCGCCTCGTCCACATCGACGCCATAGACCGCGAACAGGCCGCCGTCGCTGCCGTCGGGACGGGCGGGCGCGGCGCCGGGGGTGGCCTCGGCCTCGATCTTCAGCGTCTCGGGGTTGATCTTGACCAGCTTGGCCTCCTTGACCGGCGGGCGGCCGACGGCGCTGGTCACGAAGGCGGCATTCGCGGCCTCGCTGAACTTCACCTGGTAGAGCCCGCGCACCACCGGCTCGCTGGCAACGGCGAATTTCTCGGCCCCCGCGACCGGCACCTCGGGCGAGATCTTCAGCTCGACCACTTCGGCCGAGGCCGGGTTCTCGGTGATGACGACGATGGGCTGCAGGCCGGTCTCGGCCTCGGCGTCGATGTCGAGCGCAAAGCTGAACCCGCCCTCGGCATCGACGGTGATCGGCTCGGCGTTCAGCGCCTTGGTGCCGCGCATCAGCGTGACGGTCTGGCCGGGGATCAGGTTCTGGCCCTCGATCACCGCCTTGCCGCCCTTGAACACCGGGGCGCGATCGACGCCGCCGGCGCTGACGCGGCCGGCGAAATCGACCAGCGGCTTGGTAAAGACGGTTTCGGCCAGAACGGGGCCCGCGATCACCGAAAGCGCAAGCGCCGAGGCCCCCAGCAGGGCGCGAAGGGCGGGGCGCGATGGATATGCCATGAGAAACTCCTTGAAAACAGAACAGGACTCGCTTTGGCTGACCCCGATCAGGGCTGGCTTCGGTCAGCGGGCAACCTATATTCCTGACCGTCCTTGTCAACTAACGTCGGCAAGGATGCAGGGCTTTGTGAACAGGGGGAATTGTCGCATCATGTCGCAGCTTGGACAGGTCGGGCCGGATCACGCCAGGAAGCAGGCCGAACTGCGCATCTTTCAGACCGGGTCGCCGACGCATGCGCTGTCGCAAAAGGTGGTGGCGGTCGGCCCCGGCTACCGGCTGTTTCTGGCGGTGCCCAGGGCGCCGGCGCCGGCCGGGGGCTGGCCGGTGCTTTACATGCTGGACGGCAACGCCGCCTTCGATTTCCTGGCGCCCGAGCATCTGGCGCTGGCCCCCGGACTGATGATCGTCGGCATCGGCTATGACACCGACCGCCAATTCGCGCGCGAGCTGCGGACGCTGGACTTCACCGCGCCCGACGGGCCGGGCGACGGCCTGCGCCCCGACCATGTCCACGAAGGCCGCACGGCCGGCGGCGCGGCGATCTTTCACGACCGGCTGACCGGCCCGCTGCGTGCGGCGGCCGAGGCTGGCCTGCCCGTCGATCCCGCCCGCCGCACGCTTTGGGGCCACAGTTTCGGCGGGCTCTTCACGCTTTACGCGCTGCTGGCGCGGCCGCAGGGCTTTGCCCGCCATGCCGCGATCAGCCCCTCGATCTGGTGGGACGAGGCGCTGATTCGTCGCGTGGCCCGGGAAGCCGCGCCCGCATCCCTGCCGCTGCTGGTGGCGCTGGGGGATCGCGAGAAGCGCTCGGGCAGCGCCGGCCCGCCGCCGGACGGGCCGGCGCCTGCCACGATGCAATTCGTCGCCGACCTGGCCCGCCATCCCGGCCACCGGGCGCAGCTGCATGTCCTGCCGGGGCTGATCCATATCCAGACGCTGGCGGGGTCGTTCCCGCTGGTCCTGCCTTTTGCCTGCGCGGATTAACCGGATCTCAATCCTCTTGTGCTGCTGTGGCGGCAGGCAAGAACGGAGATCGGGATGGTTTTCGCCAGATATGCGCTTGTTCTGCTGGGCCTGGTGCTGTGCGGGCTGGGCGTCGCGCAGGTGCAGCCGGGGGTGCCGGGTCTTTTCCCGCCCCCGTCCGCGCCCCCGGCCATGGCAGTGCCGGGACCGGATGCGGCTGACATCCTGCTGGGCCTGGGCGGGCTGATCGGTGGGCTGGTCTGCGGCCTCATCGCGCTGGCCCTGGCCGGTCCGCAGCCGCCGCCGGACCGCGCGCCGCCCAAGGGCGCGACCGGGACGGCGCCGGCCGGTCAGCCCCCGCCCAGCCTTTTGACCAGACCGGGCGCGATCAGGGCCGTGGCCTCGGCCGAGGTCATCTCGGCATGCAGGAAGGGCAGGTCGATCACCTCCAGCCCCTCGGCATAGGGCTCCCACATCCGGGGCGTCAGCGCCCGGTCCTTGTGGTCGCGGGCGGCGCGGAAATGCGTGATCGTGCCGGCAAGGCGGCGATGATGATGGCCGCGGATCAGCCGGTTGGTGCCCGTCACCGTGCGCACCACCCCGTCCAGCACCTGCGCGGGCAGCGCCCCCAGCGCGCTGTCGCCCCGGCGCAGGAAGGTCACCACCGCCTCGCGCGTGTCCAGCTCGCGATGCGCCTCGGGGTCGTAGCCGGCGATGGCCAGCAGCGCGCGCAGGGCGGCGACGGGGTCCGGCTCGGGCTCGTCGCGCCAGGCGTCGCAGGGATAGCTGTCCAGCATGGCGACCAGGCCGGGCTCGCGGCCCATTGCGGACAGGATCACGGCGATTTCCTGCGCCAGGATGCCGCCGACCGACCAGCCGGCCAGATGGACCTTGCCCCGCGGCGCCAGCGCGGCGATGCGCTGCGCATAATCCTGCGCCAGTTCGGCCAGGCTTTCCGGCATCGCCACCGCCGGGTCCAGGCCCGGATGTTGCAGCCCCCAGACCCGCCGCGCCGGCGCGATGCGCCGCGCCAGCCCGCGATAGCCCCAGGCAAGGCCGCCGGCCGGATGGATCAGGAACAGCGGCGCGGCCTGCGCATCGCCCTCGGCCAGCAGGATCAGCGGGCCCAACCCGTCGTCATGCGGCGCCTGCGCGTCCAGCGCGGCGGCCAGCACCGCCAGGACCGGATGCTCGAAGATCGTGCCCAGGCCGGGGTCGCGGCCGGTTTCGGCCTCCAGCGCCTGTGCCAGCCGCACCGCGGAAAGCGAATCGCCCCCGAGCGCAAAGAAATCCGCCTCGGCCGGGGCGGGTTCGGGCAGGTGCAGGATCTCGGCGAAAAGCCGGGCCAGCAACTGTTCGGTCGCGGTTTCCGCCGCGCGGCCCGAGACGGCGAATTCCGGCGCGGGCAGCGCCTTGCGGTCGAGCTTGCCATTCGACGTGACCGGCAGCGCCTTGAGCGCCACCTCGGCCGAGGGGATCATGTAGGCGGGCAGCCCGGCCGCCAGCCGCTCGGCCAAAAGGCCCGGCCGCCAATCCGCCGTCGGCACCAGATAGGCGACGAGGCGCTTTTCGCCGGCATGATCCTCGCGCGCGATGACCACGCATTCGCGGGCCAGGCCAGATGCCATGATCGCCGCCTCGATCTCGCCCAGTTCGACCCGCAGCCCGCGGATCTTGACCTGGTGGTCCGAGCGGCCGAGATAGACCACCGCCCCGTCCGGCCGCAGCCGGGCCAGGTCGCCGGTGGCGTAAAGCCGCCCCTGGGGCGCGTCGATGAACCGCTCCGCGGTCAGGTCGGGCCGGCCCAGATAGCCGCGCGCCAGCTGCACGCCGCCCAGGTAAAGATGCCCGGCCAGGCCCGGCGGCACCGGGCGCATGCGCTCGTCCAGCACCTCCAGCGCCGTGTTCCAGACCGGCCAGCCGATCGGGATCGGGTTCGCGCGATCCTCGGGTCCGGCGGGCCAGTAGCTCACGTCCACCGCCGCCTCGGTCGGGCCATAGAGGTTGTGCAGCTCGGCCGTGATCCGGGCGTGGAAGCGGTCGCGCTGGTCCGCCGTCAGCTCCTCGCCCGAGCAGAACACCCGGCGCATCGCCAGCCCCTGGGAGGCAGGCGAGGCCAGGAAGGCGGACAGCATCGACGGCACGAAATGACAGGTGGTGATGGCGCGTTCGCGGATCAGGCGGGCGATGGCGGCGGGGTCGCGATGCGCGCCGGGCGGCGCCATGACCAGTTCCGCCCCGGCCATCATCGGCAGGAAGAATTCCCAGACCGAGACGTCGAAGGTCGCCGGGGTCTTTTGCAGGATACGGTCCTGGGCCGTGATGCCGTAATGCGCCTGCATCCACAGCAGGCGGTTGACGATGGCGCGATGCTCGACGGCGACGCCCTTGGGCTCGCCGGTCGAGCCCGAGGTGAAGATGACATAGGCCAGGTCGCCCGGCTGCGGCCCCCCCGTGGGGCGACCCTCGGCCGGCCAGTCGTCCGGCAGCAGCAGGTCGGTGCCGGCCGGGAACAGCCCGGCAAGGTCGGCCGTGGCCAGCACCGCCACCGGCCGGGCCTGCGCCAGGATGCGGGCGATGCGCTCGGCCGGGTGGGCGGGGTCCAGGGGCAGATAGGCCGCGCCGGCGCGCAGGATCGCCAGCAGCGCCACGGGCAGTTCCAGCGACCGTTCCAGCGCCACCGCGACGATGCGGTCGGGGCCGGCGCCAAGGCCTTGCAGCCGCGCGGCCAGGGCGGCGCTGCGGCGGTCCAAGTCGGCAAAGCTCAGGCTCTCGGCGCCAAAGCTGACGGCCGGGGCCTCGGGCGTGGCGGCAAGCTGCGCCTCGATCAGCGCGGTCAGGGTGGTGTCGGGCAGGGGATGGCGCGTCGCCTGGGCGCGCGCCTTCGCCGCGGCGATCTCGGCCGGGCTGGCGGTCGGCACCTCGGCCAGGGTTTCGGCCGCAAGCGCGGCCTCCAGGAAGGCCACCAGCCGGTCGCCATGGCCGCGCACCTCATCGGGCGCATAAAGCGCGGGGTTCGCGTCCACCTCGAAGATCATGCCCGAGGCCGGATCGCCGCGGAAGGTCAGCGTCAGGTCGTCGACCGCGCCCGCCCCCAGGATATGCAGCCGGGTTTGCAGCCCCGGAAATTCCGGTGCCTTGTCAAAGGGCTGCACGTTTACCAGCGGGCCATAGAGCCGCCTGGTGCCGCCGACCAGTCCCAGCTCGCGGCGCAGAAGCTCGCTGCGGTAAAGGCCGCGGCGGCGGCCCTGCGCCATGCGTTTCGACTGCGCGGCCAGCCATTCGGGCAGGGGCGCGTCCTCGTCCAGCCGCAGCCGGTGCGGCAGCACGTTCATCGCCATGCAGGGCAGCTGCGCGATCTTGCGGCCCATCCGCGCCATGAAGGGCAGGCCGATCACCGCCTCGCCCCCGGTCCAGCGCGCCAGGTAGGCGCCGGTCAGCGCATTCAGCACATCGGGCCAGCCCAGCCGGTGCCGGGCGGCATAGCCCGCCAGCCGGTCCAGCAGCGCCTGCGGCAGCAGGCGGGAATCGCGCAGGAAGTCGGCCCCGCTGACCGCGCGGCCCGGTGCCAGCCCCGCGACCTCGGGCAGGCCGGCCAGTTCCGCGTGCCACCAGTCGCGGTCGGCCAGCCGGCGGGGCGAGGCGCGCCAGGCCGCGTCCTCTTCGGTCGCCAGCGACAGCGGGCCAAAGGGCTCGGGCGCCGGCGCCCCGGCCGCCAGCGCGGCGTAATGCGCGGCGATGCGGTTCGTCACCAGCACCATGCCATAGCCGTCGATGGCCAGGTGGTGGATGCGTTCGTAAAGCAGATGCCGCTCGGGACCCAGGACGAACAGCGTCAGCGCCCCGGCCGGCGCGCGGCCCAGGTCCAGCGGTCGCCGGCTGTCGGCGCGCATCTGCGCCAGGGCCTGCGCCTCGGCGTCGGGCTGGGCCGAGAGATCGGCAAAGCCCAGCATCGGCGGCAGGCCGACCCATTGCCGCGGCCCCTGGGGCCCGGCGGCGAAGCGCAGCGCCAGGGCCGGGGTCTCGGCGATGGTGCGCTGCACGGCCTGGGCCAGCGCGTCGCGGTCCAGCGGGCCGGTCAGTTCCAGATATTGCCCGGTGTTCAGGATCGGGTTGCCGGGGTCCAGCGCCTGGACATACCACAGCCCCTCCTGCGCCTCGGTCAAGGGGCAGCCGGTCTCGGTCGGGATGTCCTGATGCGTATCCATGTCAGGCGCGCCGCGGCCGGAACGGGGAAATTCGCAAGAAAAAGGAAGAGCTGACAACCATGTTACCCCAGGCACCGGATTGCGGGCCTTGCCCGTCTGCGGTCATGGCCATAATGTCACTAAGGAATTTAGTCAACTTTGCACCCGGAACCATGCCCCCCAGATCCTTGCCCTTGCGCGATACCGAGCAGCTCTATGGCCAGGTGACGCGCCTGCTGCATTGGAGCATTGCCGCGCTGATGCTGTGGCAGTTCCTCGGCATGGGGCTGCGGGCGGCTTTGGGCCGCACGCCGCTGGTGTCCTTTTTCGTCGGCTCGCATCAGCCGGTGGGCACGGTGCTGTTCCTGCTGATCGTCCTGCGGGTGGTCTGGGCCGTGGCGAACCGCGGCCGCCGGCCGGATCACGGCCCCGGCCTTTGGGGGCTGGCGGCGCGGCTGGGCCATCTGGCGCTGTATCTGGTCATGGTCCTGGTGCCGGTCGCGGCCCTGCTGCGCGCCTATGGCGGCGAGCGGGCCTTTGCCCCCTTCGGCTTCCAGATCTTCCCGGCCCAGCAGCCGCCGGTCGGCTGGATGGTCGGCCTGGGCGAGGCGCTGCATGGCGAGATGGCCTGGCTGCTTCTGGCGCTGATCGCGGGCCATGTCGTCATGGTCGGCGTGCACGAGGGCATGTGGCGCGACGGCACGCTGGCGCGCATGGCCGGGCGCCGGCGGGCGGGCCTCTAGGCCACAATCGCGCGGGGCGCGGCGTAGGACCGCCCTTTTTCGTTGCTTGCGCGCCGGGGCGGTGTCACCATTCCTTCATGATGAATGCGCCCTTCGGTTTCCCGTCCGAGCATGATCGCGTGGCCTTCGACCGGGCCGAACTGGGCGTCATCCTGTCCCTTTACGGCCGGATGGTCGCGGCGGGCGAATGGCGCGACTATGCCATGTCCTTCCTGCGCGACATGGCGGTCTTTTCGATCTTTCGCCGCGCGGCCGAGCATCCGCTCTATCGCATCGAAAAGCGTCCCCGGCTGCGCCAGGCGCAGGGACAATATGCGGTGATCGGCATGGACGGGCGCATCCTCAAGCGCGGGCACGACCTGCCCACCGTGCTGCGCGTGCTGGAACGAAAGCTGATCCGCCCGGTGGACTGACCGGCGCGGCCGCTGGGCGGGCAGTCAAGCTTGCGCGCCCTCCGGCGGGGGGCTGGCGCGGTTGCGCAGGTAGCTTTGCGGCGGGACGCCGAAATGGCTGCGAAAGGCCGCGACGAAGGCGCTGGCGCTGCGATAGCCCAGCGAATGGGCGATGGTGGTGCTGCTTTCGCCGCGCTCCAGCCGGCCTACGGCAGCCAGCAGCCGCACCCGGCTGCGCCAGTCGCGAAAGGACAGGCCCGTCTCGGCCCGGAACAGCCGTTCCAGGGTGCGGGGGCTGGCCCCGGCCTCGGCCGCCAGCAGCGGCAGCGGCCGCGGGTCCGAGGGATGGCGCCCCAGATGCGCCGTCAGCCGCCGCAGCCGCGGATCCTGCCCGCCCGGCAGGTCGAGAGGCGCGGGCGCCGCCGCCGCGATCTCGTCCAGCGCCACCGCGCCCAGCCGGGCCAGGCGACCGGCGTCCCGTTCGGCCGCCATGCGCAGGATCACCTCGCGCAGCAGGGCCGAGATCGGCAGCACCTCGCAGCCCCTCCCCTTGGGCCGCACCGGGCAGGAGGGATCGACGTAAAGGTTGCGCGTCCGCGCCCCGGTGCCGGGACGCGAGACCACGCGCATCTCATGCCGGGTGCCGCCGGGGATCCAGATGCCGAAGCCGGGCGGCACCAGCCAGACCCCGTCCTCGGCGCCAAGCCGCAACAGCCCCTCGGCCGCCCACAAAAGCTGGCCGCGCGGATGGGCATGGGGGGCGACATGCGCGCCCGCCGCAAGGTCGCGCCCATGCGCCAGCACCGGGCGCGCGGGATCCAGGATAAAGGCGGTGCCGCTGGGGTCGAAGCGCAGGATTGGCGGATCATCGACATCTTTTGTCATGATGGCGAACTTACGCAGGGGGCCGGCTTCTGTCTAGGCTGCGCCGTTCCCCTGTTCAGGCGCCGCCATGAAGCTTTCCACCCGTCCCCTTGTCTTTCTTGCCAGCCTGGTCCTGGCCGTCCTGCTGGCCGTCGGGCCGGTGCCGCAGCCGCTGGGCCGCAATGCCGCCGTGGTGCTGGTCACGCTGGCCTTGTGGAGCACCGGGCTGGTGCCGCCCTTCCTGACCTCGCTGATCTTCTTTGCCGCGGTGCTGATCCCCGGCCTTGCACCACCCGAGCTGGTCTTTGCCGGCTTCGGCTCGGCCGCGGTCTGGCTGATCGTGTCGGGATTCGTGATCGGGGCGGCGATCACCGGCTCGGGGCTGGGCGGGCGGATCGCCGGGGTGCTGGCGCCGCTCGCGGGCGGCAGCTACCTGCGGCTGGTGGCGGTGATGACGCTGGCGGCGATGGCGCTGGGTTTCGTCATGCCCTCGTCGGTCGGGCGGGCGGTGGTGCTGGTGCCGGTCGGCATGGCGCTGGCGGAACGGCTGGGGCTGCACAAGGGCTCGAACGGGCGCATCGGCCTGGCGGTGGCGCTGACCCTGGCCTGCAACATGCCCAGCTTTGCCATCCTGCCCTCGAACATTCCCAACATGATCCTGGCCGGCGCGGCCGAGGGGCAGCACGGCGTCACCTTCGGCTACATGTCCTATCTGCTGCTGCATTACCCGGTGCTGGGGATCGCGAAATCGGCGCTGACCGTGGCGCTGATCGTCGCGCTGTTCCCGGACCGGATCGAGGCCGGCAGCGCCGAGGCCACCCCGCGGGCCCCGCTTTCGCCGCAGGAGCGGAGGGTGGCGCTGATCCTGGCCGCCACGCTGGCCCTGTGGATGACGGACCGGCTGCACGGCGTCGGCCCGGCCTGGATCGGGATCGCCACGGCGGCGCTGCTCTTGATGCCGGGGCTGGGCGCGGTGCCGCCCAAGCAGTTCAACGCCTCGGTCGATTTCGGCATGGTGCTGTTCGTCGCCGGGGCGCTGGCCTTGGGGGCGGTGGTCAATGCCTCGGGGCTGGGCAGCGTGCTGGGCGGGGTCTTGCAGGACTGGCTGCCGCTGCACCAGGGCGCGAGCTTCGTCAACTTCCTGTCGCTGACCTCGATGTCGGGGCTGATGGGGCTGGTCACGACCAATCCCGGCGTGCCCACCGTGCTGACGCCCATGGCACCGGACTTGGCCGCCGCGACGGGGCTGTCGCTCAAGGCGGTGCTGATGACCCAGGTGGTCGGCTTTGCCACGGTGATCTTTCCCTATCAGGTCGGGCCGCTGGTGCTGGCCATGCAGCTTTCGAGCGAGAAGCTGGGCCATGTGCTGCGCATCACCGTGCCGCTGGCGGTGCTGACCTTCCTGGTGCTGATGCCGCTGGACTGGCTGTGGTGGCGCCTGCTGGGCTGGCTGTGATCCGGGCGGATGGGTTCAGCCGGCCCGCCTGCGCCGGGCAGCGGCCCGCCACGGCCGCCCGTCGATCGCCGCCAGCTCCAGGCCGATCAGCGCCATGCCGGCGAAATGGCGCGCTTGCAGGGCTTCGCCCAGAAACAGCGTGCCCAGCAGGATGGCGCTGACCGGGATCAGGAACGTCACCAGCAGCAGGTTGGTCGCCCCCGCCGTGGCGAGGATGCGGAAATACAGCACATAGGCCAGGGCCGTCGAAATCCCCGCCACCCCGACCAGCGCCAGGGCGGCCGCCGGGCTGGGCGCCGCCAGCGTCCATGGCCGGTCGACGGCCGCCGCCAGCGGCAGCAGGACCAGGCTGGACGCGATCACCTGCCCGGCGGCGGCGGTCATCGGGGCAATGCCCATCGCGCGGAACCTGCGCCCATGGATGCCGGCCAGGGCATAGGACAGCGCCCCGGCCAGGCAGGCAAGCTGCGCCGCGACCTGCGTGCCGAAGGCGTGCAGTGCATCGGCGCCGATCAGCGCCGCCACGCCGGCAAAGCCGACCAGCACCCCGGCAAGCTTGCCGCCGCTCATGCGTTCGTCGCGGGTCAGGACATGGGCGAGGATCACGGTGAAAAGCGGCGTCGCGGCGTTCAGGATCGAGGCCACGCCCGAGGCGACGTGCTGCTGTCCCCAGACGATCAGCGAAAACGGGATGGCGTTGTTCAGCAGCCCCATGCCCAGGAAGGCCGTCCAGGCTGCGCGGCCGCGCGGCATCCGCTCGCCCCGCAGGCGCAGGACGGCCAGCAGGATCAGCGCGGCCAGCGCCACCCGTGCGGCGACCACGGTCAGCACCGGCAATTCCCGCACTGCGACGGCGTTGAAAAAGAACGACCCGCCCCAGACCGCGGCCAGGGCCAGCAGCAGTCCCCATTCCACGGGCGTCATCGGGCGATTGGCGGCGGGCGGTGCGGGCATGGGTTTCCTTCCTTCCGGCCCCTTCGGCCGGTTTCGGAAAGTCATGGCGCCGTCACCGCCCGGCCGCGATCCGTTTCTTGCGGCCGAAACCCCGCGGGATCAGCCTTCCTCGCCCGGCTTGATCTTTTGCGCCGTGCCCTGGGCAAAGCTGTCCAGCCGGCCGCGCGCCGCGTCCTGGGTGTTGACGATGCCGGCGACCATGGCCTCGGCATAGGCGGCGTCCAGCCCCGACATGTTCTGCATGTGCGAGATGGCCGAGCAGGCGGCGAAATTCGACAAGGGCGTGTTCTGCGCCACCCGGCGGGCGAGGTCGTAGGCCATGGCCTCGCTGTCTGTCACGCGGTATTGCGCCAGCCCGACCTGCACCGCCTCGTCCCCGGAATAGAGCCGGCCGGTCAGCATCATGTCCACCATGCGCGCCTGCCCGATCAGCCGCGGCACGCGGATGGTGGCGCCGCCGCCGGTGAACAACCCGCGCTGGCCCTCGGGCAGGCCGAAATAGGTGGTCTCGTCCATCACCCGGATATGGACCGAGGAGGCCAGCTCCAGCCCGCCGCCGACCACCGCGCCCCTGAGCGCGGCGATGACCGGCACGCCGCCATATTCGATCTTGTTGAAGGCCTCGTGCCAGCGCAGGCAGATGCGCATGAACTCGGCGGGGCTGCGGTCTTCGCGCCCATGTTCGACCAGGTCCAGCCCGGCGCAGAAATGCGGCCCCTCGGCGCGCAGCACCACTGCGCGGGCGCCCGAGGCGGGCAGGGCGGAAAACACCGCGACCAGTTCCTCGATGGTCTCGGCGTTCAGCGCGTTGCGCTTGGCGGCCCGGTTCAGGGTGACGGTGGCGATGCCGTCCCCGTCCATGGCGCAAAGCAGGTTGTTCAGCCGCAGATCCTGCATGGTCTAGCCTTTCGTGATCCAGTGAATGACGACGGGAACCGTGGCGATGCTGGCCGCGGTCGAGATCAGGATGGCGGCCGAGACGCGCTGGACCGCGGTGCCGAAATATTGCGCAAGGATATAGACGTTGCCTGCCACCGGCAGCGCCGCGGCGGCGATCATCACCCCCGCCGCGTAGGGCTCGACCCCGAAGACCGCCAGCGCGGCGATGCCCACCGCCAGGGGATGCAGCACCAGCTTGGCGAAGCTGAGCCAGGCCGCCGGGCCCATGCGCTCGGCCGCACCGCGGCCGGCCAGGCTGGCGCCGATGGCGAAAAGCGCCCCCGGCGTGGCCGAGGCGCCCAAGAGCGCCAGGAACTCGTCCAGCGGCCCCGGCATCGGCAGGTGCAGCCCGGCCCAGGCCAGCCCCGCCAGCATCGAGACGATCATCGGGTTCGAGACGATGCCGCGCAGCAAGGGCCACAGCGTCGAAACCCGCACCCGCCCCTGCCTTGCCGCGGTGACGATCAGGGTGATCAGCGTCGAGAACACCACCATGTCGATGGTCAGCACCATCAGCACCGGGCCGATGGCGCGCTCGCCCAGCAGCACGACCAGCATCGGCACGCCCAGAAAGCCGGTGTTGCCGGTCATCGCCGTATGCGCCTCCATCGCCGCGGCGACGAGCGGCTGGCGCCGCCAGCGCGCCACGGCAAACCCCAGCGCCCAAAGCGCGGCCGAGCCGCAAAGATAGGCCAGCACGAAGGCCGGGTCGAAGAGGCTTGCCACGTCCAGCGTCGCGGCAAAGCGGAACAGCATGGCCGACAGCGCGAAGTAGAAGACGAATTTCGTCAGCCAGCCGGTGGCCTCGGCCGGGAAGAAGCGGGTGCGCCCGGCCAGCCAGCCCGTGCCGATGACCAGAAAGAACGGCAGGGTCTTCAGGAAGATCGCCAGCATCAGTCCGCGGCGATGGCGCAGGCGGGGCCGCGCTCGACGATATATTCGGTCTCGCCGGGGGCGAGTTCACGCCGGGCGATCAGCCGGTGGCCGGATTCGGCGCAGAAATGCGGCACGTCGATCACCGCGGCGGGATCGGTGGCCAGCAGCGTGACCCGCGTGCCCCTGGGCAGCGCCATCAGCCGCTTGCGCAGCCGCAGCACCGGCAGCGGGCACAGAAGGCCGCGCGCGTCGATCTGCACGGTCATGCGGCGGAATCCGCCAGCCGGGCGCGGCACCAGTCGTCGATCTGGTCCGGCCGCAACTCTTCGGCCAGGTCGCCGGCGAAGTCGCGAAAGCCCGGCAGCTGTTCGTCGGGCACATGCACCAGCACCGGGATGCCCGCGGCCAAGGCGCGGGCGATGGTGTCGCGAAAGCCGCGGCCGAAGCATTCCTGCTTGCCGAACTTGTTGACGATCATCAGCTCGGCCCCGCGGTCCAGCACCGATTCGGTGCGGGCGACGGCCTGGGCCAGCGCCCCGCTATCCAGCCGGCAGGCCTGCGAGCCCATGCCCAGCGACTGGGTGATGCGCACCAGCGGGCCGTCGTCGCCCAGGATGCGCAGGTCCATGTCGCAATCGCAGCCGGGGCTGATTTCGGTATTGATCTGCACCGCGCCGGCCAGCCGCATCCCGGCCGCGGCCAGCCGTTCGGCCGTGGCGGTCAGCAGCCGGTCGCCGGCGCCCGGCGTCTGGTCCTGGATGGTGACGAAACCCAGCATGGCGGTCCCTCTTTCAGCGGCCAGAATAGCTCTTGGCGGCGCGGGTGCAATATTGGGTATTTGGGCAACGGAGAAGGGCCTTAGTTCCCCTCGGCCAAGGGGCCGTAGAGGATCAGCGCCGGATGCGGGCTGGGGCCTTCGGTTGCCAGTTGCTCGGCAAGGGCCGCCACGGTCGTGCGGACCAGGCGCTGGTGCGGATGGCCCACCGCCTCGGCCAGCAGGGCCGGGGTGTCCGCGGGCAGGCCGTTTTCGACCAGCAGCGCCGCCATCTTCGGGAAGGTGCGCTGGCCCATGAAGACGACGGTGGTGGCGCGCGGATCGGCCAGGGCGGCCCAGTTCTGGTTCTCGGGCAGGCCGCCGGTCACGTCGGCGCCGGTGACGAATTGCAGCCGGCGCGCGGTCTGGCGGCGGGTCAGCGGCAGGCCGGCCACGGCGGCCGCGGCCATGGCCGAGGGCACGCCCGGCACGATCTGGAACGGGATGCCGTGGCTGCGCAGCGCCGCCAGCTCCTCTTCCAGCCGGCCGAAGATGCCCGAATCGCCGGATTTCAGCCGCACCACATGCTTGCCCGCCTGCGCATGTTCGACCAGCAGGGCGTTGACATGTTCCTGCTTGGCCGAGGGGCGGCCGGCGCGCTTGCCGACCGGGATGCGCTCGGCCTGCGGGCCGGCCTGCTCCAGCACCGGCCCCGAGGCGAGGTCGTCGTAAAGCACCACGTCCGCCTGGGCCAGCAGCCGCGCGGCGCGCAGGGTCAGGAGTTCGGGGTCGCCCGGACCCGAGGAGACGAAGCTGACAAGGCCGATCTGTTCACGCATGTTTTCGCGATGCGGCAAAATCCGCGCCAAGGCAAGGGGCTGCTTGCCGCCCGGCCCGCCATTTGCCATAGAAGGCGCGACCGCGACCTTGGGGACCAAGCCATGTTCCGTGCCCGCCACCTTCTGGGGATCGAGCCGCTCGCCCCCCCCGAGATCACCACGCTTCTCGACCTTGCCGAGACCTATGTCGACCTGAACCGCCGCACGGTGAAGCATTCCGATGCGCTGGCGGGGATGACGCAGATCAACATGTTCTTCGAGGCCTCGACCCGCACGCAATCCAGCTTCGAGCTGGCCGGCAAGCGGCTGGGCGCCGACGTGATGAACATGGCGGTGGCCTTGTCCAGCGTGAAGAAGGGCGAGACGCTGATCGACACCGCGCTGACGCTGAACGCCATGCATCCCGACCTGCTGGTGGTGCGCCATCCGCAATCGGGCGCGGTGGACCTGCTGGCGCAGAAGGTGAATTGCGCGGTGCTGAACGCCGGCGACGGGCGGCACGAGCATCCGACCCAGGCGCTGCTGGACGCGCTGACCATCCGCCGCGCCAAGGGCCGGCTGCACCGGCTGACCGTGGCGATCTGCGGCGACATCGCCCATAGCCGGGTGGCGCGCTCGAACCTGATCCTGCTGGGCAAGATGGAGAACCGGCTGCGGCTGGTCGGCCCGGAGACGCTGATGCCCTCGGGCGCGCGGGACTGGGGCTGCGAGGTCCACGAGGACATGCGCGAGGGGCTGAAGGGCGCCGATGTGGTGATGATGCTGCGCCTGCAAAAAGAGCGGATGGACGGCGGCTTCATCCCTTCGGAACGGGAATATTACCACCGCTGGGGCCTGGATGCCGAAAAGCTGGCCTTGGCGGCGCCCGATGCCATCGTCATGCATCCCGGCCCGATGAACCGCGGGGTCGAGATCGACGGCACCATCGCCGACGACATCAACCGCTCGGTGATCCAGGACCAGGTCGAGATGGGCGTCGCGGTGCGCATGGCGGCGATGGACCTTCTGGCGCGCAACCTGCGCGCCGAGCGCGGCGCCAAGGCGGCGGAGATGATGGCATGATCCTGCACTTCCACAATGCCCGCCTGGTCGACCCCGAGGCGCAATCGGTCGGCGAGGGCTCGCTGACCGTTCGCGACGGCCGGATCGAGGCTCTGGGCGCCGATGCCCCGCAGGGCGCCGAGCTGATCGACTGCGGCGGCAGGTGCCTTGCCCCCGGCTTGATCGACTGGGGCGTCAAGATCGGCGAGCCGGGCGAGCGGCACAAGGAAAGCTTCCGCAGCGCCGGCCGGGCGGCGGCGGCGGGCGGCGTGACCACGGTGATCGCCCGCCCCGACACGCTGCCGCCGATCGACGCGCCGGAATCGCTGGAATTCGCCACCCGCCGCGCCGCCGACGCGCCAGTGAACATCCGCCACATGGCGGCGCTGACCCGCGCCCGCGAGGGGCGCGAGATGGTCGAGATGGGCTTTCTGCAGGACGCGGGCGCCGTCGCCTTCACCGACGGGGTGCGGGTGGTCGCGGACACGCGGCTCCTGTCGCGCTGCATGACCTATGCCCGCGGCCTCGGCGCGCTGATCGTTGGCCATCCGCAGGATCCGGGCCTGTCGAAGGGCGCCGCGGCGACCGGCGGCAAGTTCGCTTCGCTCTACGGCCTGCCCGCGGTCTCGCCCATGGCCGAGGTGATGGGGCTGGACCGCGACCTGGCGCTGGTGGCGATGACCGGCGCCCGCTATCACGCCGACCAGATCACCGTCGCGGCCAGCCTGCCGGCGCTGCGGCGCGCGCGCGAAGGCGGGCTGGACGTCAGTGCCGGCATCTCGATCCACCACCTGACGCTCAACGAATACGACGTGGGCGGCTATCGCACCTTCTTCCGCTTCACCCCGCCCCTGCGTGCCGAGGACGACCGGCTGGCCATGGTCGAGGCGGTGGCCGAGGGGCTGATCGACGTCGTCGCCAGCTTCCACACGCCGCAGGACGAGGAAAGCAAGCGCCTGCCCTTTGCCGAGGCGGCGCCAGGCGCGGTGGGGCTGCAGACGCTGCTGCCGGCGGCGATGCGGCTCTACCACCAGGGCGGGCTGAGCCTGCCGCAGCTGTGGCGGGCGATGTCGCTCAATCCGGCGCGGCGGCTGGGCCTGCCGGGCGGGCGGCTCGCGGCGGGCGCGCCGGCCGACCTGGTGCTGTTCGACCCGGACGCGCCCTTCGTTCTGGACCGCTTCACGCTGCTGTCCAAGTCGAAGAATACCCCCTTCGACGGGGCGCGGATGGAGGGCAGGGTGCTGGGCACCTGGGTCGCCGGCCGCCGCGTCTTCGGAGAGGACGCATGAGCCTGATCCTCTGGGCCGTCATCGGCTACCTGCTGGGCTCGGTGCCCTTCGGCATCGTCATCACCCGCGCGCTGGGGCTGGGCGACCTGCGCCGGATCGGCTCGGGCAATATCGGCGCGACCAACGTGCTGCGCACCGGCAACAAGCCGGCGGCGCTGGCCACGCTGCTCCTGGACAGCGGCAAGGGCGCGATCGCCGTGCTGCTGGCGCGCTGGCTGGCCGGCCCCGACGCGGCGCTGGTCGCGGGTGCTGCGGCCTTCCTGGGCCATCTGTTCCCGGTCTGGCTGGGCTTTCGCGGCGGCAAGGGCGTCGCCACCTTCCTCGGCACGCTGCTGGCGCTGGACTGGCGGCTGGGCCTCGCGGCCTGCGGCATCTGGCTGCTGACGGCGCTGGCCGGCCGGATCTCGTCGCTCTCGGCGCTGGTCGCGGCGGCGCTGACGCCCTTCGTTGCCCTGGGGCTGGACGGGACGCGCATGGCGGCGGTGACGGCTTTCATGGCGGTGCTGATCTTCATCCGCCACCATGCCAACATCGCCCGCATCCTTGCCGGAACCGAGCCCAGGATCGGCCGGAAGCCCTGAATTTCTTCCGTGTGGAAATATCCTGGGGGAACGTCTCATGCGCCCCATCAAGGGGCGCCTGAGGCGTGGGGGCAAAGCCCCCGATCTCAGCGCGTCGGCACCGGCTCCTCGCCGGAATAGTCGTAGAAGCCGCGCCCGGTCTTGCGGCCCAGCCAGCCCGCCTCGACATATTTCACCAGAAGCGGGCAGGGCCGGTATTTCGTATCCGCCAGCCCCTCGTGCAGCACGTTCATGATCGCAAGGCAGGTGTCCAGCCCGATGAAATCCGCCAGTTCCAGCGGCCCCATCGGATGATTGGCCCCCAGCTTCATCGACTGGTCGATGGATTTGACCGAGCCCACGCCCTCGTAGAGCGTATAGACCGCCTCGTTGATCATCGGCATCAGGATGCGGTTGACGATAAAGGCCGGGAAATCCTCGGCACTGGCCGAGGTCTTGCCGATCTTCTCGACCACCTCGACCAGGGCCTTGTAGGTCTCTTCGTTGGTGGCGATGCCGCGGATCAACTCGACCAGCTGCATGACCGGCACGGGGTTCATGAAGTGGAAGCCCATGAAGCGCTCGGGGCGGTCGGTGCGGCTGGCCAGCCGCGTGATCGAGATCGACGAGGTGTTCGAGGTCAGGATGGTCTCGGGCTTCAGATGCGGCAGCAGGTCCTCGAAGATCGCCTGCTTGACGGTCTCGCGTTCGGTTGCGGCCTCGATGATCAGGTCGGTCTTGCCCAGATCGGCCAGGGTCATGGTGGTGGCGATGCGCCGCATCGCCGCGGCCTTGTCCTCGGCCGAGACCTTGCCGCGGCTGACCTGGCGTTCCAGATTGTGGTCGATCTGGGCCAGGGCCTTGTCCAGAGCCTCGCGCGAGATGTCGGTCATCAGCACGTCATAGCCCGCCAGCGCAAAGACATGCGCGATGCCGTTGCCCATCTGCCCGGCGCCGATCACGCCCACCGATTGAATCGCCATGAACCTCATCCTTTCGTCGGTCAGGCCGGACGATAGGCGCAAGCGGGCCGGACGTTCAATGCAAAAACCGCCGGGCCGCGCGGCTGCGCGGCTTTCCAGCCTTGCCGCGGGGATGGACGCCGCGACTCGCACCTGATCCCAAGGATGGCGGCGGGTTGAGCGAGAATTTCATGTTACCCCTTCTGCCTGCCTGGCGGCTTGAACAGGAAAAAGGCAGCGCCTGGCCGGATGCCTGGGCCCGGCGGGGCCTTCGCAAGGATGCTCATACGCCCGGCACGGGTTGCCCGGATGAAACCGAGGGTGTTCTTTCGGGCGCTCATCCCTTGCCGGCGTCGCCAGGGGCTGCGTCGCCGCTTTGGTGGCCTGCGGGCATCTTTTGGTCTTGGCAAGGCGAGCGATCAGCCGGGATATTGCTGGAGCGCTGGATCTCGGTCCATCACCGTAAACAGCGTTCCCGTGGTCGCCGAGCAGCGCATGGAAGAACGAGCGGGCCGTCGCCATTGTCGCTCTGCTTCCAGAGCAATGGGAGTACTTCGGATGCAGCGCATTCTTCGCGGGGTGGGGCGGGGGGCTCTGCCCCCCGCGCCCCTGCGGCCCCTCGATGGGGCCGCTGGGGCGCTCCCCCCGGAGTATTTGCGGAACAGAGAAGTTCAGAGCTTGCCGGTCAGTTCCGGCACCAGGCCGAACAGGTCGCCCACCAACCCGTAGTCGGCGACCTGGAAGATCGGCGCCTCCTCGTCCTTGTTGATCGCAACGATCACCTTCGAATCCTTCATCCCCGCAAGGTGCTGGATCGCCCCCGAGATGCCCACCGCCACGTAGAGCTCAGGGGCGACGACCTTGCCGGTCTGGCCCACCTGCCAGTCGTTCGGCGCATAGCCCGAGTCCACCGCCGCGCGCGAGGCGCCCACCGCGGCGCCGAGCTTGTCGGCAAGCGCCTCGATGATCGCGAAGCTCTCCTTCGAGCCCAGGCCGCGGCCGCCCGAGACCACCCGCTTGGCCGAGGTCAGCTCGGGGCGGTCGCTCTCGGCAACCTCGTCGGCAACCCAGGCCGACAGGCCGGGATCGGCGGCGGCGGCGGTCTCCGCCACGCTGGCCGAACCGCCGATCCCCGCCGCCTCGAAGCTCGCGGTGCGGATGGTGAAGACCTTCCTGGCGTCCTTCGACTTCACGGTCTGGATGGCGTTGCCGGCGTAGATCGGCCGCTCGAACGTATCCGCGTCGATCACCGCCGAGACGTCCGACAGCACCATCACGTCCAGAAGCGCCGCGACGCGCGGCATCACGTTCTTGGCGTCCGTCGTCGCAGGCGCCGCGATGTGGTCGTAATCGCCCGCGAGCGACACGATCAGCGCCGCGGTCGGCTCGGCCAGCCGGTGGCCGTAGAGCGCGTCTTCCGCGACCAGTACCTTGGCGACGCCGGCGATCTTCGCCGCCTCCTCGGCGGCCGCTTTCGCCGAGGCGCCGGCGCAGAGCACCGTGACATCACCCAGGCCCTTGACCGCGCCCACCGCCTTCGCCGTCGCGTCGCGGTTCAGCACCCCGTTCGTCACTTCCCCAAGCAGCAGAACAGCCATCAGATCACCCCCGCTTCCTTCAGCTTGCCGACCAGCTCGTCCACCGAGCCGACCTTGATGCCGGCCTTGCGGCCCTCGGGCTCGCGCACCGAGACCACCTCCAGCCGCGGCGAGACGTCGACGCCGTAATCGGCTGCGGTCTTTTCCTCGAGCGGCTTCTTCTTCGCCTTCATGATGTTCGGAAGGCTGGCGTAGCGCGGCTCGTTCAGCCGCAGGTCGGCGGTGACCACCGCCGGCAGCGCGACCGCGATGGTCTGCAGCCCGCCGTCGACCTCGCGGGTGACTTTCGCTTTGCCCCCGTCGATCTCGAGCTTCGAGGCGAAGGTCGCCTGCGCCCAGCCCAGCAGCGCCGCCAGCATCTGCCCGGTCGCGTTCATGTCGTTGTCGATCGCCTGCTTGCCGGCGATGACCAGCTCGGTGCCTTCCGCCTTGGCCACCGCGGCGAGGATCTTCGCCACCGCCAAGGGCTCGATGTCCTGCTGCACGTCGTCCGTAGCGGTGACGAGAATGGCCCGGTCGGCGCCCATCGCCAAGGCCGTGCGCAGCGTCTCGGCCGCCTGCTTGACGCCGATCGAGACGGCGATGACCTCGGAGGCCACGCCCTTTTCCTTCAGCCGGATCGCCTCCTCGACCGCGATCTCGTCGAACGGGTTCATCGACATCTTCACATTCGCAAGATCGACGCCAGACCCGTCCGCCTTCACACGGGCCTTCACGTTGTAGTCGATCACGCGCTTCACTGGCACGAGGATCTTCATCAGCCTCTCCCCTTTGGTTGCGTCACCTTTTCGGAGGGTTTGTTAGCGGGCCATCGGCGGCAATGACAGGGAAAAAACGACCCTAACGCGTCGTAACATTTCCATTCCGTCATGTTGTCGCTAACGGCTGGCTCCTGGCACCCACAGGATATCCTGCGCGCCGTTTTCATTGGCGACGCGCCCCGCCACGAACAGCCAGTCCGACAGGCGGTTGAGATATTTCACGGCGGCCGGATTCGCATCCTCGGCCGCCGCCAGCGCCACGGCGGCGCGCTCGGCCCGCCGCGCCACGGTGCGCGACAGGTGCAGATGCGCCGCGAGCGCCGAGCCGCCCGGCAGGATGAAGCTGCGCAGGGCCGAAAGCCCGGCGTTCATCGCGTCGATCTCGGCCTCGAGCCGCGCGACCTGGGCGTCGATGATGCGCAGCACCGGATAGGCCGCCTCGGCATCCTCGTCCATGCGCGGGCGCGAGAGGTCCGCGCCGAGGTCGAAAAGGTCGTTCTGGATCACCGCGATGCGCGCCGCGATCTCGCCCGCGGCATGCAGTCGCACCAGGCCCAGCGTGGCATTGAGCTCGTCCACCGTGCCATAGGCCTCGACCCGCAGGGAATGCTTGGGCACGCGCTCGCCGTTCGACAGCGCCGTCTCGCCCTTGTCGCCGGTGCGGGTGTAGATCTTGTTCAGCACGACCATCAGCTGCTCCTGACCCAGAGATAAAGCAGGAAGACCGCGATGGCGATGGCCTGGGCGATGATGCGCCAGCGCATCATGCGGTTGCCGTGCTTGCGGTTGAATTCGCCGCCCTTGGCGAAGCCGCCGATGCCGGTGGCCAGGATCACCACCACGGCAAGGCAGCAGATCGCGAGCAGGTAGAAAAGCGGTTTGTCATGCATGGGCGGGCCCTTTCGGCGCGAAGCCTAGCTGCGGCGCGCGAACCAGTCCAGAGCGCGCGTGGAAAGAAGCCGCCGCCCGATGCCCGAGACATGGGTCGGCGTGGTGACGTAATAGCGCGGCCGCGGGCGCGGGCTTTCCAGCGCCTGGGCGATGCGGGCGCTGACGGCCGCGGGCGGCAGCTCGAAGCGGTCCTTCCTGGCCGCCGGCTCGTAGAGGCGCTTCAAGAGCGTGCGCCGGTATTGCTCGGCCCGCGGGCTGGACCGCCAGTCGATCCAGCGCTCGAAATGCGGGATCGAGTTCTGGCGGATCTTCGTGCCGATGGGGCCGGGCTCGATCAGGATGAAGCGCACCCCGGTATCGGCCATCTCGACGCGCAGCACGTCGGTCAGCCCCTCGAGCGCGAATTTCGTCGCCACATAGGCGCCGCGCCAGGGGATGCCGACCAGGCCCAGGACCGAGCTGATGTTGACCACCCGCCCGCCATGCGCGCGGAAATGCGGGATCAGCCGGCGGGTCAGGTCATGGGTGCCGAAGAGATTGGCCTCGAAGATCGCCCGCAACGCGCCGCGCGGCAGATCCTCGGCGGCGCCGGGGATCGCGAAGGCGGCGTTGTTGACCAGCGCGTCGATCCGCCCCAGCGCCAGCGCCGATTCGGCGCAGCGGGCGACGCTGTCCTCGCAGCCCAGTTCCAGGGGCAGGGTGTCGAAACCCTCGGCGCGGCGGGCCTCGATGTCCTCGGGCTTGCGGCAGGTGGCGATGACGCGCCAGCCGCGCCCGCGCATGTGCCGCGCCGCGTCCAGCCCGATGCCCGAGGAACAGCCGGTGATCAGAACGGTCTTCATGCGCGCCTCCTTGCCGGATGGGGTTCTGCGCCATGGCCGGGCCTTGCGCAAGCCGCGCATTTCCGGCTGGACCGGGGCGGCGCGCGGCCCTATTCAATCGGCCATGTCCGACGATCCGAATGTTCCCGATCCGACCCCGCCCGATCCCAGCGCGGATCAGACCAGCTCCGAGCCGCTGTCGCGCGCCATCGGCGAGCGTTACCTGACCTATGCGCTGTCCACCATCATGAACCGGGCGCTGCCGGATGCGCGCGACGGGCTGAAGCCGGTGCATCGCCGCATCCTTTATGCCATGCGCGAATTGCGGCTTAGCCCGACCGGCGCCTTCCGCAAGTCGGCCAAGATCAGCGGCGACGTGATGGGCAACTATCACCCGCATGGCGATGCCGCGATCTACGACGCCATGGCGCGTCTGGCCCAGCCCTTTGCCATGCGCTATCCGCTGGTCGACGGGCAGGGCAACTTCGGCAATATCGACGGCGACAACCCCGCCGCCAGCCGCTATACCGAGGCCCGGCTGACCGCGGCCGCCGAGGCGCTGATGGAGGGGCTGGCCGAGAACGCGGTCGATTTCCGCCCGAACTACGACGGCACGCTGGAAGAGCCCATCGTGCTGCCCGCCGCCTTCCCGAACCTTTTGTGCAACGGCGCCTCGGGCATCGCGGTCGGCATGGCGACCAACGTGCCGCCGCACAACCTGCACGAGGTGATCGACGCCTGCCTGCATCTGATCAAGGCGCCGGATGCGCGCGACGACACCCTGGTCTCGATCGTGCCGGGACCGGATTTCCCGACCGGCGGCGTGCTGGTCGAATCGCGCGAGACCATCGCCGAGGCCTACCGGACCGGCCGCGGCAGCCTGCGGCTGCGGGCGCGCTGGTCGGTCGAGGATCTGGGCCGCGGCCAGTGGCAGGTCGTCGTCACCGAGATCCCCTACCAGGTGCAGAAATCCAAGCTGATCGAGCGGCTGGCCGAGGTGATCCAGCTGAAGAAGGTGCCGATCTTGGCCGATGTGCGCGACGAATCGGCCGAGGACATCCGCATCGTGCTGGAACCCCGCACCCGCGCCGTGGACCCCGAGCAGCTGATGGCGGCGCTGTTCCGCGTCAGCGACCTGGAAGTGCGCTTCGGGCTGAACATGAACGTGCTGATCGACGGGCGCGTGCCCAAGGTCTGCTCGCTGAAAGAGGTGCTGCGCGCCTTCCTCGACCACCGGCGCGAGGTGCTGGTGCGGCGCTCGAACCACCGGCTGGACAAGATCGCGGCCCGGCTCGAGGTGCTGGAGGGCTACATGATCGCCTTCCTGAACCTCGACCGGGTGATCGAGATCATCCGGCACGAGGACGACCCCAAGGCGGTGATGATCGCCGAGTTCAAGCTGTCCGACGTGCAGGTCGAGGCGATCCTGAACATGCGCCTGCGCGCGCTGCGCCGGCTTGAGGAAATCGAGCTGCGCGCCGAACACGAGAACCTGACCCGCGAGCGCGAGGGCCTGGCCGCCATGCTGGCCGACGAGGGCGCGCAATGGGCGAAGATTGCCGAGGAGCTGCGCGAGACGCGGGCCAAGTTCGGCAAGTCCGCCCCCGGCGGCCAGCGCCGCACCGAGATCGGCGAAGCGGGCGAGGTGGCCGAGATCGACCTGGACGCCATGATCGAGCGCGAGCCGATCACCGTGATCCTGTCGAAGATGGGCTGGATCCGCGCCATGAAGGGCCACCAGCCGCTGGACGCCGAGGTCAAGTTCAAGGATGGCGACGGCCCCTTCATGGCGATCCATGCCGAGACCACCGACAAGCTGATGGTCTTTGCCGCCAACGGCCGCTTCTATACCCTGCTGGCGAACAACCTGCCCGGCGGGCGCGGCATGGGCGAGCCCCTGCGGCTGATGATCGACCTGCCCAACGATGCCGCGGTGATCGACCTCTTTCCCTGGCGCGAGGGCGAGCGCTACCTGGTCGCCTCGAAGGCCGGGGACGGGTTCGTCGTGGCGGCCAGCGACATGCTGGCGCAGACCCGCGCCGGCAAGCAGGTGCTGAACGGCGAGGCGTTGCTCTGCCGCCGCGTGACCGGCGACCATGTCGCGGTGGTGGGGCAGAACCGCAAGCTGCTGGTGTTTCCCCTGTCCGAACTGCCGGAAATGGCCCGCGGCAAGGGCGTGCGCTTGCAGAAATACAAGGACGGCGGACTGTCGGACGCGATCTGCATCACCCTGGCCGAAGGGCTGCGCTGGCAGGAAACCGGCGGCCGGACGCGCAGCGAACCGGACCTGTCCGAATGGCTCGGCAAGCGGGCGGGCGCAGGCTATATGGCGCCGCGCGGCTTTCCGCGCGACAACAGGTTCAACTGAAAAAGGGCGGGTCTGGTCCCGCCCTTTACGCTAGCTGTTCACGCTCGGCGCGGGGGCCGGGCTTTCGGTCGGCGTGGTCGCCGCCGTTTGGTCGCTGGAGACCTTCTTGTGGCCGGGGCAATCCGCAAGCGCGGGAATGGCGGCCATCGAGAAAGCCAGCGCGAGGGCGACGGTCTTGCTGATCATCATCGGCTCCTTCGTGCGGTTCAGGCATGCCGGACAGGCCTGAGCGCAGGCCTCGACACGCTTTCAGCCTGACATGCGGGGGCGATTCGATCAATTCCGCTGCCTCAGTCTTCACGAACCTGTTTGCGGCCGGTAATCATCGGCCGCACCAGATCCTCGCGCTTCCAGTAGCGATAGAACAGGATCACCGCGACATGCAGCAGCACCAGGACCAGGATCAGGTTGGCGCCCAGGTTGTGCCAGCCTACCGCCTTGGACCGCGTGGCCCCGCTGACGTAAGAGGCCAAGGGCCCCACGTTGATATAGTCGTCGGGGTCCGAGATCAGCCCGCTGCTGACCTGCGCCGCCAGCACCGCCAGCATGGCGATCACCGACAGCGCGCCCATCGGGTTGTGCCCCGGCCAATAGCTGGGCTCGCGCAGCATCAGGCCGCGCATATAGCCGGCGACGGCCCCCGGCCCGCGGACGAAATGCGAGAACCGCGCCGGGGCCGGGCCGACGAAGCCCCAGACCAGGCGAAAGACCAGCAGGCCCGCCACGACATAGCCGCACCAGAAATGCAGCGTCATCCTGGCCGGGCCGAACTGGCCCAGGCCCCAGGCCGCGATGACGAAAAAGGCCAGCAGCCAGTGGAATGCGCGCAGCAGCGGATCCCACAGCCGGACCTCGCGCACCGGGCCTTTCATCAGCTCTTTTCGCGATAATTGTCGTGGCAGGCCTTGCAGGCGCCGCCCAGCTTCTGCACCACCGCGCCGACATCCCCCGCGCCGCCCCGGACGGCATCCGAGGCGCCGGTCGCCGCCTCGCCCAGCCCGGCGAACTTGGTGCGGAAATCCTCGGGGTTGGACCAGATGTCGGGCTTGGCCGCGCTGTCCTGGGCCTCGGACGAGCTGCTGCCTTCGATGAACAGGCTCGGCAGGTCGTATTGCACCAGCGCCTCGATATTGGCGGCGGCGCGGCTGGCCGCGGTCTCGTCATAGGCCAGGTCGCCCTTGGCCATGCCCGAAAGCGTGCCCATGTTGATGGCCAGCATCTGGTAAAAGCCGTGGCGGGCCTCGATGGCCTGCTTGACCGGGTCGTCCTGGGCCAGGCTGGCCAGCGGAACCGCAGCAAGGGCGGCGGCAGTGAGAATCAGGCGCATGTCGTCGTTCCTTTCATGTGGCATAGGGCTGCAATCGGGTTCGCGCCGCCTCAGAGTTGCACAGCCCGTCCCGCCTGCCAACGCATCCGGCGATGCCGTTTTCGTGAAAACCCCCTGGTCCGGCGGGGTTTTCCGTTCGCGGAACCGTGGTTTTTTCACCGCCCGACGGTGCCGATGGTCAGGATTTGGGCAAAACCGCTCTCATTGCGGTTGCGCGGAGCTGCGGCGCTTGCGCCCTGCCGCGCGCCGGGTGCAGGCTGAAATGGACGGGGCATTATCCCGTTACCCCGCGCCGCACGGGGTGCTTCATGAGCGACCGCCGTCCATGCCGCGTCTCCTCCCTCCGCGCGGGCATGGGCGGCGGCTTTTTCAGCCCGCCGGGATGCGCAGCTTCAGGCAATGCCGCAGCCGCCCGCAGGGCCGGGCGTCCATGATCCAGCCATCCGGCGCCGCCAGATAGGCGCGGATCGTCGCCGCGACATCGCCGGCATCCGCGGGGCGCAGGTCGTGGAACAGATAGGCGCCGCGCCCCGGCGCCTGCAGCGCCATCAGCACCGGCCGGGCATCGCGGGCCCGCAGCGCGGCGCGGCGCAGGGCGATGTCGGGGCCAAGCGTGCGCAATGCCTCGGCCAGCGCATCGGCATCAGAGCCCGGCGGCAGGGTCAGCGTGACCGGCATCGGTCCAGCAGATAGACGTCCATGATCCAGCCATGCTCGGCCCGCGCGCGGGCGCGGGTTTCCAGGATGCGGCCCGCCACCTCGGGCAGCGGCCCGGAGATCAGGATCTGCTCGCGCATGCCCAGGAATGCGCCCCACCAGATATGCAGCCCCTGGGCATCCAGGCTTTGGAACGAGCATTCCCCGTCCAGCATGACGACCAGCCGGTCCACCGTCTCGGGCCAGCCATGGTCGCGGATCTGGCGGCCGGTGGTGATCAGCACCGGCGCCGCCACCGCGTTCAGCGGAATGGCATGGGCGGCGCAAAGCGCCTGGATCGCGGTGATGCCGGGGATCACCCGCAGGTTCAAGGGCAGGCGCCGCGCCACCCGTTCCGCGATGCGCAGCGTGCTATCGTAAAGCGAGGGGTCGCCCCAGACCAGCAGCGCCGGGCGGATGGCGCCATGGGCGCGGATCACCTGTTCCCAGCGCGCGGCGATGGCGTCGTGCCAGGCCTCGACGCCCTGGCGGTAGCCGTCCGAGACGTCGCGCGCGGGCATGTCGAAGACGGCCAGCGGCGGCGGGCTGACCAGCACCTGCCGGCAAAGCGCCTGGCGCAGCTCGGCCAGGTCGGCCTTGTCCTCGCCCTTCGAGGGGATCAGGATCAGGTCGGCATCGGCCATGGCGGCCACGCCCTCGCGCGTCAGGTGGCCGGGGCTGCCGGTGCCGATGCCGATCAGCGCAAGCTCGATCATGGCGCCTCTCCGATCAGGTGGAAGAAGGTGCCGGTGGCATGGCCGCGGCGCGAGCCGGTCTCGGGCACCGCATCGCCATTGGCGTCAGTGACGCGGGCCAGGGCTGCGTCGGGCTGGGCCAGGATGGTGGCATAGTGGAACTCGTGCCCGGCCAGCGGCTGGCGATAGAGCCCGGCCAAGGGCTCGGCCCGGCGATAGCCCAGGTGCATCCGGCGCCGCTCGTAGCTGGTCTCAAGCCCCAGCAGCCCGGCCATTTCGTGCCGGGTGCCCTGGGCATCGACCAGCCCGGCGCCCATGGCCATGTAGCCGCCGCATTCGCCATGCACCGGCCGCGTTTCGGCAAAGCGGCGCAGCCCCTGGCGAAAGCGGCCGGCCGCGGCCAACCGGCCCGCGTGCAACTCGGGATAGCCGCCGGGCAGCCAGCAGGCCCCGGCGCTGTCGTCCGGCGCCTGGTCGGCCAGCGGCGAAAACGGCAGGATCGTCGCCCCCGCCGCCCGCCAGCCGGCAATGAGATGCGGATAGACAAAGGAAAACGCATCGTCCTGTGCCAGCGCGATGCGTTCGGCCGGCGGCGACAGCGGGCGAAAGGGCTCGGCCGCGATCCCGCCCGTGGCGGCGGCGATGATGGCGTCGAGGTCCAGGTGCCGCGCCGCCGCCTCGCCCGCGGCCGCCAGCAGGGCCTCCAGCGCGGCATGTTCCTGTGCCTGCACCAGGCCCAGGTGCCGCTCGGGCAGCTCGATCCCGGCCTCGCGCGGCAGCACGCCCAGCACCGGGATGGCCAGCGCCTCCAGCGCGTGCCGCATCAAGGCTTCGTGGCGGGGCGAGGCGACGCGGTTCAGCACCACCCCCGCCAGGGCCACGTCGCGGCGCATCTCGCGGAACCCCAGCGCCACGGCGCCGGCGGATTGCGCCTGCCCCTTGCAATCCATGACCAGCACCACCGGCCAGCCGGTCAGCGCGGCGATGTCGGCGCTGGCGCCGTTGCCGCAGCCGCCCGCATGCGCCACGCCGTCGAACAGCCCCATCGAGCCCTCGGCCAGCGCGATATCCGCCCCCCCAGCCGTGCCGATCAGATGCGCGATCTGCGCCCGGCCCATGGCCCAGCTGTCGAGGTTATAGGATTCGCGCCCCGCCGCTGCGCGGTGAAAGGCGGGGTCGATATAGTCCGGCCCGCTCTTGAAGGGCTGCACCACCAGCCCGCGCGCCCGCAAGGCCGCGATCAACCCCAGCGTGACCGTGGTCTTGCCGGACCCCGAGGCGGGGGCGCTGACGACAAGGCCCTTCATTCGGGGAACCTCGGCGCGGTGCCCACGGGGCGGAAGCGGCGGTCGTAATCGCCGGCATAGAGCCGGCTTTCGTCGAAGCCCTCGGCCGCCAGCGCCGGGCCGACCAGGATCAGCGCCGTGCGCTCGCCCGCGCCGATGGCGGGGTCCAGCGTGCCCAGCGTGGCGCGGATGATGCGCTGGTCGGGCCAGCTGGCGCGGAACACCACCGCGACCGGGCAACCCTCGCCGTAATGCGGCACCAGTTCCGCCTGCACGCGGTCCAGCACATGCACCGACAGGTGGATGGCCAGCATGGCGCCGGTGGCGGCGAAATTGGCCAGGGTCTCGCCCGCGGGCATCGATGAGGCGCGGCCCGAGGTCCGGGTCAGCACCACCGATTGCGCGAGGCCGGGCAGGGTCAGTTCCGTCCCCAGCGCCGCAGCGGCGGCGGCGAACGAGGGCACGCCGGGCGTCACGTCATAGGGGATGCCAAGGTCGCGCAGCCGGCGCAATTGCTCGCCCATGGCCGACCAGACCGACAGGTCGCCCGAATGCAGCCGCGCCACGTCATGGCCCGCCCGATGCGCGGCGGCGATCTCGGCGATGATCTGGTCCAGGTCCATGGGCGCGGTGTTCACGATCCGCGCGCCGGGCGGGCAATGGCTCAGCAGCGCCTCGGGCACCAGCGAGCCGGCATAGAGGCAGACCGGGCAGGCGGCGATCAGGTCGCGGCCGCGCAGGGTGATGAGGTCGGCCGCACCGGGGCCGGCGCCGATGAAATGGACGGTCATGCGGGGTCTCCTTCTGCGACGGCGGCGGTGGCCATGCCGTCTTGCGATGTCACGCGCGGCGCGACGATGCGCGCGCCGGGGCCAAGCGCGGCCAGCGCCGCCGCCTCGGCCAGCGAGCCGGTGCCAAGCCGCGCCAGGATGCGCGGCGATTGCGTGGGGGTGGCGATGCCGGCGACCTCGACCGCCAGCAGCGGCAGGCCGGTCCGGGCGGCCAGCGCCCGCATCACCGGCGCCTGCGCCTTGGCCGGGCTGGTCGCCAGCGCATCCGCCGCGCCGGCGCGGGCCAAGGCGTCTTGCAGCGAGGCAAGGCTTGCCGCCTGCCGAAAGCCGATGCCCGCGACCCTCATGGCCAGCTCCATTGCGTGACGCTGCGCGCCGGGGTCCAGCCGCGCATCCGGCCCAGCGGCGCGGCTTCCTCCAGCGCGATGCGGGTCAGGCTGCCGCCGCGCGCGGCGTGAAGGGCGATCAGCAGCGCCTCGGTCTCCAGCGTCACCGCGTTCACCACCAGCCGGGCCGGGGGCAGGGCGTCGATCAGCGTGGCCGAAGCGCCGCCGCCGACGAAGATCGCGTCGGGCGGCGGCAGGCCGGCCAGCGCCTCGGGCGCGCTGCCGTGCAGGGCACGCATCCGGCCGACCAGCCCGAAGCCCTCGATATTCGCGGCGATATTGGCGATGCGGTCGGCGCGGGGCTCGACGGTCACGGCGCGGCCGCCGTTCAGGCACCACTCGACGCTGACCGAGCCCGAGCCGCCGCCGATGTCCCACAGCATCTCGCCCCCCCGCGGGCCAAGCGCCGCCAGCGTCATCGCCCGGACGCTGCGGCGGGTGATCTGGCCGTCATGGGCGAAACTGTCATCGGGCAGGCCGAAGCCGCGCGGCAGGCCGGCGCCCGGCGGCAGGTCCGTCCCGTCCAGCGCCACCGCCACCGGGGCGGCGCAGTCCAGCGCGAAGCCCTGGGCGCGCGCCTGCCGGATGCGTTCGCGCGGGCCGCCAAGCGCCTCCATCACCACCATGCGCGTCGCGCCCAGCCCCTGTGCCACCAGCCACTCCGCCAGGACGGCCGGGGCAGAGCCGTCGCGCAGCAGGCAGATCGCCCGCGCGCCGCGCGCCATCACCGGGCGTAGCCGGGCCAGGGGTGCGGCGTGCAGGCCAAGGCAGGCGACCTCTTCCAGCCGCCATCCCAGCCTTGCCGCGGCCAGCGAAAACGTGCCGGGCGCGGGAAAGGCCCGCCATTCGCCGGGGTCCAGAACGGCGGCGATGCTGCCGCCGGCGCCGTGCCAGAACGGATCGCCCGAGACCAGCGCCGCCACGCCTTGCCCGCGCAGGGCCAGCAGCGGGGCCAGGTCGAAGGGCACCGGCCATTCCCGGCCCCGCGGCCCCGCGATCCCCGCCAGGTCCAGGTGCCGCGGCGCGCCGAAGACGATTTCCGCCCGATCCAGCGCATCGCGGCTTGCAGGCGGCAGGCCGGCAAGGCCATCTTCCTGAATACCGATGATGGAAAGCCAGGGTTCAGGCATGACGCGCATCCTTTTGCTGGGCGGCACCACCGAGGCGGGGGCCATGGCCCGCGCGCTGGCCGAGGCCGGCCTGGATGCGGTCTATTCCTATGCCGGCCGCACCGCCAACCCGGTGGCGCAGCCCCTGCCCACGCGCATCGGCGGCTTCGGCGGGCCCGAGGGGCTGGCCGACTATCTGCGGGCCGAGCGCATCAGCCATGTCATCGACGCCACCCATCCCTTTGCCGAGGGCATGAGCCGCAATGCCGTCGCCGCCTGCTGCGCGACCGGCACGGCGCTGATCGCGCTGGAGCGGCCGCCCTGGGTGGCCGAGCCGGGCGACCGCTGGACCCGCGTCGCCGATTACGAGGCCGCCGCCCGCGCGCTGCCGGGCGACGGCTCGGCGGTGTTCCTGGCCATCGGGCGGCAGAACCTGCAGCCCTTCGTCGGGCTGAACCATGTCTGGATGCTGCGTTTCGCCGAGGTGGCGGCGCATCCCTTGCGCGACGCCACGCTGATCGTCTCGCGCGGGCCGTTCACCGTCGCGGGCGACATCGCGCTGATGCGGCGCCACGCCATCGCCCATGTCGTCGCCAAGAATGCCGGGGGCCAGGCCGCCCAGGCCAAGCTGGCTGCCGCCCGCGCGCTGGGCCTGCCGGTGGTGATGATCGACCGTCCCGTGCTGCCGCTGCGCCGCGTCGTCGCCACGCCGGCCGAGGTGATGGCCTGGCTTCATGGCACGGATCGCGGCGTATAGACCCAGGGGCCGACCCGGCGGGTGGCGCTGTTGCCCAGGATGACGACGGTGCGCATGTCGGCCATCTCGGGGCGGGCCTCGGCCAGGGTGACGGTGCGGATTGCCTCGTCCGGGGTCGAGACGGCGCGGGCGAAGCAGATCAGCCGGTCCGGCCCGCAAGCCTCGCGCAGGATCTCCAGCACGCGGGCGAACCCCTCGGGCCGGGCCTTGGAGCGTGGGTTGTAGAAGGCCATGGCGAAATCCGCCTCGGCCGCCAGGCGCAGGCGCTTTTCGATCAGCGCCCAGGGCTTGAGGTTGTCCGACAGGTTGATGGCGCAGAAGTCATGGCCCAGCGGCGCGCCGATCCGGGCGCTTGCCGCCAGCATGGCGGTGATGCCGGGCAGGATGCGGATCTCGGGGGCGTCCTTGCGCCCCTCCAGCGCCTCGAACAGCGCCGAGGCCATGGCAAAGACCCCCGGATCGCCCGAGGAGACCACCGCGACCCGCTTGCCCTCCGCCGCCAGGTCCAGCGCGAAGCGGGCGCGCTCCAGCTCGACCCGGTTGTCCGAAGGGTGCAGCGCCAGACCCGCGCGCGGGGCGACGCGGGCGACATAGGGGATATAGCCCACGATGTCGGTGGCCTGGGCCAGCGCCGCCCGGACCTCGGGCGTGACGAGATCGTCCGCGCCCGGCCCCAGGCCCGCCACCGCGACCCAGCCGCTCATTCCGCAGCATCCGCCAGAGGGCGGCGGCCGTTGCCATGCACCAGCACGGTGGCGAAATAGGGGCAGGCGTCCAGGTCGGCCTGCGCCAGCGGCGTCACGCGCTGGTTGGGCATGGTGCCGCGCTCGACCAGCCAGGCATCGGCCATGCGGCCGGCCGCGGCCAGCGCGCGGGCGATCTTGGGCAGGTTGCGGCCGGTCTTCATCACCACCACCGCATCGGCGGCGCGCATGTGGCGGGCCAGTTCCGCCTCGGGCAGGGTGCCCATCAGCACCGTCATCGCATCGTCGCCCCAGGTCATCGGCTGGCCGATGGCGTTCCAGCAGCCGGTCATGCCGGGGATGCCGGGGATGATCTCGACCGTGACGATGCCTTGCAGCCGGGCGTGCAGATGCATGAACGAGCCGTAGAACAGCGGGTCGCCCTCGCACAGCACCACCACGTCGCTGTCGGCGGCCAGGGCGGCCAGCCGCACGGTCCAGTCGTCGTAGAAACCCGAAAGCAGCCGGTTGTATTCCGGGCTGTCGAAGGGGATCTCGGTCGTGACCGGATATTCCATCGCATGTTCGACCACGTCCGGGGCCAGCATCTGTGCGACGATGCGGCGGGCCTGGCCGGCACGGCCCTTCTTGCGGAAATAGGCGATCTGCCGCGCGCCGCGGATGGCGCGGTCGGCGCGGACCGAGATCAGGTCGGGATCGCCGGGGCCGAGGCCGGCGCAGATGATCTTTCCGGTTCGGGGGCCCATGGCTATTCCTTTCGGCTGGCGAGCGCGTTGACGGCGGCGACGGTGATGGCCGAGCCGCCCAGCCGCCCGCGCACGATCAGCGCCGGCGCCGGCAGGTCGTCCATCAGCGCGGCCTTGGATTCCGTCGCGCCGACGAAGCCCACCGGGCAGCCGATGATCGCGGCCGGGCGCGGGCAGGCCGGATCGCGGAGCATGTTGAGCAGGTGGAACAGCGCCGTCGGCGCATTGCCGATGGCGACCACGGCGCCATCCAGGTCGTCGCGCCACAGCTCCAGCGCCGCGGCGCTGCGGGTGTTGCCCATCCGGGCGGCGAGGTCCGGCACGCGCGGGTCTTGCAGCGTGCAGATGACCCGGTTTTCGGCGGGCAGGCGGGCGCGGGTGATGCCCTCGCTGACCATGCGCGCGTCGCAGAGGATCGGCGCGCCGCCTTCCAGCGCCTGGCGCGCCGCCGCGGCCATGCCGGGCGAGAATGCCACGTCGCGCTCCAGCCCCACCAGCCCGGCGGCATGGATCATGCGCACGACGACGGGCTCCTCTTCGGCGGTGAAGCGGGCGAGGTCGGCCTCGGCCCGGATGGTGGCGAAGGACTGCGCGTAGATCCGGGCGCCGTCGGTTTCGTATTGGTGCAGCATCGGGGTTCCCTGGGATTTTCGCGGCTATCTCATGCAAGCGGGCATTGGGCAAGGTCAGAGCGGGATGCGATGCGGCGCAAGCCCGCCCTGCGCGGCGGGATCGCGGGTGCCGCCGTCCCGGATCAGGTCGAAGCGGTCGGGCGCGGTGGCGACCAGCGTGACCGAGGCCGCGCCCCGATGCGCGCAGCCCTTGGCGCAGCCGCTGACATGCAGGCTTTGGCCGGGGGCAAGGCGCGGGGCGAGGCTGCGGGCCAGGGCGCGGACATCGGCCAAAGCCTGCGGGCAGCCGGGCGCGCCGGTGCAGGCATGGATGCGCAGGAGCGGGTCGTGGGGGTCGAGGATCGCGCCCTTGATCCGCGGGCGGGCCGCGCCTTCGATCAGCAGCGCGCGCCAGGGGGTCAGGCGCAAGGGGCCGATCGCGGCGGCGGCGGCCAGCTGCGCCGGCGTGATCTGGCCGAAGGCGAAGCCCAGCAGCCAGCCGTTCGGTGCCGGGCCGGGGTCGGGCGGATGGGCGCCGGCGGTTCCGGTGGCGCTGTCGCATGGGTATTTGGGCAACAGAGAAGACGGCAGCGGGGTCGCGCCATGGGGCGGGGCGGGGGCGCGGCGCAGGTGGTCGCGCATCCGCCCGCGGCCGTCCTGCACGCCGCCTTGCATGAACCAATGCGCCAGGGCGATGGCGCGGGTGGCGGCCTGGGCGGTGTTATCGGCCTTGAGCGCCCAGTCGGCGCCGTCCGGCAGGATCAGCCAGCCTGGGCCCTGCGGGCGCAGCCTGATGTCCGCGGGCGTGTCGGCCAGCACCGGCGGGTCGGCATCGACGGCAAAGCCGAACTTGCCGGGCACCTGCGGCGCATCGGGCGCGGTCATCGCCTGGGCGATGGCCTCGGCCAGTTGCCAGGCTGGGCCGCCCATCGGGGCGAAGGGCGACAGGATCACGTTGCGCCGTGCCTCGGATTCCGGGTCGTCATCGATCAGGCCGATGCCGGCCAGGGCGGCGACGGTCGCGGCATGGCCGGAAGGGTCCAGCCCGCGCAGTTGCAGGTTGGCGCGGCTGGTCAGGTCCATCAGCCCGTTGCCGTGCCGCGCCGAGAGTGCCGCGATCAGCCGTGCCTGGTCCGGTTCCAGCCGGCCGTTCCGCGCCCGGATGCGCAGCACCAGCCCGTCGCCCGATTGCATCGGCCGCAGCGCACCGGGGCACCAGCCCTTGACGGCGAAGCTCATGGCGCCAGCTCCGCCAGGACCGAGTTGCGGCGGCTGACCCAGAGGCCCGATTCGAGCAGCCGCGCGAAAAGCGCGCGCATGGCGGCGAGCGCGGCGGGGTTTTCGCGTTCCATGAAGGCCAGGACCTCGGGCCGGCCCAGCGTGGCGTCGTGATAGAGGTCGAAGAGATGGCCGGGCACCACGCCGGCCAGGTTGGCGAAGGCGGCCATGTGGTCCAGCGTCGCCGCGATCTCGGCCGCGCCGCGAAAGCCGTGCCGCATCATGCCGTCGGCCCAGGCCGGATTGGCGGCGCGGGCGCGGGTGACGCGGGCGATTTCCTCGGCCAGGGTCCGGGCCCGCGGCTGGTCCGGGCGGGTGGCGTCGAGGTGGTAGAGCGCCGGCCGCGCGGCGCCGATCCGCGCCATGGCGGCGGCGAAGCCCGCCTCATGCGCGGCATGGTCGCCGGCCAGCAGCAGGTCGGATTCCGGCAGGTCCTGCGCATGGACGAAGGCATCGGCCTGGGCCAAGCGGTCGCGGATCGCCTGCGGCTGGTGGGTGATCCGGCCATCGGCGGCGATGGCATGGGAGGAGGCGGCCAGCCACGCCTCGCCCGCCGCCTGCCGCGCCTGGTCGGTGAAGCTCTCGGCCAGGTCGGCGATGCCGAGGCCGTAAAGGCCGGGCCTGGGGCCGAAGACGCGGGGGGCGCGGTTGCGATAAGGGTTGTCGGCTGGGGTTTCGTCGCGGGCCGCCAGCGCCTCGGCCCCGGTCTCGAAAAGCTGGGCGAGGCCGGGGAAGATGTCGCGAAACAGGCCCGAGACCCGCAGCGTCACGTCGATCCGCGGCCGGCCAAGCTCGGCCAGGGGCAGGATCTCGATGCCCGCGACCCGGCCCGAGGCGCCGTCCCAGCGCGGGCTGAGGCCGGCGAGATGCAGCGCCATGGCAAATTCCTCGCCCGCCGTGCGCATGGTGGCGCTGCCCCAGAGGTCCACGACCAGGCCGCGGGGCCAGTCGCCCTGGTCCTGCAGGTGGCGGCGCAGCAGTTCCTCGGCCAGTTTCACCCCCTGGGCATGGGCATTGCGCGAGGGCACGGCGCGGGGATCGACGGTGAAAAGGTTGCGCCCGGTCGGCAGCACGTCCTGCCGCCCCCGCGCCGGCGAGCCCGAGGGGCCGGGGGCGACCCGCTGGCCGGCCAGCGCGCGCGCCAGCCCTTCGGCTTCGCCCGGAGCGGTGCCATAGACATGCAGCCCGTCGCCGAAGCGGCTGTCCTTGAGATCGCAGAGGAAGCGGTCGATCAGCGGGATCGCCTCGGCCGCCGCGGCGTCGGGGGGCAGGCCCAGGTCGGTTTCCACCCCGGCGGCGCGGGCCTCGTCGCGGATGGCCAGGATCAGCCGGTCGCGGCGGCGCGGGTCCAGCCCGTCGGCGGTGGAATATTCGTCGAGCAGCCGTTCCAGATGCGCGAGGTTCTCGGGCACCGCGGAATCCGCCAGCGGCGGCGGCAGGTGGCCCAGCGTCACGGCGGAAAGCCGGCGCTTGGCCTGCGCGGCCTCGCCCGGATCGTTGACGATGAAGGGATAGATCACCGGCATGTCGGCCAGCAGCGCCTCGGGCCAGCATTCGCCCGACAGGGCAACCGACTTGCCGGGCAGCCATTCCAGCGTGCCATGCGCGCCCATGTGGATCAGCACGTCCGCCTGCGCGCGCAGCCACAGGTAGAAGGCGACATATTCATGGCGCGGGGTGCGCGTCAGGTCGTGGTAGTCGTCGGCGCGGGTCTTTGCCTCGCCGCGTTCGGGTTGCAGGGCGATCAGGTCGGCGCCGTGGCGGAGGGCGGCGAAACGGAAGCCGTCGGGGGGCTCGCCCCATGCGGCGGCGAGGTCGTCGCGCAGGCGTTGCGGCAGGCGGGCCAGCGCTTGCTGGTAGTCCGAGAGCGGCCAGTGGATGCGCTCGGCGGTCAGCCGCCGGCCCAGGTCGTCATGGGGAAGCCCAAGGATCGCGCTGCAGGAGGCCAGCGCGTCCAGTCCGACCGCATGGGCCAGCTGATGCGCCTTGCCGGGATAGGTGGACAGCACCACCGCGCGGCGTGTCGCCTGCCGCAGCCGGTGCCAGGCGGTGATCCGCGCCACCGCCGCGTCGATGCGGTCCGGGTCGGGGGCATGGATCACGCGGGCGAATTGCAGGTCGGGGTCGCGCTCTTGCGGTTCCTTGAAGCTGATCGCGCCCAGGAATATGCGGCCGTCCACCTCGGGCAGCACGACATGCATCGCCAGGTCGGCGGCGGAAAGCCCGCGGTCCTCGGCCGCCCAGAGGGCGCGGGGCGCGGTGGACAGCGCCACCTGGAAGACCGGGCAATCCGTGCCGTCGAAGGGCGTGGCGCCGGCATCGTCGCGGGCGGAAAAGGCGGTCAGGTTCACCACCGCGACAAGGCCGGGCAGGTGCGGCGCCAGCCAGTCGGCAAAGCCCGGCGCCTTCAGCGAGGGCGCAAAGACCCCGGTCGCGGCAAAGCCGGCCGTGCGCAGGGCGCGGATCATCGCATCCACCGGCGCCAGGTCGGCCGCGGTCAGGTAGCTGCGATAGAAGCTGACCAGCACGCCGGGTGCGGGGTCGGGCCGGGGGCGGTCGATGACGCCGCGGTCGGGATCGTAGAAGCCGAAGTCAGGGATCGCGGCCTGCCCCTGGACCGGGGCGGCGGGCAGGCCGGCGGCCCCGGCCAGTTCCGCCAGCGCCATCTGCGCCGCGACCGCGCCGCCCTGGTCGCAAAGCGCCGCCAGCCGATGCAGCAGCGGCAGCGGCAGGGTGGAAAACCGCTCCAGCGTTGGGTCGGGACGCCCGTCCGCCGGCAGGAAGGCCAGGGCGATCCCGCGGCGGCGGGCCAGATCCTGAAGGCTGGCGACGCCGTAATGCCAATAGGGCTCGCCGCCGATCAGCCGGACCAGCACGGCGCGGGCGCCGGAAAGCGTTGCCTCGCAATACTGATCGACCGAGACCGGGTGCCGCAGCGCCGAGAGGTTGCACAGCCGCAGCGAAGGCAGCCGCCCGGCAGCGCGATGCCAGCCCGCCGCGAAAGCGCCGAGGTCGCTGTCGGAATAGGACAGCACGACCAGGTCGGCGGGGCCTTGGCCGGGGTCGGTCGGAACCTCGGTCTCTTCCAGCCCACGGCTTTCGCGGAAGACGACATGCATCGTCAGGCAGCCAGGACCGCCCGGATCGCGGCCTCGTCGATGTCGTCATGCTCGGCGATCACCACCAGGCGCGAGGCGCGGGGGGCGTCGCCCCAGGGCCGGTCGTATTGGTGCCGCACCCGCTCGCCCACCGCCTGCACCAGCAGGCGCATGGGCTTGCCGGCGACGGCGACATGGCCCTTGACCCGCAGGATGTTCTGTTCGCGGGCCAGCCGCTCGATGCGGGCGGCAAGCTCGCCGGGGTCGGCGATCTCGGCCAGCTCGATCACCACCGAGTCGAAATCGTCGTGTTCGTGGTCGTCGGCGCCGTCGTGGTGGCTGGGGCGGGCGGCGAGGTCGTCCTCGGCCGCGGCACCCAGGCCCAGGATCACGCGCGGGTCGATCACCCCGTCGGTCAGCGGCAGGATCGGCAGCTTGCGCGGCGCCTCGGCCTCGATCACGGCGCGGGCGGCGGCCAGCCCCTGCTCGCCGGCCAGGTCGGCCTTGGACAGCAGCACGATGTCGGCGCAGGCGATCTGGTCCTCGAACACCTCGGAGAGGGGCGTCTCGTGGTCGAGGCTGTCGTCGGCGGCGCGCTGCGCCTCGACCGCGGCCTCGTCGGGGGCGAAGCGGCCGGCCGCCACCGCCTCGGCATCGGCGAGCGCGATCACCCCGTCCACGGTGATGCGCGAGCGGATCGCCGGCCAGTCGAAGGCTTTCAGCAAGGGCTTGGGCAGGGCTAGGCCCGAGGTCTCGATCAGGATGTGGTCGGGCTTGACCGGCATCGCCATCAGCCGTTCCAGCGTCGGAATGAAGTCGTCGGCGACGGTGCAGCAGATGCAGCCGTTCGACAGCTCCATGATGTTCTCGGCCGGGCAATTCTCGTCGGCGCAGGACTTCAGGATCTCGCCGTCGACGCCCATGGTGCCGAATTCGTTGACCAGCACCGCCAGCCGCTTGCCCTGCGGCTGCGACATCAGGTGGCGGATCAGCGTGGTCTTGCCGGCGCCCAGAAAGCCGGTGATGACGGTGACGGGGGTCTTGGTCAGGTCGCTCATCTTCTATCCAATCGGGGGAATGCGCGCGAGGCTGCGCTTGCGGAAAATCGTGACGCGCTCGCGCCAGGGCACGATGCCGTCGGGGGCCTGGGCATAGGCGGCGGCGCCCAGCAGGATCTCGGTCGCGTCCTCGGCCGACATGCGGCCGTAGACATAGGTCCAGCGGCCCGGCGCCGACAGCGCGATGGCGGCGCCGTTGGCGCAGGCGGACAGGCATTCGACGGGGACGATGCGCACGCCGTCGGGGGCGCCTTCGGCCGCCAGCGCGTCATGCAGCCGCGCGCCGGGCACGGGCTCGCCCTCGGGGACGGGCTGGCCGGCGCGGCAGGTGATGCAGACATGCAGCGTGACGGTCATGCGCCCTTCATCCCTCAAGGCGGCACGAGGCAGGGGACCAGCGCCCAAGCCCCAGCGGGAACACCCCGTCCGCCGGTCAATCCTTCGCGCGCTGGCAGGTCTCCCGGCTTGCGGATTCGGGCCTGGGCCCACGGCCGCCCCGCCTTCCCGGCGTCTCGCCAGTGGCCTCGGGGCGACCTTTCCGGTCACGGTCGCGGGGGCGGCTGCTTCCAGGCGGTTGCCTGTCGCATTCCCTCTTCGCCTGTCGTAGGACAGGAACCAGCGCCTCTCGTCTGTGCGCGCCCGGTCCCGACTTGTCAAGCGAAGGAGTGCCCGATGCAGACCGACGACAATACCCGCCACGCCGAGAAGATGGCCCGGATCAAGGCCGCCCGCGACCGGATGATGGCCGAGAAGCAGGGCGAGAAGGGCCTGGTCATCGTCCATACCGGCAAGGGCAAGGGCAAGTCGTCCTCGGGCTTCGGCATGATCCTGCGCTGCATCGCCCATGGCATGCCCTGCGCGGTGGTGCAGTTCATCAAGGGCGCCTGGGACACCGGCGAGCGGCGGTTGCTGACCACGCATTTCGGCGACCTGTGCCAGTTCCACGCCATGGGCGAGGGCTTCACCTGGGAAACCCAGGACCGCGAGCGCGACATCGCCGCCGCCCGCGCCGGCTGGGAAAAGGCCAAGGAACTGATCCGCGATCCGCAGATCCGCATGGTCCTGCTGGACGAGATCAACATCGCGCTGCGCTATGACTACCTGGACCTGGACGAGGTGCTGGATTTCCTGCGCAGCGAAAAACCGCCGATGACGCATGTGGTCCTGACCGGGCGCAACGCCAAGCCGGAACTGATCGAGCTTGCCGATCTTGTGTCCGAGATGGAGCAGGTCAAGCATCCCTTCCGCGATGGCATCAAGGCGCAACCGGGGGTGGAGTTCTAGCCTGTTTCCTGTCATCTGCCGCTTGTGCAGGATCAGTGAATTCGAAAGGATGTTCGGACATGTTTGCGAGACAAGGCCTTGTGGCGCTGCTGGCGATCTGCCCCGTCTCGGCGGCCTGGGCCGTGCCTGCCACCGAAGAGGGGGCCGCGCGGCTGCGCGGCGTTTTCCAGACCTATTTCGGCGGCGCCGAGGGCGTGGTCGCCGTCACCCCCCAGGGCGAAAGCTATGAGCTGCGGATCGACCCGGCGCCGCTTCTGGCGCAGGTTCCGGCCGAGCAGGCCCAGGTCAGCGTCTCGGCCCTGACCTATCGGCTGACCGACAATGGCGACGGCAGCTGGGGCGTCAGCGAGGACCAGGTGCTGAGCTGGTCGGTGGTGGTGCCGCGCCTGTTCGAGCAGAAGGGCACGACCAGGGTCGAATCCACCGGCATCTGGGACGAGGGGCTGATGAGTTTCCGCGAACAGACGGCGGTGATGACGGATTACGTCATCGAGTCGGTGCAATATGCGCCCCCGCCGCCGCCCGGCGCCGAAGCCGCGCCCGAACAGCCCCCGGCCGAGCCCGAGATCATCTCGCGCGATCACCAGCGCACGGCGCGGATGGAGATGTCGCTGACCGGCGGGCCCGGCAAGGCCGGCGGCGTCGACCAGGCCATGAACTTCACCGCCGAGGGGCTGGAGCTGTCGCAGGAGATCCTGATGGCTCCGGGCGGCCAGCCGATGACCTTCCAGATCACCGCGCCCGGCTACGAGGGCAGCGGCCAGATCACCGGCGCGCGCACCGAAGGCATGCTGTCCCTGCTCGCCTGGTTCGTCGCCCATCCGTCCGAGGAGCGGATCGAGGGCTCGCAGGACGGGCTGCGCGACAAGCTGGCCGCCGCCATGCCGCTGTGGGACGACCTGTCGATGGACGCGGTCCTGCATGATCTGAAGATCGGCTCTCCGCTGGGCGAATTCGGCCTTGCCTCGACCAAGGTGACGGTCGGCCTGTCCGGCGCCACAGCCGACGGCCGGCTGCACGAACGGGTGGCGCTGTCGGGCGTGACCGTGCCCGAGGGCGTGCTGCCGCCCTGGGTCGAGCCGATCCTGCCGCAAGAGGTGACGCTGGATTTCACCGCCTCGGGCTTCGACCTGGCGGCGCCGGCGAAGATGCTGATCGAGGGCTTCGACCTGACCGCCGAGGAACCCTTCGCGCGGCTGGTGCCCGAACAGCTGCAGGTGGCGCTGCTGCCCGGCGGCACGGCCGACCTGAAGCTTGCGCCGTCGCAGATCAAGGGCGACGGCTACCAGATCGACTATCGCGCGGACATCGCGGCCGGTCCGGGCGCGGCGCCCACCGGCGCGGCGCTGATCTCGGCCACGGGGCTCGACAAGGTCGAGGCGGCGCTGGCCGCGGCCCCGCCCGAAGAGGCCGCCCAGCCGCTGATGATGCTGCGCATGGCCCGCGCCATGGCCAAGCCCGGCGCGAGCGGCGAGAATGTCTGGGACATCCAGATGCCCGAGGGCGGCGGCCCCTTTACCGTCAACGGCCAGCCCATGGGCCCGGCCACCTCGCAGCCCTGAACCAAGCGGCCCCGCCCGATGCGGCGGGGCCTTTCAGCGCCGCTGCCAGCCGGGGGCGGTGTTTTCCTGCCAGCCGGTGCGGTGCAGCAGCGGCGTGTCGTCGGTGAACTCGGGCCAGCCGAGGCAGAGCAGCGCCGAGAACTCCCAGCTTTCGGGCACCGCCAGCAGCGGGCCGATCCGCGCGGGGTCGAGGATCGAGACCATGCCCAGGCCCAGGTTGCGCACCCGTGCCGCGAGCCACAGCGCATGGATCGCCATCGCCGTCGATTGCCGCAGGGTCTGCGGCATGGTGGCGCGGCCAAGGCCGTGGCCCTCGGACGGGTCGATCTCGGTAAAGACGGCCAGCCAGACCGGCGCGCGGTCCAGCCCGGCGAGCTTCAGCGCATCGTATTCCTGCCGCTGCCGGCCCTGGTAGCGGGCGGCGGCCCGGGCATTGCAGCGCAGGAAATCGGCGCGGATCGCGGCGCGCAGATCGGGGCTTTCGACCCGGATCACCCGCCAGGGCCGGGCATTGCCGACCGAGGGCGCCAGTTCCATCGCCGCGCGCAATTCCTCCAGCAGCGGCTCGGGGATCGGGTCGTCGCGGAAATGCCGCACGTCGCGGCGCCAGCGCAGGATGCGGTCCAGCGCGGCCTGGTCCTCGGGGCCGAACCGCATCATCAGGGCGTGGCGCAAATGGCGCTGTCGGGCAGGCCCTCGGCCCCGGCGCGGATGCCGACCGGGCGGTCGGGCACGGTCAGTTCCACGGCGAGCGGCCGGCCCGCCACGGTCAGCGGGCGGTGGTCGTTCGAGTTCAGCTCGACCCGCAGCCGGTCGCCGGCGGCGAGCATGTCGAGGTGATGGGCCGGGCCGTAGAGCCGGGCGATCTTGGCGCCGTTCAGGTAAAGATGCGCATGGCCCTCGCCGCGGCGATCGGCCAGCCCGGCATGTTCGGGGGCGAAGCAGAAGCCCTCGGCCTCGACGAACAGGTTCCAGCCGGCGGTGCTGTCGGGCTCCAGCCGGGCCGAGGCGGTGGCGCTGCCCGCGGGCAGGTCGATGGGCGCGCCGTGGTCATGCGCCGCGGCCTGGGTGCCGTGGCCATGCGCGCCGTGGTCGTGGCCGTCCAGCGTGATGCCGTTGGCGGCGGCGATGACGAAGCCCATGCCGCCGCCGAAGATCAGGCCGATCAGCAGCATCGGGATCGAACGATCCATGTCTTTTCCCCGCTTTCATGAAAGGGCCGGGCGCGACAGGCACGCCCGGCCGAAACGGTTGCGGCCCGGATCAGGCGGCTTGCGGCACCGGCGCGCGCTGGCTTTCGCGCTGCCAGAACCAGCCGGCCAGCAGGCCGAGCAGCGCCCAGGCCATGGCGCCGGCACCCAGGGCGCGCCCGGCGAATTCCGCCGAAAGCTCGGGCGGGACCGGGCCGGCATAGCTGTCGGGCTGCGGCGCGCCGATCACATGCGGCGCCAGGATCAGCACGATGGCCACGCCCCAGGCCGCCCAGCCCTTGCCAAAGGCGACCAGCCACAGCGCCAGCCCGGTGGCGGCGGCGGTGCCCAGCCACCAGATCGCGCGCAGCTGCACATCGGCGGCGGCGACGCCCGGCACTTCCGGCGCCAGGCCGAAGGCGGGGGCAAGCTGCATGGTCAGGTAGCCGGCCAGGCCCCAAAGCAGCCCCTGCCGCGCCGTGACCGCGTTGCCCTGCGCCTCGGACAGCGCCATCAGCGCCACCAGCATCAGCCCGTAGCCGGCATAGACCATCATGGTGAACAGGACCGAAAGCATGTTGCGGGTCCATTCGAAGGGCCCCAAGTCCTGGTGTGCGCTGACGGCCTCGGCACCGAAATGGGCCAGTTGGCCGGATTCATACAGTTCGGCATGCAGCAGCACGGGCTGCACGAACCAAAGCTGCAACAGGGCGGCAATCAGCCCCGTTGCAGCGCCAGCGATCAACCCGCTGGTCAGAATGCGCGAGAACATGTCAGTGGCAGGGGAAGCCGGTCGCGTGACGCACGTCATGGGCGGCGTCATGCAGGGTCTCGGCCTGCACCAGCCCGGACATGAAGATCAGCCCGAAGCCGATCGCGAAGGCGGCGATGGCGGGAAACAGGACCGAGGCACGGCTGGCGCCGGCGGCGGTCATGGGTTTTGCGGTCATCTGCGACCCTTTCCTTTGGTCGTCCAACCCGACGACATTGCGGTTCCATGCATCGGCAGGTCTCCTGGCTTGCGGGTCACGGCAGACGCCCGCCTTCCCGGCCGGATGGCCAGTGGCGCGATGGACGTCCGCTCTCCGCCTACAGTCGCGGGGGCGGCTGCGGATTTGGCCCCCGAGACGCCGAGGACCGCACCGCATTCCCTTTTGGCCCCGGAAAGGGGCACCGATACACGCGCATGTTACCTGCGATGCCGCGGCGGCGGCAAGCGGAATCGGGCGGCCGCTGCGGGCGGGGTCGAAGGCCGGGCGACGGGCCGGCGGGCGGCGCCGTCGCATGGGTATTTGGACAACGGAGAAGATGCCGGGGAATCGCGCGGGGGGCGGGCGGAAGGGGCTTGTCCGAATCAGGGTGCCGGCGGCCAGTCCAGGTCGACCCAGACCAGCCGGTGCGCGGAAGCGGCCAGCGCGGCCTTGGCCAGCGGTCCCTCGGCCGGCCAGAACACGCCCGAGTCCAGCACCTTGAGCGGCCTTGCCGGCAGGACGTAATCGACGCGCAGGTTGCCCGGCGGCTTGTCGTCCGGCCAGTCGCCGGTATCCAGCGCCGGATCGCCCCGGTGGCCGTCGTTCACCCCGCCCTTGGCCGCCGCGCCGCCCGCGCTGCGGGGCAGGGGGTCGGTGACATGGGCCATGATCCGGGCCAGCGCCTCGGGCCGGCCTTCGCTGTCCAGGGGGTCGAGGTTCAGGTTCCCGGCCAGAACGAAGGGGCCGTCGGGCAGGTGATGCAGCCAGAACGCCAGCTCGTCATGGTTGCGTCGCCCGTTCAGATCCTCGGGCCCGTCGAAGACCGGCGGCGTCGCGGACATGGCCAAGAGGTGCAGCGGCCGGCCCGCGACCGTGACCACCGCATCCCAATGCGCGGTCGAGGACAGGCGGCGGATGGCCGCCACCTCCTCGGGCAGCGGCGGCATCAGGTTGTCGGGCAGGTCGCGCCACAGGAAATCCGCGTAATCCTTGACCGGACCGATGGGATGGCGCGACAGGATCGCCATGCCCCCCTGTCCCGAGAAGGTGCCGAAGCCCTGCGCATCGTCGGCCGTGCCCAGCCGCCCGTCGGCGTTCAGGTCGAGCCCGGTCGCCATGCCGGAATTCGGCCGGGCGGCGAAGCGGTGCGGATAGTCCAGCCCGGCCTGCGCCAGCCTGGCGGCAAAGGCGTCCAGCGCGCTGTTCTCGTAATCCCAGTCGAAATGCGTCAGCAGCAGGATGTCGGGCCGGGTTTCCGCCAACACCTGCACCACGGCGTCGATCTGCGCATCCTTGCGGCCGAGGTCGCGCAACAAAAGCCCCGGCCCGTCGCGCGACAGGTCGGGGCTGAAGGTCGCGATCCGCAGCGGATCGGCCTGGGCGGCCAGGCCAAGGGCGGCCAGCAGGGCCGCCCCGGCCAGTGAGCTTACACCCAAGGCCGGCTCTGGGCCATCTGCGCCTCGTAGGCGTCGATGGCGGGGGCCTTTTCCATGGTCAGGCCGATGTCGTCCAGCCCGTTCAGCAGGCAGTGGCGGCGGAACGGGTCCAGCTCGAAGGGGAAGCTCTGCCCGTCCGAGGTGGTCACGGTCATGTTTTCCAGATCCACGGTCATGCGGGCGTTGGCGCCCTTCTTGGCGTCCTCCATCAGCACGTCCACCACCTCTGGCGGCATGACGATGGGCAGGATGCCGTTCTTGAAGCAGTTGTTGTAGAAGATGTCGGCGAAGCTGGTCGAGATCACGCAGCGGATGCCGAAATCCAGCAGCGCCCAGGGCGCGTGTTCGCGCGAGCTGCCGCAGCCGAAGTTGTCGCCGGCGACGATGATCTGGCTGTCGCGCCAGGCCGGCTGGTTCAGCACGAAATCCGGGATCTCGTTGCCCTGGGCGTCATAGCGCATCTCGTCGAACAGGTTCTTGCCCAGACCCGAGCGGTGGATCGTCTTCAGGAACTGTTTCGGGATGATCATGTCGGTGTCGATGTTGACCAGCGGCATGGGTGCCGCGATTCCGGTCAGGGTGGTGAACTTGTCCATGTCGTGATCCTCGCAGAATTGACTTGGGCCGCAGCGGCCCGTTAACCGAGACCCGTCCGGCGCCTTGCGCCATGGAAAGGGCTTCGCTGATGTTTTTCGGGTTTTCCAGCCTTGCGGCCCTGCGCGCCTGCATTGCGCGCGACTGGAGGCCGCAGATCGGAGACCCCGAGATCACCGGCTGGCTGACGGTGCTCTCTTACTTCCTGTGCTTCGTGCTGGCCGTCATGGTGCTGCGCCGCCGTCCGGCCGGCGCGGCGCGAGGGCTGTGGCTGACGATCGCCGGGCTGATGGCCTTCCTGGGGGTGAACAAGCAGCTGGACCTGCAGACCGCGCTGACCGCCACCGGACGCTGCATGGCGCGGGCGCAGGGCTGGTACGACGACCGCCATATGGTGCAGCTGGCCTTCATCGCCGGGCTGGTGCTGGGCGTGGCACTCGCGCTGGCCTGGACGACGAATGCCCTGCGCGGGCACATGCGCCGCAACGGCCCGGCCCTGCTGGGGCTGGCCGTGCTGTGCGGCTTCGTGCTGGTGCGCGCGGTGGGCTTTCATCATGTGGACAGGCTCATCAGCGCCGATTTCGCGAACATCAAATACAACTTCTGGTTCGAGAACGCCGGGCTCTGGCTGATTGCGATCAACGCCTTGATGCTGCTGCGGCGGGGCCGGTAAGGCCCCGCGCCGCTCGCCATCAGACGGTTTCCGCCAGCAGTTCGCGCACGTCGGTCAGGTGGCCCCTGATCCCGGCTGCGGCCGCCATCACCGGCGACATCAGGTGGGTGCGGCCGCCACGGCCCATGCGGCCCTCGAAGTTGCGGTTCGAGGTCGCGGCGCAGCGCTCGCCCGGCGCCAGCTGGTCGGGGTTCATGCCCAGGCACATCGAGCAGCCGGCCAGGCGCCATTCGAAGCCGGCGTCGATGAAGATCTTGTCCAGCCCCTCTTCCTCGGCCTGCATGCGCACCAGGCCCGAGCCCGGCACCACCATGCCGCGCACGCCCGGCGCCAGCCTGTGGCCTTTCAGGATGCCGGCGGCGGCGCGCAGATCCTCGATCCGGCCGTTGGTGCAGGAGCCGATGAAGACCGCGTCGATGCTGATCTCGTTCAGCGGCGTGCCCGGCTTCAGGCCCATGTAGTCCAGGCTGCGGCGCGCGGCCTCGACCTTGCCGCCCTCGAAATCCTCGGGCGCGGGCACCTTGCCGGTGATCGGCAGCACGTCCTCGGGCGAGGTGCCCCAGGTCACGACCGGGGCGATGTCCTCGCCGCGGATGGTGACGACCTTGTCCCAATGCGCGCCCTCGTCCGAGAACAGCGTCTTCCACCAGGCGACGGCGGCCTCCCATGCGGCGCCCTTCGGGGCGTGCGGGCGGCCCTTGACATATTCGAAGGTCTTTTCGTCCGGCGCGATCAGCCCGGCGCGGGCGCCGCCCTCGATCGCCATGTTGCAGACGGTCATGCGGCCTTCCATCGACAGGTCGCGGATCGCCTCGCCGCAATATTCGATGACATAGCCGGTGCCGCCGGCGGTGCCGGTGGCGCCGATCACCGACAGGGTGATGTCCTTGGCGGTCACGCCGGGACGCAGCTTGCCGGTGATCTCCACCTTCATGTTCTTGGATTTCTTCTGGATCAGCGTCTGGGTGGCCAGCACATGCTCGACCTCCGAGGTGCCGATGCCATGCGCCAGCGCGCCGAAGGCGCCATGCGTCGCGGTGTGGCTGTCGCCGCAGACCACGGTCATGCCGGGCAGGGTCCAGCCCTGCTCGGGGCCGACGATATGCACGATGCCCTGGCGGATGTCGTTCATCGGGTAATAGTTCAGCCCGAATTCGCGCGCGTTCTTGTCCAGCTCGGCGACCTGGATGCGGCCCTCGGGGTTCTCGATCCCGTCCACGCGGTCGGGCGTCGTGGGCACGTTGTGGTCCGGCACGGCGATGGTCTGGTCGGGGCGGCGCACCTTGCGCCCGGCCATGCGCAGCCCTTCGAAGGCCTGGGGCGAGGTCACCTCATGCACCAGGTGCCGGTCGATATAGAGGATGCAGGTGCCGTCCTCGGAACGCTCGACCACATGGGCGTCGAAGATCTTGTCGTAGAGGGTGCGGGGCGCGCCCGCGTTCGTGTTGCCGGTCATGGCTGTCTCTTTTCTGGAAGACTAGCTGGGAAAGGGCGGAGGGGGTGCCGCAGCCTGCGGCAGGGCGCGCGCAAGCGCCCGCTCCCGTCAAAGTCGGGCGGTGACGGACAGGCTTTCGCCGTAGAACCGGCCGGGCAGGCGGGCGCGGTCGTGAATGTCGAAATAGACGAATCCTCGCATAGGGGCATTAATAGGGCGATTTCACGTCATATTCAATATCGCCACACGGCCCTGTTAATTCCAAGTTGGGAAATGGTCCCTATCTTGGCGCCGAAAGACACGGGAAAGGGGACCGATCATGCTGATTCGCATCATCCTGCGGGCGATCCCGCTGATCTGCGTGGCCGTTTTCGCGCTGGCGGTGCATTGGGCGGACACGCCGCTGAAGCAGGCGCGGGCGGCGGCGGGTGCCGAAAGCCTGCATCTGGCCTGGGGCGCGGGGCAGGTCAGATGCGCCGATCCCTGGGGAAATCTGCCGGTTTCGGCCTGCCCGCCGGCGGATGCGTCCAGAAATCCGCTGCGCCTGCATTGAGCGGGCGCGATTCCGTGCTACATTGGTAAGGCCCCGGCGCCGGGGGAGATCGGCGTGATGACCGGAGGATGAACCCTGTCCAATACCGTCTCGCCGGCCGCTGCGCCGGCTGCGACCACCGCGGAATCCGGGCTGACGAGCGATCAGCTACTGGACCGCATTCTTGCCTCTCTTGACGACGACAAGGCCGAGGATGTCGTGACCATCGACCTGCGTGGCCGCTCGGCCATGGCCGATCACATGGTGATCGCCTCGGGCCGGAACGCGCGGCAGGTGGCCTCGATCGCCGAAAAGCTGGTCGAGCGCCTGAAGGAACAGACCGGCCGCTCGGCCCGGATCGAGGGCAAGGAGACCGGCGATTGGGTGCTGATCGACACCGACGACGTGATCGTCCATGTCTTCCGCCCCGAGGTCCGCGAGTTCTATCAGCTGGAAAAGATGTGGATGCCCGCCGACGCCCTGCGTTCGGCCACGCTTGAGCGGCTGCGCGCCGAACACGCCGCCATCGAGGCCGGCAAGCACCAGATCTGATCCATGCGCATGGTCATTGCCGCGGTCGGGCGGCTGCGGCAGGGCCCCGAGGCGAAGCTGATCGCCGATTACCTGGACCGTCACGCCAAGGCGGGCCGCGGTCTGGGCCTGCCCCCCGTCACCCTGGCCGAGGTCGACGACCGTCGCGGCGGCGGCATGGCGGCCGAGGCGGCGCTGCTGGCCAGGGCCATCCCCGACGGTGCCGCCCTGGTGGTGCTGGACGAGCGTGGCCAGATGCTGAGTTCCCCCGAATTTGCCGCCCGCATCGCCGGCTGGCGCGACCAGGCGCGCGACATTGCCTTCGTGATCGGCGGCGCCGATGGCATCGACCCCAGCCTGCGCGACCGGGCCGATCTGGCGATCAGCTTCGGCCGCATGGTCTGGCCGCATATGCTGGTCCGCGTCATGCTGGCCGAGCAGATCTATCGCGCCACCACCATCCTGGCCGGCAGTCCCTATCACCGCGAATGACAAGCCGTTCAGATTGCTAGGATTTTAAGAAAACACCCGGCAAAGAGCGGGTGAAATCCGCCGGGAAACGGCTATGATGGGCATATCCAGATCAGTATCTTCGGGTGTGTCATGATTCCAACCGTTCACCAGATCCAAAGCCGGGCCGGTCCCGCCGCCACGCAGGCGGCGCGAGAGGTCGAAATCGTCGGTCCCACCCTTGCCCGCGCCCAGCCCGAGGTGCCCGCGGTCGAGGAATCCGGCGGCGTGGGGCAGGACATGCAGCTTGGCCACCAGGGCATCGACCATTCGCGGCAGGCCGCATCGGCCCAGGCTGTGCAGGGCGGCGGCTCGGCCGCATCCGCGGCCGAGGATGCCGACGGGCCGCAGGATCGCGCGGTGTTTCGGGCCAAGGTGATCCGCTTCCTGACCGCGATCTATGGCGACGATGAATCCTTTCAGCGCGCGCTGAAGCTGGGCACCATCGTGATTCGCGCCGTCGAGGATCAGCCGGAACCCGAGATGCGGCCGGAGCTGTCGCATGCGACTTATCGCCACGGCGCGGCCCAGGCGCAGCAGGCGCGGGCGGCGACGGAACGCCGGGGCGGCGGCCCGCCGCCGAATGTCGCGGCGGGCGATTTCGTGGCCTGGTGGCCGAAATAGCCCTGGCGGAAAGGCCGGGTTAGCCTGCTCGAATCCTGGCCGAGGGGCGGCCGGCGCGCTTTCCGACCGGGATGCGCTCGGCCTGCGGGCCGGCCTGCTCCAGCACCGGCCTTCCCGAGGCGAGGTCGTCGTAAAGCACCACGTCCGCCTGGGCCAGCAGCCGCGCGGCGCGCAGGGTCAGGAGTTCGATGTCGCCCGGACCCGAGGAGACGAAGCTGACAAGGTCGATCTGTTCACGCTGCCCCGGCTGTCCGACATGCTGGCGTCGTGATGCCTGCCCCGGTGCGATGCGATCCGCGGCGACGCTCCGGCGACCTGGGTCCGTAGCGCGTGGCGGCGCCGGGGCGGGAAAGGCTGCCGAACGAAAAAAGCGCCTGAGCGGGAAGGCCCGAACGAAAAGCGGTTGAGCGGGAAAGGTGCCCTACGAAAGATCCGCAGTCATTGTTGTGGCCCTCGGACGAAAGGCCCCCGAAGGATATAAAGGCCCCGAAGGATGGTGCCCTGCACCGGTAAGGGCGCCTGAAAGGAAAGGGCCCGTGACCGGAAAGGTTCGTGACCGAAATGGGCCGAGGCTGTGTGGAAATTCAGTCGAGCATGGCCGGGCATGGAACAATGTTCGCCTGCTGGCATTGCGGAGAGACTTTGTTCTAAGGCGGGCCGCCGTGAATGTATTTCTAAGGAAACTGTTCTTCGTAAATTTTCGGAGTTGGAGTTTTCACACAGCCTCGGCCGCGACCCCCAAAGGCCTGTGACCGAAGTAAAGGCCGCCGGGTCGGAAAGGTGGCCTGAACGGAAAGCGGCCTGAAAGGGCATCCGACCGAAGAAGGGGCCGGCGGAAGAAGGGGCCGACGGAACGAAGCAGCTAGCGGAACGAAGCAGCCAGCGGAACGCGACCGCGCATGATCGGCTGCATGACCGGCCATTCAGCGCCCAAAGCTGCGCGAAGCCGGGTGCCCAGGATCTGGGCCCGGCCGGCGCCTGCCCCGTTTCAGGGGCAGGGCACGACCCAGTTGTCGATGATCTCGACCGCCTCGTCGGCGCTTTCGACGAAGCTGATCAGCTCCAGGTCCTCGGGGCTGATGGTGCCGGCCTCGGCCAGCGCCTGCCAGTTGATGACCTTGTGCCAGAATTCCGGCCCGAACAGGATGAAGGGCACCCGCCTCATCCGGCCGGTCTGGATCAGGGTCAGCGCCTCGAACATCTCGTCCATGGTGCCGAAGCCGCCCGGAAACACCGTGACCGCCTTGGCCCGCATCAGGAAATGCATCTTGCGAATGGCGAAATAGTGGAAGTTGAAGCACAGGTCCGGGGTCACATAGGCATTCGGCGTCTGTTCGTGCGGCAGCACGATGGACAGCCCGATCGAGGCGCCGCCGGCCTCGTGCGCGCCCAGGTTGCCCGCCTCCATCACCCCCGGCCCGCCGCCGGTGCAGATCACGTTCTCGGCACCATAGCTTTTCAGGCTGCGCTCGGTCATCAGCCGGGCAAAGCGCCGCGCCTCGTCATAGTAATGCGACAGCGCCGCCAGGACCGGCGTGCGCGCGCCCTCGCGCCGCTCGGGCGAGGGGATGCGGGCGCCGCCGAACATCACCACGGTCGAGCGGATGCCGCGCGCATCCATGATCATCTGCGGCTTCAGCAACTCAAGCTGCAGCCGCACCGGGCGCAGCTCTTCGCGCAGCAGGAATTCGGTGTCGGTGAAGGCCAGCCGATAGGCCGGCGCGCGGGTCTGGGCCGTGTCGGGCGTGGTCTGCGCCACCGCCACGTCCTGATGGCTGTCGCGGAACGGGTGGCTGCGCTCGTCAAGTTCTGTCATCCAATCCTCTGGCCGAAACCGCCGCATTGCGCGGCCGCACCCCTCGGCTTATAGCCCTTGGGCAAGAGTTTCCACCGTTGAGAGGCCAGACCATGTCGAATGACGCCCTTGAAGCCGCCATCGAATCCGCCTGGGAGATCCGCGACCAGATCACCCCCGCCACCAGGGGCGAGGTCCGCGATGCCGTCGAGGCCACGCTGGAGGCGCTGGACAAGGGCGAGCTGCGCGTCGCCGAAAAGCGCGGCAGCGACTGGCACGTCAACCAATGGGCGAAAAAGGCCGTGCTGCTGGGCTTTCGCCTGAAGGACATGGAGGTCCAGACGGGCGGGCCGCAGGGCGGCACCTGGTGGGACAAGGTGGACAGCAAGTTCGCCCATTGGGGCGAGGCGCAATGGAAGGTCGCCGGTTTCCGTGCGGTGCCGAACTGCGTCGTGCGCCGCTCGGCCTATATCGCCAAGGGCGTGGTGCTGATGCCCAGCTTCGTCAACCTGGGCGCCTATGTCGACGAGGGCACGATGGTCGATACCTGGGCCACGGTCGGTTCCTGCGCGCAGATCGGCAAGAACGTGCACCTGTCGGGCGGCGTCGGCATCGGCGGCGTGCTGGAACCGATGCAGGCCGGCCCCACCATCATCGAGGACAATTGCTTCATCGGCGCGCGGTCCGAGGTGGTCGAGGGCTGCATCGTGCGCGAGGGCTCGGTCCTCGGCATGGGCGTCTTCATCGGCAAGTCCACCAAGATCGTCGACCGCGAGACCGGCGAGGTGATGTATGGCGAGGTTCCGGCGGGTTCGGTGGTCGTCGCCGGCTCGATGCCGTCGAAGAACGGCGTGAACCTCTATTGCGCGGTGATCGTCAAGCGGGTCGATGCGCAGACCCGCTCCAAGACCTCGATCAACGAGCTTCTGCGCGACTGAACCGTTGCGCCCCTGCACCGGGCTCGCCCTTGCGTGAGCCCGGCGTGAAACCCAAGCGCCGCCGCTGCGTTCAACCCGCACGAATGTCCTGAAAGCGGAGTTTCACATGCAGGGTTTGGGTTGGCTGGCCGCGATCATCGTCGGCGGTCTTGCGGGCTGGATCGCCAGCAGCATCATGAAGGCGGATACGGGGATCATCCTCAACGTCATCCTGGGCATTGTCGGCGCCATCGTCGGCAATGCGCTTCTGGGTCTGGTCGGGCTGAACGCCCAGGCCGGCAGCTGGCTGGCGCAGGGGGTCGCCGGGCTGATCGGGGCGGTGATCCTGATCTGGCTCTACCGCGCGGTGGCCGGATAGCGGAACCGGGCGGGGTCTTCCCGCCCCTTCCCGTCAGGCGGTGAAATCCGCCGCCTTCGCGCCGGTGAGGCGGAGCAGGTCGGCCGGCGCGATGGCAAAGACATGGCGCGGCGTGCCCGCCGCCGCCCAGACCAGGTCGAAATCCAGCAGGCGCGGGTCCAGCCAGGCCTCGATCTGCCGCAGATGCCCGACCGGGGCCACGCCGCCGATGGCAAAGCCGGTCTCGGCCCGGATCAGTTCGGCATCGGCCTTGCCCAGCCTTTGCCCGGCCACCTCGGTCGCCTTGGCCGGATCGACGCGATTGCCGCCCGCGGTCAGGAACAGCACGACATGGCCGCTCTCCTCGCCGCGGAAGATGATCGACTTGGCGATCTGGTCCAGCGCGCAGCCGACCGCCGCCGCCGCGCCTGCGGCGGTGCGGGCGCTGTCGTCGGTCTCGTGGATCCGGGCGGCAAGGCCCGCAGCCTCCAGCGCCGATCGCACCCGTCGCAAGCTCTTGCTCATTGTCACCTCCGTCCGTTTCGGGCGATATGACGGCAAATCGCGACGAAGGAAAAGCCATGCAACAGGTCTATACGCTTCTGGTCCAGGTCGGCCGCGCCACCGACGACGGCCTGCCCCAGGGCGCCACCGGCGCGGCGCTGGTCTGCTATGCCGCCGGCACGACCGAGGACGAGGCGGTGCGCGAGACCGTCGCCATCCTGAAGCAGGCCGGCCTTGCGCCGCTGGAAGTCACCGGCCACGGCAGCATCGATGAGCGCCTGGCCGAGGGCCACGAAATCCGCGACGAAGAGCGCGCCCTGATGGACCGCGCGCTGGCCGAGAACGCGGTGATCGTGGCGCAGATGGAGCCGCTCTGGGACGAGCAGGGCTGATCCGCCCCTATCCAGCCGCGCCCGGCTGGGCTAGACTGGCTGCGAGCAGAGCAGGCAGAACAAGAACACGGAACGGACAGGCAGAATGACCAGACGCATCTCGCGCATCGCGACCATGGCCATCCTGATCGGCACGCTGGCCGGCTGCGGCGTGTCGCTGAACCAGGGACCGGGCGCCGCCGGCGGCCATTTCGGCGGGCTGCCCACGGCCGGGGGGCAGGGCTCCGAGGCCGGTTTCCAGAACTGGGTGCAAAGCTTCCGCCCGCGCGCGCTGGCCTCGGGCGTCTCGCCCGCGACCTTCGACCGGGCCATGGCCGGGGCGCATTACCAGCCCAGCATCGTCGCGCTGGACCGCAAGCAGAGCGAATTCACCAAGCCGATCTGGGAATACCTCGACGGCGCCATCGGCACGCGCGGCGCGACCGGCCGCGCCAAGGCCGCGCAATATGCAAGCACGCTTTCGGCCATCGAGGCGCGCTATGGCGTCCCGCGCGAGATCGTGCTGGCCGTCTGGGGCATGGAATCCAATTTCGGCGCCAACCGCGGCAATACGCAGATCGTCCCGGCGCTGGCGACGCTGGCCTATGACGGAAGGCGCGGCGAATTCTTCGCCGGCGAGCTGGTGGCGGCCTTGCTCATCATCCAGTCGGGCGACGTGGACAGCGCCCATATGGTCGGCAGCTGGGCCGGCGCCATGGGGCATACGCAGTTCATGCCCTCGTCCTTCCTCGGCCATGCCGTGGACTTCAACGGCGACGGCCGCCGCGACATCTGGTCGGACGACCCGACCGACGCGCTGGCCTCGACCGCCAGCTACCTGCGCCAGAACGGCTGGCGCCCCGGCCAGCCCTGGGGGACCGAGGTGATCCTGCCGCCGGGCTTCGACTTCAACCAAGCCGGCAAATCGGTGCAGCATTCGGGCAGCCAATGGGCGGCGATGGGCGTGCGCACGATCAGCGGGGCGCCGGTGCCCTCGGGTTCGATCCTGGCGCCGGCCGGGTCGCGGGGCCCGGCCTTCCTGATCACCGAGAACTTCCGCGCCATCCTGAAATACAACGCCTCGGACAGCTACGCCCTCGGCGTGGCCTATCTGGGCGAGGCGATCGCCGGCCGCCGCGGCATCCAGGGCAGCTGGCCGCGCGGCGACCGCACGCTGTCGAACAGCGAAAAGGCCGAGATCCAGCGCCTGCTGATGGCCCGCGGCTTCGACACCGGCGGCGTGGACGGCAAGCTCGGCAGCCAGTCGGCCGAGGCGATCAGGGCCTTCCAGCGCTCGCGCGGCGTGACGCCCGACGGCTATGCCGACACCCGCCTGCTGGCCATGCTGCGCAGCTAAGGCAAAAGGGCGGCCCCGAAAGCCGCCCTTGCGCATTTCTCCGTTGCCCAAATACCCATGCCGCCCGCGCCACCCGGCGCGGCGCGGGCCGTTCAGGCCAGGATCTCGCGGAAATCGCCCAGAACCTGGGCATAGACATCGCGCTTGAAGGGCACGATGCCGTCGATCAGATCGGCCGCCCGCATCCATTGCCAGCGCTCGAACTCGGGATGCGCGGTGGCGATCCGCACCGCCTCATCCTCGCCCAGGAAGCGCATGGCGAACCATTTCTGCTTCTGCCCGCCATAGCGGCCCTTCCAGACCTTGCCCAGCAGCTCGGGCGGCAGGTCATAAGTCACCCAGCCGGGCGTTTCCATCAGCACGTCGACCAGGTCGGTGGTGACGCCGGTCTCCTCGACCAGCTCGCGCAGCGCCGCCTGGCGCGGGGTCTCGCCCTGATCGATGCCGCCCTGCGGCATCTGCCAGGCCGGGCCGGGGTTGTCGATGCGCTGCCCGGCAAAGACCAGCCCCGCCGGGTTGATCAGCACCACCCCCGCGCAGGGGCGATAGGGCAGGCCCGAGGGGCCCAGCAGGTCCGCGCTCATTCCGCCTGCGCCCCCTGGGCCGCATCCTCGCCGGTGACGGCGGGCTTCGCGGCATCGGGCACGGCCTGGGCGTGATAGTCCACCGCCGCCAGGCCCTTGAGGATGTCCACCGCATAGGCCAACTGGTAATCCTCCTCGCGCAGCTTGGCGGTGGCCTCGACCTGCTTGGCCTCTTCCTCGATCTGCTTGCGCTCTTCGTCGCTGATCGAATCGTTGTTCAGCGCGCCGCGCAGGTCGGCTTCCGAGTTCAGGAATTTCGAATCGGTCCGCGGCTGGCCGGCCTCTTCCTCGTCCTGGGGCTTGGGCGCGGGCTGTTCGACGATGATGTCGGGCTGGATGCCCAGCGACTGGATCGACCGGCCCGAGGGCGTGTAGTAGCGCGCCGTGGTCAGCCGGATGGCGCTGTCCGAGGTCACCGGCATCACCGTCTGCACCGAGCCCTTGCCGAAGCTCTTGGTGCCCACGACGATGGCGCGGCGATGGTCCTGCAGCGCGCCGGTGACGATCTCCGAGGCCGAGGCGGAGCCGCCGTTGATCAGCGTCACCATGGGCTTGCCCTGCGCCAGGTCGCCGGGCTTGGCGTTCCAGCGCTCGCTTTCCTCGGGCTTGCGGCCGCGGGTCGAGACGATCTCGCCCTTGTCGAGGAAGGCGTCCGAGACCTCGATGGCCTGGTTCAGCAGCCCGCCCGGATTGTTGCGCAGGTCCAGCACGAAGCCCGTCACCTTGTCGATGCCGCCGGCCTCCTTGATCGCCTTGTCCATCTCGGTCTTCAGGGTCGAGAAGGTCTCGTCGTTGAAGGTGGTGACGCGCAGCACCACGGCATGGCCCTCGATGCGGGTCTTGACCACGGTCAGCTTGATCGTGTCGCGGGTGATGGTCAGGTCGAAGGGCTCCTTCTCGCCCTCGCGCAGGATGGTGATCTTGATCTCGGACCCGACGGGGCCGCGCATCTTCTCGACCGCCTCGTCCAGGTTCATGCCCATCAGCGATTCGCCGTTCACATGGGTGATGTAGTCGCCGGCCTTGACCCCGGCCTCGGCCGCGGGCGTGTCGTCGATGGGCGAGATCACCTTGACCAGCCCGTCCTCCTGCCCGACCTCGATCCCCAGCCCGCCGAAGCTGCCGCGGGTCTGGGTCTGCATGTCGTCGTAATCCTTGGCCGACAGGAACGAGCTGTGCGGGTCGAGCGAGGTCAGCATGCCGTTGATCGCCGCCTCGATCAGCTTCTTGTCGTCCACCTGCTCGACGTAATCGGCGCGCACCCGTTCGAACACGTTGCCGAACAGGTCCAGCTGCTCATAGACCGAGGCGTTCCTGCCCGATTCCTGCGCGACCAGCGGGCCGGCGAATTGGGTGGCGACGGTGATGCCCGCAAGCGTGCCGATCGCCCCTGCCAGAAGATAATGTTTCATTCAGCTCCGTCCTGCCCGGTTGCGTTGCGGCTTGTCCCGTCCGCGGCCTCTCCGACAATGGGATTCATCACGAACCACTCTGCCGGGTCCAGTGTTTCCTTGCCCTTGCGAAGTTCAACATACAGTGTCTCGCTCTGTCCAGCACCGCCCCCGGCCGCGGCATCGGCGACGAATTCGGCGCCGAACTCCTGCGCGGGCGGCTCTTGCCCGCCCATCAGCCCCACCGGCTCTCCTGCCGTCAGGACGTCGCCCGTCTCGCCGAAGACCTGCGCCAGACCGGCGAATATCATCAGATACCCCCGCGCGGGCTCAACGATCATCACATTGCCGTAATCAAGCAGCGGACCGCGATAGCGGATTGTCGCAGGCCAGGGCAACGTGACCAGCGCGGCGGGCGCGGTGGCGATGACCATGCCCGGCCGGCGCACCCCCGCGGCATCGGGCTCGTCATAGCGGCGCAGCACCCGGCCCAGGGCCGGCAGCGGCAGGCTGCCCTGCGCGCCTTCGAAATCGGCCATGGGCGCGCCCACGTCCTGCTCCATCCCGGCGATGCCCGAGGCGAAGGCGTCCAGCGTATCGGCCGATTCCACCAGCGCGGTCAGTTCCCTGGGATCCTCGCCGAAGCGCACCGGCAGGCTGGAGCGGTCCGTCACCGCCGAGGCCAGAAGCCGGCGCGCCTCCTGCACCTGCCCAAGCCCCTGCGCCAGCGTGTTCGCGGCGTTCAGCTGGATGGCGCGCACGGCGCGGATCTCCTCCAGCTTCTGCTGCATGTCGCGGGCCTCGGCCTCCAGCCCCGGCGCGACCGAGGACAGGATCATCCCCGCGCGGGCCGAGGATTCCGGCCCCGAGGGATGCAGCAGCAGCACGGTCTCGGGCGATTTCTGCATCGAGGTCATCACCCCCAGCACCCGGCCCAGCCGCTCGCGGCGGGCGTCGAACTCGGCCCGGATCTCCTGCTCGCGGATGCCGGCACGACGCAAACCCTCGCGCAGCGCGGCCATGCCCTGCTCATAGGCGCGGATCATCCGGGTCAGCGAGGCGACCTGGTCGTCCTCGGTCAGCGCCTCGTCCAGCTGGCCCACGGCGGCGCGCAGCATGTCGGCCGCCTCGGCCGCCTCCTGCGCGGCCAGGTCCAGGGGCGAATCGTCCTGCGCGGGCGTCGCCGGCTGGGCCGGGGCCATCGAGCCGATGGCAAGGGCCACCAGCACCGGCAAGAACAGCCTGGCTCTCATGCCCGCCCGATCAGCGAGGTGCCGGTCATCTCGGGCGGCAGGTCCAGGCCCATCAGGTCCAGCACCGTCGGCGCCACGTCGGCCAGCCGGCCGTTCCGCAGGCTCGCGCCCTCGGGCCCGCCGAAGACGATCACCGGAACCGGGTTGGTGGTGTGGGCGGTATGCGGGCCGCCGGTCTCGGGGTCGATGGTGGTTTCGCAATTGCCGTGGTCGGCGATGACCACCGCGGCGCCGCCGGCCTTTTCCAGCGCCGCCAGCATCATGCCCAGCCCCTTGTCCACCGCCTCGCAGGCGCGGATGGCGGCGGGCAGGCTGCCGGTATGCCCCACCATGTCCGGGTTGGCATAGTTCACCACGATCAGGTCGTAGCCCGCCTCAATGGCCTCGACCAGTTTTGTGCTGACCTCGGGCGCGGCCATCTCGGGCGCCAGGTCATAGGTCGCGACCTTGGGGCTGGCCGGCATGAAACGGTCCTCGCCCGGCTCGGGGGTTTCCTTGCCGCCGTTCAGGAAGAAGGTGACATGGGGATATTTCTCGGTCTCGGCCAGGCGGAACTGACGCAGGCCCTTGGCCGCGACCCAGGCGCCCAGGGTGTTGACCACCTGCCGCTTGGGATAGGCGGCCTGCATGTATTCGTCATGGCTGGCCGAGTAATCGACCATGCCCAGAAGCGCCGCCCATTGCGGCCGCCTGCCGGTGTCGAAGGCGGCGAAATCCGGCTGGCCGATGGCGGCCAGGATCTCGCGCGCGCGGTCGGTGCGGAAATTGAGGCAGAAGAAGCCGTCGCCATCCCGCGCGCCGGCATAGCCCTCGATCACCGTGGGCTGGATGAACTCGTCCGTCTCGTCGCGGGCATAGGCATCGGCCACGGCCTGGGCCGCATCCGGCGCGGGCAGCCCCTCGCCGCGCACCATGGCGCCGTAGGCGCGTGCGACGCGCTCCCAGCGGTTGTCGCGGTCCATGGCGTAATAGCGGCCGATGACGGTGCCGATGCGGGCGGCCTCGGGCAGGGCGCGCTGAAGCTCGGTAACGAAGCCCGCGGCCGAGGTAGGCGCCACGTCGCGGCCGTCGGTGACGGCATGGACCACCACCGGCACGCCCTTGTCGGCCACGGCGCGGGCGGCGGCGATGACGTGCTGGAGATGGCCATGCACGCCGCCGTCCGAGACGACGCCCATCAGATGCGCCGTGCCGCCGCTGGCCTTGAGCTTGCGGATGAATTCACCCAGCGCGGCATTCTCGTAGAAGCTGCCGTCCTCGATCGCCAGGTCGATCTGGCCCAGGTCCATGGCGACGACGCGGCCGGCGCCGATATTGGTATGCCCGACCTCGGAATTGCCCATCTGCCCCTTGGGCAGGCCGACGTCCGGGCCGAAGGTCACCAGCGTCCCATGCGGGCAGTCGCGCATCAGCCGGTCGAAATTCGGCGTCCTGGCCTGGTCGGGTGCGCTTTGTTCGGGGCGCGAGGAAATGCCCCAGCCATCGAGGATGCAAAGGACGACGGGTTTCGGACAGCTCATGCGTCACCTCTTTCGCGGGTCGCGATGCTTCTACGACTGCGGGGCGCGCGGGGCAAGGTCGCCGCGGATCTTGCCGGATTCGTGAAGCGCCCCGCCTTTCGGTGCTGTTGCATGGGTATTTAATGCAACGAAGAAGCCCGCAGCCGGCCCAAGACTTCTTCGTTGTTCAAATACCCATGCGGCCGGGCCGCAGGCGCAAGACATGGCGTCTTAGGCGCGGGCCTCGGCCGCGATCTGGGCGGCGGATTTGCGGCCGCGCTCGGTCGCGGATTTCAGCTGGCCGCAGGCGGCCATGATGTCCTCGCCGCGCGGGGTGCGGATGGGCGAGGCATAGCCGGCCTTGTGGACGATGTCGGCGAAGGCCTCGATCCGCTCCCAGCTGGAGCGGCGATAGGGCGAGCCGGGCCATTCGTTGAACGGGATCAGGTTCACCTTGGCCGGGATGCCGCGGATCAGCCGGACCAGCCGGCGCGCATCCTCGTCGCTGTCGTTCACCCCGTCCAGCATCACATATTCGAAGGTGATGCGTTCCGAGTTCGACAGCCGCGGATAGTCGCGCAGCGCGTTGAGCAGCGTCTCGATGTTCCACTTCTTGTTCACCGGCACCAGCCTGTCGCGGGTCTCGTCGGTGGTGGCGTGGAAGCTGACGGCCAGAAGGCAGCCGATCTCTTCGGCGGTCTTGGCGATTTCGGGGACGATGCCGCTGGTCGACAGCGTGATGCGGCGGCGCGACAGGCTGATGCCCTCGCCATCCATCACCACCTTCATCGCGTCGCGGACATTGTCGAAGTTGTACAGCGGCTCGCCCATGCCCATCAGCACCACGTTCGAGACCAGCCGCGTCTCGTCCTTGGGCGCGCCGGGCTTCGGCCATTCGCCCAGGTCGTCGCGGGCGACCAGCACTTGGCCCACGATCTCGCCCGCGGTCAGGTTGCGCACCAGCTTCTGCGTGCCGGTGTGGCAGAAGGAACAGGTCAGCGTGCAGCCCACCTGGCTGGAGATGCAAAGCGTGCCGCGGTTTTCCTCGGGGATGTAGACGGTCTCGACCTCGTGCCCGCCATTGATGCGCAGCAGGTATTTGCGGGTGCCGTCGGCGCTGATCTGGCGGGTGACGATCTCGGGCAGCGCGATCTCGAATCTCTCGGCCAGCAGGGCGCGGTAGTCCTTGGCCAGGTTGGTCATCTGCGCGAAGTCGCGCACGCCCCAGTGATAGATCCATTGCCAGATCTGGCCCACGCGCATCTTGGCCTGCCGTTCCGGGGTGCCGGCCTCGATCAGCGCCTCGTGCAACTGCGCGCGGGTCAGGCCGACGAGGTTCCGGCGCGCCGTCTCGGGCAGCTTGCGCGGGATGGTCAGCAGATCCTGGGTGATCGGGGCGGCGGGCGTGACTGGCGACGGGGCGTTCATGGTTGGCGGGTCCGGGCGGCGAAAGGGGCAATGGGCCTATATAGGGCAAGGCGGCCCAAAAGAAAACAGGGGCTCGCGCCCCTGTCCGCCGCGGTTCCCGCAGCTGTAGTTTATTTGCAGGCAGCCTGGGCCTTGTTCGTCGCGGCGGTGATGCCCGACAGGCTGAAGGTGTCCTTGGTCACGGTGCCCCGCGCCGAGCGCCCGGTCACCACCGCGGTCGAGCCCGCACGCAGCGCCGAGACCAGCTTGGCGTCGTCGGCCGGCGAGCCGGTCCATGCGCTTTCGCCCTCGGTGAACAGCTTGAAGACATTGCCGCCGATATTCACCTCGACCGCCGAATCGGGCGCGAAGGGATAGCCGCCCGAGAACGAGACCTCGCCCGACTGGCCGGGGCGATAGGCGACGTAAAGCCGGATGTCGCCGCGCGTCACTTCCTTGGGCTTGCCGCTGGAATCCAGGTTCTGGGTGGATTTCGGGGCCGACACTGCCCAGCATTCCTTGGGGCTGGTCGCCGAGAAGACGGTCCAGTCGCCCTCGGTCCCGATCACATTCGTCGAGTCCTGGGCCAGGACCGGCGAAGACGCGGCGATCGCAATTGCGGCGGCTGCCGCTGCGGCGCGCGGCGCGAATTTCAACATGCTCTGGCCTCCTGCCATGGTCCGGTTCGATCCGGCTTGTTGCCGATGATGGTGGTGTTTTCAACCATCTGGCGGCAAGATAATGCGAAAAGGAAGGCGTGAAAAACCCCCGTTTGCGGAAAATCGCGCGATTGTCAGAGGAAAAACAGCCATGACCGCAGCCAGACTCATCGAATTGTGGCGGGGCGGGATGCGCGAAAGCACCCATCTGGGCCATGTGGTGATCGCGGATGCGAACGGCATCGTCGAGGCCTGGGGCAATCCGGGGGCGGTGATCTATCCGCGCTCGTCCTGCAAGATGATCCAGGCGCTGCCGCTGGTCGAAAGCGGCGCGGCCGACCAGGCGGGGCTGGGTAGCGAGCATCTGGCGCTGGCCTGCGCCAGCCACAGCGGCGGGCGCCTCCATACCGAGCGGGTCGCGGCCTGGCTGTCGGGCCTGGGGCTTGATGACAGCGACCTGCGCTGCGGCGCGCATCTGCCGGCCGACCCGGCCGAGCGCAAGCGGCTGGTCTGCTCGGACGAGAGCCCCTGCCAGGTCCACAACAACTGCTCTGGCAAGCATGCCGGCTTCCTGACGCTCAAGCGGCACATGAACGCGGGGCCGGAATATGTCGAGATCGACCACCCCGTGCAGCGCGCCGTGCGCCGCGCCTTCGAGGAGGTGACGGGCGAGGTCGCCACCGGCTGGGGCATCGACGGTTGCTCGGCGCCGAATTTCGCCTGCACGGTCGAGGGGCTGGCCCATGCCATGGCCGGATTTGCGCAACCGGCGGCCGGCAAGCGCGGCCAGGCACAGCGGCGCCTGGTCGAGGCGATGCTGGCCCATCCCGAACTGGTCGCCGGCGAGGGGCGGGCCTGCACCGAGTTGATGCGCGCCATGGACGGCCGTGCCGCGGTCAAGACCGGGGCCGAGGCGGTCTTCGTCGGCATCGTCCCCGAACGCGGGCTGGGGGTCGCGCTGAAGATCGCGGATGGCGGCACCCGCGGCGCCGAGGCCGCGATCACCGCGCTGATGGTGCATCTGGGCCTGTTGGAGGAAGCCCACCCGGTGGTGCAGAAATACCTGACTGCGCCCTTGCGCAACTGGCGCGGGTTGGCGACGGGCGAATTGCGCCGGGCGGAAGGGTTCCCGAGCTGATCCGGCCGCGGCTCCGGCGCGCAGCCTTCCCGAGCAGATCGGGGGCTTTGCCCCCGCGCGTTCCGCGCTCCCCCAGGATATTTCGACACGGAAGAAGCCAGGCGCCGGGCATTGCCTTTTTCCGAGGCCTTTTTCCGGGTTTCTTCCGTGGGCAAATATCCTGCGGGGGAAGCCCGTCGGGCTTGCCCGGCGGGCGTGGGGGCGCAAAGCCCCCATCCTTCAAAGAAGCTGCCAGACCAGCCGCAGCGCCAGCAGGGTCGAGGTCGCGACCAGCAGCGGCTTGATGACCCGCGCGCCGATCCGCATCGCCAGCCTTGCGCCCAGCAGGGCGCCGGCGATCTGCGCCACCGCCATGACGGCGCCGACCAGCCAGAGCGGCTTTCCTACCGCCGCAAAGGCGACCAGCCCGCCCAGGTTCGAGGCGAAGTTCAGCAGTTTCGTATGCGCCGTCGCCTTGAGGATGCCGTAGCCCGCCAGCATGACGAAGCCCAGCATGAAGAACGATCCCGTGCCTGGCCCGACCAGCCCGTCATAGAAGGCGACGAGGGGCACGACCGAGGCGGTGAAGGTGGCTGGGGTGATGCGGCGCATGCGGTCGGTATCGTCCAGTCCCGGCCTGAGGGCGAAGAAGGCGGCGATGCCGATCAGCACCACCGGCAGGCCGTAGCGCAGCGCCTGCGCCGGGATCCAGCTTACCAGCAGCGCGCCGCAGAGCCCCGCCGCGAAGGCGACCGCTGCCGCCCCGCTTTGCCCGCGCAGGTCCACGAGCCCGCTGCGGGCATAGGAGATCGCCGCCGTCGCCGCGCCGAAGACGCCCTGCACCTTGTTCGTCGCCAGCGCCTGCGCCGGGGGCAGGCCGGCCAGCATCAGGGCGGGGACGGTGATCAGCCCGCCTCCGCCGGCGATGGCATCGACGAAGCCGGCGGCGAAGGCGGCGCCGGCCAGCAGCAGCACGAGATCGAGGGAAAGTTCGAACATGCCGCCCCTTTGGGATGCCGCACGGGAAATGTAAAGCCGGCTCGGGCGGCGCGGCGGGATGCGCATTGGGGCATGCAGAAGCCGTTTGTGCCGGCGGCTTGAGTATTCGGGAAACGGTGAAGCCGCTCAGGCGCGGGGATGGGCGGCGCGATAGACCGCCAGCAAATGCGCGTCGTCCACGCCGGTATAGACCTGGGTCGTGGACAGGCTGGCATGGCCCAGCAGTTCCTGGATCGTGCGCAGGTCGCCGCCCGCCGCCAGCAGATGCGTGGCGAAGGAATGGCGCAGCGCATGCGGCGTCGCCGTCGGCGGCAGGCCCAGCACCTGGCGCGTCTGGCGCATCGCGGCCGCGACCAGCGTCGGGTTGAGCCGGCCGCCGCGGGCGCCGCGGAAGAGCGGTTCCTTGGCTTGCAGCGAATAGGGGCAGAGCCGCAGGTACTCGGCGATGGCCTCGCGCGCGATGGGCAGGACCGGCACCTGTCTTTCGCGCCCGCCCTTGCCGCGGATGGTCAGCGCCTCGCGCAGGGGCCAGTCGGCGCCGTTCAGTCCCAGCGCCTCGGAGATGCGCAGCCCGCAGCCCCAGAGCAGCGTCAGCACCGCCGCGTCGCGGGCGGCGATCCAGGCCTCGGGATGGGCGCCGGCGGTGATCTTCAGCACGTCCTGCGCCTGTTGGGGCGCCAGCGGGCGGGGCAGCGAGCGGGTGTATTTCGGGCTGCGCGAGGCCAGCGCCCTGGAGGCGTCGAAGCCGTGCCGGTCGGCCATCCAGCGGATGAAGCTGCGCGTGGCCGAGAGCCTTCGCGCCAGCGAGCGGGCCGAAAGGCCGCGGCCGCGCTCGGCGGCGGCGAAGGCGCGCATGTCGGTCTGCGTCAGCCCGGCCAGCGTTGCCGGCAGGGCGGGCGTGCCGTGATAGCCGCCGAGGAACGAGAGGAAGGCCAGCAGGTCCGCCTGATAGGCGCGGATCGTGTGGTCCGAACGGTCGCGCGTCGCGCGCTCGCTGTCGAGCCAGCGCGCGAGGTTGTCGGCCATGGCCGGGGCCAGCGCCAAAGGCTCGGCCCCGCCGGTCATTTCCTGAGCCAGGAGATCAGCGCCAGCCGGAACGCCTGGCCGAAGAAGCGCAGCAGATCCGTGCCCTGGGCCGGGTTGAAGCGCCCGACATCGGCCGAGCCCATCAGCAGCAGCGCCGGGAAGCGGCCGGGGCCGAGGTCGATGGGCAGAAGCGCCTCGGACCGGATCGGCGCGCGGGCGTCGCCATGGAAGGGCAGGGTCTCGCGCACGACGCCGCGCAGCACGATGTCGTCGCCGCGCGGCATCCGCCGCCCGCCCGAGATCAGCCGCGCCACCGTGCCAGGGGGGACGATCACCAGCGGGCTGCCGTCCTCTGGCTCGGGCACCTCGCCGCCCGATTCCATCACCAGCCGCAGGGTTTCCACCCGCAGGATCGGCGCGACGGCGATGTCGAGGTTTTCCAGGAACTCCTCGAAATCCGTCGGCTCCAGCAGCGACAGCACGGCGCGGTGGATGGTGTTCATCCCCGACTGGTTGTCATAGGCGGCCGAGATCACCGATTCATGCGCCGCCTCGAGCCGGTCGAGCCGCGCCTCGAGCGCCTGCATGGCGCGGCCGCGGATGTCGATGACGTTCTCGCCCACCTCGGCCTCGCGCGCGCCGATCAGCGCGCGCATCAGGTCGCGGTCGGAGAGGATCAGCTCGGGCTGCGCCAGCAGCCGGGCGCGGATGTCCTCGGTCAGTTCGGCCGCAGTCTGCTCGGTCATCAGACGATCTTCTGCCCGGTCTTGGCCCAGTCGGCGTTGAACTGTTCCAGGCCCCGGTCGGTCAGCACGTGATTCGCCATCGCCTTGATGACGGCGGGCGGCGCGGTGATCACGTCGGCGCCGATGCGGGCGGCGTCGGTGATGTGGTTCACCGAGCGGATCGAGGCGGCCAGGATTTCGGTCTGGAAGTCGTAATTGTCATAGATCTCGCGGATCTGGGCGATCAGCTCCATGCCGTCGAAGTTGATGTCGTCGAGCCGGCCGATGAAGGGGCTGATGAAGGTGGCGCCGGCCTTGGCGGCCAGGATCGCCTGCGCGGCGCTGAAGCACAGCGTCACGTTGACCTTGTGGCCCTGCGAGGACAGTGCCTTGCAGGCTTTCAGCCCGTCCCAGGTCAGCGGCACCTTGACGGTGATGTTCGGGGCGATCTTCACTAGGTGTTCGCCCTCGCGGATCATGTCCTCGGCCTTGGCGGCGACGACCTCGGCGCTGACCGGACCCTCGACGATGTCGCAGATCTCCTTGGTGACTTCCAGGATGTCGCGGCCCGATTTCAGGATCAGCGACGGGTTGGTGGTGACGCCGTCCACCATGCCAAGGTCGTTCAGCTCGCGGATGGCGGCGACGTCGGCGGTATCGACAAAGAATTTCATGCGGGGAAGCCCTTCTTGCGGTTTTGCCGTGGGTTTAGCGCATAACAGCCCGCGCGTGAAGTCCGGGCCGCGCGGCTTGCGGGGCAGAGGTCTTGCATGCCACTATCCCCGCCGCATGCAACCGGAGAATGACTTGGAAGCCTTTCAGCCCGATCTCGTCGCCCTGTTGCCGGCCCTGGCCGCCGGACCGTTGCTGGTGGGCAACTGGCCGCTGCTGCTGCTGATCGGCTGGGCCTCGCTGCCGGTCTGAGATGTCCCCGCCGCTTTTCTATTCCCATGGCGCGCGCATCGCGGTGCTGACGCAAGAGGTGGTCGGGGTCCTGGACTATCTCGCGCCCGAGGGCGGCGTGCGGCTGGGCCAGCTGGTGGTGGTGCCGCTGGGTCCGCGCCGGGTGATGGGTGCGGTCTGGGGGCCGGGTGTCGGCGATTTCGACGCGGCGCGGCTGCGGCCGGTGGCACGGCTGGTCGATGCGCCGCCGCTGGCGCCGGGGATGATCGAGTTCCTGACCCGCATGGGCGAATACACGCTGACGCCGCTGCCCTCGCTGTTGCGCATGGCGACGCGGGCGCCGGACCTGGACCAGCCGCCCTCGGCCCGGCGCATCATCCATCGCGCCGGGCCGGTGCCCGCGCGCATGACCGATGCCCGCGCCGCCGTGCTGCGGGTGATCGAGGATCACGGCGGCGCCGGCTTTGCGCCCGGCGAACTGGCGCAGCTGGCCGGGGTCAGTCCGGGCGTGGTGCAGGGGCTGGTCAAGGCCGGCACGCTGGCCGAGGTGCTGGCGCCGCGCGACACCCCCTATCCGCAGCTGGACCCCGCCTTGCCGGGCAAGCCGCTGGCTGCCGACCAGGCCGAGGCGGCCGAGGCCCTGCGCGACGCCTTGCGCAGCCGCGCCTATGGCACCACGCTGCTGCGCGGCGTCACCGGCTCGGGCAAGACCGAGGTCTATCTGGAAGCCGTGGCGGAATGCCTGCGGCAGGGCCGGCAGGCGCTGGTGCTGCTGCCCGAGATCGCGCTTTCGGCCGAGTTCCTGGACCGGGTCGAGGCGCGTTTCGGCGCCCGGCCCGGCGAATGGCATTCCGGCATCACCCGCAGCGAGCGGCGGCGGCTCTGGACCATGGCGGCGCAGAACCATGTCGGGCTGGTGGTCGGCGCGCGCTCGGCGCTGTTCCTGCCCTTTGCCGACCTGGGCCTGATCGTCGTCGATGAGGAGCACGATTCCAGCTACAAGCAGGAGGATGTCGTCTATTACAGCGCCCGCGACATGGCGGTGCTGCGCGCCAGCGTCGAGCAGGCGCAGGTGGTGCTGGCTTCGGCCACGCCCTCGGTCGAAAGCTGGGTGAATGCGGCCACCGGCAAATATCGCCGCCTGGACCTGCGCGCCCGCTACGGCACGGCGGACCTGCCCGAGATGGGCACCATCGACCTGCGCCAGCAAGAGATGGAGAAGGGACGCTGGATCAGCCCCCGCCTGGCCGCCGAGATCGCGGCGCGCCGCGACAGGGGCGAGCAGTCGCTCTTGTTCCTGAACCGGCGCGGCTATGCGCCGATCACCGCCTGCCGCGCCTGCGGCCAGCAGATCGGCTGCGACCATTGCGACGCCCGCATGGTCGAGCATCGCTTCCAGAACCGCCTGGTCTGCCACCAATGCGGCGCGACCAAGCCGATCCCGGTGGCCTGCCCCAGCTGCGGGGTCGAGGGCAAGATGACCGCCATCGGGCCGGGGGTGGAACGGCTGGCCGAGGAAGTGGCCGAGCGCTTCCCCGAGGCGCGGTCGACGGTGCTGTCCTCGGACCTGTTCCATTCGGCGCGGGCCTTGAAGGAGGCGATCGCCGAGATCGGCGCGGGCGGCACCGACATCATCATTGGCACGCAGATCGTCGCCAAGGGCCACAACTTCCCGCGCCTGACGCTGGTGGGCGTGATCGACGCCGACCTGGGCCTGCAAGGCGCCGACCTGCGCGCGGCCGAGCGCAGCTTCCAGCTGATGCGGCAGGTCGCCGGCCGCGCCGGGCGCGAGGGCGGCGATGCGCGGGGGATGGCGCTGTTGCAGACCTACCAGCCCGACCACCCGGTGATCCGCGCCATCCTGTCGGGCGAGGACGAGGCGTTCTGGGATGCCGAGGCGGCGGCGCGCCAGGCGGCGGGGATGCCGCCCTTCGGCCGGCTGGCGGGGATCATCCTGTCGCATCCCGACCAGCCCGTGGTCGAGGATTACGCCCGCGAGCTGGCCCGCCGCGCCGAGCCCCTGCGCGCCATCGGCGCCGAGCTTTTCGGTCCCGCGCCCGCGCCCATCGCCCGCATCCGCGCGCGCTACCGGGTGCGGATGCTGATCCGGGCGCCGCGGCAGGCGCCCTTGCAAGGTGCGATCTCGCAATGGCTGGGCCTGGCGCCGAAGCCGCCCACAAACCTGCGGCTGGCGGTGGACATCGACCCGCAAAGCTTTCTGTAAGCGCAAGCCGCGCCCCGGCCCTGCGGCGGCTCGCATGACCGGCGCAAGCGGCTGGCCGATGCAGCGCCCCGCCCGCATCTTCTTCGCATGGCTGGGCCTGGCGCGGAAATCGTCCACGAACCTGCGGCTGGCGGTGGACATCGACCCGCAAAGCTTTCTGCAAGCGCAAGCCGCGCCCCGGCCCTACGGCGGCTCGCATGACCGGCGCAAGCGGCTGGCCGATGCAGCGCCCCGCCCGCATCTTCTTCGTTCTGCAAATACTCCCCGCGAGCTTTCCTGCAGCGCCGAGATCGCGGATCGGGGCCCGGCCGCGAAAGACCGGCGAGCCTGCATGATCTCCGGCTCCAGATGGGCCGGACCGGGCGGGCGCGGGGGTCGCACCGATCGCGGCATGAAAAATCCCCAGGGACCGTCGGTCCCTGGGGCTGCAATCGTTACCACTACCGAACCCCTGGGCAAGCGTCGCCGGGCGCCGCCCAGGGGTTTAGTCCGGTTACGACCGCAGATCGAAGCGGTCGGCCTCCATCACCTTCACCCAGGCGGCGATGAAATCGGCGACGAACTTGCCGCCGTTGTCGTCCTGGGCATAGACCTCGGCATAGGAGCGCAGGATCGAGTTCGAGCCGAACACCAGATCCAGCCGCGTCGCCGTCCATTTCACCACGCCGGTCTTGCGGTCGCGGATCTCGTAGTGGTCGCCGGCCTTGGCCCAGGTATTGGCCATGTCGGTCAGGTTCACGAAGAAATCCGTGGTCAGCGCGCCTTCGCGGTCGGTGAAGACGCCGTGGCGGGTGCCGCCGTGATTGGTGCCCATGGCCCGCATGCCGCCGACCAGGACCACCATCTCGGGTGCGGTCAGCCCCATCAGCTGGGTGCGGTCCAGCATCAGCTCTTCGGGGGCGACGATATAGTCCTTTTTCAGCCAGTTGCGATAGCCGTCGTGGATCGGCTCCAGCACCGCGAAGCTGTCGGCATCGGTCATCGCATCCGTGGCGTCGCCGCGGCCGGGCGAGAAGGGCACCTCGACCTCATAGCCCGCCGCCTTGGCCGCCAGTTCCACGCCGACATTGCCGGCCAGGACGATGGTGTCGGCGAGGCTGGCGCCGAACTCGGCCGCCAGCGGCTCCAGCACCGCCAGCACACGGGCCAGCCGGTCGGGTTCGTTGCCTTCCCAGTCCTTTTGCGGGGCCAGGCGGATGCGCGCGCCATTGGCGCCGCCGCGATTGTCCGAGCCGCGGAAGGTGCGCGCCGAGTCCCAGGCGGTCGCCACCATCTCGGCCACCGTCAGCCCGCTTTCGGCGATGCGCGCCTTCAGGCCCGCGATGTTCCATTCGCGGTTGCCGGCGGGCACCGGATCCTGCCAGATCAGGTCTTCGGTCGGCGCCTCGGGGCCGATATAGCGCACCTTCGGCCCCATGTCGCGATGGGTCAGCTTGAACCAGGCCCGCGCGAAGACTTCCGAGAAATAGTCCGGGTCGTTGTAGAAGCGCAGCGAGATCTCGCGATAGATCGGGTCCATCTTCATCGCCATGTCGGCATCCGTCATGATCGGGTTGTAGCGGATCGAGGGATCCTCGACATCGACCGGCTTGTCTTCTTCCTTGATGTTGACCGGCTCCCACTGCCAGGCGCCGGCGGGGGATTTCCGCAGCTCCCAGTCATAGGTGAAGAGCAGGTAGAAGAAGCCGTTGTCCCATTGGGTCGGATGGGTGGTCCAGGCGCCCTCGATGCCCGAGGTCATGGTATAGCGGCCCTTGCCCGACTTGTTGGAATTGGCCCAGCCCAGGCCCTGTTCGCAGACATCGGCCGCTTCCGGGTCGGCGCCCAGCAGCTCGACCTTGCCGTTGCCGTGGCATTTGCCGACGGTGTGGCCGCCCGCGGTCAGCGCCACGGTTTCCTCGTCGTTCATCGCCATGCGGGCGAAGGTTTCGCGCACCAGGGCGGCGGTCTTCAGCGGGTCGGGCTGGCCGTTCGGCCCTTCGGGGTTGACATAGATCAGCCCCATCTGCACCGCGGCCAGCGGGTTTTCCATCGAGGTCGCGTCATCGGCATTGCCCATGCGCTCGTCCTGGGGCGCCAGCCATTCCTTTTCCGCGCCCCAGTAGGTGTCCTTCTCGGGGTGCCAGATGTCGTCGCGGCCAAATGCGAAGCCATAGGTCTTGAGGCCCATGTTCTCATAGGCGACGGTGCCGGCCAGGATGATCAGGTCGGCCCAGCTCAGGCGGTTGCCGTATTTCTTCTTGATCGGCCACAGGATGCGGCGCGCCTTGTCCAGGCTGACGTTGTCGGGCCACGAGTTGATCGGGGCGAAGCGCTGGTTGCCGGTGCCGCCGCCGCCGCGGCCGTCGGCGATGCGATAGGTGCCGGCGGCGTGCCAGGACATGCGGATGAAGAGCCCGCCGTAATGGCCCCAGTCGGCCGGCCACCAGTCCTGGCTGTCGGTCATCAGCGCATGCAGGTCGCGCTTGACCGCGTCGAAGTCGAGATTGCGCACCTCGTTGCGATAGGTGAAGTCCTGGAGCGGGTTGGTCTTGCGGTCATGCTGGTGCAGGATGTCCAGGTTCAGCGCATTCGGCCACCAATCCATGTTCGAGGTTCCCATGGCGGTGTTGCCGCCATGCATGACGGGGCATTTGCCCGTCGAGGGAATATCGTTGCCGTCCATGCTAGCTCTCCTTTGCTGGGCCGCGCCGCGGGGCGGCGCTGGTTGACCGGTGCGGATCGCGGCCGTCTTGTGGCTGCGACGGATGGCTCTTTCGAATCTACGCACCTTCTGGAGACAGGTTCTAGCAGCTTCCGAAATTATTGGAATTTATAAGTTTTAATAGTTTTAATAACTTTTTATTATGTAGGGTGCCGCAGTTTCGCGCCCCTTTGCGCCGGCCGGGCGCAGGGGGCCGCCTTTCCGGTGAAAAGGGTCAGTCGCGCGGCCGGGCGCGGTCCATCAGGCTGCGGATCCAGCGCCCCGAGGCCCAGCCCGCCGGCACGCCCAGAAGCAGCGCGGCGCCGGCGGCCTGCATCGGCGGCAGCACCGGCAGGCCGATCCAGCTGGCCAGAAGCGACAGCATGAACAGGTTGATCCAGACCGCCGCCGCCGCGAAGGGATAGAACAGCAGCGCCAGTTTCCAGGCCGGCCAGCCGTCAGTGGCTGGTTCCGTCCTCGAAGGTGATCTTGTTCCAGACATTGTATTTCCCCGAAGGCTTGCGCATCGGCAGCCGTTTCACCTCGTCCAGCGTCCCGGCATCATAGACCACGACCGCGCCCTCGTCCTCCCACAACGAGACCAGGACATGGCTGCCGTCGCGGGTGAATTCGCTATGGGCGAAGGTCTGGCCGGGAAAGGGCGCCAGCGTCTTGACGATTTCCAGCGTCTCCTTGTCGATGACATGCATCTCGTCCTTGTGCGGGCCGAAGAAGACGTCCGCCCAGACATAGGGGCTGGCGGCATGGCCGCGCAGGAAGAAGCCGGGACCGTCGGTCTTGATCTGCTTGACCAGGCTCCAGTCCTGCATGTCGATGACCGAGATCACCCCCTCGCCCAGATGCGGGGTGGCCATGACGCGGCGGCCGCCCCGTTCCCAGGTGATGCCCGAGCCCAGGTGCGGCATCCCCGGCAAGGGCAGTTCCGCCACCTTGTGCCCGTCGTCCAGCTCGATCACCACGCCCTTGTCGCCCGCCCGGTTGGCGCCGATCAGCTGGCGGTAGTCGGGCGAGAAGAAGAAATCGTCCAGCGGCTCGTCGATCGGGATGCGGCGGATGGCCAGGTCGGCGGTCGCCACCTCCCAGATCTCGGGTGCGTCCTTCAGCGCCAGCACGAAGCTGCGGCGCTGCGGCGCCTGGTAGACGGCGCTGACCCGGCTGGGGGTGCCGCCGACCTCGGTCTCGATCAGCCGCAGCGGATTCAGGTCGGCGTCCAGGATGGTCAGGCTTTCGGGCAGGTAGTTCGCGATCGCGATGCGCTGGCCGTCCGGGCTGATGGCGATGTTGCGGCTGTTCAGCGCGGCGCGGATGCGGCCGACCTCGGCCAGCGACCAGATGTCGTATTTCTGCACCCAGCCGTCGCGCGACATGATGTAGACGAAGCGCCCGTCGGGGCTGAACTTCGGCCCGCCATGCACGGCGAAGGGGGTGGCGAAGCGGTCCAGGACCTCGAACGTGTCGCCGTCCAGCACGCTGACGTGATGGTCGCCGGTTTCCACCACCAGGGTGATGTTCAGCGGATCGGCGGCAAAGACCGGCTTGTCCGCCGGGCGGTAGTCGGCATTCATCTCGCGGCTGGCGGCGATCTGCTGGGCGTCCCAATGCGGGCGGTGGTCCAGCGGCGCGGTGACATAGCCGACCAGCGCCGCGATGGCCTCGGGCGACAGCCGGTCGGCAAAGCCCTCCATCTGGGTCGAGACCCGGCCCTGGGCGATCACCGCGTCGATGCCCTTCACCCGCCCCAGCGTCTCGGGGATCAGCGCCGGGCCGGTGCCGCCCAGCCGGTCCTCGCCATGGCAGGCGGCGCAATGCTCGGCATAGTCGGCAGCGGGGTCGGCCTGCGCCGCCAGCGGCAGGGCAAGCAGCAGGCTAAAGGAAACGATGGGCCGGATCATGGCTTTTTCCCCGGAAAGGCGTGACGGCAAGGCGGCCCTGGTCGGCACCTTCTGCGCCGATCTCGGAGCCCGAGAGATAGCAGGCCGGATCTTCGGCCCATGGATCGCCGGTCAGTTGCAGCGCCCGGATGCGGGTATTGCCGCCGCAGACCGCCTGATAGGCGCAGGCGCCGCAGCGCCCCTTCAGCGGCCGCGGCCGGGTGCGCAGCGTGGCCAGGATCGGGTCGTCCCCGGTCCAGATCGCGGAAAACGGCCGTTCCTTGACCGAGCCAAGCGTATAGTCCGACCAATAGGTATCGGGATGGACGCGGCCCTGCGGGTCGATGTTGCCGACCCCGAGCCCCGAGGAATTGCCGCCCCAGGCCTCCAGATGCGCGCGCAGATGCGCGACGGCGGCGGGTGCAAAGCGCGTCTCGGCCCAACGCAGGAAATAGACCGCATCGGCGTCGTTGTTGCCGGTGACGACCTCCAGCGGCTCGCCTTGCTCGACCGCCTGCCAGGCGCGGGCGATCAGCAGGTCCATGGCGCGGCGGGTGCGGGCATGTTCGGTATCCTCGCCCCGGTGCTTGTCGCCGCGCCCGGCATAGACCAGGTGCGACAGGTAGAACTTGTCCACGCCCTCGTCGCGGCACAGGTCCAGCATGGCGGGCAGGTGATGGGCATTGCCCTCGGTGATGGTGAAGCGCAGGCCGACCTTGACGCCCTGCGCCTTGCAGGCGCGCACGCCGGCCAGCGCCTGGTCGAAGGCGCCCTCGACGCCGCGGAACCAGTCGTTCACCGCGCCGATCCCGTCCAGCGAGATGCCGACATAGTCGAAGCCCAGCCCGGCCAGCCGGTCCACGTTCTGCGCATTGATCTTGGTGCCGTTGGTGGACAGCGACAGGTGGCGGAAATCCAGCCGCCGCGCCTCGGCCGCCAGTTCCCAGAAGTCGAAGCGCGACATCGGCTCGCCTCCCGACAGGATCAGCGCCGGGATGCGGAAATCCGACAGATCCCGCAGCACCGCCATGGCCTGGTCATGCGAAAGCTCGCCCGGAAACGGCCGGTCGGCCGAGACGGTATAGCAATGGCGGCATTTCAGGTTGCAGCTGCGCGTCAGGTTCCAGATCACCACCGGGCGGACCGCATCCGGCCGGCTGCGGCGGCGCGGCGGCGAGGGGTCCAGAAGCTGCTGCATGTATTGGGTCAGGCGGAACATGGTTTGCCTTTCTTAGCCGTCCTTCAGGCGCAGGCCGGTCTTTTTCAGGATCCGGGTGGAATAGAGGATGTCGTCGGCCCGGCAGGCGGCGCCCAGCAGCGCGCGGACCTGGGCGCGCTTTTGCTCGACCTCGGCGCGGCTCTGGCCGTGCAGCATGGCGAACAGGTTGTAGCGCCAGACCGGCGCGCGCGGCCGCAGGTAGCAATGCGTCACGAAATCCAGCGCGCCCACCTTTTCGCCAAGGCCGGCCGCCTGCGCGTCCTCGACGTCCCAGACGCTCATGCCGTTCGCGGTCATTCCCAGCGCGTAGTGGTTGGGCGCGATGGCGATGCGGCGGATCACGCCGCGCGCGTGCAGGACCGACAGCCGGGTGATGACCTGCGTCTCGGTGAGGCCCAGGTCGGCGGCGATCCGGGCATAGGGCGCCTCGACCAGCGGCAGCCCGGCTTGCGTCGCGGCGATCAGCCGGCGGTCGGTATCGTCCAGGACCGTCATGCCGCCACCCGAAAGCCGATGAAGAACTCCCGCAGCTTGGGAAAGCGCCAGACGGTCAGCCCGGTCTCGGCCTCGATCTGCCCGGCGGTCTCGGCGATGGCTTCGCGCGTGGCGGTGGCCAGCACGAACCACATGTTCAGGGCATGGTCGCGGGCATAGTTATGCGCCACCTCGGGATGGGCGTTGACCAGATCGGCGATGCGGTCGAAATCCGCCTGCGGTGCGGAAAGCGCGCAAAGGCAGAAGGCCCCGCCCATCGCCGCGGCGTCGTAGAACGGGCCGAAGCGGGTGATGGCGCCGATCGCGCGCAGGCGTTCGAGCCGTTCGATCAGTTCGGCGCCGCTGAGGCCAAGCGCCGCGCCGGCATCGTCGAAGGGGCGGGGGGTCAGTGGAAACCCCTCTTGCAGGCTGTTCAGGATGGCGCGGTCGGTATCGTCCAGCGCCTCGGGGGGCAGGGTCTGGCGGCTCATGCGGCAACCTCGGCGATGACGGCGCCCCGCTGGCGAAAGCAGCGGGTCGAGAACAGGATGCGATGCGGCACGCCTTGCAGTTCGGGCAGGGCGCGGGCCTGGACCAGCACCTCCATCGCCTCGGCGCGCGAGCGGGCGTGGATCATGCAGAACAGCGGCCAGCTCCACAGCCCCGGCACGCAGCGGCGCTGATAGCACAGCGTCACGCCGGGAACCCCGGCCAGCGCCGTGCCGGCGGCCTCGACCGCGGCTTCGGGCAGGCGCCAGACCACCATGGCGTTCTGGGTCCAGCCGAGCGCGCGATGGCGCACGATCACGCCGACGCGGGTCAGGATGCGGGCCTCGGCCAGCGCGCGGATGCGCGAGATCACCTCGGCCTCGCTGCGGTGCAGCGCCTGTCCCAGCGCGACGAAGGGGCGCGGCACCAGCGCCAGCCCGGTGGTCAGCGCCTGCATCAGCGCCTTGTCGCGCGGGCGCAGCGCGGCCAGGTCGGCGGGCCGGTCCAGCGCCATGGTGCGGCGCGGGCCGAGCAGCGGAAAGCCCAGGTCGATGTTGAAGGCCCGCACCAGCGGCAGCGACAAGGGCAGCAGCCCCGTCGCCGTCTCGATCCGGGCCAGGCTTTCCTCCAGCGCGGCGGCATCGGGGGCGGTGGCGACGAACCACAGGTTCCAGTCGCTGCCCTCGCGCAGATAGGCGTGGTTGACGCCGGGCTCGGCCCCGACCAGCGCCGCGACCTTGTCGATGCGCCGCACCGGCACGCGCAGCGCGGCGAGCGTCGAGGCGCCGGCGGTGTTCGGCCGGCAGGTGGCGCCGATGCGGGCGATCAGCCCCTCGTCGCGCAGGCGAGTCAGGCGGGCGATCACCTCGGCCTCGCTGGTGTCGAGGCGGTGGGCGATGGCGGCGAAGGGCCGGGTTTCCAGCGGCAGGTCGCGCTGGAAACCGTCCAGCAGGCGCAGGTCCAGATCATCCATGTCATAACCCCGTGCGATGCGCGCGATCGGTGAAGAAGATGCCCGAGGGCGCGCGGGCCTCGATCTCGCCCAGAACCTCGCGGGTGCGGGTGTCGCGGATCTCGACCCGGTTCTCGTCGCGGACCGACAGCCAGACCTCGCGCCCGCGGGGGGCGAATTCCATGTGCAGCACACCCTTGCCGGGGGTCAGCGTGTCCAGAACCTCGTGGGTCAGCACGTCCACCACCTGCAGCTTGTCGTTGTCGGGCGGGGCGAAGTTCACCCAGACCTCGCGCTGGTCGGGGCGGGCCAGGGCAAAGACCGGCTGGCCGGCCAGCTCGGTGCGGCCGATCTCGGCCAGCCCGTCGGCATCGACCCAAAGCAGCTGGTGCAGCCCCACGGCAGGCAGGGCGAAAAGCCCGTCGGCCAGGGTCCAGCCTTGCAGATGCGGCATCTTGTAGACCGGCAGGTCGGGCTGGTCCTTGCCGTAGTCGGGCAGGAAGCGCGTGACCTTGGGCGGGTCTTGCCACAGGTCGACCTGCGTCAGCCCCTTTTCGCCGAAGAGCCCGACGATATAGTGCCGCCCGTCGCCGGTCAGCAGCGCGTCATAGGGGTTGGCGCCGATGCCTTCCAGCGTCGTCACCGCAGGCTGCGTGGGATCGGCGGAATGGTCGAGGATCCAGACCTCGCCCGTGTCCCAGGTCGCCACCACGAAGCGCGAGCCGGGCGCATCGGCGATGCCCACGGTCTTGGAGCCCATCGGCACGTCCGCCACCAGCTCCAGCGTCTCGGCGTCGAAGACCTTGACGCCGCCCGGCTCGTAATTCGCGACCGCGACCAGACGGCCGTCGTCCGAGATGGCGCCGCCGATGGAATTGCCGGCCTGCACCACGCGGCGGACCACCTGCCGGGTCAGGATGTCGACCTTGGTCAGCCCGCCGTCGCGGCCGAAGACATAGGCGAAGCGTTCGTCGGGGGAATAGACCAGGCTCGCGTGGGACAGGTCGCCCAGCCCCTCGATCCGGCCGAGCGCGGCGCGTTCGCTGCGGTCCACGACCAGCAGCGAGCCGGCCTCGCGCTCGACCACCAGGCCCAGGTCGCCGGTGCCGCGCAACGCGTCGGCCAGCGCCGGGCTGGCGATCATCAGGGCGGCCAGGAATGGCTTGAGCATCATTGCGTCTCCGTCGTCAGAAGGTAATCGGCGATCCAGCGCGCCTCGTCCTCGGTCAGCAGCGGGCGCCAGCCGGGCATGGCGGTGCCGGGCATGCCGTCCAGGATCACGCCGCTCAGATCCTCGGCATCGCGCCCGGCCAGCGCCTGGGCGGTGATCGGCCGGCCGAGCCCGCCGGTCAGCCGCAAGCCGTGGCACGAGCCGCAATCCTGCCGCACCAGATGGCGCAGCTGGTCCTGCCGCGCGGCATCGGGCGGGCCCGCCGCAGCGGTCCCGGCCAGCAGCACCAGCAGGAGCGCCAGCCTAGCCATGCGCCACCAGCCGCCATTCCGGGCGGTAAAGCCCCTGCGGCAGGGCGCAATCCTCGGCCATTGCCGCGACATGGCCGACGATGAACAGCACCGGCGCCGGCAGCGGCTCGCGCGCCAGGGCGGCGGCGATGCCCGACAGCGTGGCGCGCAGCCGCCGTTCCTGCGGGGTGCTGGCCTGCGACACGGCCAGCACCGGCAGGTCGGCCGGCATGCCGTGGCGGATCAGCTGGGCCGCGATCTCGGCCATGTTCGCCGCGCCCATGTAGACGGCCAGCGTGGTCTGCGGATCGGCCAGCGAGGCCCAGTCGAGGTCCAGCGCCGCGTCCCGCGCCCGGTGGCCGGTGACATGGCGCAGCCCGGTCGCCAGCCCGCGATGCGTCAGCGGGAACCGGGCCGAGGCCGCCGCGCCCTGCGCCGCGGTGATGCCGGGCACATAGTCGCAGGGGATGCCGGCGCGGGTCACGGCCTCGAACTCCTCGCCGCCGCGGCCGAAGATGGTCGGATCGCCGCCCTTGAGCCGCGCCACGGCCAGGCCGGACAGGGCCAGTTCGACCAGAAGCGCGTTGATCTCATCCTGCGGCACGGGATGGAAGCCCGCCGCCTTGCCCACCGGGATGCGCCGGACATGGGCGGGGATGCAGGCCATCACCTCGTCCGAGACCAGCCGGTCATGCACCACCACATCCGCCTGCTGCAAAAGCCGCAGCGCCCGCAGCGTCAGCAACTCGGCGTCGCCCGGACCGGCGCCGATCAGATCGACCCTGCCCATCCGTGCCTTGCCCGCTGCCGCATCGTTCAAGTTGCGCGCGGCCATGCCTGGCGCCGCGCCGCCCGTCACCGTCTTGCCGGCCATGTCGAACCCCATTGAAATACTGCCGGGGCGGGGGCGCGAACGCCCCCACCTGGGTTGTGACCGCTCAATAGGTGTCGGTCATGGTGTTGTAGACGTTGAACTTGCCGGTGGGCGTCACCAGCCGCTCGTCCTTGATGACGTGCTTCAGCTCCAGCGTCTTGTCGTCCACCACGACCAGCGCCGATTCCTGGTCCTTGCCGTTCCAGACGCTGAACCAGACCTCGGTGCCGTCCTTGTTGAACTCGCCCTGCACGACGCGGGGCTGGCCCTCGGTGATGCCGGCCCATTCGGCGATGGGCAGGGTGGTGAACTCGGGGTCCGAGCCGTCGCCCGTCATCGCCTTGGTGTCGAAGACCGCGACCGAGCCCGAGATCTCGGCCTCGGGGTTCAGGGTCGCATCGACATAGAGGTATTGCGAATTCGGGTGCGTCTTGATGAACAGCGAGCCGCCCCCCAGCGCCGGGAAGCTGTCCAGGATCTTCCAGGCATTGTCGGGATGGCCTTCGGGATCGGTGCCGATCAGCGCCACCGAATCGTCGCCCATGTGCGAGGTCGCCCAGACCGGCCCGAAGGTCGGGTGGACGAAGTTCGCGCCGCGGCCCGGATGCGGGGTCTGGCCGCCGGTATCCTCGATCGCGACCAGCTTGCCTTCCTTGGTGTCGATCACCACCAGCTTGTTGCGGGCGTTGGCCGCGGTGATGAAGTAGCGGTGCGAGCCGTCCAGGCCGCCGTCGTGCAGGAAGCGCTCGGCGCTGATCTCGGTGGTCTTGAGGTTGTCGAGGTCGGTATAGTCCACCAGCAGGATCTTGCCCGTTTCCTTGACGTTCACGATGAACTCGGGCCGGTAGTGGCTGGCCAGGATCGCGGCGACGCGCGGCTCGGGGTGATATTCCTGCTCGTCATAGGTCATGCCGCGCGTGGACTGGATCTTTCTCGGCTCCAGCGTCTCGCCGTCCATGATGACGTATTGCGGCGGCCAATAGGCCCCGGCGATGGCGTATTTGTCCTCCCAGCCCTCCATCTTCGAGGTCTCGATGGAACGCGCCTCCGAGCCGATCTTGATCTCGGCGACGGTGGTGGGCTCCTTCATCCACAGGTCGATCATGTTGACCTTGCCGTCGCGGCCGATCACGAACAGATAGCGGCCCGAGGCGGACAGCCGGCTGATATGGACCGCATAGCCCGTATCGAGGACCGACTTGATCTCGTAGGTGGCGCCGTCGATCAGCGCGATCTGGCCGGCGTCGCGCAGGGTGACGCTGAACAGGTTTTCCAGATCCCAGTCGTTTTCCTGCTGGGTGGGGCGGTCTTCGGGCGCGACATGCACCTTCCAGGATTCGCGCATCTCCTTCATGCCGAATTCCGGCGGCGCGGCCGGGTCAAGAAGCAGGTAGTTCGCCATCAGGTCGACCTGCTCGGCCGAAAGATCGCCCGAGGTGCCCCAGTTCGGCATCCCCGCGGGCGAGCCGTAGGTGATGAAGCTTTGCAGGTAGTCGAAGCCCAGCTCGCGGGTCAGGTCGGGGGTCAGCGCCTTGCCGGTCGCGCCCTTGCGCAGGACGCCGTGGCAGCCGGCGCAGCGTTCGAAATAGATCTTGTTGGCCTCGTTATACTGGGCATCGGACAGGGCGGGGACGCCCTCGGGGGCGCCCGGCGCCGCGACGTCCTGCTGCGCAAGGTTGTCCAGCGAGGGCTCGTAGCGGTTGTCGGTGCGGGTCTTGTGGTCCTCCAGCGCGGCGGCTGGATCCTTTGGCGGGGCGGCCTGTTCCTGTGCGGAGGCCGCAAGCGGCCCAAGGACAAGGGCCAGGGCTGCCGAGGCCAGAAGGCCGGGTCTGGCGAATGGAGTCCTTTGTCTCATCTGGCTTTCCTATTTGCTGGCGCGCGTTCCCGTCGTTCCTGTGCGGAATTTGCGCGCAAGGCTTTGACCATTGTTAAGGCCGGGCTGCGGCATTCGCGCGATCAGCAGGAAAACCCTGGGATGCGGATGGCGATGCCCGTCAAATATCTTGTTGCACCCTGCCGCCTGCTGGCTGCGCTCCTGGCGCTGGTCCTGCTGATTCTGCCCGCCTGGGCCGAACCGCCCGCCGCCCCCGACGCGCGGCTGGCGCAGGCGCTGTTCGGCGCCGACGGGCCGGTGGTCCTGGACCGCCGCGAAACCCCGGTGCCGGGCTGGAGCGTCAGCCGCGACGGCCGGGCGCTGGGCATGATCGGCTCGACCTGGGAGATCGCGGCGACAACCGGCTATTCCGGCAAGCCGCTGGACGTGCTGGTCGCGGTCACGCCCAAGGGGGTCATCGCCGGCGCCAGGCTGGTGCGCCAGACCGAGCCGGTGCTGAGCCTCGGGATCTCGCAGGCGCATATCGCCGCCTATGTGGACGGGTTCCGCGGCGTCGACCTGTCGCAGGGCCAAGGGCGGGATCGCGGGCTGCCGCCGGTGATCTCGCGCGCGACGGTCTCGACCGGGGTGATTCGCGACGGCATCCTGCGCAGCGGCCGGGTGCTGGCGCAGGCGCAGGGGCTGGGCGGCGGCGGCATCGACCGCGTGGGCTACCGCCCCGCCACCTGGGCCGAACTGCTGGCCGAGGGGGCATTCGGCCATGCCTCGGTCTCGATGGCCGAGGCGGCGCGGGCCTTTGCCGGCGCCAAGGTGCCGGTCGAGCCATCGGAGGCGCCGTTCCTCGACCTTTATGCCGGGCTGATCGACCCGCCGACCGTCGGGCGCAACCTCTTGGGCGCGCAGGACTTCACCGCCGCCGTGGGCGCCTTGCAGCCGGGACAGGCGCTGGTGGCGGTGCTGTCGCGCGGCCTTTACAGCCCGCGCGGCACGGAATGGCGCCGCTCGGGCCGGTTCGAGCGCATCGCCTTCGAACAGGGCGCGCTGCGGATCGAGCCGGGCGACGGCGATTTCGTCATGGCCGAGACGCTGGCGCTGGCCGACGCACCGGCCTTCAAGGAAATCAGCCTGTTCCGGCTGAACATCGACCCTGCCGCCGGCGGCATCGACCCGCGCCGGCCCTTCGACCTGGTGGTGACGGCGACCCGGCCGCTGGCCGCGGGGGGCGAAGGCGCGCTGCCCATCCGCGCCACCATCCGCCTGCCCGCGGCCTATGCCGTCGCCGAGGCCCCCGCCGTCCCGTTGTGGCAGGAGTTCTGGCTGAAGAAGATCCCCGGCATCGCCATCGTCGGCGCCATGCTGTTCGTGCTGGCGCTGATCCTGTTCGGGCAAGAGGCGCTGGTGCGCCGGCCGATGCTGTGGCGGCGCGTGCGGCTGGGCTTTCTGGCCACCACGCTTTTCGTGCTGGGCTGGGGGCTGAACGGCCAGCTTTCGGTGGTGCAGGTGGTGGCCTTCCTGAACGCGCTGCTGTCCGGCTTTCGCTGGGAGACCTTCCTGATCGAGCCGATCATCTTCCTGATCTGGTCCGCCGTCGCCCTGGGGCTGCTGTTCTGGGGCCGCGGCGTGTTCTGTGGCTGGCTGTGCCCCTTCGGCGCGCTGCAAGAGCTGATGAACGCCGCCGCCCAGCGGCTGGGGGTGCGGCAGATCGCCGTGCCCCAGGCCCTGCACGAGCGGCTATGGGTCATCAAGTATACGCTGTTCGTCGCCATCGTCGCGCTGAGCTTCTACAGCATGGAGCAGGCGCTGATCCTGGCCGAGGTCGAGCCGTTCAAGACCGCGATCTCGATGCGCTTCCTGCGCGCCTGGCCCTTCGTGCTGTTCGCGCTTGCGGTGCTGGCGGGCGGGCTGTTCATCGAGCGGTTCTATTGCCGCTACCTGTGTCCCCTGGGCGCGGGGCTGGCGATCCCGGCCAAGCTGAAGATCTTCGACTGGCTCAAGCGCCGCCCGCAATGCGGCCGCGAATGCCGGCTGTGCGAGACGAAATGCACCGTCGGCGCCATCGACCCGCTGGGCCGGATCAACCCCAACGAATGCGTGCTGTGCCTGCGCTGCCAAGTGGTGATGAACGACCCCGGCACCTGCCCGGTGCTCAAGCGCCGCGCCCGCAGTCCCGCCCCGACCGGAGATGCGCCATGAACCGCCGCCGCTTCCTGCTGCTGACCGCCAGCGCCGCGCTGCCCGGCATGGCAGGCGCCGCACCCGCCGCGCCTTCCCAGGAATGGCGGGGCCGCGCCATGGGTGCCGATGTCACCTTGCGGCTGCATGGCGCGGGCCCGGCGCAGGCGCGCGGCTTCTTTGCCGAGGCGGCGTGGCTTTTGGCCCAGGTCGAAAACCTGTTCTCGCTGCATCGCGACTCGGACCTGGCGCGGCTGAACCGCGACGGGCGGCTGCGCTTTCCCGCCGCCGGCATGGTCGAGTTGCTGGCCCTGTCCGACCGGCTGCATCGCGCCACCGGCGGCGCCTTCGACCCCACCGTGCAGCCGCTGTGGCTGGCGCGGGCGCAGGGCGGGGACGAGGCCGCGGCCCGTGCCCTGGCCGGCTGGGATTCGGTCGCCTGGTCGCGGGCCGAGGTGCGGCTGGCCCGCCCCGGCATGGCGCTGACCTTCAACGGCCTGGCGCAGGGCTGGGCCGCCGACAGGCTGGCCGGGGCGGCCGCGCGCCACGGCCTGACCGACCTGCTGATCGACGCGGGCGAGATGCGGGCGCTGGGTGCGCGCGGCTGGCGGGTGGGGCTGGCCGATGCCGCAGGGCGCGAACACCGCCGCATCCGGCTGGGCGACCGGGCGCTGGCGACCTCGTCGCCCGGCGGTACGCTGATCGGCCCGCGCGACCTGCCGCATATCCTGGCGCCGGACGGCGGGGCGCCGCCTTGGGACACGATCTCGGTCAGCGCCGACAGCGCCGCCCTGGCCGACGGGCTTTCGACCGCGCTTTGCCTGATGCCGTCCGAGGCCGCCTGCGCGGCGCTGGCGCGCCTGCCGGGCTGCCGGATCGAGCTGGCGATCCCCGCGCCGCATGCGGAATTTCCCGGCAAGATCTCAAGCTTTTGCCTCGCTTGACTTTCATCAATGATCGACTCACGCTTGCCGGACAGTGAGGTCGTATCGAAAACAACAGATAGGGGACCCGCGTCATGAGCGAAATCATGACCAAGAACATGGCCCGGAACGTCTTCTACGGCGGGTCCATATTCTTCATCCTGATCTTTGGCGCGTTAACCGTGCATAGCCATATCTATGCCCGCACCAAGGCAGTGGATGAAAGCCAGCTCACCCCCTCGGTCGTCGAGGGCAAGCATATCTGGGAACGCAACGCCTGCATTGACTGCCATACCATCCTGGGCGAGGGCGCCTATTTCGCCCCCGAGCTTGGCAATGTGATGAAACGCTGGGGCGTGCAGGATGATCCCGAATCCGCCTTCGAGACGCTGAAGGGCTGGATGGAATCCATGCCCACCGGAATCGAGGGCCGCCGCCAGATGCCCCGCTTCGATCTGACGGACGAGGAATTCCGGGCGCTGTCGGATTTCCTGCTGTGGACCGGCACGATCAACACCCAGAACTGGCCACCGAACGACGCGGGCTGAGGGGGAAAACCGATGAGATACCATTCGCAACGCATCGCCTATGCCTATTTCCTGGTGGCCATGGCGCTTTTCGCCGTTCAGGTGATTTTCGGCCTGATCATGGGCTGGATCTATGTCAGCCCGAATTTCCTGTCCGAATTGCTGCCCTTTAATATCGCGCGGATGCTGCATACCAACAGCCTGGTCGTCTGGCTGCTCTTGGGCTTTTTCGGCGCGACCTATTACATCCTGCCCGAAGAGGCCGAGCGCGAAATCCATTCGCCGATGCTGGCCTATATCCAGCTGGGCATTTTCGTGCTGGGCACGCTGGGCGTGGTCGTGACCTATCTGTTCGACCTTTTCCATGGCCATTGGCTTTTGGGCAAGGAGGGGCGCGAGTTCCTGGAACAACCGAAATGGGTCAAGGTCGGCATCGCCGTGGCCGCGGTGATCTTCATGTACAACGTCAGCATGACCGCGCTGAAGGGCCGGCGGACGGCGGTCACGAACGTGCTGCTGATGGGCCTGTGGGGGCTGGTGCTGCTGTGGCTCTTTGCCTTCTACAACCCGGCGAACCTGGTCCTCGACAAGCAATACTGGTGGTGGGTGATCCACCTGTGGGTCGAGGGCGTGTGGGAGCTGATCATGGCCGCCATCCTCGCCTTCCTGATGCTCAAGCTGACCGGCGTGGACCGCGAGGTGGTCGAGAAATGGCTTTACGTCATCGTCGCCACGGCGCTGTTCTCGGGCATCCTGGGCACCGGGCACCATTACTACTGGATCGGCCTGCCGGCCTATTGGCAGTGGATCGGCTCGATCTTCTCGAGCTTCGAGATCGTGCCCTTCTTCGCGATGATGTCCTTTGCCTTCGTCATGGTCTGGAAGGGCCGGCGCGATCACCCGAACAAGGCGGCGCTGGTCTGGAGCCTGGGCTGCACCGTGCTGGCCTTCTTCGGGGCCGGGGTCTGGGGCTTCCTGCACACGCTGCACGGGGTGAACTACTATACCCACGGCACGCAGATCACCGCCGCGCATGGCCACCTGGCCTTCTATGGCGCCTATGTCTGCCTGGTGCTGGCGCTTGTGACCTATTGCATGCCGCTGATGAAGAACCGCGACCCCTACAACCAGGTGCTGAACATGGCCTCGTTCTGGCTGATGTCCTCGGGCATGGTGTTCATGACGGTGACGCTGACCTTCGCCGGCACGGTGCAGACCCATCTGCAGCGGGTCGAGGGCGGGTTCTTCATGGACGTGCAGGACGGGCTGGCGCTGTTCTACTGGATGCGCTTCGGCTCGGGCGTCGCGGTGGTGCTGGGCGCGCTGCTCTTCATCTATGCGGTGCTGTTCCCGCGCCGCGAGGTGGTCACAGCCGGCCCGGTGCAGGCGCACAAGGACGGCCATCTGGAGGCTGCGGAGTAAGCCATGAACGCCTATGCGAAACCCGAACGGAACGGGGCGGCCGACGCCCCCTTCTACCTGCCGCAGGGCGACGAGGTCGCGGTCTTCGAGGCCGCCGCCGCGAACGACCTGCCGGTGCTGCTGAAGGGCCCGACCGGCTGCGGCAAGACCCGCTTCGTCGCCCATATGGCGGCGCGGCTGGGCCGGCCGCTTTATACGGTCGCCTGCCATGACGACCTGTCTGCGGCCGACCTGATCGGCCGCTACCTGCTCAAGGGCGGCGAGACGGTCTGGACCGACGGTCCCCTGACCCGCGCCGTGCGCGAGGGCGCGATCTGCTATCTCGACGAGGTGGTCGAGGCGCGCAAGGACGTGACCGTCGTTCTGCACCCGTTGACCGACGACCGCCGCATCCTGCCCATTGACCGCACCGGCGAGGAAATCGAGGCGGCGCCCGGCTTCATGCTGGTCGCCTCCTACAACCCCGGCTACCAGAACATCCTCAAGACGCTGAAGCCTTCGACCCGGCAGCGCTTCGTGGCCATGGAGTTCGACTTTCCCGAACCCCGGCGCGAGGCCGAGATCGTGGCCCGCGAAAGCGGCCTCGACCGCGACCGCACCCTGGGGCTGGTGCGGCTGGCGGGCAAGATCCGCGGCCTCAAGGGCCAGGATCTGGAAGAGGGGGTCTCGACCCGGCTGGTGGTCTATGCCGCCAGCCTGGTCGCGCGGGGCATGTCCCTGGACCGCGCCATCGAGGCGGCGATGATCGAGCCCCTGACCGACGATGCCGAGGTCAAGCGCGGGTTGCGCGACCTGGCCGCGGCGATCTTCGGCTAAGGGAGGACGCCATCATGGGCCTGGACCTGGAACCCTGGGAACCCGAGGAAACCGTCGGCAAGCTCTGGCACGTCTGGGCCAGCAGCTTCGGCGCGCCGGAGGCGTTCGAGGATCAGGCGGTGGCGCTTTCCGAGGTCTCGGGGCGGCTCGCGGTGCTGTTCCGGGCCCTGGGCGGCGGCGCGGGGGTCGAGATCCGACCCGCCGCCGCCCAGGCATCGCATCATCGCATCGGCTGGCTTCGCCGGCTGGGCACCCCGGCCGAGATGGTGCCGCGCGCAAGTTTCGACGGCGAGATCCTGCGCCTGCCGGAACGGCTGACGGCGCTGCCCTCGCGCCAGGCGAACGGGGCGCTTTACCTGTGGCTGGCGGCCTGCGCCGCGCATGGCAGCCCGGTGCCGCCGCAGGACGATCCGCTGCGCCGCGACCTGGCGCGGCTGGGCGCGGCGCGCCGGGCCGTCGCGGCGACGCTGGAGGATGCGCCGGGCCTGGCCGGGCTTTACGACGATCTGGCCAGGCTGGTGCTGTCCCTGCGCCCCGACCCGCCGCTGCCCCCGGCCGAGGCGGTGGTCGAGGCGCTGGCGCGCCATCTTCTGGGCGATCCCGCGCCGCTGCCGCCCCTGGCCCGCGACTGGCTGGCCGAGCTGGACGATCCGCAGGCCAGGGCGCCGCGCGACTATCACCCGATGCGGCCGGTGCCGCTTTGGCCCGACCTGGCCCTGCCCGAGACGACGCTGGCCGCGGCGCCGGGCGATGCGCCCGACGGCATCGCCGCCGACCCGGCCAGCGGGCGCATGTTCCGCGCCCGCCGCCGGCAGAGCGACCAGCCGCAGCGCCGCGACAGCCTGATCCTGCACAAGTTCGAGGCCCTGCTGAGCTGGGCCGACCTGATGAACCTCAACCGGCATGTCGACGATGACGATCAGGACGACGCGAAGAAGGCGGCCGAGGATCAGGAAGAACTGGGCCTTGGCCAGGTGTCGAAGGCACCGGCGACGCGTTTGCGGCTGCATCTCGATCTTGCGCCCGAGGATGCGGATCTTGAGGCGGTCGCCGGCATCCGCACCTATCCCGAATGGGATGCGCGGCGCGGCCGCTATCTTGCCGATCATGTGCGCGTGCTGGAAAACCGCGCGCCCGAGCATGACGAGGCGCTGACCCCGGACCCCCGTGCGCAAACCCGCATCCGCGCCGTGCGCCGCCAGTTCGAGGCGCTGCGTCCCGGCCGCGTCACCACCACCGGCCACCGCGACGGGGACGATCTGGACGCCGAGCTGACCGTCCGCGCCGCCGCCGACCTGCGCGCCACCGGCCAGGGCAGCGACCGCATCTGGCGCCAGTCCCGGCCGCTGGCGCGCAACCTTGCGGTGTCGATCCTGCTCGACGTGTCGCGTTCCACCGAAAGCGCGGTGACGGGCCGCGCGGTGATCGAGACCGAGCGCGAGGCGCTGGCGGCGCTGGCCTGGGGGCTGGATGCCTGCGGCGACCGTTTCGCGGTCAACGCCTTTTCCTCGCTGAAGCGCGACCGAGTGTTCCTGACCGCCTGCAAGGATTTCGACGAGCCGATGGGCGCTGCGGTCGAACGGCGCATTGCCGGGCTGCGGCCGCGCTTCTATACAAGGCTCGGCGCCGGCATCCGCCATGCCTCGGCCGGGCTGGCGCAGCAGGCCAGCAGCCGGCGGCTTTTGCTGGTCATCACCGACGGCAAGCCCAACGACCTCGACCATTACGAGGGTCGCCACGGCATCGAGGACAGCGCCATGGCGGTGCGCGAGGCGCGGCGCGCCGGCCATGCCGTGCATGGCATCACCGTGGACCGCGACGCGAAAAGCTGGTTTCCCCGCATCTTCGGCCAGGGTGGCTTTTCGCTGATCCCGCATCCCGACCGGCTGCTGGCGGCCCTGCCGGTGATCTATCGCCAGCTGGTGGTGTGATGCGGGTCCAGGATCTGCCGGGCGAGCCGATCATGTGGGTGCTGATCGCCTCGGAACTGCTGGTCTTTGCCGCCGGCATCACCGCCATGGCCGGGGTGCGGCTGACCGACCCGGCCGGCTTTGCCGCGGCGCAGGCGCAGCTGCATGGCTGGATGGCGGCGCTGAACACGGCGATCCTGGTCAGCTCGGGCTTCTGCGCCGCCCTGGCCGAGCGCGCCTGCCACCGCGGCGACGGCCGCCGCGCGCGCATCGGGCTGGCGCTGGCCGCCCTGGGGGGCGCGGCCTTCCTGGCGGTGAAGGCGGCGGAATATGCCGGCGACCTGCGCGCGGGCCTGGGGATGGAGAGCCATCCGTTCTTCACCTTCTACTATCTGCTGACCGGCTTTCACGCCGCGCACGTGCTGTTCGGCATCGGCGTGCTGGCGCTGGTCGCGATCCGGCTGCGCCCCGAAGAGGTGCAGGCGGGCGCGGCCTTCTGGCACATGGTCGACCTGGTCTGGGTGCTGATCCTGCCGCCGGTCTACCTGCTGGGCTAGGGGATGGAATTGACGCGCATCTGGCTGACCCTGCTGGCGCTGACCGCCGCGACCACGGCGCTGGCCTTCGTGCCCGGCCCTGCCGCGGCGGCGGCGCTGCTGGCGGTGGCGTTCCTCAAGGCCCGCGCGATCCTGGGCGGCTTCCTGCATCTCGGCCGGGGCTCGGGCTGGCGCGCGGCCTTTACCGTGCCGCTGGCGATCTGGCTGGCGCTGGTCTGGGGGCTGCACGTCATATGACGGCCCCGCCGGTCAGCGACCCGGTTCGTCCCGGTCCTGCGGCGGATGGCCATGCGCCAGGTTGACGAGCTGGGTCTGGCTGTTGACCCCGGTCTTGACGAACAGCGCCTTTTGCTGGGTTCGCACCGTCTCGTGCGACAGCCCGGCCGCCTCGGCGATCTGCCTGAGGTTGAAGCCTTGCAGCAACCCGCCCAGCACCCTGCCTTCCGCGGCGGTCAGGTCATGGGCCAGGCGCAGCCGGTCGCGCTTTTGTTCAAGGTCCAGCCCGTGCAGCCCCGGATCGACCGCCAGCATGACGCAGGGGCCAAGCAGCAGTTCCGACAATTCGTCGCGGCGGATGCGGACCATGGTGATCGTGGCCTGCGCCGTCCTGAACTCTGCCAGCTTGCGCCCGGCGTGGTTGCGAGACAGCATCTCGCCCAGGCAGTCGTCGGCGGCCTGATCGACCAGCCCGACCGTGCCAAAGGGCGATTGCCGGACCGCCTGCCAAACCTTGTCCGAGAGTTGCGCGGCCGGCGACACCGGCAGGATCTTGCGATCCGCGCCGACGATCATCACCCCAAGGTCCAGCGATTGCGACAGCACCGCGGGCAGTTCCGCCAGCGCGCCCAGCCCCGAGCCACGGCGACACCAGGCCATGGCCCGGTGCAGATGTGCGGAAATCCGGTTGAAGGTTTGCGACCATGCCTCGATCAGCGCGGACTGGCCCAGCGGGGCCATGATCGTCAGCGTCGCGGTGCCCGAACGCCGCGCATCCAGCAGCAGCCCCGCCGCCGTGTCCAGCCCCAGCGGCCTGAGGAAACCATCGTGGAATTCGGTGCGCAGCAATTCGTCATGCGGCACCAGCCGATGCGCCGGCATGGACTGGCGCGACTGGGCCGCCATCGCCCGCTCCATCCAGGGGTTGCGGTGGGTATAGTAGTCCACATATTCCGCCAGCGCTTTTTCCGGCGCGCTGTTGTGCAGGATGGAGCAGCTGCCGTCGGCGCCCTGGTAGAACATCGCCCCCATGCCGCCCGGCGTTGCGCGCTCGATCTCGGCCAGGAAGTCGCGCCAGCTGCGCTCGCCCAGAAGGATCGCATAGATCAGGTCGGTCAGCCGTTCCTCGATGCCGTTCATGGACCGCCTGAAATGCCCCGCCTGCCTCTTGCTTTGCAGCCCTTGCCGCGGGCAGGGGGCGGGCCTTGTCCGGCCCGCGCATCCGACCCGGACGGGAATGCCGGGGTCGATGTTATTTTCGGATCCGCCCAGGTCAAGCGCCGATACCGGGCAAGGCCATGTTTTGGCCGCATTTTCGACAGCGCCGCGCCCCGCCGGCTACGCGGGGCAGCTGGCCATCCACCCGTCCGGGGCATAGGCACAGGACTGATTCGCGGTCTGCCTTGCCTCGCTGGCCAGGCGGCGGGTGTCCTGCAAGGCGGTCGGGATGCTGGCGACGCATTCGGCGTCCCCGGCCGCCCTGGCCTCGGCCAGGCAGGTTTCCAGCACCGCGATGCCTCTGTTCGCGCCGCACCATGCCATCTTGGCCGAGACATGGACCGAGCTGCCGCCATGCGCGCCCAGGGCGAGCAGCCGGTCGGAATAGTCGCGAAGCCGGCTGCTTGCCGCGCGGCCTTGCGGCCGCTGTTCGCATTTCCCGGTGCCGGGCCGGGATGCGCCTGCCGAGGCCGCAGCGGGCGTGTCCAGCGTGGCGGTTGCGCTTTGGATCGGCGACCCCGTGGCGGCGGGCGCAGCCTCGGCCGCCGAACGGCGCTGGGCGGCATCGTTCAGGCTGGCGGTCGCGACCTGAAGCCCGGCGTCGCGATAGGCATCCCCGCCGAAGGCCGCCCCCGGCAGGCCCACGGCCGCGGTCATCTCGCTCTGGTTCACCTGGTCGGCGGTTGCGGGGTCCGGCCCGGAGGTGTCGCAGGCCGACAACAGCATCAAGGGCGCCAAGGCACTGGCAAGAGCAAAGCCGCGGTGCGTTTCAACCTTTCCATGGAAAGCAATGCACCGTCGCTATCGCGCAACCGCCGGCGGACCTTCACCCGATGGGGCGAGGGCCGGCGCGGCGCGCGGTGATTTCCAATGCCGGGGGCGGCGGGTCAGTCCATGGCCAGCATGCGCAATTCGGCGATGTCGGCGATGGTGGCCTTGTCGGCCTCGACCTCGACGCCGTGCTGGCGCAGCCGGGCGAAGGCGCGCGACAGGCTTTCGGGCTGCATGCCCAGGTGCCCGGCGATCAGGCGCTTGTTATAGGGCAGCCGGACTTCGGCCGGGCCGGCCACGGCATCCGACAGGTCGGCCAGGAACTGCGCCACCCGCTGCACCCCGGTATGGGCCTTGAGCTTTTCGATCTGGTCCACCAGCCCTTGCAGATGCACGAAGGTCGAGGCGAGCAGGCCGATGGCGAATTCCTGATTCTCCAGCAGAAGCTGGCGCAGCCGCGCCCCGTCGATCTGCAGGACCGTGCAGTCCGACACCGCCTCGGCCGAGACGGGATAGGGCGTGCCGCGCAGCGCCATCGCCTCGGCGAAGCTGCGGTTGCGGCCCAGGATCGCCACCACCGCCTCGGACCCGCCGGGGGTCAGCCGCGACAGCTTGATGAAGCCGTTCAGCACGATGAACACCGCCCGCGCCGGATCGCCTTGCAGGAAGATGGTCTCGCCCTCGCGATAACTGCGGCGCTGGGCGTCCTTCAGCAGCTTGTCGCGCACTTCGGGGGCCAGCCCGTTCAGCAGAACGGATTTCTTCACCGCCTCGGGCAGGGGGGCGTTCATCGCAGCCTCATCCTTGGTTTCGCGCGGGGCCGAGTGTCGCACGAGCGGCGGGCGAGGAAAAGACCGTGCGTTCCACTCGGCATTTGCCGGCCATCAGGGCGACAGCCAATGCTCGCGCAAGGCGAAATCGCGGTCCAGCAGCACCAGCTCGGCCGGCCGGCCGGGGGCCAGCGTGCCATGACGGTCCTGCAAGCCCAGCAGTTCCGCGGGAATGGCCGAGGCCATGCGCAGCGCGCGTTCGGGCGCGATGCCGACCTGGCGGACCAGCACGGCGACGGCCTGCGGCAGCGTCAGGTCGGCGCCGGCCAGCGTGCCGTCGGCCAGCGTCAACCGCCCATCGCGGCGCAGCACCTTGCGGCCGCCCAGTTCCATCTCGGTCAGATCGGTGCCGGCGAAGGCCATGCAGTCGCTGACCAGGAAGATGCCCTCGGGCCGCGCCCCCAGCGCCAGCCGCATCACCGCCGGATGGACGTGGATGCCGTCGGCGATCAGCCCGGCGCCCGCCTCGCCGGCCAGCACCGCGCCCACCAGCCCCGGCGCGCGGTTGCCGATCTGGCTCATGGCGTTGAACAGATGCGTGGCGCAGCGGGCACCGGCGGCAAAGCCGGCCTGCGCCTGTTCGAAACTGCAATCGCTGTGGCCCAGGCTGACCACCGCGCCGGCTCCGGCAAGGGCGGCGATCTGCTGCGGGCTTGCCGCCTCGGGCGCCAGCGTCACCATCAGCGCCGGCAATTGCCGCGCGGCCTCGCACAGCCGGTCCAGGTCGTCCTCGGCCATCGGCCGGATCAGCGCCGGGTCGTGCGCGCCCTTGCGGCGCGGGTCGAGATGCGGCCCCTCCAGATGCAGGCCCAGGAAGCCCGGCACCTGTGCCTTGGCCGCCGCGATCCCCAGCGCGATGACATGGGCGGTGGCCGCGGGCGTGTCGGTGATCAGCGTCGGCAGCACCCCGGCGGTGCCAAGCGTGCGATGCGCGGCGCAGATGCGGCGCAGCCCGTCCAGGTCGGTCGTGCCGTCCAGCATCAGCCCGCCGCCGCCGTTCACCTGCAGGTCCAGGAAGGCCGGGGCCAGGATGCCCGTGACCGCCCGCCGCCCCTCGGCCGGGGCCTCGGGCTCGGGCAGGATGGCGGCGATCTCGCCCGCCTCGATCACCAGCGCATGACCGTCGAGGAAACGCGCGCCGTCGAAGATGCGGGCGCCGGTCAGGACCTCGCGCGCCATCACACCGTCTCCGTCACCTTGCGCAGATGCGGCGGCGTGTCGGGGTCGAAGCCGCGCCGCCGCGCCAAGCCCTCGATGAAGGCGTAGAAGCCGGCGATGGTGACAAGCGGCGCCACCAGCGGATGCAGGCCGGGGACCGAGGGCAGGGTGACGGCGCCGCCGACCTCGGTGCCGGTGACGAAGACATCCGCGCCCTGCGCCGCCAGCCGCTCGGCCGTGGCCTTCAGCTGGGGCAGGGCGGCGTCCTCGATCCCCAGCGCCAGTACCGGAAAGCCGGCCTGCACGATGGCGGCGGGGCCGTGCAGCACCTCGGCGGCCGAATAGGCCTCGGCATGGATGCCCGAGGTTTCCTTGAACTTCAGCGCCGCTTCGCAGGCGATGGCGAAGCTGGGGCCGCGGCCGAGGACAAAGGCCGACGATGCCCGTGCCAGCCGCGCCGACAGCGGCGACCAGTCCAGCGCCACGGCCTGCGCCAGCCCTTCGGGCAGGGCGGCGACGGCGTCTTGCAAGGCGTGATCCTGCCGCCATTCCGCCAGCAGCGACAGGCCGGCCAGCACCGAGCAGACGAAGGTCTTGGTGGCGGCGACGCTTTTCTCCTCGCCCGCCTGCAGGGGCAGGCAATGGGCCGAAACCTGCGCCATCGGGCTGTCGGAGACATTGGTGATGGCGATGGACAGCGCCCCGCCCTGGCCCGAGGCGCGCATCATCTCGACCCCGTCCGGGCTGCGGCCGGATTGCGAGATGCCGATGCAGGCCGCCTTGCCCAGCCGCAGGGGCCGGCGATAGATCGAGGCGATGGAGGGCCCGACCGAGGCGACGGGCACGCCTGCCTCAAGCTCGATGGCGTATTTCAGATAGGTCGCGGCATGGTCGGACGACCCCCGCGCCACCGTCACCACCAGGTCGGGATCCTTGCGGCGCAGGGCGCTGGCGGCATCCAGCACCGCGTCGCGCGAACGGTCAAGGAAACGGGCGGCGGCTTCGGGGATCTCGGCCACTTCGCGCGCCATATGCGTCTGGCTCATCACGGGTTCCTTTCGCCTTCCGGGGCAAGTTTCAGTTCCACGGCGAAGTCATAGGCATCGCCGCGATAGAGCGAGCGGGTGAACTCGACCACCTTGCCCGAGGGCAGGTAGGAGATGCGTTCGATCCGCAGTCCGGCCACGCCGGGATTGACGCCCAGCAGCTCGGCGTCCTTGGCGTTCAGGTTCGCGGCCGAGATGCGCTGCACCGCCCGCACCGGCCGCAGCCCGCGGCCTTGCAGCACCGCGTAAAGCGAATCGGTGACGCCTTCGGGATCGGGCAGGATCGCTTGCGACAGCGAGGCGCGCTCGATGGCCAGCGGCACCCCGTCCGAGCTGCGCACCCGTTCCAGCCGCGCCACCTTTTCGCCGACGCCCAGCCCCAGCGCCATCACCTCTTCGGGGGCGGGGGCGTGCAGGCCGCGCGCGATCCAGCGGCTTTCGACGCTGCGGCCGCGCCGGGCCATGTCCTCGGTAAAGGATGTCAGCAGCGACAGCGCCTGTTCCAGCTTTTCGACCCTGGGCGCGACGAAGGTGCCCGAGCCGCGCCTTTGCACCAGCTGCCCCGAGGCGACCAGCTCCGCCACCCCCTTGCGCACGGTGACGCGCGACAGGCCGGTCATCGCCGCCAGCTCGCGTTCCGACGGCAGGCTGTCGCCCGGCTGCAGCCGCCCCGAGGCGATGGCCTCGGCGATCAGCCGGTGCAATTGCAGGTAAAGCGGGCCGCCGCCGGTTTCCTCGAAAGCCTCGGGGGTGAACAGCTCGCCCATCATGCCTCCTGCCGGGCCAGGTGCAGCGCGCCGTCGAGGCCCGAGCCCCTGGGCGGCTGGATGGGCCACAGCCCCTGCAGGCGGGCGGCGTAATGCGCGCCAAGCCCGCCCAGGAACACCACCGGCAGGTCGCGGCCGGCCTGCAAGGTGTCGATCATGGCGCGGATCTCGGCCACGGCCGCGGCAAAGATGCGCTCGCCCGCCGGGTCGGTGCCGGCGGTGATGCGCGGCGCGAATGCGGCGAATTCGGCGGGCCGGGCGCGGAAGCCGAAGGAGATCACCCCCTCGATCCCGCCCAGCTCGTCCAGGACGGCTTGCAGCAGCGGGCTCATCGGCGCGAAGCCGTCCTCGGCGCGCAGGGCCTCGGACAGAAGCGCCCGGCCCAGCACCGCGCCGCTGCCCTCGTCGCCCAGGACGAAGCCGCGCCCGCCATATTGCCGCATCTCGCCGCCGATCTGGACCGCAAAGACCGAGCCGGTGCCCATGGCGGCGACGATGCCGTCCCCGCCCCCCAGCGCGCCGGTGGCGGCAGTGACGGCATCGGTGACGATGCGCGTGCGGCGAAAGGGCAGCATGGCCTGCAGGCTGCGGGCGGCGGCGGTGACATTGGCGCCGGCCAGGCCCAGCACGGCGGTCAGTTCGTCCAGGTGGCCCCGCCCGGCGTCCTGAAGCGCGGCGCGGGCGGCGGCGAGGATATTGGCGCAGGCCCCCTCGGTCTCGACCGAGATATTCGCCGGCCCCGCTGCGCCCCGGCCGATGATCCGGCCCGAGCCGTCCGCGATGGCGGCGCGGCAGCCGGTCCCTCCTCCGTCTATGCCCAGGAAATATGACATGGCGACTCCCTTTGCAGGCAAGATACCAAAACAATACCAAATGGGAAGGGTTAATTTGAGTTTCCCCAAGAAACGCCGATTTTCGGCCTTTTTGAAGAAAGGGGTTTACAAGTGGTATTGTTTTGGCATTATCAACGGAACAGGGGGAATCACATGACCGCATCCGGCACCGAGGCAAGGCATCCGGCATCGACAGGGCTTCACGCGCGCCCCGGCGGCGACGTGCTGCGCATCCTGCTGGAGGCGCAGGTCGCGGCGCTGGCTGCGTTGCAGCCCGCCTTGCCGGCGCTGGAACGCGCGGCCGAGGCCGCAGCAGAGACGCTGCGCCGGGGCGGCAAGCTCGGCTATGCCGGGGCCGGTTCCTCGGGGCTGATGGCGCTGGCCGATTGCCTGGAACTGGCCGGCACCTTCGGCATCGCGCCCGAGCGCACGCCGATGATGTTCGCCGGCGGGACCGAGGCGCTTTTGCACCTGCAAGGCAGCGTCGAGGACGACCCGCGGCTTGCGCTGGCCGACCTGGACCGTTCCGGGCTGGCGGCGGGGGATGTGCTCTTGTGCCTCTCGGCCTCGGGGCGCACGCCCTATGCGCTGGCGATCTGCGCGGCGGCGCAGGAGCGGGGCGTGACCGTGGCCGGCCTAGCCAATGTGGCGGGCTCGGCCCTGCTGGAACGCGCCGACATCCCGGTGCTGATCGAGACCGGGGCCGAGGTGGTTTCCGGCTCGACCCGCATGGGGGCGGCCACGGCGCAGAAGGTGGCGCTGAACATGCTGTCGGTGCTGGTGGCGATCCGGCTGGGCCATGTCCATGACGGCTACATGGTCAACCTAGTGGCCGACAACATCAAGCTGGTGGACCGCGCCGCCCGTATCGTCGCCGCCGTGGCGGGGGTCGGGCGCGACGCGGCCGAGGCGGCGCTGTCGCGCACCGGCGGCGCGGTGAAGCCCGCGATCCTGGTCGCGCGCGGCATGGCGCCTGATATGGCCAAGGCGCGGCTGGCCGCAACCGGGGGCCTGCTGGCCCCGCTGATCTGATTGCAACCGGAGGGTCCGCGAGAGACCCGATGCCGAAGGGAGAAGACCATGACCAAGACCATCCGCCTGGCGCTGCTGGCCAGCACATTGCTGACCGGCGCCGCCTGGGCCCAGGACGTGACGCTGACCATCGAGAGCTGGCGCAACGACGACCTTGCCATCTGGCAGGAAAAGATCATCCCGGCCTTCGAATCGGCCAATCCCGGCATCAAGATCAATTTCGCGCCCTCGGCGCCGCCGGAATACAACGCGGTGCTGAACTCCAAGCTGGATGCGGGCTCGGCCGGCGACCTGATCACCTGCCGGCCCTTCGACGCCTCGCTGGAGCTGTTCAAGAAGGGCAAGCTGGCCGACCTGAGCGACCTGGCGGCGATGGCGAATTTCTCGGACGTGGCGAAATCGGCCTGGCAGACCGATGACGGCGCCCAGACCTTCTGCGTGCCGATGGCCTCGGTGATCCACGGCTTCATCTACAACAAGACCGCCTTCGAGGAACTGGGGCTGACACCGCCGAAGACCGAGGCCGAGTTCTTTGCCCTGCTCGACAAGATCAAGGAGGACGGCACCTATATCCCGATGGCCATGGGCACCGCGGACCAGTGGGAGGCCGCGACCATGGGCTACCAGAACATCGGCCCGAACTACTGGAAGGGCGAGGAGGGCCGCAAGGCGCTGATCGAGGGCACGCAAAAGCTGACCGACGAAGGCTGGGTCGCGCCCTTCCGCCAGCTGGCGAAATGGAAGGACTACCTGGGCGACGGGTTCGAGGCGCAGACCTATCCCGACAGCCAGAACCTGTTCACGCTGGGCCGCGCCGCGATCTATCCGGCCGGGTCTTGGGAGATCGGTGTCTTCGGCCCGCAGATCGGCGGTGCCTTCGAGATGGGCGCCTTTCCGCCCCCCGTCCCGGCCGAGGGCGACACCTGCCATATCAGCGACCATACCGACATCGCGCTGGGCATGAACGCGGCGACGCAGCACCCGGAAGAGGCGCGGAAGTTCCTGGAATGGGTCGGTTCGTCCGAGTTCGCCACGCTTTACGCCAATGCGCTGCCGGGCTTCTTCTCGCTGAATTCGGCGCCGGTCGAGATGGAGGATGCGCTGGCCAAGGAATTCGTCTCCTGGCGCGAGAGCTGCGAGCCCACCATCCGCTCGACCTACCAGATCCTGTCGCGGGGCACGCCGAACCTGGAGAACGAGACCTGGACCGCCTCGGCCAATGTCATCACCGGCACCGAGACGCCCGAGGCCGCGGCCGAGCGGCTGCAACAGGGCCTGGCCTCGTGGTACGCGCCGCAGCAGAACTGAGCCTCGGCCGGGCCTGACGGCCGGAAGTCAATGTGGCCGGGCCTGGTGGCCCGAGGTGAAATGTTGCCGGGCCTGGCGGCCCGGCGGTGGCGGGGGGCTTTCCGCCCCCCGCACCCCCCGAGGGTATTTTTCAACGGAGAAGGAGGGCGTCATGGCGCAGCGGAAAGCGTTTCGCTGGCATATCGCGGTGTTTCTTGCGCCCGCGGTGCTGGTCTATACCGCCATCATGATCGTGCCGCTGTTCGGGACGCTGAACCTGTCGCTGTTCAACACCGGCGAGGAGGGCCGCGTCTTCGTCGGCCTGCGGAATTTCGCCACGCTGTTCGGCGATCCGCGCTGGTCGGCGAGTTTCTGGAACGCGCTGGGCAACAACGCCTGGTTCTTCCTGGTCCATATGCTGGTGCAGAACCCGGTCGGCGTGGCGCTGGCGGCGCTGCTGAGTTCGCCGCGGCTGCGCGGCGCGGCCTTCTATCGCACCGCGATCTTCATCCCGACCATCCTGAGCTTCGTCATCGTCGGCTTCGTCTGGAAGCTGATCCTGTCGCCGATCTGGGGCATTGCGCCGGGCATGCTGGACGCCGTCGGGCTGAAGAGCCTGTTTGCGCCCTGGTTGGGCCGCGAGGGCACGGCGCTGACCACCCTGGCGCTGATCTCGGTCTGGCAATTCGTCGGCATCCCGATGATGCTGATCTATGCCGCGCTGCTGTCGATCCCCGACGAGGTGATCGAGGCGGCCGAGATGGACGGCGTCACCGGCTGGTCGCAGTTCTGGAAGATCAAGCTGCCGCTGATCCTGCCCTCGATCGGCATCATCTCGATCCTGACCTTCGTCGGCAATTTCAACGCCTTCGACCTGATCTACGTCACGCAAGGCGCATTGGCGGGGCCGAATTTCTCGACCGACATCCTGGGGACGTTCCTTTACCGGACCTTCTTCGGCTTCCAGCTGCAGATCGGCGACCCGCACATGGGCGCGACCATCGCCACCGCCATGTTCGGCATCATCCTGCTGGGCGTCGGCTTCTACCTGTTCGCCATCCAGCGCCGGCTGCGCCGCTATCAGTTCTGAGGGGAGAGCCATGAGCCAAGCCCGCCATTCCACCGCCCGCAGCCTGGCTGCCCATGCGGTGCTGATCCTCTATACCGTGATCGCGCTGTTTCCGGTCTTCGTCGTGGTCATCAACAGCTTCAAGAACCGCCGCGCGATCTTTGCCGATCCGCTGGCCGTGCCCACGGCGGAAAGCTTCGACCTGGTCGGCTATCGCACGGTGCTGGCGCAGGGGGATTTCCTGCTTTACTTCCAGAACTCGCTGGTCGTGACCGTGGCCAGCCTGTTCTTCGTGCTGCTGTTCGGTGCCATGGCGGCCTTCGCCCTGTCGGAATACCGCTTTCGCGGCAACATGCTGATGGGGCTTTACCTGGCCTTGGGGATCATGATCCCGATCCGGCTGGGCACCGTCGCCATCCTGCAGATGATGGTCGCATCCGGGCTGGTCAATACGCTGACGGCGCTGGTGCTGGTCTATACCGCGCAAGGGTTGCCGCTGGCGGTGTTCATCCTGTCCGAGTTCATGCGCGGCGTCTCGGACGACCTGAAGAACGCGGGCCGCATCGACGGGCTTTCGGAATACACCATCTTCTTCCGGCTGGTGCTGCCCTTGGTGCGGCCGGCCATGGCCACCGTCGCCGTCTTTACCATGATCCCGATCTGGAACGACCTGTGGTTCCCGCTGATCCTGGCGCCGAGCGAGGCGACCAAGACCGTCACCCTGGGCAGCCAGGTCTTCATCGGCCAGTTCGTCACCAACTGGAATGCGGTGCTGGCGGCGCTGAGCCTCGCCATCCTGCCGGTGCTGGTGCTTTACCTGGTGTTCTCGCGCCAGCTGATCCGCGGCATCACCGCCGGCGCCGTCAAATGATCCGTCTTGCAGCAAGGAGACCCCGATGGGAGCCCTGACCCTTACCCAAGTCACCAAGTCCTTCGGCACCACCCAGGTCATCAAGGGCGTGGACCTGGCGGTCGAGGATGGCGAGTTCTGCGTCTTCGTCGGCCCCTCGGGCTGCGGCAAGTCCACGCTTCTGCGCATGATCGCCGGGCTCGAGGACGTGACCTCGGGCGACGTGGCCATCGACGGCGCGCGGGTGAACGACCTGGCCCCGGCCCGGCGCGAGATCGCCATGGTGTTCCAGAGCTATGCGCTTTACCCGCATCTGACCGTGCGCGACAACATGGGGTTGGCGTTGAAACAGGCCGGCACGCCCAGGGCGCAGATCGAGGCGGCGACCGGCAAGGCGGCCGAGATGCTGGCGCTGGCGCATCTGCTGGAGCGGCGCCCGGCCGAGCTGTCGGGCGGCCAGCGCCAGCGCGTCGCCATCGGCCGCGCCATCGTGCGGCGCCCGAAGCTGTTCCTGTTCGACGAGCCGCTGTCGAACCTCGACGCCGCGCTGCGCGTGCAGACCCGGATCGAGATTGCCCGGCTGCATCGCGAACTGGGCGCGACGATGATCTATGTCACCCACGACCAGGTCGAGGCGATGACGCTGGCCGACAAGATCGTCGTATTGCGCGGCGGCGTGGTCGAGCAGGTGGGCCGCCCCATGGACCTTTACAACGATCCCGACAACACCTTCGTCGCCGGCTTCATCGGCAGCCCGCAGATGAATTTCCTGGACGCCGGCAAGCTGGGCCTGCGCTCGGCCCGGCTGGGCATCCGCCCCGAGCATCTGGTGCCGGGCGGCGGCCAGATCGGCGGCCGCGTCAGCCATGTCGAAAAGCTGGGCGGCGAGACGCTGGTCTATGTCGCATCCGAGGACCACGGCCTTTTGACCGTGCGGCTCTTCGGCGAGCAGGACTATGCCGTGGACGAGGTGGTCGGGCTGGGCTTCGAGCCGAACCGCGCCTTTCACTTCGACGCCGAGGGGCGGCGGCTGCGCTAGATCACCACAACGCCGGAATGCTTGGCCTTGTGTTCCGGCTCGACATGGATGGTGATGAACGCGCCGGGCAGCTTGCGCTTGAGCGCCTGTTCGATGCGGTCGCAGATGTCATGGGCGGCATCGACCGTGGTCTGGCCGTCCACCACCAGGTGGAAGTCGATGAAGGTGCGCGGCCCGGCATGGCGGGTGCGCAGGTCATGCGCCTCGATGGCGCCGATGGCGGTGTCCGAGATGGTGGCGCGGATCTCGGCCAGCGTGTCCTCGGAAACCGCCTCGTCCATCAGGCCCGAGAGCGAGCTGGCCATGACTTTCCAGCCCGACCACAGGATGTTCAGGGCGACCAGCGCCGCCAGCGCCGGGTCCAGCACCGCCCAGCCGGTGAGGACCGCCAGGGTCACGCCCGCCACCACGCCCACGGACGAGATCACGTCCGACAGGAGATGCCGCCCGTCGGCGACCAGCGCCGGCGATTTCAGCCGCCCGCCGCGGCTGATCAGCACCCAGCACCACAGCGCGTTCAGCACGCTGGCCAAACCGTTGACCAGCAGCCCTTCGAGCGGCGCATCCAGCATGCGCGGGTTCTGGAAACCGTGCCATGCCTCGCGCAGGATCAGCAGCGCGGCGACGATGATCATCACCCCCTCCAGCACGGCGCTGAAGAACTCGGCCTTGTGATGGCCATAGGGGTGGCCGCGGTCGGCGGGCTTGGCCGCGACCCGGATCGCGATCAGCGCGGCGACGGCGGTGGCGACGTTCACCGTGCTTTCCAGCGCATCCGACAGCAGCGCGACCGAGCCGGTCAGCCACCAGGCAAGCGCCTTCAGCGCCAGAACGACCAGCCCGACGAGGATGCTGCCGAAGGCGATCTTTTCGGTCGCAGACATGGGCGCTTCCTTTTCCGAATCCGTCGCGCCGGGGTTTTATCCGGGTTGGCGGCCAGGGCCAACCGGCCTTGCGGGAAAGTTGCGTGCTGCGGGAAAGGGGGCGCCCCGGTCAGGCCCGGAAGGTGCGTGCCGCCGGGTTGCCCGAACGGGGACGCGCAGCCCCGGCATAAAGATCCGAGGATTTTTCCAGCTGGCCGCGCTGGATCTGATGCGGTTCGGCCGGGATCCTTCTGGCCGCCCATGCGTCGGCGGCGAAAAGGGCGCAGACGCCCGCGCCCAGGAAGCCGAGGGCCGAGACCCACCAGGGCAAGCCCAGGATCATCGACAGGATTGCGGCTCCTAGGCTGGCCAGCACGCTTGTGAACATGATCCCCGTCGGCTCCACCAACTGAACAGTATAGTTCACATAGCATGCCCGAAGCGCGATTCAACGGAAGTGTTTCGGGTGGAGCGGCATTTGTCCGGATGGCCGGGGGTGCCGGTGGCCGGGATGGTCCCTGGCGCAGCTAAAGGAAAGGGGGCCCGCAGGCCCCCGATCCGTCCTATTCCGCCGGCACCGCCGCCAGATCCTCGACCGGGGCGATGGGATACTGCAGATGCGGCAGCATCTCCCTGGGGCAGACTTGCAGGAAGTTCGCCTTTTCGTCCTCCCAGTTCTGCAGGATCTCCTCGGCCCGGCGCGAGCGGGTCTCTTGGTGGTGCCGCTCGATCAGGTCGCGCAGCTGCTCTTCCCAATGTGCCTGCGTTACCGGGCACAGGACCAGCGTCTCGGCGTTGATATAGTCGCGCGCCAGCCCCTCCGGGTCGTAGAGATAGGCCATGCCCCCGGTCATGCCGGCACCGAAGTTCGCGCCGATCCGGCCCAGGATCACCGCGACGCCGCCGGTCATGTATTCGCAGCCGTTCGAGCCGCAGCCCTCGATCACCACCTTGGCGCCCGAGTTCCTGACCGCGAAGCGTTCGCCCGCGCGGCCGGCGGCGAAGAGATGGCCGTCGGTCGCGCCGTAAAGCACGGTATTGCCGATGAGGGTGTTCTCGGCCGCCTTCAGCGGGCTGCCCATCGGCGGGCGCACGACGATGGTGCCGCCGGACAGGCCCTTGCCGACATAGTCGTTGGCATCGCCCGAGACCTCGATCTTCAGCCCCGGCGCGGCGAATGCGCCCAGCGACTGGCCCGCGCTGCCGGTCAGCCGCACGGTCAGGTGATCGGGTTGCAGCTTGTTGCGCATGCCGAAGGTCTGCACGATCATCGACGAGGTGCGCGTGCCCACCGTCCGCTGCGTGTTCCTGACCGCATAGGAAAGCTGCATCTTCTCGCCGTCCGAGAAGAAGCGGCCGGCATCGCGGATGATCTCGGCGTCCAGCGTGTCGGGCACCGCGTTGCGCGGCTTCGAACGGTCGTAGACGATCTTTTCCGAGCCATCGACGGTGATGAGCAGCGGGTTCAGGTCCAGGTCGTCCAGCGACTTGTCGCCGCGGCTGACCTGGGTCAGCAGGTCGGCGCGGCCGATCACCTCGTCCAGCGAACGCGCGCCGATGCTGGCCAGGATCTCGCGCACCTCGGTGGCGTAGAAGGTGATCAGGTTCACCACCTTGTCGGCCGAACCGTTGAACATCGCGCGCAGCTTTTCGTCCTGGGTGCAGACGCCGACCGGGCAGGTGTTCGACTGGCACTGGCGCACCATGATGCAGCCCATGGCGATCAGGGCGGCGGTGCCGATGCCGTATTCCTCGGCCCCCATCATCGCCGCCATGACGATGTCGCGCCCGGTGCGCAGGCCCCCGTCGGTGCGCAGCGTCACCCGGTCGCGCAGGCGGTTCATCGCCAGCACCTGATGCGCCTCGGTCAGGCCCATCTCCCAGGGCAGGCCGGCGAACTTGATCGAGGTGGCCGGCGAGGCCCCGGTGCCGCCGTTGTGCCCCGAGATCAGGATCACGTCGGCCTTGGCCTTGGCCACGCCCGCCGCAATGGTGCCGACGCCCGAGCTTGCCACCAGCTTCACCGTGATCTTGGCGCGCGGGTTGATCTGCTTGAGGTCATAGATCAGCTGCGCCAGATCCTCGATCGAATAGATGTCGTGGTGCGGCGGCGGCGAGATCAGCGTCACGCCCTTGGTCGAATGCCGCAGCCGGGCGATCAGGTCCGTCACCTTCATGCCGGGCAGCTGGCCGCCCTCGCCGGGCTTGGCGCCCTGGGCGACCTTGATCTCCAGCTCCTCGCAGGCGTTCAGGTATTCGGCGGTGACGCCGAACCGGCCCGAGGCGACCTGCTTGATCTTGGCGCAGGGGTTGTCGCCATTGGGCAGCGGGTGGCTGTGGGCCGGATCCTCGCCGCCCTCGCCCGAGTCGGATTTCGCGCCGATGCGGTTCATGGCGATGTTCAGCGTCATATGCGCCTCGGGCGACAGCGCGCCCAGCGACATGCCCGGCGTCACGAAGCGCTTGCGGATCGAGGTGATCGATTCCACCTCTTCCAGCGGCACCGGCTTGCCCAGCGGCTTGATGTCCAAGAGGTCGCGGATATGGATCGGCGGGTTCGCCCGCATGGTCGCGGTGAACTGCTTCCAGATGTCGTAGGACGCCTTTTCGCAGGCCAGCTGCAACAGCCGCATGGTATTGGCTTCCCAGGCGTGCTTCTCGCCCGAGCGGCGCGCCTTGTAGAAGCCGCCCACCGGCAGCAGATCGACCAGGGCCGCGCGGAAGCCCTTGGCATGGGCCTCTTCCAGCTTGGCTTGCAGCCCGTGCAGGCCGATGCCCGAGATGCGCGACTGCATGCCGGGGAAATATTCCGCCACCATGGCGCGGGAAAGCCCCACCGCCTCGAAGTTCAGCCCGCCGCGATACGAGGACAGGACCGAGATCCCCATCTTGGCCATGATCTTCAGCAGGCCCGCGTCGATGGCCTCGCGATAGCGGGTCATGATGTCGATCAGGTTGCCGTCCAGCAGCCCGCGCTCGATCCGCTCGGCCAGGGTGTCCTGCGCCAGATAGGGGTTCACCGTGGTCGCGCCGCAGCCGATCAGCACCGCGAAATCATGCGGGTCCACGCATTCCGAGGCGCGCACGTTCAGCGAGCAGAAGGTCCGCAGCCCCTTGCGCGTCAGCCAGCTGTGCACCGCGCTGGTCGCCAGGATCATCGGCACGCCGACGCGGCTGGCCGAGATGCCCTCGTCGGTCAGGATGATATGGCCGTTGCCGGACCGCACGGCATCCTCGGCCTCGGCGCGGATGCGCGCCAGCGCCTCGCCCAGGGCATCGGCGCCGCCATCGACCGGGAAGGTGCAGTCGATCTGCGTCGCCTGGTCGCGGAACATGCGGGTCAGCTCCTCGAACTCGCCATTGGCGAGGAAGGGGCTTTCCAGCATGGTGATCTCGGCATGGGTCGAGCTTTCCTCAAGCACGTTCTTGAGGTTGCCGAAGCGGGTGCGCAGGCTCATCACCCGGCTTTCGCGCAGGCTGTCGATGGGCGGGTTCGTCACCTGGCTGAAGTTCTGCCGGAAGTAATGCGACAGCGGCCGGAACTGGCGCGACAGCACCGCGGGCGGCGTGTCGTCGCCCATCGAGGCCAGCGCCTCCTTGGCGTCCTCGGCCATCGGGACCAGCATCTGCTCGACCAGCTCGACCGTATAGCCGACGGCGATCTGGCGGCGGTGCAGTTCCTCGCCGACATGCAGCGGGGTCTCGGGCAGCTTGGCCATCAGCTCCGAGGGCTGGACGACCTTTTCCACCCAGTCGCCAAAGGGCTGGCTGGCCGCCAGGTGGTCCTTGATCTCGCGGTCGTGGTAAAGCTTGCCCTCGGCCATGTCGACGGCGATCATCTGGCCCGGACCCAGCGCGCCCTTTTCGCGCACGGCGGTCTCGTTCACCGGGACCATGCCGGCCTCGGAGCCCGCGATCAGCAGGTTGTCGCCGGTCACGACATAGCGCAGCGGCCGCAGCCCGTTGCGGTCCAGGCCGCCGCAGACCCAGCGCCCGTCGGTCATCGCCAGCGCCGCCGGCCCGTCCCAGGGCTCCATGATCGAGTTGCAATAGGCATACATGTCCGCCCAGGCCTTGGGCATGTCGGTGGTGGCCTTGGACCAGGCCTCCGGCACCAGGATGGTCTTGGTCATCGGCGCATTGCGCCCCGAGCGCACCAGCACCTCGAACACCGCGTCCAGCGCCGCGGAATCGGACGAGCCGCCGGGGATGATCGGCTTGATGTCCTCGGCCATCTCGCCGAAGGTCCGCGAGGCCATGCGGATCTCGTGGCTGCGCATCCAGTTCGAGTTGCCCTTGAGCGTGTTGATCTCGCCGTTATGGGCCAGCATGCGGAAGGGCTGCGCCAGCCACCATTGCGGGAAGGTGTTGGTGGAATAGCGCTGGTGATAGATGGCAAAGGCGGATTCGAAGCGCTCGTCCTTGAGGTCGGGATAGAACTCGGCCACCTGTTCGGCCAGCATCATGCCCTTGTAGATGATGCTGCGGCAGGACAGCGTGCAGATATACATGCCCGCGATCTGCGCCGCCACCGCCGCCTTCTCGATCCGGCGGCGGATGATGTAAAGCTCGCGCTCGAACTGCTCGTCGTCGATGTCCTTGTCGCAGCGGATCAGGATCTGCTCGATCTCGGGGCGGGTGGCATTGGCCTTTTCGCCCAGGACCGAGGTGTTCACCGGCACGTGGCGCCAGCCGTAGATGTAATGGCCCATGCGCAGCACTTCGGATTCCACGATGGTCCGGCAACGCTCCTGCGCGGCGAAATCGGTGCGCGGCAGGAAGACCTGGCCCACGGCGATCAGCTTGTCGTGGTCGGGCTCGTGCCCGGTGCGGCGCACCTGGTCGTAGAAGAAGGGCACCGGGATCTGCACATGGATGCCGGCGCCGTCGCCGGTCTTGCCGTCGGCGTCCACGGCGCCGCGGTGCCAGATCGCCTTCAGCGCGGTGATGCCGCTTTCCACCACCTTGCGGCTGGCCTTGCCGTCGATGCTGACGACCAGCCCGACCCCGCAGGACGAATGCTCGTCCTCGGCACGGTAGAGCGAATGTTCCGCCATCCAGTCGCGGCGGGCCTGTTCCTGCTGTTCCCAGCTCATCTGTTCACAGTCCTTCACGTCCGTGCCTCCTTCGTAAGCTGCCACAGGATGTCGGCGCCCTGGCCGCCCACCATCTGCAGGTCGCAATCATATTCCGGCTTGGTCGAGCCGAAGCCGGGCTGTCCGGGGAACGAGAACGTCACCGGGCTGTCGTTGGTCTGCTGCACGGCGCCGGTCCAGTCCTCGGAGGTCTCGACCCCGCCGTAGAACCGCCCCTGCGCGCGGCTGATGAATTGCTGGCCGCGGCGCTGGATCAGCACCTGGCCGGATTCGCCATAGGTGGTCAGCTCGAAGCGCGTGACCTCCAGCGTCACGCCGTCGATCTGCACCTTTTCGCCGGTCAGCTCGTCATGGCCCACATGGCGCAGCCGCTCGCCGCTGTTCGAGCGGGTCCAGAAATCGAAATCGTCGCGCCCGGTCTCCAGCAGCGTGCTGAACGAGGCATGGTCCTGCGCCTCGTCCTCCAGCAGGTCGGTCAGGCCGCTGCGCAGGTCGGTGCTTTCCATCCAGCGCGTCTCGCGGTCGATGCGCGATTGGAAGGTCGGGCCCTCGGGGGTGAAATAGGTCACCCGCTGGTCCCCCGGCGCATCCGAGCCGCAGCGATAATGCTGCGAAACGCTGCAACCGCGGTTCTGCACCGTGATCTCCAGCTTGCAGCCGGAAGGCGGGGTGAAATTCGCCGCCGCGGCGGGCAGGGCAGGAAGCGTCAGCATGGCTGCCATTCCTGCCGCCAGCGCCATGCCGCGCGCCATCGGCGCGGCGCCGGGTGCGGGGCTGGGGCGTGGTTGTCGTGCCATGGCCGCCCCCTATTCGGCCGCGACGCGGGCGGCACCCGACAGGTAGCCGGCGATGCTGTCGGCGGCCTCGCGGCCGTCGCGGATCGCCCAGACCACCAGGCTGGCGCCGCGCACGATGTCGCCCACGGCAAAGACGCCGGGCAGGCTGGTCTGGTGCGTCTGGTAATCGGCCTTGATCGTGCCCCAGCGCGTGACCTCCAGCCCATCGACGCCCCAAAGCCGCGGCAGTTCCTCAGGCTCGAAACCCAGCGCCTTGATGACCAGCTCGGCCGGCTCGTCGTAATCGGCGCCCTCGATCAGTTCCGGCGACTGCCGGCCCGAGACATCGGGCTGGCCCAGCCGCATCCGCTGCACCCGCACGGCGCTGATGGTCGGGATCTCGCCGGTGTCGTCGACGTCGCGTTCCTGCGCGACCATCGCCTCGCCGGTGACATGGCCGGTAAAGGCGCCGGGGGCGGACAGCCAGACGAACTCGACGCCCTCTTCCTCGGCGTTCTGCACCTCGCGCTGGCTGCCGGGCATGTTGGCCCGGTCGCGGCGGTAAAGGCATTTCACCGATTGCGCGCCCTGGCGGATCGCCGTCCTGACGCAATCCATCGCGGTGTCGCCGCCGCCGATGACCACGACGCGCTTGCCCTTGGCGTTCAGCTCGCCATCCTCGTAATCGGGTATCTCGTCGCCCAGGTCCACCCGGTTCGAGGCGGTCAGGTAATCCAGCGCCCGCACCACGCCCTTGGCGGCGGCATTGTCGATGTCCAGGTCGCGGGTCTTGTAGACGCCGGTCGCGATCAGCACCGCGTCATGCTTGCCGCGGATGGCATCGAAGCTGATGTCCTCGCCGACATTGACGTTCAGCACGAAGTCCACGCCGCCCTGGGCCAGCTGCTCGGTGCGCCGCTCGACCACCTGCTTTTCCAGCTTGAAGCCGGGGATGCCATAGATCATCAGCCCGCCGGCGCGGTCGTGGCGGTCATAGACCGTGACCTGGAAGCCCATGCGGCGCAGCCGGTCGGCGGCGGCAAGCCCGCCGGGCCCGGCGCCGATGATGCCGATGGATTCCGGCCGTTCCTGCATCGGCACGACCGGGGTGATCCAGCCCTGCTCCCAGGCGGTGTCGGTGATGTATTTCTCGATGGCGCCGATGGTGACGGTGCCGTGGCCGGACTGCTCGATGACGCAATTGCCCTCGCACAGCCGGTCCTGCGGGCAGATGCGGCCACAGATCTCGGGGAAGGTGTTGGTCTCCTGGCTGCGCAGATAGGCTTCCTGCGTGCGGCCCTCGGCGGTCAGGCGCAGCCAGTCGGGGATGTTGTTGTGCAGCGGGCAATGGCTCTGGCAATAGGGCACGCCGCATTGGCTGCAGCGGCTGGCCTGTTCCTTGGCCTTGGCCTCGGCGAACTCGCGATAGATCTCGTGGAAATCTTCCGAGCGGGATGCCGCGTCACGCTTTTCGGGCATCTCGCGCCCGATGGTGACAAATTTGAGCATCTTCTGCGTGGCCATGGCTGCGCGTCCTTCGATGACGAGGGTGTTCACAGCCTGATAAGACAGGCTGCCGTCAAAGAAAAGTCAGCACAGTTGACCTAATTAACGATTCTTCCGATCCGCCTTCACTTTTTCATGCTGCAAATGCGAAAAATGGGTCAGTATTGTTTACTATCCTGCCTGCAAAGCCAGCAGAACCACGGCCCCGACCACGATTCGCCACCAGGCGAAGAAGCCGTAGCCATAGGTCGAGACATAGTTCAGCAACCCCCGCACCACGACCACGGCGGCCAGGAAGGCGCAGACGAAGCCCAGCACGATGTTCCCGGTCGCCGCTGCGTCCAGGATGTCGCGGTTCTTGTAGAGGTCATAGACGAAAGCGCCCAGCATCGTCGGCATGGACAGGAAAAAGCTGAATTCCGCGGCAGAACGCTTGTCCGCGCCCAGAAGCAGGGCACCGACGATGGTCGCCCCCGAACGCGAGACGCCGGGAATCATCGCCAGGCACTGGATGAAGCCGATCTTCAGCGCCATGGGCAGCGGGAAATCCTCGGCCGAGAAATGGCGCGGCCGGGTCGCCATCCGGTCCACGAACAGCAGCACCACCCCGCCGACGATCAGCATGATGGCGATCAGGGCCGGGGTTTCGAACAGCACTTCCTTGATGATGCGATGCGCCAGCACGCCGATCACCACCGCGGGCAGGAAGGCCAGCAGCACCGCCAGGATGAAGCGCCGCGCGCGCGGGTCATGCGGCGCGCTGGTGAAGATCCGCCACAGCCGCCCGGAATAGACGCCCAGGATGGCCATGATGGCGCCCAGCTGGATCAGCACCTCGAAGGCGCGGCCAGGCGAATCGAAGCCCAGGAAATGCCCGGCCAGCAGCACGTGGCCGGTCGAGGATACGGGAATGAACTCGGTCAGCCCCTCCAGCAGACCAAGGGCGGCGGCAACGAGGGTGTTGTGGTCCATCAGCCGTTGCGCAGGTTCTTCGCCGAGGCGGTGATCGCCTCATATTGCCCCGAGGACCGGAAGCGCCACAGGTATTGCGCGATGATCGCGGGGGCGGCGGTCGGCTCGATCCCCAGGTCGGCAAAGGTCTTTACCTGTTCCGAGACCCGGTTGGGCCGGCGCAGCAGCCGGGCCTGGTCGCGGGTCATGATGCGGTTGGTCAGAAGCCCGCCGCTGACGGTCTGCACCGTGTCCAGCACCGATCCCATCACCCCGCCCAGCCAATGCGGCAGGCCGACGATGGCGCGGCGGCGGCCGGTCGCGACCAGCACCTGCTGCGCCACCTCGCGCATGGTCAGTACATCGGGGCCGCCCAGCTCATAGATGCCGGGCCGGGCCTGTCCCGCGGCCGCCATGGCGGCGGCCTGGGCCACGTCCTCGACATAGACCGGCTGCATCGGCGTCCTGGCGCCCGGCACCAGCAGGATCGGTCCCAGCCGGGTCATCGAGGCGATGCGGTTGTAGAAATGATCGTCCGGCCCGAACATGACCGAGGGGCGCAGGATCACCGCATCGGGGCGATGCGCCAGCACCGCGGCCTCGCCCCGGCCCTTGGAGGCGGCATAGCGGCTGTCCGAATCCGGGTCCGCGCCGATGGCCGAGACATGCACGAAATGCCGGACGCCGGTTTCGGCGGCGATGCGGGCGATGCGGCCCGCGGCTTCTTCGTGGATGGCGTCGAAGGTGTTCCTGCCTTCGCGCACCATGATGCCGACGCAGTTGATCACCGCATCCGCATCGGCCATGCAGGCGGTCACGGACAGGTCGTCGCGGACGTTGCAGGGCACCGGCTCGACCTGGCCGGGCGCGCCATAGGTGCGCACCACGCCGGCTTCGTTCGGGCGGCGGACGGCGACGCGGATGCGCCAGCCCTGGGCGGCCATGATCCGTGCGATCTGCCGGCCCAGGAATCCAGACCCGCCATAAATGGTGACAAGCTTGGCTGCGGACATGCGGCGCTCCCTTCGTGCGTGCTTGATCGTTCAATACCCAAGCCTTCCGCCAGCGGCAAGCCGTGGCCGCCGGCCTGCGACGATCGGGTCCGCCTTGCCGGCCTGTCCCGGCGTGCGCCGCGCCCTTTCTACGGCCGGGCGAGGGCGGCAAACGGGCCCGGCATGAAAGGCCTGTCAGGTCGCGCCATGGAGGAGGTGCGGCCTCGCTGCCGCGGCCGCTCGCGCAAGGTAGTCGCCATGGGGTCATGGCGACCGACATGGGCGGCCTGCTCTCGGTCGCCCGGGCGGGGCTGTGTGGATGACTTCGACCGCGGGAGGATCGAGCGGGTCTGTATAAGGCGAAGGGGGTGGTTCATGCCGGGCCATCCGGCTGAAGGGGGCCGGGGCCGCCTGGCCAGGGCGCGGCTTTCCGGTGCCGCCAGCCCATGGATTGCGGCCCAGAACAAGGCCAGGGCGAGGGCCTGGGCGAGGGCGTGAAACGGGGGCGTGAAAAAGATTTGCGGCCGGGCGCAGATTTTTGTCGATCCCCCGTTGACACCCCCTGCGGCTGGGCTTAATCACCCGGCTCACGCGACCTGCCCAGGTGGCGGAATTGGTAGACGCGCACGGTTCAGGTCCGTGTGCCGCAAGGCGTGGAGGTTCGAGTCCTCTCCTGGGCACCATGAACAAAAGCCGCGCAAGCCCTTGGGTTTGCGCGGCTTTTGCTTTGCGCGGCAGGGGCCCTTTCGGGCGGGCCTTGCCGCCGGTGGCGCGGTTGCATGAGTATTTGGGGAACGAAGAAGCCATGCGGAGCCGCGAAGGGCGTCGCCATGGCCTTCCCGGCCAGGAAGGGTGCCGGCAAGGCGCCGTGGGGAAAGGAAAGCAAGCCGCATGATACCGCGTTTCGGATCGCCGCCGGGGCGTCGCGCCTATCGCCTGCGTCCGGGGGCCTATGGCCTGCTGATCCGCGACGGTGCGGCGCTGCTGACCTTCCAGCAGGCGCCGCAGCCGGAGTTCCAGCTGCCCGGCGGCGGCATCGACCCCGGCGAATCGCCGCTGGCCGCGCTGCATCGCGAGGTGCGCGAGGAGACCGGCTGGAGCATCGGCAATCCGCGCCGCTTCGGCGCCTACCGGCGCTTTTGCCATATGCCGGATTACGGGTTCTGGGCGGAAAAGCTCTGCACCCTCTGGCTGGCGCGTCCGGTGGCGCGGCTGGGCGCCCCCGCCGAACCGGGGCATGAGGCGCATTGGGTGCCCCTGCGGCAGGTCGTGGAACTGTTGCCCGATCCGGGCTCGCGCGCCCTGGTGCGGGCGGCGTTGCGGCGGATCTGAGCCGCGCCTGCTCAGCCCCATGGGTGGTCGCCGTTCCTCTGCCGCTCGACCAGCACGGCCGAGATGTCGTCGCTGCGCCGGCCGCCGGCGTAATGCGCCGCCGACCAGCAGATCGATTCCAGCAGCGCATCGCCGCGCAGCGTCGCATTGGTGCGCAGGATGGCGTTCAGTCCCTCCTCGCCCAGGGGTTCGCCGCGCGCGTTCTCGCTTTCGGTCAGCCCGTCCGAGCTGATGAACAGCCTGTCGCCGGGGCCGAGCGCCAGTTGCACCTCGTCATATGCGGCATCGGGAAAGACCCCCACGGGCAGGCCGCCGCCGCCGATCCGCTCGATGCGGCCGTCGGCGTGTTGCAGCACCGGATGGGGGTGGCCCGCCTGCACCAGCCGCAGCTGGCCGGTCAGGAAATCCAGGTCGGCATAGACCATGGTGAAATAGGATTCGATGCGCAATTCCTCGATCATAAGCGTGTTCAGGTGGCGCAGGACTTCGGCCGGGGGGCGGGCGTCGTAAAGGCCCAGATCGGTGATGCGCAGCGCGATGTTCTGGTCCGTTCCGCCCGACAGTAGCGCCGCCAGCCGGGCGCAAAGCAGCGCCGAGGCGACGCCATGGCCCGCCACGTCCAGCGCGAACAGCCCGATGCGGCGGGCGTTGATCGGGAAGAAGCCGACCAGGTCGCCGCCGATATGGCCGGCCGGGCGCATCAGCAGCGACAGGTCGAAATCGCCGTAGCGGCCATGGCGTTCCCGCACCAGCCCCTGCTGAAGGCGCTGCGCCTCGCGCAGGTCGCGGTCGATCGCGGCCTGGGTTTCGCGCAGCTGGGCCAGGGTCGCGCTGAGCTGGGCATTGGCGCTGCGCAGGCTTTCCTCCATGCGCAGGATGCGTTCGCTGGCGGAAAGCCGCGCCAGCAGTTCGGCGCCCGAGACCGGCTTGGTCAGGAATTCGTCGGCGCCGGCGCGCAGCCCCTGGGCGATGTCCTTCTTGTCGTTGCGCGAGGTCAGCAGGATGAAATAGCCATAGCGGTCCGACTGCATCTCGCGGAAGCGGCGGCAGAATTCCAGCCCGCTTTGCCCCGGCATCATCCAGTCCGAGATCACGATGTCCGGCCGCCGTTCCAGGCAGATGCGCATCGCCTCGTCGCCGCTGGCCGCCTCGACCACCTGGTAGCCGGCGCGGATGAGCTGCACCGCCAGGGTCCGCCTTTGCGCCCGGCTGTCGTCGACAAGCAGCACCAGCCGCATGCTGTGCGGTATCGTCGTCGCGGCCTGGGGATCGAGGATCATCATGCGCCACGGTCTAGACCACCGGGTCTGAATGTTCCGTTAATCCAGACAATTTTCGCGATTAACACGTCATAGATGAAATTGCTGTTATGAAGGCCGGGTGATTCTTCCGAGGGTTGTCCATGCTGGATTGGAACCGTATCAACGAACTGCGCGGGGAGGTCGGCGATGACGAATTCCAGCTGATCCTGGAGCTGTTTCTGGACGAGGTGGAAGGCGTCATCATGCGCCTGTCGCGCCGGGACGTGCTGCAGCTGGAAACCGACCTGCATTTCCTGAAGGGATGTGCCTGGAATCTGGGCTTTACCGATTTCGGCAATCTTTGCGACGCGGGCGAACGCAAGGCCGCCGGCGGCCGGGCGGCCGAGGTCGATGTCGAATCGCTTCTGGCCAGCTATTCCGCGTCGAAACAGGCGCTGATGCGGCAACTGGACGCGGCGCTGCGCCCCGACAGGCGGGCGCGCCTTGCCTGAGCGTCGGTCAGATCAGGAATTCCGCCAGCACCGGGTCGCGGGTGATGTCGCGATAGCCGATCCCCGCCGCCTCCAGCCTTTCGCACAGCCGGGCGAGGTTTTCCGGCGCGGTGGTCTCGATGCCGATCAGGACCGAGCCGAAGTTGCGCGCCGATTTCTTCAGGTATTCGAAGCGGGCGATATCGTCCTCGGGGCCAAGCAGCTGCAGGAAGTCGCGCAGCGCGCCGGGCCGCTGCGGCATGCGCAGGATGAAATAGCGCTTGAGCCCCGAGAAACGCTGGGCGCGTTCCTTGACCTCGGGCAGGCGTTCGAAGTCGAAATTCCCGCCCGAGCAGATGCAGACCACCCGCTTGCCGGCGAGATCCGGGATGTCGCGCAGCACGTCCACCGCCAGCGCCCCGGCCGGTTCCAGCACGATGCCCTCGATGTTCAGCATCTCGAGCATGGTAGCGCAGATGCGATCCTCGGGCGCGGTATGGACGCGCTCGGCGTCGAAACCGGCAAGCGCGGCAAAGGGCAGGTCGCCGATCCGCGCCACGGCGGCGCCATCGACGAAATTGTCCACGGCGGGCAGGGTCACGGGGGCGCCGGCCAGCAGCGCCTCGCGCAGGCTGGCGCCGCCCTCTGGCTCGGCGAATTCGGCGCGGGTGCCGGGGCCCAGTTCGGCCAGCAGCCGGGTGACGCCGGCGGCCAGCCCGCCGCCGCCGACCGGCAGGACGACGACATCCGGCGCCCCGCCCAGTTGCTCGAGCAGTTCCAGCCCGACCGTGGCCTGCCCCTCGATGATGTCCGGGTCGTCGAAGGGCGACAGGAAGGTGGCGTCCTGCGCGCGGGCGAAATCCTGCGCCGCGGCCAGCGTCTGGTCGAAATAATCCCCGGTCAGCACGATCTCGATGGCGCCATTGCCGAAGATGCGGGTCTTGTCGATCTTTTGCCGGGGCGTGGTGACGGGCATGAAGATCGTGCCGCGGGTGCCGAAATGGCGGCAGGCATAGGCCATGCCCTGCGCGTGATTGCCGGCGCTGGCGCAGACGAAATGCCCCTGCGGCCCGGCGCCGATCTTGCGCATGGCGTTGAAGGCGCCGCGCAGCTTGTAGCTGCGCACCGGCGTCAGGTCTTCGCGTTTAAGCCAGATCTCGGCGCCGTATTTGGCCGAGAGGTGGTCGTTCTTCTGCAAGGGTGTCGGCTCGAAAAGGTCGCGCAGCGCGATCCCGGCCTGGCGGACAGAGGCGGCAAAGTTTTCCATGACCGGCGAATGGCGCGAAAAGCGGCGGTTGGCAAGTGGGGATGGCTTGCCGCCCTGGGCGATGCCCGCCCGCCCTGGCTAGCGGGCGGCGTCCATCTCGCAGGGCAGGACGACGGGCTGCGCGGTATCGGGCATCCAGGCAAGCACCTGCGTATCGGAAAGGAAGGTGACGGCAAGGGGCCGGGACGGCATGGAAGGGAACGCGCATCGGTAGCTTTCCTGCCCATCCAGCGCGCGGACGGTGCCGGGCAGGTCGGGCATGATCGCCAGCGATGATGCCAGCGGCATCGCGATCATCGCGCTGAGCGGCAGGACAAAGGCCATCGACCGCAGGGCTGCGCCGCCGCCCCCCGTCAGCATTTGCAAGGTAAACAGCCCGAACAGCAGCAGCATGAGCAGCGCCCCGACCCCGGCGAAGGTCAGCCAAAGGCTCATGACCGCGGTCAGCATGTCCAGGCTCATCGGAAAGGCGTCGGGCGAAACCCCGAAACTGTCCGCCAGGATGTCGCGCGCGCTCAGCCGGGCAAGCATGGCCATGCCAAGCGGAATGGCGATGGTCAGCCCCAGCCTGAAACCGGGCCAGCGCTGCAGGCTACCCATGATCGCGATGGCCCAGCCCAGCACCGCGATGCCGAAGGCCAGCGTCAGCACGGCAAGGGCGACGGGATCATGCCAGGCGGGCAGCGGCTTGACCAGCAGCGGCGGCAGGAAAAGGACCGCGGCGATGATCGCGCTGAGCCACCAGCAGTCGCGAAAGACGCGCCGCAACAGCGCGCCCGCCTGGTCCATGAAGGCATCGCGCGCCCGCCGCAGCCTGCGCCGGCACAGGATGACCCTGCTCCGGGCCCCGTGCCGAAATCCCCCCGGTTTGCCGGAAAAGCCCTGCCTGCGGTTGGGCCGCGCCCCGCTCTTGTCGGTCATCGGAAAACATCCTATTGCAACATCAACTCAAAAAACGGGGGCCATATCGCATGTCCGACGCGCCGAAGAAAGTCGTCCTTGCCTATTCGGGCGGGCTCGACACCTCGATCATCCTGAAATGGCTGCAGACCGAATATGGCTGCGAGGTCATCACCTTCACCGCCGACCTGGGCCAGGGCGAGGAGCTGGAGCCGGCGCGCCAGAAGGCTGAACTGCTGGGCATCAAGCCGGAAAACATCCATATCGTCGACGTGCGCGAGGAATTCGTGCGCGATTTCGTCTTCCCGATGTTCCGCGCCAATGCGGTCTACGAGGGGCTTTACCTGCTGGGCACCTCGATCGCCCGCCCGCTGATCTCCAAGCACCTGGTGGAAATCGCGCATCGCCACGGTGCCGATGCCGTGGCCCATGGCGCCACCGGCAAGGGCAACGACCAGGTCCGGTTCGAACTGTCGGCCTATGCGCTCGACCCCTCGATCAAGGTGATCGCGCCCTGGCGGGAATGGGATCTGACCTCGCGCACCCGGCTGATCGAATTCGCCGAAGAACACCAGATCCCGATCGCCAGGGACAAGCGCGGCGAGGCGCCCTTCTCGGTCGATGCCAACCTGCTGCACACCAGCAGCGAGGGCAAGGCGCTGGAAAACCCCGCCGAGGAAGCGCCCGACTACGTCTACCAGCGCACCGTCAGCCCCGAGGACGCGCCCAACCAGCCCGAATACATCGAGATCGGCTTCGAGCGGGGCGACGCGGTCTCGATCAACGGCGAGGCGCTGTCGCCCGCCACCATCCTGACCGCGCTGAACGAATACGGCCGCAGGCACGGCATCGGCCGGCTCGACTTCGTGGAAAACCGCTTCGTCGGCATGAAGTCGCGCGGCATCTACGAGACCCCCGGCGGCACCATCCTGCTCGAGGCGCATCGCGGCATCGAACAGATCACGCTGGACAGCGGCGCCGGCCATCTTAAGGATTCGATCATGCCGCGCTATGCCGAGCTGATCTACAACGGCTTCTGGTTCAGCCCCGAGCGCGAGATGCTGCAGGCGCTGATCGACAAGAGCCAGGAACATGTGACCGGCACCGTGCGGCTGAAGCTCTACAAGGGCAGCGTCCACACGGTCGGCCGCTGGTCGGACCATTCGCTCTACAGCGAAAAGCACGTCACCTTCGAGGACGACGCCGGCGCCTATGACCAGAAGGACGCGGCGGGCTTCATCCGGCTCAATGCGCTGCGGCTGAAGCTGGTGGCGAACCGCAACGCCAAGTTCAAGTAAGACCCACCGGCCGCGGGCAGCCCCCCGCGGCCTTTTTCATGAGGCCCGCCATGTCCCGTCCCGCCCATATCGCCATCGTCACCGTCTCGGACCGCGCCGCCAGCGGCGAATACGAGGACAAGGGCGGTCCGGGGGCCGAGGACTGGCTGCGCGCCACCATCACCTCGCCCATGGACATCACGCGCCGCATCATCCCCGACGGGCGCAAGATCGTCGCCGAATGCCTGCGCGACCTGGCCGACGACCAGGGCGCCGACCTGATCCTGATCACCGGCGGCACTGGCCCGGCGCCGCGCGACCAGACGCCCGAGGCCATGGCCGACGTGATCGAAAAGGAACTGCCCGGCTTTGGCGAGGAAATGCGCCGCGCCAGCCTGCGCGAGGTGCCGACCGCCATCCTGTCGCGCCAGACCGCGGGCATCCGCGGCGCCTCGCTCATGATCACCCTGCCGGGCAAGCCCTCGGCCATCGCCACCTGCCTCGACGCGGTTTTCGCGGCGGTGCCCTATTGTCTCGACCTGATCGGCGCGGCCTGGATCGAAACCGACCCCGGCCGCATCAAGGCGTTCCGGCCTAAGAAATAGGCGCGGGCCGGACCCGCAGATCGGCGGGCAGCGATTCGCGCAGCACCAGTTCGGCATTGCCGAGGTCGTTCTCCAGATGCGCCATCACCTCGGCCGGCGAACGCCCCAGCCCCTGCCAGCGCGCGGTCAGGCGCCGGCGCAGCTCCTCCATCGGCACGTCCAGCATGACCGACAGATCCCAAAGCCCGGCCAGTTCGCGCCAGGGCGCGCGGTCCAGCAGCAGGTAGTTGCCCTCGACCACCACCAGCCGGTGCCCCGTCTCGACGCGGCCGGCGCCGGCGATGGCCAGGTCCAGGCCGCGGTCGAAGACCGGATGGACCACCTCGCCCCCCGCCTTCAGTCGCCGCACCAGCGCGACGAAACCCGCGGCGTCAAAGGTCTCGGGCGCGCCCTTGCAGCCGCGCAGCCCGTCCGCCTCCAGCAGCCGGTTGTCCAGGTGGAACCCGTCCATCGGCACCAGAACCGCATCCTCCAGCCCGGCCACCAGCTGCGCGGCCAGGGTCGATTTTCCCGATCCGGGCGCACCCAGGATGGCCACGATCCGCCGGCCAGGGCCCAGCCTTGCCACAAGGTCCAGTATTTCTTCCATGCAAAAATATCCTGGGGGGGAGTCCGAAGGACGGGGGGCAAAGCCCCCCGCAGCCGCGCCGTTCAGGCCGCCGTTGCCACCTCGTCCGGCACCTTTGCCCCGGTCATGAAGGCCACCGCGTCCGACATGGAATAGTCGTCCGGCCGGATCACGCAAAGCCGCCGGCCCAGCCGGTGGATATGGATGCGGTCCGCCACCTCGAAGACATGCGGCATGTTGTGCGAGATCAGGATGATCGGGATCCCGCGCGAGCGCACGTCGCGGATCAGCTCCAGCACGCGCCGGCTTTCCTTGACGCCAAGCGCCGCCGTCGGCTCGTCCAGGATCACCACCTTCGAGCCGAAGGCGGCGGCGCGGGCCACCGCCACGCCCTGGCGCTGGCCGCCCGACAGCGTTTCGACCGCCTGGTTGATGTTCTGGATCGTCATCAGCCCCAGCTCGGTCAGCTTCTCGCGGGCGAATTTCTCCATCGCCGGCCGGTCCAGCTTGCGCAGCCACTTGCCCATGATGCCGGGCTTGCGCAGCTCGCGCCCCATGAACATGTTGTCGGCGATGGACAGGGCCGGCGACATGGCCAGCGTCTGGTAGACGCATTCGATGCCATAGCCGCGCGCATCCAGCGGGCTGGCAAAGCGCACCGGCTTGCCCTCCAGCGTGATCTCGCCCTCGTCGGGCTGGACCGCGCCCGACAGCGCCTTGATCAGCGAGGACTTGCCCGCGCCGTTGTCGCCGATGACCGCCAGGATCTCGCCCGGCATCAGGTCGAAGTCGCAATGGTCCAGCGCGGTGACCTTGCCATAGCGTTTCACCAGCCCGCGGGCTTTCAGAAGCGGTTCCCCGGAAATGTTCGCGTTCATGCCGATGCCTTTCTGATCCATTGATCCACCGCCACGGCGAGGATGATGAGCAGGCCGATGAGGAAGAAGGTCCATTGCGGATCGGTGCCGACCATCTTCAGCCCCATCTCGAACACGCCGACGATCAGCGCGCCGAAGAACATGCCGACGATGGATCCGCGGCCGCCGAAGAGGCTGATCCCCCCGATCACCACCGCGGTGATGGACTGGATATTGCCCAGCTGCCCGGTCGAGGCCGAGGGCGAGACCGAACCGAAGCGGCCGATCATCACCCAGCCCGCGATGGCGCAGAAGAACCCGGCCAGCGCATAGACCTGGATCAGCACCCGCCGGGTGCGCACGCCGGCCAGTTCCGCCGCATCCGGGTCGTCGCCCACCGCATAGACATGCCGGCCCCAGGCGGTATGGCGCAGGACGTAGGCCAGGATGGCGACCAGCGCGACCATCAGGAACACCGCGTAAAGGATCTTCACCCCGCCCGGCTGGATGGAATAGCCCCAGAATTGCAGCGCCGGCGCCTCGGCGGCGATGGCCGACGAGCGGATCGTCTCGTTCGCGGAATAGATGTAGTTCGCGGCCAGGATGATCTGCCAGGTGCCCAGCGTCACGATGAAGGGCGGCAGCTTGATGCGGGCGACCAGCCAGCCGTTGGCAAAGCCCATGGCGGTGCCCGCCGCCAGCCCCAGCGCGATCGAGACCGGCGCCGGGATGCCGTAGCGGAATGTGAACTGCCCCATCAGCACCGAGGAAAACACCGCGATGGCGCCGACCGACAGGTCGATCCCGGCGGTCAGCACCACCAGCGACTGCGCGCAGCCCAGGATGCCGACGATGGCGATCTGCTGCAGGATGGTGGACAGCGTCACCGCCTTGAAGAAGTTCGGCGACAGCAGGCCAAAGACGATGATCGCCGCGACCAGCACGATCATCGGCACGGCCGAGGGCGTCATGTGCAGCCAGTGCTGCAGGCGCTTCAGGGCGGTTTTCTGTTCGTGGAACTCGGCAACCTTGTCCGAGGCGCCTTGCAGGCCCTCCTCGTAGCCGGCGGCCGTCTTGGTGTCGGATGACATGGACGGTCTCCCCCCTTGCAAGACGCCGTGCAGGGCGCCGCTGCCTGTGGTCAGGGCGAGGTTTCCCCCGCCCTGCGGTTCAGTCGAGGCTCAGCCCCAGCAAAGCTCGGCGCCGCGGGCCGAGTCGATGGATTCGATGCCCTCGGCCGGCTTGTCGGTCACCAGCTGCACGCCGGTATCGGTGAAATCCTTGCCCTCGGTCGGCACGGGCTTGGTGCCGTCCTTGGCGAAGGCGGCGATGGCCTCGATGCCCTGCGACGCCATGTCCAGCGGATATTGCTGCGAGGTGGCGCCGATCACGCCGTCCTTGACGTTCTGCACGCCGGGACAGCCGCCATCGACCGAGACGATCAGCACGTCGCCTTCGCGCCCGACGGCCTTCAGCGCCTCATAGGCGCCGGCGGCGGCCGGTTCGTTGATGGTATAGACCAGGTTGATGTCGGGATCCTTGGCCAGCAGCGTCTCCATCGCCTTCAGCCCGCCTTCCTCGTTGCCCGAGGTGACTTCGTGGCCGACGATGCGCGGGTCAGTCTCGTCGCCCCATTTCTCGGGGTCGCCCAGCTCGATGCCGAAGCCCTGCAGGAAGCCCTGGTCGCGCAGCACGTCGACCGAGGGCTGCGAGATCGCCAGGTCCAGAAGCGCGATCTTGGCCTCGGCCGCCGCATCGCCCATGGTGGCCTTGGCCCATTGGCCGATCAGCTCGCCGGCCTTGAAATTGTCGGTGGCGAAGGTCGCGTCCGCCGCATCGACCGGGTCCAGCGGCGTGTCCAGCGCGATGACCAGCAGCCCGGCATCGCGCGCCGCCTGGAGGGAATCGACGATGGCCTTGGTGTCCGAGGCGGTGATCAGGATGCCCTTGGCGCCGTCCGCGATGCAGGCCTCGACCGCCGAGACCTGGCTTTCGTGGTCGCCGTCGATGCGGCCGGCATAGGATTTCAGCTCAAGCCCCAGCTCGGCGGCCTTGGCCTGCGCGCCTTCCTTCATCTTCACGAAGAAGGGGTTGGTGTCGGTCTTGGTGATCAGGCAGGCGCTGTCGGCCTGCGCCATGCCGGCGATCAGGGTCAGGGCCGTGCCCGCCAGCGCCGCGCGCAGCAGTTTGGTCTTGGTCATGATGTCCTTCCTCCTCTGGGCGGGTCTGACCGCCGCCTCCTGTAAAAGGCTGCCGAAGAAACGGGGGCTTGTCAATAAATCAATTTCGTTGATTTAATAGGGGAGGGAGGAAGCGACCATGCCGAACACCAATCCGGCGGCGACGCCGCAGGGGGTCCGCAGCCAGAACGAGCGGCTGATCCTGTGGCTGATTCGCCGCAACGGACCGATGCCGCGCGCCGCGCTGGCCCAGGCCACGGGCCTGTCTGCGCAGGCCGTCACCAACATCACGCGCGAGCTGATCGCCGCGGGCCTGCTGGATGCGGGGGGCGAGCGGCGGCGCGGCAAGGTCGGCCAGCCGCTACTGCCGCTGGCCCTGGCGCCGGAGGGGGCGCTGTTTCTGGGCCTCAAGGTCGGGCGCCGGGTGGCCGAGCTGGTGCTGGTCGATTTCGCCGGGGGCATCCGGCAGATCCGGGTGCTGCCCCATGCCTATCCGCAGCCCGACGCGATTCGCGACTTCGCCGTCGCCGGCGCGGCCGAGATCCTGGCCGAATTGACCCAAGCGCAGCGCGCGCGGCTGTCGGGCATGGGCATCGCCAGCCCCTTCTACCTGTGGGACTGGGCCGAGGAGATGGCCCCCTGGCGCGGCCGCGACCTGCGCGCCGAACTGGCGCAGGCGCTGGACCTGCCGGTCTGGCTGGAGAATGATGGCTCCTGCGCCTGCGGAGCCGAGATGATGTTCGGCACCCAGGAATTGCCGCAGGATTTCCTGTATTTCTATGTCGCGCATTTCGCCGGCGGCGGCGTGGTGCTGGACGGGCGGCTGCGGCTGGGGCCGTCGCGCAACGCGGGGGCGATGGGCTCCTATCCGGTGCCGGGGGGGCGGCAGGTGCTGGACGTGGCCTCGATTTCCGTGCTGGAATCGGCCTTGGGGGGCGACCTGCCGCTGGACGATGCGGCCTGGGATCTGCCGCCCGGTATCGTCCGGGAATGGCTGGACGAATCGGCGCGGGTGCTGTCCCATGCGGCTCTGGGGGCGGTGGCGGTGCTGGACCTGCCGCTGGTGGTGATCGACGGCGCCATGCCGGCCGTGCTGCGGGCCGGGCTGGTGCAGGCGACCGCGGCCAGCCTGGCCGGGATGCGCCACCACGGCGTCACCCTGCCCGAGGTGCGCGCCGGAGCCCTGGGCCGCCGGGCCCGCACGCTGGGGGCGGCCGCGCTGCCGCTGGGGGCGGGCTTCCTGCCGGGCGGCAGTTTCTCGGCCCCGCGGCCGGGCCGGAACGGGCATGAAACCCAGGGTGCGCCCGCGCGTTCCCGTGACGACAGGTGAAGAAAGGAAGCCGCGGCCATGGCCGACGATCCATACAAGGCGCTGGGGCTGGGCAAGAACGCCAGCCAGGACGACATCAAGCGAGCCTATCGCCGGATCGCCAAGACCGACCACCCGGACCTCAATCCCGATCCTGCCGCGCATGAGCGCTTCAAGGCCGCCTCTTCCGCCTATGACCTGCTGAAAGACCCCGAGCAGCGCGCCCGCTTCGACCGCGGCGAGATCGACGCCCAGGGGCAGGAGCAGCCGCAGCGGCATTACTATCGCGAATATGCCGAATCGGGCGACAACCCCTATCGCCAGCCGCATGGGTTCGACGATCTGTCGGACGTGTTCTCGGACCTGTTCGGCGGCCGTGCCGGCGGCGGCGGCCGGCGCGGCGGGGCGCGCAGCTTCGACATGCGCGGCCCCGACCAGCGCTTTACCCTGGAGATCGACTTCATGACGGCGGCCCGCGGCGGTTCGACCCGGATCACCATGCCCGACGGCAGCGTGCTGGAGGTCAAGATCCCCGAGGGCGCGCATGACGGCCAGGTCATCCGGCTGCGCGGCAAGGGCGGTCCCGGCATGGGCAATGGCGAGCCGGGCGACGCGCTGCTGACCCTGATCGTGGCCGAGGATCCCGACTGGAAGCGCGACGGCAACGACGTCGAGACCACGCTGCCCATCACCATCGACGAGGCCGTGCTGGGCGGCAAGGTCGAGGCGCAGACCATCGACGGCCCGGTGATGCTGACCGTCCCGCGCGGCGCCAGCTCCGGCCAGAAGCTGCGGCTGAAGGGCCGCGGCATCAGGGGCGCGGACGGGCGGCGCGGCGACCAGCATGTCGTGCTGAAGATCGTGATGCCGCCCAGGGTCGACGACGAATTGGCCCGCTTCATCGAAGAGTGGCGCCAGAACCATGCCTATGATCCGAGGAGGGGAAAATGACCCAGCCCCATCATACCCTGGCCGAGACGCTGGAGGCGATCAGCGACCTGACGCCCGAGCAGCTGGAGCGCTATATCCGCGCCGGCGTGGTCGTGCCGGTGCAATCCGAACAGGGTCCGCTGTTTCGCGACATCGACCTGGCGCGGCTGAGCCTGGTCGTCGACCTGGCCGAGGGCTATCACCTGGACGAAGAGGCGCTGGCCCTGGTGCTGTCGCTGGTCGACCAGCTGCACGGGCTCAGGGGCGACATGCGGGCGATCCTGGACGCGGTGGCGCGCGAGCCGGTCGAGACGCGGGTGCGGCTCAAGGCCGCGATCCGCGAGGTGCGGGTGGTGACGCGCTAGTCCGCCCTGCCGCAGCCGGGCAGGGCGCGGCCGGGCAGCTCGGCCATGATCGCCAGCCGCTCGGCCTCGGTCATGCGGCCCCAGCCGGCGATCTCGTCGATGCTGCGCAGGCAGCCGGTGCAAAGCCGGCTTGCCGGCTCGATCCGGCAGATGTTGACGCAAGGCGTCGAGGGCTTCATCCGCCGGCCCCCAGGAAGCGCAGCCGGTCCAGCGCACCTTGCAGGATATAGCCGGCCGCGACCTGGTCGATGACCTCGGCGCGGCGCTTGCGCGAGGTGTCGCCCTCCAGCAGCGCGCGTTCGGCGGCGACGGTCGACAGCCGCTCGTCCCAGAAGGTGATCGGCAGCGGCGTCAGCCGTTCCAGGTTGCGGGCAAAGGCGCGGGTCGATTGCGCCCGCGGCCCCTCGCTGCCGTCCATGTTGCGCGGCAGGCCCAGCACCAGCCCGACCAGCGCCCGGTCGGCGGCGATCTGCAGCAGCGCCTGCGCATCGACGGTGAACTTCGTGCGCCGGATCACCGTCAGCGGCGAGGCGACGCTGCGCAGCCCGTCGCTGACCGCGACGCCGATGGTCTTGGTGCCCAGGTCCAGCCCGGCGACGGCGCCGGTGCGGGGCAGGGCTGCGGCAAAGCTCTCGACGTTCTCGCAGATCATTCCAGCCCGGCCTGTTTTGCCGCCGCCTCGATCACCTCCAGCGCCGCGGCATCGCCGGCGAACTGCTTGCGCGCCTCGCCCAGGATGTCGTCGGCATGGTCCTTTTGCCCGATCACCGGCAGGGACGAGATCAGCCGCGCCCATTCCTCGGGCGTGCCGCCCTGGGTGGCCAGCCGGGTCTCCAGCCCCTTGACCATGCCCTCGACCATCTGCTGGCGCTCTTCGGCGGTCATTTCCTCGGCCGCGGCCATGGCGTCGGCATCCGGGCCGGGCATCGCGGGCAGGCTGGGCATGCCCGGCGTGCCCGAGGCGGCGGGTTCCGGCGGGGTATAGTCCGGGTGGCCGGCAAACCAGGCCAGATCCTGGATCGAGCCCCGGATCGGCGCGATCCAGGGCGCGTCCTCGGGCCCCTCGGCCAGCAGCCGGGCCCAGACCGGAAACGCCTGGTCGGGCCGGCCGTTCTGCAGGTGCAGCAGCCCGGCCATGAAGCGCGCCTGCGGATTGCGGGCATCGCGCGCCAGGGCCTGGGCCACGGTATCCTCGGCCTCGCGGGTGATGATGCCGCCCGCCGCCTCGATCGTCAGCCCGGCCAGCCGCGCCAGATCCTCGGCGCTGGCCTTGTCGCCGCGCAGGGCAACCAGCCGGCGCTGCGCATCCTTGGCGGCGACCAGGTTGCCCAGCCGCTCCTCGTGCTCGGCCAGAAGCTCCAGCCCGCGCGGGTCGTTGGGGTTCTTCATGACCGCCTCGCGCAGCCGCTCGATCAAGGCGACATAGTCGGCGTCGGGCTCGGGGCGGGCGGGGCGGGGGGCCTGCGCCTCGGCCTCGGCCTGGCTGGGGCGGGTGTCGTAAAGCTCCTGCGCCTGGGCGATGCGCTGCGCGATGGGGGCGTCGGGCCGGTCGGGCTGGCCCAGGCGCTGGTAGGTCAGGAAGGCCCCGCCCAGCAGCACGGCCAGCAACGCCAGCGCCGCCCAGCCGCCGGCGCTGCGCCGGGTGCTGCCGGCGCGTTCCAGCGCGCGGTCGGCGGCCAGCACCTTGCGCCCGATCTCGACCCGCAGCCGCTCGGCATCCGCCGTGTCGATCACGCCGCGCTCCAGATCGCGCTCGACCTCGCGCAGCTGGTCGCGATAGATTCGCAGGTCATAGGCGGCGGCGGGCTCGGCCGCCTCGCCCTGCCGGCGCAGAAGCGGCGCGGCGATGGCCACGGCCACCACCCCCGCCAGCGCGGCGCAGATGATCCAGAACATCGGCTTCCTCTCTTTGGCTGGTCCGGTGATAGCGGTTTTCCGCTGGCCGAGAAAGTCAAAGCCCTGCGACAAATCGCGAACTGGACCGCGGGACATCTGCGCCGACCCCTGACGCAATTCGACAATCGCCCCGTCGCAACGCGGCTTGCCCGAAAACCGCCCTCGCTTCACTCTGCATGGATCGAGTCGCAAGAGGTTCCCCCATGCCCGCATCTGCAAGTTCCAGCACCGGCCGCTATTCGGTCTTTGCCATCGCGAAAGAGGCGATGCGGCTGCATACCGGCTGGAAACGCGCCTGGGCCAGCCCCGAGCCCAGGAAGAAATACCAGGTCGTCATCGTCGGGGCCGGCGGCCACGGCCTGGCCACCGCCTATTACCTGGGCAAGAATTTCGGCATCACCGATGTCGCGGTGATCGAAAAGGGCTGGCTGGGCGGCGGCAACACCGGCCGCAATACCACCATCATCCGGTCGAACTACCTGCAAGACCCGTCGGCGGCGATCTATGACAAGGCGCTGAAGCTTTATGAAAACCTGTCGCAGGATCTGAACTACAACATCATGTTCAGCCCGCGCGGCCTTCTGATGCTGGCGCAGACCGAGCATGAGGTGCGCGGCTACAAGCGCACCGTCTATGCCAACCAGCTGCAGGGCGTGGCGACCGAATGGGTCAGCCCCAAGCGCATCAAGGACATGCTGCCGATCATCAATATCGAGGGGCCGCGCTATCCGGTCCTGGGCGGGCTTTACCAGGAACGCGGCGGCACCGCCCGCCACGACGCCGTGGCCTGGGGCTATGCCCGCGCCTGCTCGGCCATGGGCATGCATATCATCCAGAACTGCGAAGTGACCGGCATCGAGACCGAAAACGGCCAGGTCAGGGCGGTGAACACCGGCAAGGGCCGGATCGAATGCGACAAGCTGGCGCTGATCGCCGCCGGCCACAGCTCGGTCCTGGCCGAGATGGCGGGCTTCCGCCTGCCCATCGAATCGCTGGCGCTGCAGGCGCTGGTGAGCGAGCCGATCAAGCCCTGCTGCGACCTGGTCATCATGGCCAACACCGTCCACGGCTACCTGTCGCAATCCGACAAGGGCGAGATGGTGATCGGCGGCGGCACCGACGGTTTCAACAACTACACCCAGCGCGGCTCCTGGCACCATGTCGAGGAAACCGTGCGCGCGCTGATCGAGACCTTCCCGATGCTGTCGCGGCTCAAGATGCTGCGGCAATGGGGCGGGATCGTCGACATGACCGGCGACCGCTCGCCCATCCTGTCGGCCACGCCGGTCGGCAACATCTTCGTCAACTGCGGCTGGGGCACCGGCGGCTTCAAGGCCATCCCCGGCTCGGGCTGGGCCATGGCGGAACTGGTGGCCAAGGGCCAGCCCGGCCCGCTGGCCGCCGATTTCGGGCTGAACCGCTTCGTCCAGGGCCGCTTCATCGACGAAAGCGTCGCCGCGGGGGTGGCGCATTGATGCGCAGCGCGGGCATGATCCTGCCGGCGCATGCGGTTTTTGGGCCGATTTTTGCCCAAGTGCCGGTTGCGGCGGAAAATTTTTCGCAAGGGTTGGGAAACTGTTCCTCGTCTGGTGAATTGTTGGATTACGTCACCATGACCAAGGAGTTTTCTTCATGGCCGAACAGAACAAGAGCAACCTCTGGCTCATCGTCGGCGTCGTCGTCGTCGTGCTGGTCGTCATTTACTGGTTCGTGTCTTCAGGCACCGAGCCAACCGCGACCGAGCCGCCGACCGCGCCGGCCGTCTCGTCCGAACCCGCACCTGTCGATGACGGCGCCGTCTCGGTCGAGCCGCCGGCCGATGCTGCTCCGGCCGATCCCGCTGCTCCCGCCCCGGCCGAGCCTGCCACCCCGGCTCCGGCCAACTAAGGCGCCCCTTTCGGCGCCTTCGGGCGCCCTCTCTCTCCAGCGCCGGGGGGCGATTTGCCCCTCGGCTTCTGGCCATGCCGTGTTCGGCGGCCGCGCGGGCTGCCCCGGCGATGACCTGCTGCGCCCAAGCGCGGCGCACCCGCGCCCCCTCTCTGCAAGCCGCAAAGCCCGCGCCGCCGCGCCGGGCATTGCCGGCTGCGCGCCCTTCATCGACCTTTCGCTTTCCATTGCCGCCATGCGCGCCCGGCCGACCCCCTGGGCGCCGGCCCGCCTGCGCGTCCTGCCGCCCAAGGAGTGATCCATGCTGACCCTGACCTGTCCCTATTGCGGCGTCGCGGCCGAGGAAACCGAGCTGCAGCCCGGCGGCGAGGCGCATCTGAAGCGCTTCGGCCCCGGCTCGTCCGATGCCGAGTTCGAGGCCTATCTGTTCGCCCGCAAGAACCCCAAGGGCGTGCATTTCGAGCGTTGGCGCCATGCCTATGGCTGCGGCAAGTGGTTCATGGCGGCGCGTGACACCGCCACGCTGCAGGTCTTTGGCACCTACAGCGCCCAGACCCCGCATCCCACGCCCGAGATCGTCGCCGCAGTCCAGGCCGCCCGCCCGGATTGGCAGCCCGACTGGACGCCCGCCGCCGCCGAAACCTCCGCCGAAAGCCTGAACGCATGACCCAGACCGGACCCTTCCGCCTGCCGCGCGGCGGCCGCCTGATCGACCGCGCCTATCAACTGCCCTTCCGCTTCGACGGCCGCCAGATGCGCGGGGTCGCGGGCGACACGCTGGCCTCGGCCCTGCTGGCGAACGGCCAGCTGATGATGGGCCGCAGCTTCAAGTATCACCGCCCGCGCGGCCCGATCGCCTCGGGCGCGGAAGAGCCGAACGCGCTGCTGGGCCTTGGCCAGGGCGGCCGGTTCGAGCCGAACCAGCGCGCCACCACCACGCCGCTGGTCGGCGGCATGGCCACCACCAGCCAGAACTGCTGGCCCAGCCTGAACGCCGACATCGGCGCGATCAACAACTGGATGTATCGCTTTTTCCCGGCGGGCTTCTATTACAAGACCTTCATGCATCCGCGCCCGTTCTGGAAGCATGTGTTCGAGCCGATCATCCGCCGCTCGGCCGGCCTGGGCAAGGCGCCGACCGAGGCCGACCCGGACAAGTACGAACAGGCCTATGCCCATGTGGACGTGGTGGTCGTCGGCGGCGGCATCGCCGGGCTGACCGCCGCCCGCGACGCGGGCCGCGAGGGCAAATCGGTCTGGCTGGTCGAGCAGACGCCGCATTTCGGCGGCCGCACCCCCACCGACCATGCCGAGGGCCAGGCCCGCGTCGATGCGCTGCTGGCCGAGCTGCGGGGGATGGCCAATGTCACCCTGCGCCGCTCGACCCAGGCGACCGGGCTTTACGACCACGGCTATCTGCTGGTGCGGGAATCGCTGGCCGACCACGACCCGAACGCCGGCATTCCGCGCCAGCGCCTGTGGCGCCTCCGCGCGGGCCATGTGATCGTCGCCACCGGCGCGCTGGAGCGGCCGCTGAGCTTTGCCGGCAACGACGTGCCGGGCGTGATCCTGGCCTCGGCCGTGCGGGATTACATCGACAATTACGGTGTGGCGCCGGGCCGCCGGATCGTCGTCGTCACCAATAACGACGATGCCTATCGCACCGCGCTGGTGGCGCTGGATGCGGGGCTGGAAGTCGCCGTGGTGATCGACGCGCGCAGCACGGCCGAGGGCGCGCTGCCCGCGGCTGTCCGCGCCCGCGGCGTGCGCGTCCTGACCGGCTGCGCCGTTGCCGGCATCAAGGGCGGCCAGGCGGTCGAGGCGGTCAAGATCTGCGCCCATTCCGGTTCGGGCCAGGTGACCGAGACCGTGGATGCCGATTGCGTCGCCATGTCCGGCGGCTGGTCGCCGGTCGTCCACCTGTGGAGCCATTGCGGCGGCAAGCTGAACTGGTCCGACGCGCAGTCGATGTTCGCGCCCGATCCGAACCGCCCCCCGACCGGGGCCGACGGCAAGGCGATGGCCAGCTGCGTGGGTGCGGCGGCGGGCGACCTGCTGGTCTCGGAGTTGACCGGGGCGCAGGCCGAGGCGGCGACCATGCCGGTCTGGGTCATGCCGGCCCACGCCACGCGCAAGATGAAGTTCAAGATGTGGCTCGACTTCCAGAACGACGTGAAGGTCTCGGATGTCGAACTGGCCGCGCAGGAAGGCTATCACAGCGTCGAGCATACCAAGCGCTACACCACGCTGGGCATGGCGACCGACCAGGGCAAGGTCAGCAACATCAACGGCCTCGCCGTGCTGTCCAATGCGCTGAACCAGCCGATCCCGGCCACGGGCACGACGACCTTCCGCCCGCCCTATACGCCGCTGACGCTGGGCACCATCGCCGGCGAGGCGCGGGGCGAGATCTTCCAGCCCTTGCGCAAGACGCCGATGCATGGCTGGCACGAGGCGCAGGGCGCCTTCTTCGAGCCGGTCGGCCATTGGCGCCGCCCCTATTGCTACCCCAAGGGCGGCGAAAGCCATGGCGACGCGGTGGCGCGCGAGATCCGCGCGGTGCGCGCCTCGGTCGGCACGCTCGACGCCTCGACCCTGGGCAAGATCATCGTCAAGGGCCCGGATGCGGGCAAGTTCCTCGACATGATGTATACCGGCATGATGTCCACCCTGCCGGTCGGCAAGTGCCGCTATGGCCTGATCTGCAACGAGAACGGCTTCCTCATCGACGACGGCGTGGCCGCGCGGCTCAGCGAGGACACCTGGCTGGTCCATACCACCACCGGCGGCGCCGACCGCATGCACGGTCATTTCGAGGACTGGCTGCAATGCGAATGGTGGGACTGGAAGGTCTGGACCGCCAACGTCACCGAGCAATGGGCGCAGGTCGCCGTGGTCGGCCCCAAGGCCCGCGTGCTGCTGGAGCGGCTGGGCGGCCAGATCGACCTGTCGCCCGAGGCGCTGCCCTTCATGGGCTGGATCGAGGGCGAGATCGCCGGCATCCCGGCGCGGGTCTATCGCATCAGCTTCTCGGGCGAGCTTTCCTTCGAGGTGGCGGTGCCCGCGAACCGGGGCCTGGAGCTTTGGGAAAAGCTGCATGAGGCCGGGCGCGACCTGAACATCACCCCCTACGGCACCGAGGCCATGCACGTCATGCGCGCCGAAAAGGGCTTCATCATGATCGGCGACGAAACCGACGGCACGGTGATCCCGCAGGATCTGGGCATGTCCTGGGCGATCAGCAAGAAAAAGACCGACTATATCGGCAAGCGTGCGCAAGAGCGCAGCTTCATGACCGATCCCGGCCGCTGGAAGCTGGTGGGCCTGGAAAGCGTGGACGGCCGGGTGCTGCCCGACGGGGTCTATGCGGTCGACCAGGGCGTGAACGCCAATGGCCAGCGCAAGGTGCAGGGCCGCGTGACCTCGACCTACATGTCACCGACGCTCGACCGGCCCATCGCCATGGGCCTGGTGCGGCAGGGGCCGGACCGCATGGGCGAGGTGCTGGAGTTCCCCGTCGCGGGTCAGGAAAGCTACAAGGCGCGGATCGTCGATCCGGTCTTCTATGACAAGGAAGGGAGCCGGGCGAATGGCTGAGGCACTGGCGAAGATCTCTCAGGTGCAGGACTGGGGCATGATCCAGATCCGCGCCGACCTGGCGCGGGCGGGCGATGCCATCGCCGGGGCGGCAGGGGTCGCGCTGCCCGAACAGGGCCGCATCACCGCTGACGGCAGCCGTTCGCTTGGCTGGATGTCGCCGGACGAGCTGCTGCTGATCCTGCCGCGGGCCGAGACGGCCGAGGCGCTGGCCGCGTTGCAGGACGCGCTTGCGACCGAGCACGCGCTGGCGCTGGATGTCAGCGACATGCGCGCGGTGTTCCGCATCCAGGGCGCCCGCGCGCTGGACGTGCTGATGAAGCTGTGCCCGACCGACCTGGCGGCCATGCCCGAGGACGGGCTGCGCCGCACCCGCGCGGCCCAGGTCGCCTGCGGCATCTGGCGCGAGCCGGGCGGCTATGTGCTGATCGGCTTCCGCTCTGTCACCGACTATCTGCGCGGCATCCTGACCGGCGCGGCGGCGCCGGGCACGCAGCTTAGCCCGCGCTAGGACTTGTGGCCGCGGCAGGGCGGCGTATGGATGGGGTGAAAGCCACCCGGTTGATTCCATGCGCCCCGCCCTGCCTCTGCCCATTCTTCTGGCCGGCCTGATTTTGCCGGTTCCCGCCGCCATGGCGCAGGACTGGGGGCAAGAGCCGCCGGTGGTGATGATGTGCCAGATCATCGACCACAGCGGCACCGGCTGGGTGCCCGAGTTCATCATGATGACCCGCCAGACCTCCGGCCCGCGCCAGGGCCGGATCGAGGTTTTCGACCCGATCCTGCAACGCATCCTCGGCCAGCCGATCGAGGCCAGGATCACCGCCGACGACCGCACCAGCCGCACCTATGGCTGGGCGCTGGCCGGGGTGCGCAATGCCTCGGGGCAGCGGACCGAGCGGCTGGACTACCGGCTGACGGTGCAAAAGGCCGATGGCAGCGCGCGGGTGACGGCGACGGCGCTTGGCTATGACAATGTCATGACCGGGACCGGGGCCTGCGGCTCGCCCGGCGGGGGATAGGGCAGGAACCCGCGCCGCCTTGAAGGCGTTTAGCGGCCGACAGGGCTTTTCCCCGACTGGCTCCTGTGCCAGAACACAATCCGAAACCGTTGGAAAGGAAATCGAAAATGGCCTTCACGCTTCCCGATCTTCCCTATGCTCACGACGCGCTGGCCGCTGGCGGCATGTCCAAGGAGACGCTGGAATACCACCACGACAAGCACCACAAGGCCTATGTCGACAAGCTGAACGAGCTGATCGCCGGCACCGAATGGGAAGGCAAGAGCCTCGAGGACATCGTCAAGGGCACCTACCAGTCGGGGGCCGTGGCGCAGAACGGCATCTTCAACAACGCCAGCCAGCATTGGAACCATGCCCAGTTCTGGGAAATGATGGGCCCGAACCCCGGCGCCATTCCGGGCGAGCTGGAAAAGGCCCTGACCGAAGCCTTCGGTTCGGTGGACGAGTTCAAGAAGAAATTCGCCGAGGCCGGCGTCGGCCAGTTCGGCTCGGGCTGGGCCTGGCTAGTCAAGGACAAGGACGGCAGCCTCAAGATCACGAAGACCGAGAACGGGGTGAACCCGCTCTGCTTCGGCCAGACCGCGCTGCTGGGCTGCGACGTGTGGGAACACAGCTATTACATCGACTTCCGCAACGCGCGGCCGAAATACCTGGAAAACTTCCTCGACAAGCTGGTGAACTGGGAAAACGTGGCCTCGCGCCTCTGACCCCCGGCAAGACGCCGCATCAAGGCCCGCCCCGTTCGGCGGGCCTTTTCCATGGCGGGCGGAATCGGGTTGCGGCGGGGCGCATCCGGCGCCAGGCTTTGCCCGATGCGCAAGGAGACGAGATGAAACCGCTGCTGCCCGCCCTTTGCCTGGCCCTGATCCCCCTTGCCGCGCCGGCCCAGGATGCGGCGCTGGTCGTCCGTGACGGCTATGCCCGCGCCGCCAATCCGCGCTCCGGCGCCGCCTTCATGGTGATCGAGAATCGCGGCGCCGATGCCTGCACGCTTTCCTCGGTCGCCTCGGACGCGGCCGAGCGCGTCGAATTGCATACCCATCGCGACGAGGGCGGCGTGATGCGGATGGTCAAGGCGGATCCGATCCGCATTCCCGCCGGCGAGTGGCACGAACTGGCGCGAGGCGGCGACCATGTGATGCTGATGGGGTTGAAGCAACCGCTTGCGGATGGCGACCAGCTGGCGCTGACGCTGGACTTCGGCCCCTGCGGCAGGGTCGAAACCCGCCTGCCGGTGGATAACGGGCGCATGCCCGGACCCGCTGCGGGGCATTAGCGCCGGCCTTCGGCCTTTTCGATCAGCGCCTCGACCTTGGGGCCCAGCGATTGCACGATCAGCCCGACGCCTTCGGCCGAGGCATGCAGCCCGTCGGCTTGCAGCATGGTCCTGTAGCCTTCGTCCGGCAGGTCGAAAAGCGGCTGATACAGGTTCTCCATCAGCAGCGCGTCGTGCTGCGCGGCCATGCGCGGCCAGATCCCGGCCCAGTCGCGGCTGAGCGGCTCGTCATGGTCGGGCGAGGCGATGCCGACCAGCAGCAGCGGCCGGCCGGTCTTGCCGGCCTGGCCCAGGATCGAATCCAGGTTGTCCTCGACCATGGCGGGGGAAAAGCCCATCAGCAGGTCGTTGCCGCCCAGCTCGACGATCACCGCGTCGGGCTTGTGGCGGGCCAGCGAATAGCTGATCCGCACCCGCCCGCCGGCGGTGGTGTCGCCCGAAAGCCCGCCGTTCAGCACCAGCACGTCATGGCCGCGCGCCCTTAGCCAGTCCTGCAATTGCGGCACCAGCCCGTGCTTGCGCGGCAGGCCGTAGCCCTCGGTCAGGCTGTCGCCAAAGGCCAGGATGCGCAGCGGCGTCGCCGCCGCCATCGGTGCGGCCGCAAGGGCCAGGATCAGGGCAAGGGCTTTCAGCTTCATGCGGCACGCCTCAATCGCAACGCGTTACTGACCACGAAGACCGAGGACAGCGCCATCGCCCCGGCCCCCAGCATGGGTGACATCTGCGGCCCGCCAAAGGGCACCAGCGCCCCCATGGCCACGGGAATCAGGGCCACATTGTAACCGAAGGCCCAGAACAGATTCTGCCGGATATTGCGCATGACGCTGCGTGACAGGCGGATGGCCCGCGCCACGCCCATCGGATCGCCGCCGACCAGCACCACCTCGGCCGATTCGATGGCGACGTCGGTGCCGGTGCCGATGGCGATGCCGGTTTCGGCCGCGGCCAGCGCCGGGGCGTCGTTGATGCCGTCGCCGACGAAGACCGTGCCCGGCCCCATCTCGCGGATGGCGGCCAGCTTGCCCTCGGGCAGCACGCCCGCGGTCACGCGGTCGATGCCCAGCTTGCGGCCCACCGCCTCGGCCGTGGCCTGCACGTCGCCCGAGATCATCTCGGTTTGCAGGCCGAGCGCGTGCAGCTCGGCCACGGTCTGGGCCGCCTCGGGGCGGATCGGATCGGCCAGCGCCATGGCGGCGGCGTGCCGGCCGTCCACGGCCAGATGCACCGGGGTCGCGCCGTTCGCCGCCCAGCCCTCGGCCGCGGCGATCAGGGCGGGGGCGGCGGGAATGCCCGCCTCGGCCAGCGCGGCGGCATTGCCGATCAGCAGCGCGCGCCCCTCGACCCGCGCCGAAAGCCCGCGCCCGGCATTGGCCGCGACCGCCTCGGCCGGGGGCAGGTCCAGCCCCTTGTCCCGCGCGGCGCCGACGATGGCGGCGGCCAGCGGATGCTCGGAACGCGACTCGGCCGCGGCGGCAAGGCGCAGGGCGTCCAGGGGGGCGATGTCCTCGGCCTCCAGCGCGGTCAGGGCGGGGGCGCCCTGGGTCAGCGTGCCGGTCTTGTCGAAGCCGACGATGCGCGCCTCGGCCAGCCTTTGCAGCGCATCGCCGCGCCGGAACAGCACGCCCAGCTCGGCCCCGCGCCCGGTGCCGACCATGATCGAGACCGGCACCGCCAGCCCCATGGCGCAGGGGCAGGCGATGATCAGGACCGAGATCGCCGCAACCAGTGCCTGTCCCAGCGCGCCGGTGAAGATCATCCACAGCACGAAGGTCAGCAGCGCCAGCCCCATCACCAGCGGCACGAAGACCGCGGTGATGCGGTCCACCAGCGCCTGCACCGGCAGCTTGGTGGCTTGCGCGTCCTCGACCATGCGGATGATGCGGGCGAGCACCGTGTCGCCGCCGGTCGCGGTCACGCGATAGGCCAGCGCCGCATTGCCGTTCACCGTGCCGCCGGTCACGGGATCGCCGGGCTGCTTGGCGACCGGCACCGGCTCGCCCGTCAGCATGGATTCGTCCACCGCGCCGCTGCCCTCGGTCAGCACGCCGTCTACCGCCACCCGCTCGCCAGGGCGCAGATGCACGATATCGCCGGGGCGCAGCTCGGCCACCGGGACTTCCACGATCTGGCCGCCGCGTTCCACATGGGCGCTGTCGGGCGCAAGTTCGATCAGCCGGCGGATGGCGTCGCCGGCCTGGCCCTTGGCGCGCGCCTCGAGCCAGCGGCCCAGCAGGATCAGCGTCACGATGACGGCGGCGGCCTCGAAATAGACATGCACCGAATCCGGCGGCAGCACGCCCGGCGCAAAGGTCGCCACCGTCGAATAGAGCCAGGCCGCCGAGGCGCCAAGCGCGACCAGGCTGTTCATCTCGGGCGCGCGGCGCATCAGCGCCGGAAAGCCGATGCGGAAGAACATCCGCCCCGGCCCGGCCAGGACCGCCGTGGTCAGCAGGAACTCCAGCACCCACAGCGTGCGCTGGCCAAGCGCCATGTGCAGCCAATGGTGGAAGGCCGGGAAGGCATGGCCGCCCATCTCGGCGACAAAGACCGGCAGGGTCAGCGCAAGGGCGATCAGGAAGTTGCGCTTCAGCGCTGCCGCGTCGCCGCCATGGTCGTGCATGTGATGGCCGGCCTCGGCCTGCACCTGCGCCGGATAGCCCTTGGCGGTCACGGTATCGGCCAGCGCCTGCGGCGCGACGGCGGGGGAATGGCGGATGGTGGCGCTGGCGGTGGCCAGGTTCACCTGCGCCGAATCCACGCCGGGCAGCGCGGCCAGCGCCTTTTCGACCCGGCCCACGCAAGAGGCGCAGCTCATGCCCTCGATCGCCAGGCGGGTTTCAAGCGGCTCGGCCGGGTAGCCGGCGCTTGCCAGCGCCTCGACGGCGCGGGGCAGGGCCTCGGGCGCGGCCAGGCGGAAATGCGCCCGGCCGGTGGCCAGGTTGACCCGCGGCTCCTCGACCCCCGGCACGGCGGCCAGCGCCTTTTCGACGCGGGTCACGCAAGAGGCGCAGCTCATGCCCGAGACGGTCAGCTCGGCATCGTTTGGGTGATGTTTCATCGTTTTGTCCTGTCAGAATGGCGGAAAAGACGCGATTCAGACAGGATGGGGCGGGGCCTGCGGATGTTGCGGCACATGGTGCAGGCCGGGCTGCCGCGGCGGCCCCTCGCCCGGCGCGGGGCGCCAGCGCAGCGGATGGCCGTCGCCCGCCAGCACGGGGCGGGCCAGGCGCGGACGGGCCGCGACATGGCAGCGGCAACCGCGACCGCCCCGGCCCCGGCACAGATGCGGGGCGCGCGTGGGCGCGCGGCGCGGCGGGCGGCGGATGGAGGCACAGGTCGCGCAGGTCATGGCAGGGCGGTCCTTTCCCGATGCAAGCTAGGCACGTTTGCCGCGCGTTTCAACCGCGTCACGGCGCTTTGAGTTGATCCCGGACGCCCAAGCGGTTAGGCGCATGGTCAAGAAACGCAAGGATTCAGGACGGACAGATGAACCGCAGACAGATGCTGATGGCCGCCTTGCCGCTGGTGGCCGCGCCTTCGCTGGTTTTCGCACAGGGACAGGCGCAGCCGGCGGCGCTGACCACCCAGGCCGAGCCCAAGCGCGACCCCTATGCCCCGACCGAGGTCTCGATCCGCAACGATTTCGAGGTCGGCAGCATCGTCGTCGTCTCGAAGGACTTCTTCCTCTACCACGTCGTCGCTCCGGGCCGGGCGGTGCGCTATGGCGTCGCCGTCGGCAAGGCCGAGCTGGTCTGGAAGGGCCGCGCCACCGTCGGGCGCAAGACCGAATGGCCCAGCTGGACGCCGACGCCGGCGATGATCAAGCGCAATCCCGGCCAATATGCCCGCTGGGCCGACGGCATGCCGGGCGGCCCCGGCAACCCGCTGGGCGCGCGGGCGCTGTATCTTTACGACGCCAAGGGCAACGACACCTCGATCCGCATCCACGGCACGACCGAGCCCAATTCGATCGGCCGCGCCGTCTCGAACGGCTGCATCCGCATGCGCAACGAGGCGGTGATGGACCTGTTCGAGCAGGTGCCGATCGGAACCCCCGTCTACGTCTACTAGGTGGACATCCGACTGACATCGCTGTCGGACCCGGCGCTGTCCGGGTTCGATACCGTCATCGATACGCGCTCGCCCTCGGAATATGCCGAGGATCACCTGCCGGGCGCGATCAACCTGCCGGTGCTGTCCGACGAAGAGCGCGCGCAGGTCGGCACGATCTACAAGCAGGTCTCGCCCTTCGACGCCCGCAAGCTGGGCGGCGCCATGGTCGCCGCCAATGCCGCGCGCCATATCGCCGGGCCGCTGGCGGGGCTGGGCGGCGCCTGGCGGCCGCTGGTCTATTGCTGGCGCGGCGGCCAGCGCTCGGGCGCCTTTGCCGGCATCCTGTCGCAGATCGGCTGGCGCGTCGGGCGGCTCGAGGGCGGCTACAAGGCCTGGCGGGCGCTGGTGGTGGCGCGCGTCGCCGCGCGCGTCGCCGCGCCGGTGCTGGTGCTGGACGGCAATACCGGCAGCGCCAAGACCGAGATCCTGGCGCGGCTTGCCGCGCGCGGGCATCAGGTCGTCGACTTGGAGGGGCTGGCGAACCACCGCGGCAGCCTGTTCGGCGCCATGCCGGGCGGCCAGCCGTCGCAGAAGCGCTTCGAAAGCCGCCTTGCCATGGCGCTGGAGGCGCTGGACCCCGCGCGGCCGCTGCTGGTCGAGGCCGAAAGCTCGCGCATCGGCGATCTGAACCTGCCCCGTGGCATCTGGCAGGCGATCACCGCGGCGCCGCGCATCCGCCTGGCGGCGCCGGTCGAGGCCCGCGCCGCCTATACCGCCCGCGCCTATGCCGAGACCTGCGCCGACCCCGAGGCGGTGGCAAGGATCGTGGGCCTGTTGCGCCCGCTGCACCCGGCCGACCGGATCGAGGGCTGGCTGCGCATGATCGACGCGGCCGACTGGGGCGGGTTGGCCGAGGGGCTGATGCGCGACCATTACGACCCGCGCTATGAAAAGCACCGCGCGCGTCATGACGACGGGCGCGGGCCGGTAGTGGCACTGGACGGGCTGGAAGACCTGGAGGCCGCCGCTTCGGCGGTCGAGGCGGTGCTGGTCGGGCTTGACCCTGCCATGCCGGCGCCGGTGGTGCGGCCGGCGGCCTCCGGCGGGGATATTTGAACACGAAAGAAGCCGGGGTCAGGCGCCCTGGGCGAGAAAGCGGCGCAGGATGCGTTCCAGCTTGGCCGCACCCAGGGGTGCCATGGCCTTGGTGTGTTCATGGCTGATCGATTCGTCCGAGAGGCCCGCGCCCATATTGGTGATGACCGAGACGGCGGCGCAGCGTAGGCCGAGGAAGTGCGCCAGGATCACTTCGGGCACGGTGGACATGCCGACCGCATCGGCGCCCAGGATGCGGGCGGCGCGGATTTCGGCCGGGGTTTCGAACGAAGGCCCCGAGAACCAGCAATAGACCCCCTCGGGCAGCGCGATCCCCTCGGCCTCGGCGGCGGCTTTCAGCCCGGCGCGGATGCCTGGGTCATGGGCTTCGGTCATCGGCACGAAGCGCGCCTCGGAAGGCTCGCCGATCAGCGGGTTGGTGCCGGCGAAGGCGATGTGGTCCGACAGCAGCATCAGCGAGCCCGGCGGCATCGCGGCGCGCAGGCTGCCGGCCGCATTGGTCAGGATCAGACGCTCGGTGCCGAGCGCCTTGAGCACCTCGAGCGCGGGGCGCATGACATCGGCGCGGCCGGATTCGTAGTAATGCGCCCGCCCGCCGAGGACCGCGACGCGCCGGCCCTCCAGCGCTCCGACGACCAGTTGCGGCACATGGCCCGACACCCCGGCATGGGGAAAGCCCGGCAGGTCGGAATAGGGAATGGCCACGCCCTCGACCGCCGCCGCCAGATGCCCGAGGCCGGAGCCGAGGACCAGCCCGTATTCCGGCGGCGCCGCGCCGGCGCGGTCGCGGATCAGGCGGGCGAGTTCAGCGTTCCTTGACATAGGGCTCTCCTCCCGCACGCGGCGGTATGGCGCGGCCGACGAAACCGGCCAGGATGACGACGGTCAGGATATAGGGCAGGGCGTTCATGAACATCGAAGGCACGGTGACGAAACCCAGATCCAGGTTCGGAAAACGGTTCGCCACCGCCTCGAGCAGGCCGAAGAGGAAGGTCGCCCCCAGCGCCCCCCAGGGCCGCCACTTGGCAAAGATCAGCGCCGCCAGCGCGATGAAGCCGCGCCCGGCGGTCATTTCCTTGACGAAACCGGCCGAGATGCCGGTGGCCAGATAGGCCCCGGCGATGCCGCACAGCATCCCGCAGATCATCACCGCGGCAAAGCGCAGCCGGACGACCGAGACGCCGGCGGTATCGACCGAGGCCGGGTTCTCGCCCACGGCGCGCAGCCGCAAGCCGAAGCGGGTGCGGTAAAGCACCCACCAGGTCAGCGGCACCATGGCGAAGGCGACATAGACCAGGACGGTGTGGCCCGAGACCAGCTCGGCATAGATCGGACCGATCACCGGCACCGGGCGCAGGCTGTCGGCGAAGGGCAGGGTGATCTCGCCGAAGCGCGCCGCGCCGGAAAGCGAGGGCGTGCGCCCGCCCAGCCCGAAGATCTTCTGTCCCAGCAGCACCGTCAGCCCCGAGGCGAGGAAGTTGATCGCCACGCCCGAGATCAGCTGGTTGCCGCGAAAGCCGATCGAGGCCAGCCCGTGCAGCCCGGCCATGGCCGCCGCCCCGGTGATGCCTGCCAGCAGCCCCAGCCAGGCGCTGCCGGTGGCATAGGCGACCGAGGCCGAGGCGAAGGCCGCCATCAGCATCTTGCCCTCGAGCCCGATGTCGAAGACCCCGGCGCGTTCCGAATAAAGCCCGGCCAGGCAGGCCAGCAGCAGGGGCGTCATCAGCCGCACCGCCGAATCGAGGATCTGGATCAGCGTCGCGAAATCCATCACGCCCCCTTTCGGCGCAGCGCCGCGAACAGCCGCTCCAGCGGCATGCGCACCATGTTGTCCAGCGCCCCGGTGAACAGGATCACCAGCGCCTGGATGACCACGATCAGCTCGCGCGGGATCGAGGTCCACAGCGCCAGCTCGCCCCCGCCCTGGTAGAGGAAGCCGAAGAGCAGCGCCGCCAGCAGCACGCCAAGGGGATGGTTGCGCCCCATCAGCGCCACGGCGATGCCGATGAAGCCGGCGCCCTCGACCGCGTTCAGCACCAGCCGCTCGGCCTCGCCCATGACGTTGTTGACCGCCATCAGCCCGGCCAGCGCGCCCGAGACCAGCATGGCCAGCACGGTGATGCGCACGGGCGAGATGCCGGCGTAAAGCGCGGCGGGCTCGGACTTGCCGAAGGCGCGGATCTCATAGCCCAGCCGCGTGCGCCAGATCAGCAGCCAGACCAGCAGGCAGGCGGCGATGGCCAGAAAGAAGGTGACGTTGGCGGGGGTGTTGCGGCCCCATTCGACGCCCAGCCCCAGCGCCATCTCGGAAAGTTTCGGCAGATGCGCCGCCTCGGGGAAACGGGCCGAGGCCGGATCCATGCTGCCCACCGGCCGCAGCACGTTCACCAGCATATAGTTCAGGGCCGCGGCGGCGATGAAGTTGAACATGATGGTGGTGATGACGATATGGCTGCCGCGCCGGGCCTGCAACCAGGCCGGGACCAGCGCCCAAAGCGCGCCGAACAGCGCCGCCCCCATGGCCGCCGCCGGCAGCGCCAGGGCCCAATGCGGCCAGGGCAGGGCCAGCACCACCAGCGCCACGCCCAAGCCCCCCATGGCGGCCTGCCCCTCGCCGCCGATGTTGAACAGCCCCGCATGATAGGCAACCATCACCGCCAGGCCGGTAAAGACGAAATTCGTCGTGTAATACAGGGTGAAACCCCAGCCATAGCTGGACCCCAGCGCGCCCTGCACCATCACCTTCAGCGCCTCGGCCGGGCTTTCGCCGATGGCCAGGATCACCAGCGCCGAGATGGCAAAGGCCAGCACCAGCGAGATCAGCGGCGTCAGGATCACATCCGCCCATTTCGGCATTCGCTCCATCAGCCCGCCTCTCCCGGCTTTCTCCGTTTTCCAAATACCCCCGCCGGAGGCATGCGACGCCTCATCCCGCACCGCCGCCGGCATCGGCGCGCGGCGGTTCCACCCCGGCCATCAGGCAGCCCAGGTCGCCGGTCGTCGCCTCGGCGGGCAGCCGTTCGCCCATGATGCGGCCATCGAACATCACCAGGATGCGGTCGGACAGCGCCATGATCTCGTCCAGCTCGACCGAAACCAGCAGCACCGCGCGGCCGGCGTCGCGCAAGGCGACGATGCGCTTGTGGATGAATTCGATGGCGCCGATGTCCACCCCGCGCGTCGGCTGGCCGATCAGCAGCAGCTCGGGGTTGCGCTCGACCTCGCGCGCCACCACGATCTTCTGCTGGTTGCCGCCCGAGAAGCTTTTTGCCGCAAGGTCCGGGTTCGGCGGGCGGATGTCGAAACGCTGGATCTTGCCCATCGCATCGGCGCGGATGGCGGCATTGTCCATCAACGGGCCGCGCTGGAACTCCGGTGCATGGTGATAGCCGAAGGCGATGTTTTCCCAGGCGGTGAAATCCATGATCAGCCCCTCGGCCTGCCGGTCCTCGGGGACATGGCCGATGCCGGCGCGGCGGCGGGCGCGGCCGTCGGCCCCCGGACCCTGCAGCGGCAGGGGCCGGCCGCCAAGCCGGATCTCGCCCTGCAGCCGTGCCCCCGCCTCGGGAAAGCCGCCCAGGATCTCCAGCAGCTGCGTCTGGCCGTTGCCGGCGACGCCGGCGATGCCCAGGATCTCGCCGGCGCGGATCTCCAGGTCGATGCCGCGCAGCCGCTCGACGCCCTCGGCATCGACCATGCGCAGGCCCCGCACTTCCAGGACCGGGGCGCCGGGCCGGGCGGGGGGCTTGTCCACCCGCAGCAGCACCTTGCGGCCCACCATCAGCTCGGCCAGCTCGGCCGGGCCGGTCTCGGCGGTCCTGACCGAGGCCACCATCTCGCCCCGCCGCATGACCGAGACATTGTCGGTGATCTCCATGATCTCGCGCAGCTTGTGGGTGATCAGGATGATGGTCTTGCCCTCGTCCTTGAGCCCGCGCAGGATGCGAAACAGGTGGTCGGCCTCGGCGGGGGTCAGCACGCCCGTCGGCTCGTCCAGGATCAGGATGTCGGCGCGGCGATACAGCGCCTTCAGGATCTCGACCCGCTGCTGGTGGCCGACCGACAGCTCCTCGACCAGCGCGTCGGGATCGACCTGCAACCCGTATTCGGCTGCCAGCCGCTTCAGCTCGCCGCGCGCCCGCGACAGCGAGGGGCGCAGCAGGCGGCCGTCCTCGGCGCCCAGGATCACGTTTTCCAGCACGGTGAAGTTCTGCACCAGCTTGAAATGCTGGAACACCATGCCGATGCCGGCGCGGATCGCGGCCTGGCTGTCGGCGATGGCGACGGGCTTGCCGCCGACCAGGATCTCGCCCGCGTCGGGGCGATAGAAGCCGTTGAGGATCGACATCAGCGTCGACTTGCCGGCGCCGTTCTCGCCGATGATGCCGTGGATGGTGCCGCGCGGCACCACCAGGTCGATGTCCCTGTTGGCCTGCACCGGCCCGAAAGCCTTGGAGATCCCCCGCAATTCGATCGCCGGGGCGGGCGTGGCCGTCATTCACTGCACCGGGCAGGTGTTGTCGGCCATGTAGTCGTGAACCTTGATCTCGCCCGCCTCGATGGCCTTGGCGGCGGTATCGATGGCGCCGGCGATCTCGTCCGAGATCAGCGGCTTGTTGTTCTCGTCCATGGCCAGCGACACCCCGCCCGAGGCCAGGTCCATGACCCTCACGCCCGGCTCGACCTCGGTCCCGGCCTTGAAGGCCTCGTAGACGGAATTGTCCACGCCCTTGACCATCGAGGTCAGCACCTTGCCCGGATGCAGGTGGTTCTGGTTGCTGTCCACGCCGATCGACAGCACGCCGGCATCCGCCGCCGCCTGCAGCACGCCGATGCCGGTGCCGCCCGCCGCGGCATAGACCACGTCCGCGCCTTGCGAGACCTGCGCCTTCAGCAACTCGCTGCCCTTCACCGGGTCGTTCCAGGCCGCCGGCGTGGTGCCGGTATAGTTGATGATCAGCGTGCCGTCCGGCCGGGTGGCCTTGAAGCCCTGGGCATAGCCGCATTCGAACTTGTGGATCAGCGGGATGTCCATGCCGCCGATGAAGCCGACCGTGCCCGATTTCGACGCCAGCGCCGCCGCGACGCCGGCCAGGTACGAGCCCTGCTCTTCGGTGAAGACCACGGATTGCACATTGGGCTGCTCGACCACCATGTCGATGATGACGAATTTCGTGTCGGGATAGTCCGGCGCGATCTTGGCCAGCACCTCGCCAAAGGCAAAGCCGGTCATCACGATGGGATTGGCCCCGGATTGGGCCAGCCGGCGCAGGGCCTGTTCGCGCTGCGCCTCGGATTGCATCTCCAGTTCCTTGTAGGTGCCGCCGGTCTCGGCCTTCCAGCGCTCGGCGCCGTTATAGGCGGCCTCGTTGAAGGATTTGTCGAATTTGCCGCCGAGGTCGAAGATCAGCGCCGGATCGGCCAGGGCCGCGACGGGCAGCAGGGTCAGGCAGGCGCCGGCGAGCAGGGATTTCATCAGGGACATGTCGGACCTCAGGACGGTTTGCGGGCGAGTCGGCCCAGGATTGTCGGATTAGGGCGCATGGGCCGGAATCCGTCAACAATCTTGTCTGGGGTCAGAGCGCCTGCCGCATCAGCACCGCATCCAGTCCGGGGGCGTAATAATTCCGCCGCTTTCCAAGGGTTTCCCAGCCCGCGCCGGCATAAAGCGCGATGGCGGCCGCGTTGTCCGCGGCGACTTCCAGGAAGGCTTCGCGCGCGCCCCGCGTCCGTGACGTCGCGGCGAATTCGGCCAGCAGCGCCGAGGCCAGCCCGCGGCGGCGCGCCTCGGGGGCGATGGCCAGCGTCAGCAGCTCGGCCTCGTCGGCGATGGCACGGCCCAGCAGGAAGCCCTGCGGCCGGGTCAGCAGGAAATTCGGCGGGCCGGCCAGCAGCGCCTGGAACTCGGCCGCCGTCCAGGGCCGCGGATGCGCGGCAAAGCAGCGGCCATGCAGCGCTGCCAGATCCTCGGGCGTCATGACAGGATCAGCGGGCCGCGGTCGCGCGCCGGCGCGGCATCGGCCGGGCGTAGATAGATCGGCGCCGGGCGCGGCAGGTCCGGCTGGTCGCGCCGTGCGGCGGCGATGCGGGCGATGGCTTCGGCCAGCGGCATGGCCGCGGGCAGCGGCGCGGGGCCGGGCGGCAATTCATGCGCGGGGGCCTGTTGCGACCGGGTGGCGGCGCCGGTGCCGAAATCCTGCCAGATCACCTCGCCCATGCGCGAGGGCACGGCGACGCGGCAGGGGCGGGGCAGGCCATGCGCGGCCGCCTCGGTCACGCTGACGCCGACGGCGGGGATGCCCAGCGACAGCGCCAGCCCGCGCGCCGCCGCCACCGATATGCGGATGCCGGTGAAATTGCCCGGCCCGATGCCGCAGCCGATGACGGAAAGGTCGCGCCAGCCGACGCCCGCCTCGGCCAGCACTTGGCCAAGCAGCGGAAACAGCCGCTCGGCCTGGCCGCGGGCCATGTCCTCGTGGCGCTGGACCAGCAGGCGGTCGCCTTGCAGCAAAGCGGCCGCGCAATGCGCGGCCGATGTGTCGAAGCCCAGCGAGAGCGGCTCAGCCAACGGGACGGACCTCGGTCACTTCCGGGATGTAGTGGCGCAGCAGGTTCTCGATCCCCATCTTCAGCGTCAGCGTGGACGAGGGGCAGCCGGCGCAGGCGCCTTGCATGTGCAGGTAGACCACGCCGCGGTCGAAGCCGTGGAAGGTGATGTCGCCGCCGTCCTGTGCCACGGCCGGGCGCACGCGGGTATCCAGCAGCTCCTTGATCTGGCTGACGATTTCCGCATCCGGTCCGTCCTGGTCGTTATGGCCGCCGGCGGATGCGCCCTCGATGGCCGGGGCGCCGGACTGGTAATGCTCCATGATCGCGCCCAGGACCGAGGGCTTCAGGTGGTCCCAGACCGCGTCGTCGGCCTTGGTCACGGTCACGAAATCCGAGCCGAGGAAGACCCCGGTCACGCCCGGCACGGCAAAGATGCGGCGCGCCAGCGGGCTGGTGGCCGCGGCTTCGGCTGCGGGGAAATCGGCGGTGCCGCTGCCCAGGACGGTTTCGCCCGGCAGGAATTTCAGCGTCGCGGGGTTCGGGGTGGTTTCGGTCTGGATGAACATGGCGCAGGGCTCCTTTGAGGCGGATATGGGGATCGAAGGGCGGACAAGTCAAGTCGGAGGCCGCCCCCATCCCCGCCGGGCGGCCTTGAAAATGCGGCGCAAACCATCGGCGCATGACCCAGGGCCGCCGCCGGGGGGCGGCGGCATTCGCCAGGTGCCGCGACCATCCGCCGCAGCGGGCGGCTCAGGTAATCTGTTCCAGCCGCTCGCGCGAGATGTCGCCGGGCACGATGGTGACGGGGCAGGGCAGGTTCGCCACCTCGCGCATCAGCCGCGTGACCAGCGGCCCCGGCCCCGCGCTTTCGGTCGAGGCGGCCAGCACCACCACGCCGATCTCGGGGTCGTCGTGGATCTGGGCCAGAAGCTCGGCGCCCGGCTCGCCCTCGCGCACCACCAGCTCGGGCTCGATGCCGGGGCGGTCGCGCATCCATTTGGCGAAGACCTCGTAATGCGCCTCGATCCGCTCATAGGCTTCGGCGCGCATCACGTCGGCGACGCCCATGCCGTGCTGGATGGCCGTGGTGGGGATGACCGCCAGCACCTGCACCCCGCCTCCGGTCTTTGCCGCGCGCAGGGCGGCATAGCGGATGGCGTTCAGGCATTCGCGGGAATCGTCCAGAACCACCAGAAATTTCCGCATGAATCCCGCCCCGGTTGCCTTGGAATGAGCAAAGACTGGCCGAAAGGACACGCTTGCGCAAGTCCGGCACAGTTTTCGCCCTTGCGCTCATTCAAAATTAACGAGTGCTATGGTAGGCGGGAGAAGTAGCCACAGCGCCAAAACGCGGGACGGAATTGTGACGATTCACCAGGACTGGGAAAAAGCCGATATCGCACGGCTCGCCACAGTGGCCCAAGCCGAGATGTCGTGGTTCAAGGACCAGGCGCATGCGCCCGCCACGGCCACCATGCCCCTGTCGAAGCGGGTCTTCGACATCACCCTGGCGCTGGTGGCCCTGGTGCCGCTGTCCATCGTCATGGCGGTCTTTGCCCTGATCCTGCTGGTCTTGCAGGGGCGGCCGATCTTTTATGCGGCGCCGCGGATGGCGGCGCCGGGGCGGACCTTCACCCATCTCAAGTTCCGCACCATGCTGTGCCAGCAGGACGATTTCGGCGTCACCGGCGCGCACAAGGCCTGGCGCATCACGCCGCTCGGCCATTTCATGCGCCGCACCCGCATCGACGAATTGCCGCAGCTGTTCAACATCCTCAAGGGCGACATGAGCTTTGTCGGCCCGCGCCCGACCATCCGCGAATATGTCGAACGCTATCCCGCGGTCTATGGCCAGGTGCTGAAAAGCCGGCCCGGCGTCACCGGGCTGGCGACGCTGATCTATCACCGGCACGAGGACCGCATCCTGCGCCGCTGCAAGAGCGCCGAGGCAACCGAGGCCGCCTATGCCCGACGCTGCCTGCCGACCAAGCTCAAGATCGACCTGATCTACCAGAAGAACCGGACGCTGGCGCTGGACCTTTGGATCATCTGGCGCACCGTGCTGATCGTGCTTTACAAGGACGAGCGGCCTCGCCGCCGCGGCCGCAAGTAAGGCCCCCGGCGATTTTTCCGATGCGCGCGGATCCCCCGCCCCCGCCGGGCGTTATGGCGGTATATCCATCCTAGGCCTACAGGATTCTGACGCCACCGGCGCGGAAACGGAAAGGGAAATGCTTGCAGCGTAAGGCTCTCGTCACCGGAGGGGCAGGGTTCATCGGCAGCCACCTCGTCGACCGGCTGCTGGCCGGCGGAGAGGAGGTCGTCGTCCTGGACGATCTCTCCAGCGGCAGGGTGGACAATCTGCCCGCGGAGGTGCGGCTGGTCCGGGGCGACGTCTGCGATGCCGATCTGGTCGGCAGGCTGCTGGCCGGGGTGGACTGCATCTTTCACCTTGCCGCGCGGGTTTCGGTGCAGCTTTGCATCACCGACTGGATGGCCGCGCATCGCGTCAACCTGGGCGGCACCATGGCCGTGCTGCACGCCGCGCACCGGGCCGGCAACATTCCCGTGGTCCATGCCTCGTCCGCGGCGGTCTATGGCAACCGCGCCGGCGCCACCTGCCGCGAAAGCGACCTGCCCCTGCCGATTTCGCCCTATGCCGCCGACAAGCTGGCCGCCGAGCATCAGGCCGGCGCCATGGCGGCGGTGAACGGCCTTTCTTCGGTCGGGCTGCGGTTCTTCAACGTCTATGGCCCGCGCCAGGACGCGGCCTCGCCCTATGCCGGGGTGATTTCGCGATTCTGCGCCAACCGGCTGGCGGACCGGCCGCATGTGATCTTTGGCGACGGGCAGCAGAGCCGGGATTTCATCTATGTCGCCGATGTGGTCGAGGGCCTGCTTTGCGCCCGCGACCTGGCCGGGAGGGCGCCGGGCGCCCAGGTCTTCAACCTCTGCACCGGGGTCGAAACCACGCTGCTGGATCTGGTGCGCCAGATCGACGCGGTCGCGGGGCGGGGGGCCAGCGCCATCGAACACGCGCCGGCGCCCCCCGGCGACATCCGCGCCTCTTGCGGCTGTCCGCAGGCCGCGCGCGACCGGCTGGGCTTCGTCGCCGCCACGGACATGCGATCGGGGCTGGACATGCTTTGGGACAGGCTGGGTCCGGCCGGCTAGAGGGCATCTGCATCTGGGGATGCCCACCTTGCCCGAACTCTGTTTCAGGATCGAGAACCGGGGCGATCTTGAGCAGGCGAGCCCTGATCGATGGGCAATGGGGGGCGAATTGGACCACCTCTGCCGGGCAAGGCGGGTGACCGGGGCGGCAGCGGGACCGACAACCGGCTCCCGCATCGACGCGGTTCTGCGGCTGGCGCGTCGCGTGTCGCGACCTGCCGCCGGAGCCGGGGCGCTGGAAGAGCGCCTGCACTCGATTCCGCCGCGGGCCTCGCGCCAGGGTGTGGGGTTGTCTTTTCAAGGAGTTGAGAGCCGATCTCCGTCGATCGATGCCCCGATCTCAAGGGTCCATGCCGATGCGATCTCGCAGATGGTGCCGCGGCGGGCTGACCACGAGAGTTCATGCCGCGGTGGATGCACCCTGCCCGGCAAGGTTCCCAGTGACGCCTAGCCATGGCGCCGGTAGCCCGCAGGCCAAGGGATTGCTCTGCGGCCTGGCCGGCCCCTGCCAAGCCATCGCCGATGCCGGATGCGGCAGGGATTTGCCGGATGCGGCAGGGATTCCTGCGCCGGTTCATTTTTGGCGATCTGCGCGCCACCGCAGCCGGGCTGGAAGGCACCCCCCCGGCCGGAGTCTCCGTAAGAAGCGCCGCACGGTGGCATGTTTTCTTAAACCGGATCAAACCCTTCCGCCGCATCGCGCCCCGCTGCGAGGAAACCGTCGCCTCGTCAAAGGCATTCCCCGACAGCGCCGGCGCAATCGCATGGTTTCCTAAATGAAGGCGCCGGCTTGGTTCAGCGCCTCGGGGAAGGGCGGGGTGCCATAGCCGACCCCGGTCAGGTAAAGCCCCTGCGGCGGGCAGACCGGCCCGCAGGCGGCGCGGTCGCGGGCGGCCAGCGCCTCGGCCACGCGTCCGGGCGGCCAGGCGCCGGCGCCGACCCGCTCCAGCGTGCCGACGATCGAGCGCACCTGGTTGTGCAGGAAGGACCGCGCCCGCAGGGTGAAGCGGTATTCGCGGCCCTGCGGGATCGGGGTTTCCTGGATGGTCAGCTCGTCCAGCGTCTTCACCGGGCTCTGCGCCTGGCACATGGTCGAGCGGAAGGTGGTGAAATCGTGCCGGCCCAGCAGATGCGCCGCGCCCGCGCGCATGGCGGCCAGGTCCAGGGGGTGCTGCACCTGCCAGGCGCGGCCGCGGTCATGGGTCAGCGGCGCGCGGCGCGCGACCAGCCGGAACAGGTAGCGCCGCTCATGCGCCGAGAAGCGGGCGTGGAAGTCGTCCGCCACCCGCGCCGCGGCCAGCACGGCGACGGGGGCGGGCTTCAGGTGCCAGTTCAGCGCCTCGGACAGCCGGAAGGGATCCCAGTCGCGCTGCAGGTCGGCATGCGCGACCTGGCCGGTGGCATGGACCCCGGCATCGGTGCGCCCCGCCGCGGCGATCCGCGCCCCGGCCGTGAAACCGGGATCGAGCCGGCCGAGCGCCGCCTCGATGGCGCCCTGCACGCTGGGCCGGTCGGCCTGGGCCTGCCAGCCGGCAAAGGGTCTGCCGTCATATTCGATCAACAGGGCGAAACGGGGCATGGCTAGCGGCGCGGCTTGTCGGATTCGCGCGGGATCAGCAGGTCGTCGAGCGTCATCGAGCGCGGCAATTCGGCGGGCTCGGCGGGCTCGGCTGGCGCGGGCCGGGGCCGCACGCCTTCCCGTGCCAGCCGGTCGCGCAGCACGCCGATCTCGATGTCCAGGTCGCTGCGGCCGCCTTCCAGCAGCTTGGCGCTGCGGGCGGCAAACTCGGTTTCCAGGTCGTCCAGCAGCGTCTCGTAATCCCGGCGCGCGCGCGGGTCGCGGGTCTGGGCGTAGAGGTCGGCGAACTTGACCGTCGCGTCGCGCGCGCCTTGCAGGTAGACGCTGAGATAGCGGCGCAGGGCGGCGATGGTGTCGGGATTGTCCTCGACATGGGCGAAGAGTTCGCGCGCGGTGGCGGCGAACATGCCGACACGGGCTTCGAGCCGGCGGTCGCCACTGCGCAGGATGGCGTCCTGCATGGCCTTCAGATGCGCCTCGCCCTCGGCGACGATGCGTTGGGCGCGGTCCTGGCGGACGCCGTCGATGCCCTCCATGCCCTTGTCGCGCATCGGGTCGCCGCCGAAGGCGAGCCAGTGCAGCATGGCCCCGGCGACGCCGATCACCCCGGCGCCGGCCTCGGCCCCCGGCACATAGGCGCCCAGGGCAAGGCCGAGCCCGGTCAGGATGCCGCCGAAGAGCTTGCGCGGGATCGCCGGGCGGTGGGCGATGCGGCGGGCGTCATAGGCGGCCTCGGCCTGCAGCCCCTGGCGTGTCATCCACATGCCCGAGGCGATGGTGCCGAAGGCGATCAGATGCAGGGCGAGCCCGGCCGGATCCTGCCAGAAGGCGCTGATGAGAAAGGGGGCCGCCATGATCGTGACCCAGCGCGTTCGCGATTCCAGCGGATGCCGGATCTCGCCCGGTGCGGGGCGCGCGGGCGGGCGCGGGCCGGGGCCGTCCGGCCGGGGCTGCGGCGAGAAGCGGCCGCCGAAACGCCTTGCCATCGCCGCGCCCTCAGCCCGCGCCCAGGAAGGAGGCATAGAGCGTCAGGCCCATCAGCAGAAAGAAGGACAGGCGCTGCATGGCTTTCCGGGACATGGGCTTCCTTTCGGCGCGTCGGGCAATGTTGCCCGCAGGATATAGGGCCTTGCGGGCGGGAACGGAAGGGCGCGGCGGTCGGGGGGCTCTGCCCCCCGCGCCTCATGCGCCCCTTGATGGGGCGCGTGAGGCGCTCCCCCCGGAGTATTTGGGAAACGGAGAAAGCCGGTTTCGGGCGGGCGGTGCGGCATGCGGGGAAGGGGTGGAGCGGGTGATGGGAATCGAACCCACGTATTCAGCTTGGAAGGCTGCTGCTCTACCATTGAGCTACACCCGCGTCGCGCCTTTCTATAGGGGGCGGCGCGGGTTCGTGCAAGCGTCGCGCGCTTGACGCCTGCGGGGCGGCGGGGCAAGCAGGGCGGCATGATCGATATCCGTCCCGTGGCCAATATCGTCGGCAAGGTCGTCGTCACGCTGGGGACGGCGATGGCGCTGCCCATGCTGGTCGATTGGTGGCATGGCGACCCGCATTGGCTGATCTTCCTGGAATGCGGCATCCTGACCATGCTGGCCGGCGGGCTGGTGGCGCTGTCCACGCGGCAAAAAGACAAGTCGCTGACCATCCAGCAGGTGTTCCTGCTGACCGCGATGCTGTGGCTGGTGGTGCCGGTGGCCGGTGCGCTGCCCTTCATGCTGGGCGCGCCGCAGGCCAGCTTCACCGACGCCTATTTCGAGGCCATGTCGGGCGTCACCACCACCGGCACCACCGCATTCCCCGATCTCGACAACCTGCCCAAGGGCACCAACCTGTGGCGGGCCTTCCTGAACTGGGCGGGGGGGCTGGGGATCATCGTCGTCGCCATGATCTTCCTGCCGGTGATGAAGGTCGGCGGCATGCAGTTCTTTCGCTCGGAAGGCTTCGACACGCTGGGCAAGATCCTGCCCCGCGCCTTCGATATCGCGCGCGAGATGACCGGGGTCTACATCGCCATGACCGCAAGCTGCATGGTGGTCTATATCCTGCTGGGCATGAAGGGCTTCGATGCGCTGGTGCTGGCGCTGTCCACCTGTTCCACGGGGGGCTTTTCCAATTACGACGCCAGTTTCGCGCCCTTCATCGGGCCGGCGGAATATGCCGCCGCCTTCTTCATGATCCTGGCCTCGATCCCCTTTATCCGCATGGTGCAGCTGATCCGCGGCTCGGCCGAGCCGATCTGGCGCGACATCCAGGTCCGCGCCTATCTGCGCTGGACCTTCTATGCCATCGCGCTGGTGGTGCTGTACCGGCTGTTGTGGCTCGAGGCGAAGAACCCCTTCGACGTGATCCGCGAGACCACGTTCAACGTCGTCTCGACCTTTTCGGGCACCGGCTTCGCCTCGACCGACGTGACGCAATGGGGGCATTTCCCCTTTGTCGTGCTGATCGTGGTCGGGCTGATCGGCGGCTGCACCGGCTCGACCTCGTGTTCGGTCAAGGTGTTCCGCTATCTGGTGCTGTTCCAGGCGGTCAGGGCGCAGCTCAAGCGCATGCAGTCGCCGCACCGGGTGTTTCCGCTGCTTTATGGCGGCCGCCCGCTGGAAGAGGACGTGGTCGATTCGGTGATGGCCTTCTTTACCCTGTTCATTCTCAGCTTCGGCCTGCTGATCGTCGGGCTGGCGCTGACCGGGCTGCATCCGCGCACGGCGCTGACCGCGGCCTGGACCGCCATCGCCAATGTTGGCGTGGTCTGGGGGCCGGAGCTGACGCCCGAGGGGGCGGTGACGAATTTCCCCACCGCCTCGAAATGGCTGATGATCTGGGGGATGTATCTGGGCCGGCTGGAGTTGATCTCGGTGCTGGTGCTGCTGTTGCCGCGGTTCTGGCGCGGCTAGTCCTGCGCGATCGCCGGGGCGATGGCGGGCGCCTCGGGCCGGGCCTCGGTCGCGCCGGGGGCGAAGCGGGCCAAGTTGTCCGAGATCTCGGCCGCCAGCCGGTGCTGGTCCTGGGGGTCCGAGATCGGCCAGATCAGCACGAAGCCCTGCACCCGGCCGTCGACCACCCGGCCTTCGGCATGGCCGATATGGGTCTGGTTGCGCCCGTCCAGCGTGACGCTGCCGCGTTCCACCTTGCGCTCGGGCGCCGGCACCCAGCCGAGCGCGGTGACGAGGCCGGCGAGGTCCAGCATCTCTTGCTGGCCGCCGGGCTGCGAGAACAGGATCAGCGCCGCGCCCGAGCCGTCCTTGGGCCCATAGATCGACAGCGCGCGCTCGGCCCGGTCGAATTGCAGCTTCTCCATCGGCGCGGGCAGCATCAGGCCGGTATGGGCGTCGCGCAGCTCGGCCAGGCCCATCTCGGCCCGCCAGGCTTCGCGGCGGCGGATCAGTTCGGCCATGGCGGTCGCGGTATCGGGCGAGGCGCGCAGGCGCACGATTTCCTCGGCGATGGCGGCGCGGGTCTTGGGGCCGTCCTTGCCGTCGATGCCCCCGTCGTAATGGCCGGCCCAACGCAGGGCGCGCTGGATTTCCTCCAGCGGCGGCATGGGCACGGGGGCCGCATCCGGGGCAGGGGGGGCGCCCAGGTCCGGCACCTTGCCGATGATCGCGATCTCGCCCATCTCCTCGCCCGGCGCGAGGAAGGCGTCCTTGGGCACCGCGCCCGCATCCCGGAACGCCTGAAGCCAGGCGGTGCCGGTCGCCCGGTCCATCGGGCCAAAGCCGATGGTCAGCCGGCCGCCCGGCAGGGTCCACAGCCCGGCCTCGGGCAGGGTCTCGCGCCATTTCGCCAGCAATTCCTCGGCCCGCGCGCGGTCGGTGGTGGATTCGAGGCGCAGGAAGAACTGCTCGGGCGCGGGTTCGGGCTCTGCCAAGGCGCCGGCATCGGCGGTCGGGGTCGCAGCCTTGCCGGCCAGGTCGCCGGGGACGGGCTCGTCCCCTGCGGTCGCGGGCTGGGCCTGGGGGAAGGTCGAGGCATTGCCGCCGGGCGTCGTCGCCTGGGGATCGGCGGGGGGTTCGGCGGGCGCGGCGTCGCCGATCCGGGTCAGCTCGCGCCCCTCGGCGGCGGCCAGGAAGCTGTCGCCCGGCACCTTGCGCTGCAGCTTCAGCTGCTCCAGCCGCGCCGCCGCCTCTTCGCGCGGCATCGGGCCAAGCGCGATGCCGACCCAGCCGTCGGCCAGCGGGAAGGTCACGACATCGGGGAACTCCGCGCCCCAGTTCCGGGCGGTGGCGGCCGCGGCTTCCGTGCCGCGCTTGGCCTCGATGCGGATCACCACGTCCTCGGCCTGCGCCGCAAAGCCCAGAGACAGCGGCAGAGCCGCACCGATGACGAATGCAAAGCGCCGCATGGGCATGTCCCTCTCATTGACCCTGCGCCGCCCTCTGCCTAGAAGGCGGCAGACATTTCCTGCCAGTTATGCCGAAGGAAGCCCCGATGACCAGCCCAAAGGACAATCAGACGGCGAAACCCGTCTGCTTCCAGGACGTGATCCTGCGCCTGCAATCCTATTGGGCCGCACAGGGCTGCGCGGTGCTGCAACCCTATGACATGGAGGTCGGCGCCGGCACCTTCCACCCGGCGACCACGCTGCGCAGCCTTGGCGCCCGGCCCTGGGCCGCGGCCTATGTCCAGCCCTCGCGCCGGCCGACCGACGGCCGCTATGGCGAGAACCCGAACCGGTTGCAGCACTACTACCAGTATCAGGTCATCATCAAACCCTCGCCGCCGAACCTGCAGGAGCTTTACCTGGGCAGCCTTGCCGCCATCGGCCTGGACCCGATGATCCACGACGTGCGCTTCGTCGAGGACGACTGGGAAAGCCCGACGCTGGGCGCCTGGGGCCTGGGCTGGGAGGTCTGGTGCGACGGCATGGAGGTCAGCCAGTTCACCTATTTCCAGCAGGTCGGCGGGCATGACTGCCGCCCGGTCTCGGGCGAGCTGACCTACGGGCTGGAGCGGCTGGCCATGTATGTGCTGGGGGTCGAGCATGTGATGGACATGCCCTTCAACCCGCCCGGCAGCCCGATCCCGCTGAGCTACGGCGACGTCTTCCGCCAGGCCGAGCGCGAATATTCCCGCTGGAACTTCGAACAGGCCGATACGGACATGCTGCTGCAGCATTTCAAGGATGCCGAGGCGGAATGCGACCGCATCCTGGCCGCCGCGGACACGGACGGCGCCGGGCGGCGCATCCCGATGGCGCATCCGGCCTATGACCAGGCGATCAAGGCCAGCCACCTGTTCAACCTGCTCGATGCGCGCGGCGTGATCTCGGTCACGGAGCGCCAGGCCTATATCGGCCGCGTCCGGGCGCTGGCGAAACGCTGCGCCGACCTGTTCGTGACCACCGAGGCGGCTGGCGCGGTAGGGGGAGAGGCGGCATGAGCTCGGGCAAGATCGTCGCCTCGATGCTGGTGCTGGTGGCCGTCATGGCCGGCCTGGCCGTCTGGTATCTGCAGGTCTATGGCTTCTACGACCAGGTGGACGAGATCAGCGGTGCGCAGGACATCGTCGTCACCGATGCGCAGGGCGCCACCCATCCGGTCGCGGTCGCGGACTTCAAGGCGATCGACGCCACAAGCTCGCCCATCCGCTATCGCGCCTGCTTCACGCTGGACCCGGCCGAGCTGGCCGATGCCGCGCCCTATGCCGGTGCGACGCCGCTGAACGGGCCGGGCTGGTTCAAGTGCTATTCCGCCAGGGCGCTGACCGCCGACCTGGAATCGGGCGCGGCCCGCGCCGTGCTGGGCCAGGCCGAGATCCGCCCCGACGTGGACCGGGTGATCGTGGTCTATCCCGACGGCCGCGCCTTTGCCTGGCACCAATTCAACGACAAGACCCCCGAACGCGGAGTGATGGACTGATGCCCGACCTTCTGATCGAGCTTTTCTCGGAGGAGATCCCGGCGCGGATGCAGGCCCGCGCCCGCGAGGATCTGAAGAAGCGCGTCACCGACGGGCTGGTCGAGGCGGGCCTGACCTATCGCTCGGCCGGCGCCTTCTCGACCCCGCGCCGGCTGGTGCTGGCCGTCGAGGGGCTGACCGCGGAAAGCCCGACCACGCGCGAGGAACGCAAGGGCCCCCGCACCGACGCGCCCCAGGCGGCGCTGGAGGGCTTCCTGCGCTCGACCGGCCTGACCCGCGAGCAGCTGGAGGCGCGCGACGACAAGAAGGGCCAGGTCTGGTTCGCGGTGGTCGCCAAGCCCGGCCGTCCCGCCGCCGAGATCGTGGCCGAGGTGCTGGAGCGCACGATCCGCGACTTTCCCTGGCCCAAGTCGATGCGCTGGGGCGCGGGATCCCTGCGCTGGGTGCGGCCGCTGCATTCGATCATCTGCCTGCTCTCGGACGAATCCGGCGCCAGCGTGGTGCCGCTGGAGATCGAGGGCATCCGCGCCGGTGCCACCACCCGCGGCCACCGCTTCATGGCGCCGGATCAGATCACCGTCTCGGGCTTCGAGGACTACGCCGCCAAGCTGCGCCGCGCCCGCGTCATGCTGGACCCCGCCGAACGCGAGGCGGCGATCCGGCAGGAGGCGGCGAACCTCGCCTTCGCCCGCGGCTGGGAGATCGTGCCGGACGAGGGCCTGCTTTCCGAGGTCGCGGGCCTGGTCGAATGGCCGGTGGCCCTGATGGGCGCCATCGAGGACCGTTTCCTGTCCCTGCCGCCCGAGGTGCTGCAAACCTCGATGAAGGAACACCAGAAGTTCTTCTCGGCCCGCAATCCCAAGACCGGCCGCATCGAGGGCTTCGTCACCGTGGCGAATATCGAAACCCCCGACCATGGCGAGACGATCCTGAAAGGCAACCAGCGCGTGCTGGCGGCGCGGCTGTCGGACGCGGCCTTCTTCTGGGACAACGACCTGCGCGAGGCGAAAGCGGGCATGCAGGACTGGGCCGAGGGGCTGCGTTCGGTGACGTTCCAGAGCAAGCTCGGTAGCCAGGCCGACCGCATCGCCCGCATCGCGGCGCTGGCGCGCGAGATCGCGCCGCTGGTCGGTGCCGACCCGGACCAGGCGGAACAGGCGGCCAGGGTGGCCAAGCTCGACCTGCGCTCGGCCATGGTGGGCGAGTTCCCGGAACTGCAGGGCACCATGGGCCGCTATTACGCGCTGGCGGCCGGCCTGCCCGAGCCGGTGGCCGACGCCGCCCGCGACCATTACTCGCCGCTCGGCCCCTCGGACGCGGTGCCCTCGGCGCCGGTGTCGGTGGCGGTGGCGCTGGCCGACAAGCTCGACACGCTGACCGGCTTCTGGGCCATCGACGAAAAGCCCACCGGCTCGAAAGACCCCTTCGCGCTGCGCCGCGCCGCGCTGGGGGTGATCCGGCTGGTGCTGGTGAACGGGGTGAGGGTTGGGCTGCTCAAGCTACTTTCTGAAAAGTTAGAAACGCAACTGCACCCTATCTTTGAAAGCCAGGAGGAAAGAGGCGGTCTTGCTGTGGAAGAGCGGCTTAATCAGCGGGCAGCCGATAAAGCCTCTGACCTTCTCGCCTTCTTCCACGACCGCCTGAAAGTCCACCTGCGCGACCAGGGCATCCGCCACGACATCATCGACGCCGTGCTGGCGATGCCCGGCAGCGACGACCTCGTGCTGCTGGTCAACCGCGCCACCGCGCTGAACGACGTGCTCAAGACTGCGGACGGCACCAACCTGCTGCAGGGGCTCAAGCGCGCCGGCAACATCCTCGCCCAGGCCGAAGAGAAGGACGGCGTCGAATACAGCTTCGGCGCCGATCCGAAATTCGCCGAGACCGACGAGGAACGCAGCCTGTTCGCCGCCCTCGACAAGGCGGAACCGGCGATCCGCGAGGCGGTGCGGCTCGAGGATTTCCAGGCCGCGACCCAGGGCATCGCCAGCCTGCGCGCGCCCATCGACGCCTTCTTCGAGGCGGTGCAGATCAACACCGACAACCAGATCACCCGCCGCAACCGGCTGAACCTGCTCTCGCGCATCCGCGAGGCCGGCCGGCTGGTCGCGGATTTCGGCCGGATCGAGGGCTGACCCCCTTTTCTCCGTTGCAAAAATACTCCGGGGGGAGCGCCTCCGGCGCCCCGTCGAGGGGCGCAGGAGGCGCGGGGGGCAGAGCCCCCCGGCCCGCCGCACCACCTGCTGTTCTTCGCACTTGCAGCAATGCGCCGGCCATGCCTAATGTGACGGCATCATGACCGCGCTGACAGACCTAGGTGCCATCGTCGAAATCACCCCCTCGGCGGGGATCCAGACCGCACGCCACGGCTGGCGCGCGAAATGCCTGCAGCGCCTGATCCGCATGGAACTGCCGGTGCCGACCAGCTTCGCGCTGTCGGCCGAGGCGGTGCGCGCCATCGCCGCCGGCCAGATGCCCGACCGCGCCCGTCTTGCCGCCATCATCGAGCGCGCCGACGGGCTGGTCAGCGTGCGGCCCTCGGCGATGAACCCGGCCTGGGGCGGGCCGGGCACGGTGCTGAACGTGGGCATCAACCACGAATGCCACGCCCGGCTGGTGAAAAGCCGCGGCCAGGCGGCGGCGGATGCGATCTACCTGGGCTTCGTGCAATCCTATGCCATCCATGTCGCAAGGCTGGACCCCGACATGTTCTCGGACAGCGAGGGCGGGCTTGCCGCCGCCCTGCGCGCCTATGAGGACGAGACCGACGAGGAATTCCCCCAAGATCCGACCCGGCAGCTGGCCGAGGTGCTGCGCAGCATGGCGCGCGCCTGGGACGGGCCGACTGCGCGGCTTCTGCGCCAGGCCAAGGGCGCGCCGGCCAATGCGCCGCTGGGGCTGGTGGTGCAGGACATGGCGCTGGCCATCGGGCCGGGCGTCACCGGCTCGGGCACCATCCAGTTCATCGACAGCGTGACCGGCGCGCCGCGCCTGACCGGCCGGTTCCGCGGCCAGACCCAGGGCCGCTCCAAGGGCGAGGGGGCCGAGACGCTCTACCTGACCCGCGACCCGCGCGGCCCCTCGCTGGAGGAAGCGGCGCCCGAGGTCTTTGCCGATCTGGTCCGCTTCGGCGTCGCCGCCCGCGAACGCCTGCGCGAAGAGATGCAGATCGAATTCGTCGTCTCGGACAGCCGGCTTGCGATCATCGACGCGGTGCGGGTCAGCCGCAGCTCGCGCGCCAGCGTGCGAATCGCCGTGGCGCTGGCCCGCGACGGCATCATCCCGGCCGAAGAGGCGGTGATGCGGGTCGAGCCGCGGGCCCTGTCGGACCTGCTGCACCACCAGGTCGATCCGCGCGCGCCCCGCGACGTGATCGCCCGCGGCATCAATGCCAGCCCCGGCGCCGCCACCGGGCGCATGGTCTTTACCGCCGCCGCCGCCCAGGCCTCCGAGGCGCGGGGCGAGCGCTGCGTGCTGGTGCGCCGCGAGACCGTGCCCGAGGACATCCGCGGCATGCATGCCGCCGTCGCCGTGCTGACCGAGCGCGGCGGCATGACCAGCCATGCCGCGGTGATCGCCCGCGGCATCGGCCTGCCCTGCATCGTCGGCGCCAGCGGCATCTCGATCGACACCCGCGCCCGCACCATGCTGGTCGGCGGAAGGCTGTTCCACGAGGGCGAGGAGATCACCATCGACGGCACCTCGGGCGAGGTGCTGGCCGGCGCCGCCGAGATGCTGGAGCCGGCGCTGGACGAAAGCTTCACCCAGCTTCTGGAATGGGCCGACGCGCATTGCCGCATCAGGATCCGCGCCAATGCCGACACGCCCGAGGACGCCCGCACCGCCCGCATGTTCAACGCCCAGGGCATCGGCCTGTGCCGCACCGAGCACATGTTCTTCGACGACGAGCGCCTGCCGGCCATGCGCGAGATGATCTTCGCCGGCAAGCCCGAGGACCGGCGCCTGTCGCTGGAACGCCTCTTGCCGATGCAGCGCAGCGATTTCGCGGCGCTGTTCGAGATCATGGCCGGGCTGCCCGTCACCATCCGCCTGTTCGACCCGCCGCTGCACGAATTTTTGCCACATGACCGCGAAGGCATGCGGGAACTTGCCGAATCGCTGGATCTGCCCTTGTCGGACGTGACCCGCCGGGTCGAGGCGCTGTCGGAATTCAACCCGATGCTGGGCATGCGCGGCGTGCGGCTGGGCATCACCGTGCCCGAGATCTATGACATGCAGGCCCGCGCCATCTTCGAGGCCACCATCGAGGCCAGCCACAACGGCGACCCGGTGGTGCCCGAGATCATGATCCCGCTGGTCAGCGCCCGGCGCGAGGTCGAGCTGGTCAAGAACCGCATCGACGCGGTCGCCGCCGCCGTCAGGAACGAGACGCGCAAGGATTTCACCTATCGCCTGGGCGTGATGGTCGAGACGCCGCGCGCCGCGCTGCGCGCCGGCGACATCGCGGAACATTCGGCCTTCTTGTCCTTTGGCACCAACGACTTGACGCAGATGACCTATGGGCTGTCGCGCGACGACGCCGGCCGCTTCATGGGCACCTATGTCAACCAGGGCGTCTATTCCGAGGATCCGTTCCACATCCTCGACCGCGACGGGGTGGGCGAACTGGTCGCCATCGGCACCGAGCGCGCCCGCAGCCACAAGCCCGACATCACCATTTCGGTCTGCGGCGAACATGGCGGCAACCCCGAATCCATCGCCTTCTGCCTGCGGGCCGGGGTGAACTACGTTTCCTGCTCGCCCTTCCGGGTGCCGGTGGCGCGGCTCGCCGCGGCGCAGGAATCGATTCTCATGGGCCGGGAAGAGGCGGAATCGGCGGCCGGGACGGAGTCCTAGGACCAGCCGGTTTTGGCCGGAATCTGCCCGTTGGCCGTTTTGTCGTCGGCGGGTTTCCGCCAAAATCGTTTGATTTCAAGCGAATCGCGTCCCTCACGTCCATGTGGGCTGGATCGGCCCGCCTTGTTTCGGGCCTTTAACGCCAGACCGCCGCCCACGGGGCACCCCTCGGGCGGACCTTCCGACGAACCAGACCGGGCCGGGCCCGGACCGAAAACAGGACCAACATGTCGATTAGCAAGTCATGGCTGGCGCGCGTTTCCGTGTGTGTGGCTGTCGCCCTTTCCCCTGTCGCAACCACTCCGGCCATGGCCGACGGCAAGCACCAGGTCGCTTATGAAACCAAGTCCGGCCGCGCGACGCGCCAGGCGACCGTCCAGATCAATCCCGCCGATCTGCAATGCCTGTCCGAGGCGCTGTATTTCGAGGCCCGCGGCGAGGGCGTGCAGGGCCAGCAGGCCGTGGCCGAGGTGATCCTGAACCGCGTCGATCATCCGCGGTTTCCCAAGACCGTCTGCGGCGTGGTGAACCAGCGCGGCCAGTTCACCTATAACAAGAACGCCCGCATCCGCGAAAAGGGCACCTACGCCAGGGTGCAAAGGGTGGCCATGGCCGCCCTGGCCGGCGCGCCGCGCACCCTGACCAACGGCGCGACCTATTTCCACGCCCGCGGCGTCAGCCCCTCCTGGTCCAAGCGGTTCGAGCGCACGATTCGGATCGGCAGCCATACCTTCTACCGTTCGGACCGCCGGCTGGCCTCGAACTGAGGCGGCGACCCAGGGCGGCGACGCAAATCTGCCATGCCATGCGCGGCCCTGTCCCTTGCGGCGGGGCCGTTTTCCTGAAAACACGGGCGGCATGGACCAGCCTGACCGTATCCACCTGCGCGACTATATCCTTTCGGCCGAGATCGGCGCGTTCCAGACCGAACGCGGCCAGCCGCAGCGCCTGCGCTTCAACATCGACGTGGAACTGGCGACCCATGTCGTCGGCGTCAACGACGAGGTGGACCGGATCCTTTCCTATGACATCCTGACCGGTGCCGTGGCGGCCGGGCTGGCGGATCGCCGCTATGACCTGCTCGAGACGCTGGCCGAGAAGATCGCGGCGCAGATCCTGGCGCATCCGCGCGCGGCGCAGGTCTCGGTCACGGTCGAGAAGCTGGACCGCATCCCCGGCGCGCTGGGGGTGACGCTGGTGCGCCGCCAGGCGCGGGTCGAGGCCGACCAGGTCCGGGCGCCGATCCGGGTGGTCTTTCACGGCCGCGACCTGGCCCTGCCCGAGGGCGCGGTGGCGCTGGTTCCCGATGCGCCGGGCCTGCCGCTGCCGCAGGGCGGCAACCTGCGCGAGATCGCGCTGCTGGCGCTGGACCAGGCCGCCTGGGCCTTGGCCGGCCGCCTGGGGCTGACCGTGGCCGACAGCCGCACTGAGCTGGACTGGGCCGCGACCGAAGGCCGCGCCGTGGTCTGGGCGCCCGCGCGCATGGTGCGCGACGTGGCCGGGCTGGCGGCCGAGCCGCAGGCGCTTGCGCTGTGGCTGGCCGAGCGGCTGGGGGCAAGCCGCCTCGACTGGGCGCTGCCCGAGGGCGCCGCCCAGCCGGCGTTGCCGGCAGGTTTTTGCATTCCGACCGCACGTCTTTGATCTTCGTGCTTGAATCGGCCGTGCGCCGGCGTAGAGACGCAAGGCATGACCGATTACTTCCGCCCCATCCCATCTGAGACGGGCCGCTGGCAGCTGGCCGGCGGCTGGGTGCGTTTCTCGCAATGCGAGCTTTTGCGCCGCGGCGAGGCGCCGCGCGTGGTGGACAGCGCCCCGGATGCGGTGCTGGCGGCGCTGACCGCGCCCCGCGCGCCGCTGCTGGGCCTGTCCCTGGACCGGCCGCGCATCATGGGCATCGTCAATGCCACGCCCGACAGCTTCTCGGACGGTGGCGCCTATGACGGGGCCGAGCAGGCGCGGCTGCTGGCCGCACAGGGGGCCGAGATCCTGGACATCGGCGGCGAATCGACCCGGCCCGGCGCGCGCGAGGTGCCGGTGGCCGAGGAAATCGCCCGCCTCGCCCCCGCCATCGCTGCGGGCTGTGGCCTGGCGGCGATCTCGGTCGATACCCGCAAGGCCGAGGTGGCGCGGGCCGCCATCGCAGCCGGGGCGGGGCTGGTCAACGATGTCTCGGGCTTCGACTTCGACCCGGCCATGGCCGGGACGGTGGCCGCGGCGGGCGTGCCGGTCTGCCTGATGCACGCCCAGGGCATCCCCGAGACGATGCAGGACAACCCGAGCTATGGCGACGTGCTGCTGGACGTCTATGACGCGCTGGCCGAGCGCATCGCGCGGGCCGAGGCGGCGGGCATCCCGCGCGACAGGATCGTGATCGATCCGGGCATTGGTTTCGGCAAGACGCAAGAGCATAATCTGGCCATCCTGCGGCGGATCTCGGTCTATCACGGGCTGGGCTGCGCCGTGCTGCTGGGCGTGTCGCGCAAGCGGTTCATCGGCGGCATCGGCGGGGCCGAGCGGCCGGCGGACCGGGTGCCGGGGACGCTGGCGGTGACACTCTACGGGATCGCGCAGGGCATACAGATCCACCGCGTCCATGACGTGGCAGAAACAAGGCAGGGCCTCGCCCTCTGGCGGGCCGTGACCATATAGACAAGATGAGCGGGGCAAGATGAGCAGGAAACTTTTCGGCACCGACGGCGTCCGGGGCCGCGCCAATACCCATCCGATGACGGCCGAGATGGCGCTGCGCCTGGGTGCCGCCGCCGGCCGCTATTTCCGCCGCAACGGCGAGGATCACCACCGCGTCGTCATCGGCAAGGACACGCGCCTGTCGGGCTACATGCTGGAAAACGCGCTGACGGCGGGGCTGACCTCGACCGGCATGAACGTGCTGCTCCTGGGCCCGGTGCCGACGCCGGCGGTGGGCTATCTGACGCGGTCCATGCGGGCGGATGTCGGCATCATGATCTCGGCCAGCCACAACCCGGCGCAGGACAACGGCATCAAGTTCTTCGGCCCCGACGGCTTCAAGCTGTCCGACGAGGCCGAGGCCGAGATCGAATCCATCGTCGCGGGCGAGATCGTCCCGGCCCAGCCGCAGAACATCGGCCGCGCCAAGCGCATCGACGACGGGCGCGGGCGCTATGTCGAATATGCCAAGACCACCTTCCCCTCGGGCCAGCGGCTTGAGGGGCTGAAGGTGGTGGTGGATTGCGCCAACGGTGCCGCCTATCGCGCCGCGCCGGACGTGCTGTGGGAACTGGGCGCCGAGGTGATCCCGCTGGGGGTTTCCCCCAACGGGCACAATATCAACGACGGGCTGGGCTCGACCCATCCCGAGGCCTGCGCCCGCGCGGTGCTGGAACATGGCGCCGACATGGGCATCAGCCTGGACGGCGATGCCGACCGGGTGATGATCGTGGACGAAAAGGGCCAGGTGGCGGATGGCGACCAGATCATGGCGCTGCTGGCCGACCGCTGGGCGGCGCAGGGCCGGCTGCGCGGCGGCGCGCTGGTGGCGACGGTGATGTCGAACCTGGGGCTCGAACGCTTCCTGCAAAGCCGCGGGCTGCGGCTGGAGCGCACCGCCGTCGGCGACCGCTACGTGGTCGAGCGGATGCGCGGCGCAGGCTTCAACCTGGGCGGCGAGCAGTCGGGCCATATCGTGATGACCGACTACGCCACCACCGGCGACGGGCTGATCGCCAGCTTGCAATTCCTGGCGGCGCTGGCGGACAGCGGCTGGCGCGCCTCGGACCTGGTGGCGCAGTTCGAGCCGGTGCCGCAACTCCTCAAGAACGTGCGCTATGCCCAGGGTGCCGATCCGCTGTCCCAGGATAGCGTCCAGGCCGAGATCGCGCGGGCCGAGGCGCGGCTGAACGGCTGCGGCCGGGTGCTGATCCGCAAGTCCGGCACCGAGCCCTTGATCCGGGTCATGGCCGAGGCCGAGGACGAGACCGTGCTGCGTGAGGTGGTCGAGAACATCGTCGCGGCGGTCGAGAGGGCCGCCTGACCGTCTGCGCCATCGCCTTGGTGGCGGCGTCGGCGGGAGTATTTGAGAAACCGTGAAACAGGCCTGGGCGCGCCATGGGGGCGCGGCCCGGCATTTTCTCTGTTCCCCAAATACCCATGCGACCGTGCCGGCGTCGCTGCCGTATGGGTATTTGGGGAACAGAGAAGTTCGGGTGCCCGGCTAAAGGGCCGTCGGGTCGTGGTCGTAGAGCCAGGCGAAGCGCTCGATCAGCCGGGTCGGGGCGAGGCGCGAGACGGCGCGCAGCCCGGCATGGGCGACCGCGCGGGTCGGGCCGCGCAGGTGATAGTTGCGGGCATTGGCATTGGCCGCCTCGACGATGCGTCGGCAGCGCGGCTGGCGCAGCGTCTGGAACCGCGCCAGCGCGGCTTCCTGGTCCGGGCCCGCGTCGAGGCAGGCGGCCAGCACCCAGGCATCCTCGATCGCCATGACCGCGCCCTGCGCCATGAAGGGCAGGGTGGGATGGGCCGCGTCGCCGATCAGCGCCCGCCGGCCGTCCTGCCAATGCGCGGCGACCGGGTGGCGGAAGAGGCCCCAGATGCCGACCTGCTCGACCCGGTCCAGCCAGCCGGGCACCGGGCCGCCGAAGCGGGCGAAGGCGGCGCGCAGCTCGGAGGGCTCGCCGAGGATGGACCAGCCTTCCTCCTGCCAGTCCGGCCGTTCGACCACGGCGACGATATTGCGCTGGCCCTGGCCCAGCGGATAGCTGACCAGGTGCCGGCCCGGTCCCATGAAGACCTGCGCCACCGGCGCGGCATCGGGTTCGGCCGGGATCAGCGCGCGCCAGGCGGTCTGGCCGGTGAAGAAGGGGGTTTCGGGGCCGTTCAGCACCGCGCGCAGGCGGCTTTTCACCCCGTCCGCACCGATCAGCAGCGGCACCTCGGGCAGTTCGGCGACGTCATGGCCCAGTTCGATGCGGGCGCCGGCTTCGCGCGCGGCCTCTTCCAGCAGGGCGACCAGCCGCGCGCGATGCACGAGGCGGAACGGATCTCCGGGGCGATGCCGCGCCAGGTCCAGCCGCGCCACCATGCGGCCGGTCGAATCGCGCAGCTCGACCCGTTCGGAGGGCAGCGAGATCGCCCGGAACCGCGATTCGAGCCCCAGCGCCGCAAGGACCCGGCAGGCATTGGGCGAGATCTGCAAGCCTGCGCCCACCTCGCGCAGGGCGCCGGCGCGTTCCAGCACCGTGACCTCTGCCCCGCGCTGCGCCAGGGCGCAGGCCGCGGTCAGGCCGGCCACGCCTGCGCCGATGATGGTGACGGGGTGATGCTTCAGGCCGGACATGGCGCCCTTGGCTGCGAAAGCGGCCCCCGAAGGGGCCGGCGGGTCAGTCGTCGCGATGCACGCGCTCGCGCCGTTCGTGGCGTTCCTGCGCTTCCAGCGTCATGGTGGCGATGGGGCGCGCGTCCAGCCGCTTGAGGCTGATCGGCTCGCCGGTCATTTCGCAATAGCCGTATTCGCCGGTCTCGATGCGGCGCAGCGCGGCGTCGATCTTGGTCACCAGCTTGCGCTGGCGGTCGCGGGTGCGCAGTTCCAGCGAGCGGTCGGTTTCCTCGGAGGCGCGGTCGGCCAGGTCCGGCACGTTGCGGGCGCTGTCCTGAAGACCTTCCAGCGTTTCCGCGGATTGGTCCAGAAGTTCCTGCTTCCATGCGATCAGCTTGCGGCGGAAATACTCCAGTTGCCGTTCATTCATGAAAGGTTCGTCTTCGGCGGGGCGATAATCTTCGGGCAGAAAGGTCTGGGCTTTCATCGTTCCTCCGGGAGCCGGGCGACTGGATGCCCGATCCTTGGCGCCCGCATAAAGTATGGCAGACCAATTGTCACTAGCCCATTCCGACAGGTTTTCCTCGGCGGCTTGCGAAGCCGGCGGGTGCTGGCTAGGGTCGCGCAGATTGCGCAAAGGACAGGCGAATGCAGTTTTCATCGACCGAAACCTATGTGGCTCCTGCCGACCTGGCCATGGCCGTGAACGCGGCGATCACGCTGGAGCGCCCGCTGCTGGTCAAGGGCGAGCCGGGCACCGGCAAGACCGAACTGGCGCGCCAGGTCGCGGCCAGCCTGGACCTGCCCATCGTCGAATGGAACGTGAAATCGACCACCCGCGCGCAGCAGGGGCTTTACGAATACGACGCCGTGTCGCGGCTGCGCGACAGCCAGCTGGGCGAGGCGCGGGTTCACGACATTTCGAACTACATCCGCAAGGGCAAGCTGTGGCAGGCCTTCGAGGCGCCCGGCAAGGTGGTGCTGCTGATCGACGAGATCGACAAGGCCGACATCGAGTTTCCGAACGACCTGCTGCAGGAACTCGACCGCATGGAGTTCCATGTCTACGAGACCGGCGAGATGGTGCGGGCGCGGCACCGGCCCGTTGTCATCATCACCTCGAACAACGAAAAGGAGCTGCCCGACGCCTTCCTGCGCCGCTGCTTCTTCCACTACATCCGCTTTCCCGATGCCGAGACGCTGAAGCGCATCGTCGACGTGCATTATCCGGGACTGAAGCCGCGGCTGCTCGATGAGGCGCTGAGCCAGTTCCTGGAACTGCGCGAGGTGCAGGGGCTGAAGAAGAAGCCCTCGACCAGCGAACTCCTGGACTGGCTCAAGCTGATCCTGGCCGAGGATCTGGCGCCCGAGGATCTGCGCCGCCCCGCCGGCGAGATGCTGCCCAAGCTGCATGGCGCGCTGCTGAAGAACGAGCAGGACGTGGCGCTGTTCGAGCGGCTGGCCTTCATGGCGCGGCGGCAGCGATGATCCGCGCCCTGCGTCCCGATGACCGCAAGGGCTGGCAGCGGCTTTATGAGGGCTACCAGGCCTTCTACGGTTTCGCGGACCGGCCGCCCTCGTTTTACGACCGCGCCTTTGGCAGGCTGATGGCACGCGATCCGCGCGATTTTCACGGGCTGGTGGCCGAGGCGGACGGCCGGCTGCTGGGCCTGACGCATTACGTCTTTCACCCGAACCTGTGGCGCGACGAGGGGGTCTGCTATCTGCAGGATCTGTTCACCGCCCCCGAGGCCCGCGGCCGCGGCATCGCCCGCGCCCTGATCGAGGGCGTCTATGCCGAGGCCGATCGCGCCGGCATTCCCGCCGTCTACTGGCTGACGGCCGAGGACAATTATCCGGGGCGGATGCTCTATGACCGGGTGGGGCAGAAGTCGCCCTTCATTCGCTACAACCGCAAGCTGTAATGCAAGGGGCGGCCCGAAGGCCGCCCCCGCGATCTTCTGTCCCTCGCCTCAGCGCAGGCCGGTGGCTTGCAGCAGGCCCTTGCGCTTGGCCTCGTAGTAATAGCCGCGGGAATACCATTTCACCGCGGCGTCCTTGTTGCCGTCGGCGACCATATAGGCGCCGCGGAGGTATTTGACGCCGTACTTCAGGTTCGTCTCGGCATCCAGCAGCCCGGCGGGCTGGCCGCGATAGCCCATGCCGCGCGCGGTGGCGGGCAGGATCTGCATCAGCCCGTAATAGGGGCCGTTGCGGGCGCCCGGCCGATGGGTCGATTCGCGGATGATGACGCGATGCACCAGGTCCACCGGCACGTCGTATTCCGCGGCGTATTTGTTGATCAGCCGGCGCAGTTCCAGCGTCTCGTTGGGGTGCAGCGCGGCGACCTGGGCCGCCGAGGCGCGGGGTTCGACCAGATAGCGGCGGTCGGGATCGACCCGGTTGTCGCCGCAGGCGCCGACGGCCAGCGTGCCGGCCAGCGCCAACAGTCCGATAATGGATTTCATGACTGCCCCTTGTCTTTTCATTGACCAAGGGATTAGCCGCAGCTGCCAGAGTCGGGGAAATCAAAAGAAAGGACCGCCCGGTTCAGGGGCGGTCCGTCGGCGGAAACCCGCCGCAGCGCAGCGGCGGTTTCGGTGGCGATCCGCCGATCAGGCGTGGATCGCGCCGTCGCCGCAGGCCAGGGCGGCCTCGCGCACCGCTTCCGAGCAGGTCGGATGCGCGTGGCAGGTCAGCGCGATGTCCTGGGCCGAGGCGCCGAATTCCATCGCCACGCAGACCTCGTGGATCATCTCGCCGGCGTTCGGGCCGATGATGTGGCAGCCCAGCACCCGGTCGGTCTCGGCATCGGCGATCATCTTGACGAAGCCCTCGGCCTGGAACAGGGCCTTGGCGCGGGCATTGCCCATGAAGGGGAACTTGCCGACCTTGACCTTGCGGCCGCTTTCCTTTGCGGCTTCCTCGGTCAGGCCGACCGAGGCGACCTCGGGCGTGGTATAGATCACGCCGGGGATCACGTCGTAGTTCACATGGCCATGCTTGCCGGCGATGACTTCGGCCACCGCCATGCCCTCGTCCTCGGCCTTGTGGGCCAGCATCGGGCCGGGCACCGCGTCGCCGATGGCATAGATGCCCTTGACGCTGGTCTGCCAATGCTCGTCGATCTGGACGAAGCCGCGGTCGGTCAGCGCGACGCCGACCTTGTCGAGGCCAAGCCCGGCGACATAGGGGCGGCGGCCGGTGGCGACCAGCACGCATTCGGCCTTGATCTCATGCTCGCTGTCGTCCTTGCGCAGCTTGTATGTGACTTCGGCCTTGCCCTTTTCGACCTCGACCTCGGACACTGCGGCGCCGAGGACGAATTTCAGCCCCTGCTTGGCCAGGATCTTCTGGAACTGCTTTTGCACCTCGCCGTCCATGCCGGGGGTGATGGCGTCCAGGAACTCGACCACCGTCACCTCGGCCCCCAGGCGGGCATAGGCCGAGCCCAGCTCCAGCCCGATCACCCCGGCGCCGATCACCACCATCGACTTGGGAATCTTGGGCAGGGACAGGGCGCCGGTCGAATCGACCACCACGCCGGCGGCGTTGTCGACCTCGACCCCCTTCAGGCTGGCCGGTTCCGAGCCCGAGGCGATGACGATGTTCTTCGTCTCATGGATCTGGTCGCCGACCTTGACCTTGCCGGGCGCCTCGATGCTGGCCCAGCCCTTGAGCCAGTCGATCTTGTTCTTCTTGAACAGGAACTCGATGCCCTTGGTGTTGCCGGCGACCGTTTCGGCCTTGTAGCCCTGCATCTTTTCCCAATCGACCTTGGGCTTGGCGCCCATCAGGCCCATCTTTTCGAAGTTCTCGTGGGTTTCGTGCAGCATGTGGCTGGCATGCAGCAGCGCCTTGGAGGGGATGCAGCCGACGTTCAGGCAGGTTCCGCCCAGCGTCTCGCGCCCCTCGACGCAGGCGACCTTCAGGCCCAGCTGGGCGGCGCGGATCGCACAGACATAGCCGCCGGGACCGGCGCCGATCACGATCAGGTCATAGGTGGACATTCGGGTCTCCTTGCAGTTCGCGGCGCCTTTCGCGGTGCCGCCCGTTCGATTCAGGTGAATAAGGCGATCAGGATCATCGTCAGCGTGGCGACGAACCCCACCCCCCAGATGACCGAGCGCCAGGGCGACCAGCCATAGGCATAGGCGGGAACATAAAGCAGCCGCGCCAGCAGGTAGCTCCAGGCGCAAAGCACGGTCAGGGCCGAGCCGGCATCCGAAAGCACTACCAGCACGACGGCGATGGTAAAGAGGATCAGCCCCTCGAAATGGTTGTCCACGGCGCGGCGCAGGCGGCCGGTCAGGGCGGAAAACTCGGGCTGGCGGTCGCGCGGGCTGGCGTTCCACTTCGCGCCGACATCGCGGTTCATCGAGGCGGCGGCCAGGCCGATCTGCACGGCTTGCAGCAGCGCGGCCAGCGCCAGGGCGGTGGTCTCGGCGGCCATCAGGCGGTCTCGACGAAATGGAATGCGGTGGCCGAGACGCCGGCCTGGCTGTTGAAGACGCCCGCGGCGCCTTCCAGGTAAGCCTTCGCGGCGGCCGCGTCCCCGACCTGGAACAGCGCCCAGGCGCTCTGGTCGCTTTCGCGCCACAGTTGCAGCAGCGACAGGCCGTTATTGCCGCGATCCTCGGCATCCGCGTCGAAGGCGGCGCGGAAGCGGGCGTAATCGGCGATGCTGTAATGGGCGATCATCTGGGTCATGGAAGACTCCTCCGTTTCGGCCCGGCTTCCCGTCGGGATGAGCGGCAAGGCGGCCCCGTGCGGGTCAACGGGAACAGGCCGGAAAGAGTTGCGCGGCGCCTTGGGCTGGCCGGGGGCGGGCCTGCCGCCCCCGGAAGGCAGGGATCACAGATCCATCAGCAGGCGGCGCGGATCCTCCAGCGCTTCCTTGACGCGGACCAGGAAGGTCACGGCGCCCTTGCCGTCGACGATGCGGTGGTCGTAGCTCAGCGCCAGATACATCATCGGCCGGATGACGATCTGCCCGTCCACCACCACGGGGCGGTCCTGGATCTTGTGCATGCCCAGGATGCCCGATTGCGGCGGGTTCAGGATCGGCGAGGACATCAGCGAGCCATAGACGCCGCCGTTCGAGATGGTGAAGGTGCCGCCCTGCATTTCCGCCATGGTCAGCTTGCCGTCGCGGGCGCGCAGGCCCAACTCGGCGATCTCCTTCTCGATCCGGGCGAAGCTCTTCTGGTCGGCGTCGCGCACCACCGGGACCACCAGGCCGTTCGGCGTGCCCACCGCCACGCCCATGTGGACGAAGTTCTTGTAGACCACGTCGCCGCCGTCGATCTCGGCATTGACCTCGGGCACTTCCTTCAGCGCGTGGCAGCAGGCCTTCACGAAGAAGGACATGAAGCCCAGCTTGACCTTGTGCTTCTTCTCGAACTGGTCCTTGTAGGTGTTGCGCAGGTCCATGATGCCCTTCATGTCCACCTCGTTATAGGTGGTCAGCATCGCGGCGGTGTTCTGCGCGTCCTTGAGCCGGCGGGCGATGGTGGCGCGCAGGCGGGTCATCTTGACGCGCTCCTCGCGGGCGGCGTCCTCGGCGGAACTCGGCGCGCGCGGCGCCTGGGCGGGGGCCGGGGCGGGCGAGGCGGCGGCAGGGGCGCGGGCCACGTCCTCTTTCATCACCCGGCCGTCGCGGCCGGTGCCGGTGACGGCATCGCGGCCGACCCCGGCCTCGGCCATGGCCTTCTTGGCCGAAGGGGCGTCCTCGACATCCTTGCGCGGCGCGGGCGTTTCCGGGCCGGCGCCGGGCGATTGCACGGCGGCTGCGGCGGCCGCCGGGGCCTCGGCCTTGGGGGCCGCGGTCGCGCCTTCGGTGATGATGGCCAGCCTGGCGCTGGCCTCGACCGTCGCGCCCTCGGGGGCCAGGATCTCGGCCAGCACGCCCGCGGCGGGGGCCGGCACCTCGACCGAGACCTTGTCGGTCTCAAGCTCGCACAGCATCTCGTCCTGCGCGACCGCGTCGCCGACCTTCTTGAACCAGGTCGCGACCGTCGCTTCGGTCACGCTTTCGCCCAGGGTGGGCACCATCACGTCGACGGATTTTCCGCTCATCTTCCTCTGTCCTTCCTGAGCCTTCGTGCCCGCATCAGCCTTGGGCAACATTTCTTCCGGGCCGGCATCGCCCTGTTCCATGATCTGCGCGAGCAGCGCGTTCGGCGCGACCACCGTGCCCTCGGGCGCGACGATCTCGGCCAGCTTGCCGGCGACGGGCGAGGGCACCTCGACCGTCACCTTGTCGGTTTCCAGCTCGCACAGCATTTCATCCACGGCGACGCGGTCGCCCGGTTTCTTGAACCAGGTGGCCACCGTCGCCTCGGATACCGATTCCCCAAGCGTGGGGACGCGTAGTTCCACTGCCATGTCAGGCCCCGATGGTGATCGCTTCGTGGACCAGGGCCTCCTGCTCGGCCTTGTGGCGCGAGGCAAGCCCGGTGGCCGGCGAGGCCGCGGCATGGCGGCCGACATAGCGCGGCCGGCCGTGCTTGGCGCCGATGCGCGACAGCACCCATTCGATATTGGGCTCGACGAAGCTCCAGCCGCCCTGGTTCTTGGGTTCTTCCTGGCACCAGACGATCTCGGCATCCTTGAAGCGTTCCAGCTCCTTGGACATGCTCTGGGCCGGGAAGGGATAGAACTGCTCGAGCCGCAGGATATGCACATCCTCGGCACCGGCGGCGTCGCGGGCCTGCGCGAGGTCGTAATAGACCTTGCCCGAGCAGATCACCACGCGGCGGATCTTGTCGTCCGGGGCCAGCTTGAACTCGGACTTGCCGCGGTCGGCATCGTCCACCAGCACGCGGTTGAAGGTCGAGCCGGCCAGGAACTCGTCCGCCGTGGACACCGCCAGCGGGTGGCGCAGCAGCGATTTCGGCGTCATCAGCACCAGCGGCTTGCGGAAGGGCCGCTTCAGCTGCCGGCGCAGGATGTGGAAATAGTTCGCCGGCGTGGTGCAGTTCGCCACGATCCAGTTGTCCTCGGCGCACATCTGCAGCCAGCGCTCCAGCCGGGCCGAGCTGTGTTCCGGGCCCTGGCCCTCATAGCCATGCGGCATCAGCATGACGAGGCCGGACATGCGCAGCCATTTCTTTTCGCCCGAGGTGATGAACTGGTCGAACATGATCTGGGCGCCGTTGGCGAAATCGCCGAACTGGGCCTCCCACATGACCAGGCTGTTCGGCTCGGCCAGCGAATAGCCGTATTCGAAGCCCAGCACCGCATATTCCGACAGCATCGAGTCGATGGCCTCGTAGCGCGCCTGCCCGCCGCGGATGTGGTTCAGCGGGTAGTAGCGTTCCTCGGTCGCCTGGTCGACGAAGGCCGAATGGCGCTGCGAGAAGGTGCCGCGGGTCGAATCCTGCCCGGCGAGGCGCACCGGATGCCCCTCCAGCAGCAGCGAGCCGAAGGCCAGCGCCTCGCCCGTGGCCCAGTCGAAGCCCTGGCCGGTCTCGAACATCTGCTTCTTGGATTCCAGCAGGCGGCCGACGGTCCTGTGCAGGTCGAAGCCTTCGGGCACGCGGGTCAGCGCGCCGCCGATCTCGGCCATGGTCTCGGGCGCGATGCCGGTCTGGCCCAGGTTCTCCTCGGCATGCTCGGCCTCGAGCCCCGACCATTTGCCGTCCAGCCAGTCGGCCTTGTTCGGCTTGAAGTTCTTGCCGACCTCGAACTCCTCGTTCAGATGGGCCTGGAAGGCGGCCTTCATCTCTTCGATCTCGCCCTCGGGGACCAGGCCGTCGGCGACCAGCCGCTCGGTATAGCGTTGCAGCGTGGTCTTCTGGCCCTTGATCTTCTTGTACATCACCGGGTTGGTGAACATCGGCTCGTCGCCTTCGTTGTGACCGAAGCGGCGATAGCAGAAGATGTCGATGACCACGTCCTTGTGGAATTTCTGCCGGAACTCGGTCGCGACCTTGGCGGCATGGACCACCGCCTCGGGGTCGTCGCCGTTGACGTGGAAGATCGGCGCCTCGACCATCAGCGCGATGTCGGTCGGATAGGGCGAGGTGCGGCTGAAATGCGGCGCGGTGGTGAAGCCGATCTGGTTGTTCACCACGATATGGATGCAGCCGCCGGTGCGGTGGCCCTTGATGCCGGAAAGCTGGAAGCATTCCGCCACGATGCCCTGGCCGGCAAAGGCCGCGTCGCCATGCAGCAGGATCGGCAGCACCGCCGTGCGATAGGTCTGGTCGGACAGCTGGTCCTGCTTGGCGCGGACCTTGCCCAGCACCACCGGGTTCACCGCCTCGAGGTGCGAGGGGTTCGCGGTCAGCGACAGGTGGACGGTGTTGTCGTCGAAAGTGCGGTCCGACGATGCGCCGAGGTGATATTTCACGTCGCCCGAGCCGTCCACGTCGTCGGGCTTGTAGCTGCCGCCCTGGAATTCGTGGAAGATGGCGCGATAGGGCTTGCCCATCACATTGGCCAGGACCGACAGGCGGCCGCGGTGCGGCATGCCGATCACCACGTCCTTGACGCCAAGCGCGCCGCCGCGCTTGATGATCTGCTCCATCGCCGGGATCAGCGCCTCGCCGCCGTCAAGGCCGAAGCGCTTGGTGCCCATATACTTGACATGCAGGAACTTCTCGAAGCCCTCGGCCTCGACCAGCTTGTTGAGGATGGCGCGGCGCCCCTCGCGGGTGAAGGCGATCTCCTTGCCGTAGCCCTCGATCCGCTCCTTGAGCCAGCCGGCCTCTTCGGGGTTCGAGATATGCATGAACTGCAGCGCGAATGTGCCGCAATAGGTGCGGCTCATCAGGTCGACGATCTGGCGGATCGTGGCGATCTGCAGGCCAAGCACGTTGTCGATGAAGATCGGCCGGTCCAGGTCGGCCTCGGTGAAGCCGTAGGTCTTGGGGTCCAGCTCGCCGTGGTCGGGGATCTCGCGCATGCCCAGCGGATCCAGGTCGGCATGCAGGTGGCCGCGGATGCGGAAGGCGCGGATCAGCATGATGGCGCGGACGCTGTCCAGCACGGCGCGCTTGAGCTGCTCGTCGGTCAGGTTCACGCCCTTTTCGCCGGCCTTGGCGGCGATCTTGTCCAGCGCCGCCTTGGCCTCGGACTTGGGCAGCATCGGCCATTCGCCGGTCAGCGCCGCGGTGGTGTCGTCGGCGGGCACCGGCGGCCAGTCGGCGCGCTGCCAGCTTGCGCCCTTGGCCTCGCGGGTGACGACGGTCTCCTCGTCGCCCAGGCTGCGGAAGAAGGCGTCCCACGCCTGATCCACCGCCGCCGGGTTCTGGGCCCATTGGCCGTAAAGCTGCTCGACATAGGCCGCGTTATGGCCCTGCAGGAAGCTCGAATCGTGGAAGGCCGAGTTTGGGGATTGATCGTTCATTGGCTTGCCTCCGGGAAATCCTATCCGTTCGCGCCTTGATCAGGGGCGGTCGCATTGTTCGGGCCATGTCCGGGGGTGGTCCCGGCCATCAGCCTGGTCTGAAGATCCTGATACCATGCCGGCAGCCCGGCGCGCGGCTGGCGCAGCAGGGCGGGCAGGTTGCGGCCGGCCAGCAGGGCGCCGCGGAATTGCGGCAGATCCCAGCGGCCTCCGGCGATGTCCTTGGGCAGTTCGGCCAGCGTCATGCGCAGGTACCACAGCGCATAGCGGGCCAGGTCGCGGCCCTGCCGCTCGGAATTGCGGCGGACGAAATAGGCGATGTTGAGCATGGCCAGCATGGTGCTGATCCGGCGCCGGTCGCGGCCTGCCGCCGCCTCGAAATGGTGGATATGCGCATCCGGCGCGATGGCCAGCATCCCGTGCCGGCCAAAGCGATAGCTGGCATCCAGATCCTCGGCGATCGAACTGCCGGCCAGCCCTTCGTCGAAGGGTTCGCGCAGCGCCAGGTGGCGGCGCAGGGTCATGGCGAAGCCGACGATGAAATCGACGCGCAGCAGCCCCTGCGGCAGGGTGGCGTCGCCCTGCCAGCGCCGCTCGGGGCGGTCGTAGCCCAGGAAGCGCTGCTCGGCCGGGATCATCAGCAGGTGGTGCAGGGCAAGGTCGATGCCGCGCTGCACCGGCCCCGCCCGGCCCCTGGCCAGCGCGCCGGCGCGGTTGGTCTGCTTGCGTTCGTCCCCGGCCTTCGCGCCGGCCAGCGGCGCATTGCGGGCCGAGATGGCGACGATCCGGCCCTGCGTGTCGGCGCGGTAATGCGCCATGATCTGCGCGGCGCAACCCGAATGCAGCAGCGCGTCGTCGTCGATCATGAACAGGATGTCGGCACGGGCCAGCGCGACGGCCTGGTTGCGCTGCACGGTCAGCGATTTGCGCCGGGCCGGCACATAGGTCAGCGGACAGCCGCCGGCCGCGGCGATCACCGCCTCGACCCCTTCACGGTTCTGCGCCCAGTCGGCGCTGGCATCGACGATGACGATCTCGGCCGGCCGCTCGGTCGAGGCCATCGCGGCACGTACGCAATCGCAAAGCAGCTTGCCGCGCTGATAGGTCGAGACGCAAAGCGCCCAGTCCTGCGCCGCCACGGGCGAGGCGGGGCGTTCCGCCGGCGGTTGGGGCTGCGGGATCATGCCGCGCCTCGATTGGGCAGCGGGGCAGGGCCGCAGGCCGGGCAGGGCGCTGCCCCGGCGGTTCTGGCGACGATCTGGCGACGACGGCGGTCCAATCTGGCACCTGCTGGTAAGGTCTGGCGCGGCCCCCGCTAAAGGTAGGCAGGGGCCGCGCCCAAGTCAAAAGCCTTGCGGCAAAGTTACCGGCCGAGCGCTTTCAGCACCGCCTCGCCCAGGCCCGCGGGGCTGTCGGCGACGATGATCCCGGCCGATTTCATGGCCTCGATCTTGGATTCCGCGTCGCCCTTGCCGCCCGAGACGATGGCGCCGGCATGGCCCATGCGGCGGCCCTTCGGCGCGGTGCGCCCGGCGATGAAGCCGGCGGTCGGCTTCCACTTGCCCTTGCGCTTCTGCTCGGCCAGGAATTCGGCGGCCTCTTCCTCGGCGGAACCGCCGATCTCGCCGATCATGATGATCGACTCGGTTTCGGGGTCGTCCAGGAACATGCGCAGCACGTCGATATGCTCCATGCCCTTGATCGGGTCGCCGCCGATGCCGACCGCGGTGGACTGGCCCAGGCCGACGTCGGTGGTCTGCTTCACCGCCTCATAGGTCAGGGTGCCCGAGCGCGACACGACGCCCACCGACCCGCGCGAGAAGATCGAGCCCGGCATGATGCCGATCTTGCATTCGCCCGGCGTCAGGATGCCGGGGCAGTTCGGGCCGATCAGCGTGGACTTGCTGTCGATCAGCGCGCGCTTGACCCGCATCATGTCGAGGACCGGGATGCCCTCGGTGATGGCGACGATCAGCGGGATTTCCGCGTCGATGGCTTCCAGGATCGAATCGGCCGCGAAGGGCGGCGGGACATAGATCACGGACGCATTGGCGCCGGTTTTTTCCACGGCCTCGTGGACCGAGTTGAAGACCGGCAGGTCCAGATGCGTCGTGCCGCCCTTGCCGGGGGTCACGCCGCCGACCATCTGCGTGCCATAGGCGATGGCCTGTTCGGTGTGGAAGGTGCCCTGGGATCCGGTGATCCCCTGGCAGATGACTTTGGTGTCTTTGTTGACGAGAACGGCCATTCAAGCCTCCTGCAAAAATCAAGTTCATGCGGGCCTATGCCCGCATCATTTCGTATCTCGGCTTAGCGTGATGGTCGCCAGCGGCTCGGAATGGCTGTATCTGCCGGAAAGGCTGAAACTGATATCGCCTTTCGTAAAGGTCGAACGCCCTCCAGTGTCGGCCACCGGCTGGTAGCCTTGGGCAATCATTTCCGAATGGACCGTGCGGAATGACGAATATCCCACGTCACGCCTGACGTCGATGTCACATGGGATTGGTCCATTAGGGTCGCTGACCTTTATGATGTCGACCTTCTCGAACAGGCCTTTGCCCGCAACAGGTTCCATTCGGGTATAGGAGTAGGCGCCCGTCCATTCCCGCGTGATCGTATAGCCCTGTCCAAGCAGTGATTGCAGGGTTTGTGGCCCCTGCAATTCGCTTGCAAGACAGGCTCGCGTGGCAATTCGTAGCTGTTCAGCCCTGTCAAACGGTGCTTGAGCCGCAGCCGGCACGACTTCAGGCGCATTTTCAGCACCGGCCGGAATGCCTTCGTAGTTCGTGCAGGCAGAAAGACTGGCCGCGCTCAGCATACAAATCACCGCGATCCGCATTAGCCCTTGACCGCCTTGACGATCTTCTGCGCCGCATCCGACAGGTCGTCGGCCGCGATCACGTTCAGGCCCGACTCGCCGATGATCTGCTTGCCCAGCTCCACGTTGGTGCCCTCAAGCCGCACGACCAGCGGGACTTGCAGACCAACTTCCTTCACCGCGGCGATGATGCCTTCCGCGATGATGTCGCAGCGCATGATGCCGCCGAAGATGTTGACCAGGATGCCTTTGACGTTCGGGTCCGAGGTGATAATCTTGAACGCCTCGGTCACTTTCTCCTTGGTGGCGCCGCCGCCGACGTCGAGGAAGTTCGCCGGCTCCGCGCCGAACAGCTTGATGATGTCCATCGTCGCCATCGCCAGGCCGGCGCCGTTGACCATGCAGCCGATCTCGCCGTCCAGCGCGATATAGTTCAGGTCGAATTTCGAGGCGGCGAGTTCCTTGGGGTCTTCCTCGGTCTCGTCGCGCAGCGCCAGGATGTCGGGCTGGCGATAAAGGGCGTTGTTGTCGAAGCCCATCTTCGCGTCCAGCGCCTTGAGGTTGCCGTCCTTCATCACGATCAGCGGGTTGATCTCCAGCATCTCCATGTCCTTCTCGATGAACATGCGATACAGGTTCTTGACCAGCGCCACGCATTGCTTGACCTGCGGGCCCGAAAGACCCAGGGCGAAGGCCACGCGGCGGCCGTGGAAATCCGAAAGCCCCGAGGCCGGATCGACGCTGAAGGTCACGATCTTTTCCGGGGTCGAGGCGGCGACTTCCTCGATGTCCATGCCGCCTTCGGTCGAGGCGACGAAGCTGACGCGCGAGGTGCCGCGGTCGACCAGCAGCGCCAGATACAGCTCGCGCTCGATGTCGCTGCCGTCCTCGATATAGATGCGGTTGACCTGCTTGCCGGTCTCGCCCGTCTGGTGGGTGACGAGGGTGCGGCCCAGCATCTGGCGGGTCAGCTCCTCGGCCTCTTCCACCGATTTGGCCAGGCGGACGCCGCCTTTTTCACCGGCTTCCTTTTCCTTGAAGTGACCCTTGCCACGGCCGCCGGCGTGGATCTGGGCCTTGACGACCCAGAGCGGCCCGTCGAGTTCCCCCGCCGCCGCCTTGGCCTCGTCGGCCTTCATCACCACCCGCCCGTCCGAGACCGGCGCGCCGTATTGGCGCAGCAACGCCTTGGCCTGGTATTCATGGATGTTCATCGTCTTCCCCCGCAGTTGTCGGTTGGCGGGGCTTGTGCCACATTCCACGCCGGCGCCAAAGCCCCATGAAGGGCGAAATCCCTAAAACTGGCGGTAATCCGCCTTTTGTGATCACAGTTTTCGAGGCTGTGATCGCAAATCCCCGGCTGCCGGGACGGCGGGGCGGGAATCCCCGGCCTGGGCCGGCGCTTTCGCGTCCCGGATCAGGGCGCGCCGGGGGTCAGGCAGGGCCCAGGAGGTCCGCACGGCCAGCGGTTCGTCCGCCGCGGCGCTGGCCTGCCTTATGCTGCGCGGGCCGTGCGTCCGCGCCATGAAAAAGCCCCGCCGCAGCCGGCGGGGCCTGTCCTTGCCGTCGCTGGCCGGCGATCAGGCCAGGGTGGCGTCGATGCCCTTGCAGGCCGCGACCAGCCCTTTGACCGCGTCCACGGACTTGTCGAACATCGCCTGCTCGTCCTTGTCCAGGGTGATGTCGATGACGCGCTCGATGCCGCCGGCGCCGATCACGGTCGGCACGCCGACATAGAGCCCGTCCAGCCCATAGGCGCCCTTCACATAGGCGGCGCAGGGCAGCACGCGCTTCTGGTCCTTGAGATAGGCTTCCGCCATCTCGATGGCCGAGGTCGCGGGCGCATAGAAGGCCGAGCCGGTCTTCAGCAGGCCGACGATCTCGGCGCCGCCGTCGCGGGTGCGCTGCACGATGGCGTCCAGCTTGTCCTGGGTGGTCCAGCCCATCTTGACCAGGTCGGGCAGCGGGATGCCGGCCACGGTCGAATAGCGGGTCAGCGGCACCATGGTGTCGCCATGGCCGCCCAGCACGAAGGCGGTCACGTCGCGCATCGAGACGCCGAATTCCAGCGACAGGAAGTGGCGGAAGCGGGCCGAATCGAGCACGCCGGCCATGCCGACGACCTTTTCATGCGGCAGGCCGCTGAACTCGCGCAGCGCCCAGACCATGGCGTCCAGCGGGTTGGTGATGCAGATCACGAAGGCGTTCGGGGCATGCTGCTTGATGCCCTCGCCCACGGATTTCATGACCTTGAGGTTGATGCCCAGCAGGTCGTCGCGGCTCATGCCCGGCTTGCGGGGCACGCCGGCGGTGACGATGCACACATCGGCGCCGGCGATGTCGGCATAATCGTTGGCGCCCTTCATGACGGCGTCGAAACCCTCGGACGGGCCCGATTGCGCGATGTCGAGCGCCTTGCCCTGGGGCGTGCCCTCGGCGATGTCGAACAGGACGACGTCGCCCAGCTCCTTCATCGCGGCCAGATGCGCCAGCGTGCCGCCGATCTGTCCCGCACCGATGAGTGCGATCTTGGGTCGGGCCATGTTAACCTCCGATTTCCATGATGGTTCGCGCGGTGGCCTAGTCCCTCGGGATGAGAATCGCAAGCCTTGGCTGCGGGTCCGCCGCGAAAACCGCTGTTGTCAACCGCTAACATGGAAATGGCGGCGGCGTATTGCCGCGGTTGCGCCGCTGGATTACTCGGGAGGGGCGGGACACGGGGGCGCGCGGATGGAGATGCTGGGCTGGGTGCTGGCGGTGATCGCCGCCTTTTCGATCGGGCTGGCCAAGGGAGGGCTGTCCATGGTCGGCACCATCTCGGTGCCGCTGCTGGCGCTGGTCATGTCGCCGGTGCAGGCGGCGGGCATCCTGCTGCCGGTCTATATCATCTCGGACATCGGCGGGCTGATCGCCTTTCGCCGCGATTTCGACGCGCGGGTGCTGCGGACGCTGGTGCCGGGCGCGATCACCGGCATCGCCCTGGGCTGGGCCACCGCGCATCACGTCGACGACGCGCAGGTCGGGCTGATCGTCGGCGTGATCGGCCTGGCCTTTGCGCTGAACGCCCTGCTGCGCAGCCGGGTCAGCGCCAGCGCCCGGCCGCCGCGCTGGGGGGCGGGCAGCTTCTGGGGCACGATCTCGGGCTATACCAGCTTCGTGTCGCATTCGGGCGCGGCACCCTATCAGGTCTATGCCCAGCCCCTGCGCATGACGCCGATGACCTATGCCGGCACCACGACGATCTTCTTTGCCATCTGCAATGCGGTGAAGCTGATTCCCTATGCCATGCTGGGCCAGCTGTCGGCGCATAACCTGTCGGTGGCCGCCGTGCTGATGGTGCCCGGCGTGCTGGGCGTGCTGGCGGGACTGTGGCTGGTGCGGCGGATGTCTGCGCAGGTCTTCTATGGCTTCATCACCTGGGCGCTGATGCTGGTTTCGGCCAAGCTGATCTGGGACGGGATCTGATGCCGCAGTGCGGCAAATCGGTGCTTGCGATTCGCTTCCTTTCGGGGCAGGTTCGCGCAAGATTATTACGCGAGGCCCCGATGACCCGTCCCTATCGTTCCGTCCTCTATATTCCGGCCGCCAATGTGCGGGCCATGGAAAAGGCCCAGGCGCTGGCCGCCGATGCGATCATCTTCGATCTCGAGGATGCGGTGGCGCCCGCCGAGAAGGTGGGGGCGCGGGACTTGCTGGCCAAAGCGCTGCAGGCCGATTACGGCGGCCGGGTGCGGATCGTCCGCATCAACGGCATGGACACCGAATGGGGCGAGGGCGACGCCCGCGCCTTTGCCTCGGGCGCCGATGCGGTGCTGGTGCCCAAGGTCAGCCGCGGCGCCGACCTGGACCGGGTGGCGGCGCTGGTGCCCGACACTCCGCTCTGGGCGATGATGGAGACGGCCGAGGGCATGCTGAACGCCGCCGAGATCGCCGCCCATCCGCGCCTGCAGGGCATGGTGATGGGCACCAACGACCTGGCCAAGGAGCTGAACAGCCGCTTTCGCGCCGACCGGCTGCCGATGATGGCGGGGCTGGGCCTGTGCCTGCTGGCCGCGCGGGCGCATGGCCGGGTCATCGTGGACGGCGTGTTCAACGCCTTCAAGGACGACGAGGGGTTGCGCGCCGAATGCGAGCAGGGCCGCGACATGGGCTTCGACGGCAAGACCCTGATCCACCCGGCACAGCTGGCCATTGCCAACGAGGTCTTTGCGCCGTCGGAAGCCGAGGTCGATCTGGCCCGCCGCCAGATCGAGGCCTTCGACGAGGCGCAGGCCCAGGGCAAGGGCGTCGCGGTGGTGGACGGCAGGATCGTCGAGAACCTGCATGTCGAGACCGCCCGCGTCACTTTGGCCAAGGCCGCGGCGATTGCCGCGCTGGCAGGGTGATGGCAAAGTAAGCGCCATTTACATCCAGCGAAAGGACAAAGCCAGATGTTGATCCTGATCCTTGGCGTGGCGCTTTGGTGGGCGGCGCATCTTCTCAAGCGGCTGGCACCGGGGCCGCGCGACCGGCTGGGCCGGGGCGGCGTGGCGGGGGCGCTGGCGGTCTCGGTGGTGCTGATGGTGATCGGCTATCGCATGGCGGACGGTCCCCATTGGTGGGGCGCGACCGCACCGCTGAAGGGCGTCAACAACCTGCTGGTGCTGCTGGGCTTCTATCTTTTCGCCGTCGCCGGCATGAAGACCCGCCTGGCCCGCCATATCCGCCACCCGCAGCTGACCGGCTTTGCGCTCTGGGCCCTTGCGCATCTGCTGCCCAATGGCGACCTGCCCAGTTTCGTGCTGTTCGGCGGGCTGCTGCTCTGGTCGCTGGTCGAGATGGCCGTGATCAACCGCGCGCAGCCGGGCTGGACCCCGCCCGCCGGGCCGTTCCCGGTCCGCAAGGAGGCGATGGCCGCGGTCGGCACCGTGGTCCTGTTCGGGGTCGTGGCGCTGGTCCACGCCTGGCTGGGCTATAACCCCTTTGGAGGCTGACATGCCCAAGATCTATCGCCTGCTGACCGAGGACGACACCTCGGCCTTCTGCCACAAGGTCAGCGAGGCGTTGTCGAAGGGCTGGGAGCTGCATGGCGACCCCGCCTATGCCTTCGACGCGGCGCGCGGCGTGATGCGCTGCGCCCAGGCCGTCACCAAGCAGATCGAGGCGGATTATCACCCGGACATGAAACTGGGCCAGCAATAGGAAACCACCATGAGCAAGACCAATCCGGGCCGCTTCTTCGAGGATTACCGCGTCGGCCAGGTGATCCGCCACGCCGTCCCCCGCACCGTGGCCGAGGGCGAGCGCGCGCTTTACCATGCGCTCTACCCGGCGCGGCACGCGCTTTATTCCTCGGACGAGTTCGCGGCCGCCTCGGGTCTGGACGGCAGCCCGCTGGACGACCTGATCGCCTTTCACATCGTCTTCGGCAAGTCAGTCCCCGACATCAGCCTGAACGCGGTGGCGAACCTGGGTTATGCCGAGGGCCGCTGGCTGAAGCCGGTCTGGCCGGGCGACACGCTGCGCTCCGAATCCGAGGTGATCGGGCTCAAGGAGAACTCCAACGGCAAGTCCGGCGTGGTCTGGGTCCGCACCCGCGGCCTGAACCAGATGGACGAGGTGGTGCTGGACTATGTGCGCTGGGTCATGGTGCGCAAGGGCGACGACGCGGCGCCGGCGCCCGAGCCGGTGGTGCCGGAACTGGCGAAATCGGTCGCGCCCTCCGATCTGGTGCTGCCCGAGGGGCTGGATTTCCTGCAATACGACTTCGGCCTGGCCGGCGAGCCGCACCGCTGGGGCGACTATGAGGTCGGCGAGGTCATCGACCATGTGGACGGCGTCACCATCGAGGAGGCCGAGCATATGCTGGCCACCCGGCTGTGGCAGAACACCGCCAAGGTGCATTTCGACGCCACCTTCCGCGAGGACGGCAAGCGGCTGATCTATGGCGGCCATGTCATCAGCATGGCCCGCGCGCTCAGCTTCAACGGGCTGGCCAATGCGCAGATGATCGTGGCGCTGAACGGCGGGGCCCATGCCAATCCCTGCTTTGCCGGGGACACCATCCGCGCCTGGTCCGAGGTGCTGGACAAGGCTGACACCCATGCGCCGGGCGTCGGCGCGATCCGGCTGCGGCTGGTGGCGCACAAGGGCGCGGCCGGTGATCACGCCCTGCGCGGCGAGGATGGAAAATATGCCCCGCAGGTGCTGCTGGACCTGGATTACTGGGCCCTGATGCCGAAATGACCGCCCTGCGCCCCGGCGCGGCCGGCCCGCGACTCGCGGCCGCGCCGGGGTTGAACATGACCGAATCCCTCGGTTATCCGGGGAAATCCGGCGAGTCCGTCCTGATACCGCAATCATTCGAAAGGGTCGGAGCCTGCCCGTGATCACAGCTGGCGTTTGCGTGATCACAAAAACGGAAAATCTGTCGCATATCCGCCTTACGTCTGGCATCCACCCGTGACAGATGCGACAAGGCGGCTAAAAGCAAACCCAATTTCGGCCAGCCCTCGCCGCCAGCCGTCGCGTGCGGGGCCTGAACGCAGGAGAGCGCATCATGGCTGACGTCAACCGGGGCAACCGGCCATTGTCACCGCATTTGCAGGTCTATCGCCTGCCCATCGCCGCAATCACCTCGATCATGACCCGCATCACCGGGCACGCGCTGGTCGCCGGGATCGTGCTGATCACCTGGTGGCTGGTCGCCGCCGTCACCTCGCCGGGCGCCTTCGCCTGCGCGGACTGGGTGATGCGGTCCTGGCTGGGCTTCATCATCCTGACCGGCTCGATGTGGTCGCTGTGGTATCACCTGCTCGCCGGGCTGCGCCACCTGGCCTATGACGCGGGCTACGGGCTGGAGATCGAGGAAGCGCGCAAATCCAGCCAGGCGCTGATCGCGGGTTCGGTCGTCCTGGCCGTGCTGACGCTGATCATCTTCTTCGCGTTCTGAGGAAAGGGCAGGATCATGCGTTACATCACCCCCCGCAAAGCTGCCGAAGGCCTGGGCTCGGCGCACGAGGGCACCCAGCACCACTGGGCCATGACCGTCTCGGCCGTCGCGCTGACCGTGCTGACGCCGCTGTTCATGATCGTGGTCGCCCGCGCCATCGGCCTGTCGCAGGAACAGCTGCTGGCCTATTTCGGCCGGCCCTTCCCGGCGCTCATCACCGCTCTGTTCGTGATCGTGGGCATGGTCCACTTCATCAAGGGCACGCGGATCATGATCGACGATTATTTCCAGGGTGGCGTGCGCAAGGCCGCCATCATCTTTTCCGTGATCTTCGGCTGGGCGGTCATCGCCGCCGCCGTCTATGCGCTGGCCCGGATGGGCCTTGGCGCGATCGTCGTCCTCTGAGGTTCCGCCATGGCTGCTTATAAATACGAAACGCACGAATATGATGTCGTGGTCGTCGGTGCCGGTGGCGCGGGCCTGCGCGCGACGCTGGGCATGGCCGAACAGGGCCTGCGCACCGCCTGCGTGACCAAGGTCTTCCCGACCCGCTCGCACACGGTCGCGGCGCAGGGCGGCATCGCCGCCAGCCTGTCGAACATGGGTCCGGACAACTGGCAGTGGCACATGTATGACACCGTCAAGGGCTCGGACTGGCTGGGCGACACCGACGCCATGGAATACCTGGCGCGCGAGGCCCCCAAGGCGGTCTACGAGCTGGAGCACTACGGCGTGCCCTTCAGCCGGACCGAGGAGGGCAAGATCTACCAGCGCCCCTTCGGCGGCCACACCACCGAATTCGGCGAAGGCCCGCCGGTGCAGCGCACCTGCGCCGCCGCCGACCGCACCGGCCATGCCATCCTGCACACGCTCTATGGCCGGTCGCTGAAGGAAAAGGCGGAATTCTTCATCGAATATTTCGCGCTGGACCTGATCATCACCGACGGCGCCTGCACCGGCGTGGTGTGCTGGAAGCTGGATGACGGCTCGATCCACGTCTTCAACGCCAAGATGGTGGTGCTGGCGACCGGCGGCTATGGCCGCGCCTATTTCAGCGCCACCTCGGCCCATACCTGCACCGGCGACGGCGGCGGCATGGTGGCCCGGGCGGGCCTGCCGCTTCAGGACATGGAATTCGTGCAGTTCCACCCGACCGGCATCTACGGCTCGGGCTGCCTGATCACCGAGGGCGCGCGCGGCGAGGGCGGCTACCTGACCAACAGCGAGGGCGAGCGCTTCATGGAGCGTTACGCGCCGACCTACAAGGATCTGGCCAGCCGCGACGTGGTCTCGCGCTGCATCACCATCGAGATCCGCGAGGGCCGCGGCGTCGGCCCGCACAAGGATCACATGTTCCTGAACCTGATGCACCTGCCGCCGGAAAGCCTGGCCGAGCGGCTGCCGGGCATCTCGGAATCGGCCAAGATCTTCGCCGGCGTGGACGTGACGCGCGAGCCGATCCCGATCCTGCCGACGGTGCATTACAACATGGGCGGCATCCCCACCAACTACTGGGGCGAGGTGCTGGACCCGACCGCCGAAAGCCCGGACCGGGTCTTCCCCGGCCTGATGGCGGTGGGCGAGGCCGGCTGTGCCTCGGTCCATGGCGCGAACCGGCTGGGATCGAACTCGCTGATCGACCTGGTGGTCTTTGGCCGCGCCGCCGCCATCCGCGCCGGGCAGGTGATCGACCGCAAGGCGGCGATCCCCACCACCAACAAGGAACAGGTGGACAAGGCGCTGGACCGCTTCGACCGCATCCGCAACGCCAACGGCTCGGTGCCGACCGCCGAGCTGCGGCTTGAGATGCAGCGCACCATGCAGGCCGATGCCGCGGTGTTCCGCACCGACAAGACCCTGGCCGAGGGCGTCGAGAAGATGCAGGCGATCGCGGCCAAGATGGACGACCTGAAGGTCACCGACCGCAGCCTGATCTGGAACAGCGACCTGATGGAGACGCTGGAGCTGACCAACCTGATGCCCAACGCGCTGGCGACCATCGTCGGCGCCGAGGCGCGCAAGGAAAGCCGCGGCGCCCATGCCCATGAAGACTACCCCGAGCGGGATGATGCCAACTGGCGCAAGCACTCGCTTGCCTGGGTCGAAGGCAACGATGTTAAACTGGCCTATCGGCCCGTTCATCTTGAACCCCTGACTACCCAGGACGAGGGCGGGATCGACCTGAAAAAGATCGCACCCAAAGCGAGGGTTTATTGATGCGTCTTCCCCTGATCCTGCCCATGGCCCTGACCGCCGCCGCGCTGACCCTTTCGGGCTGCGTGGTCCAGAACCCCGGCATGGCGCCGGCGCCGCTGCCGCCGGTCGCGGCCCCCGCGCCGGATGCGGCGATGCGGTCCTCGGCCCGCGTCATCGTCAACCGCGAGATGGCCCGGCGCCTGCCCGGCGCCAATGTCGCGCCCTATACCGATTGCGTGATGCAGAACGCCACCACGGCGGAACTGTCCAGCATCGCCGCTGCCGGCGCGGCCGGGGCGGGGGATGCGGTGGCCGCCATCGTCGGCCGTCCGTCCACCACGCAATGCATCGCCAGCGCCGCGGCGGCGGCCAAGCAGGCCGCCTGATGGCCGGGCGCGGCGCGCTTGGCCTGCGCCTTGCCCCGGCGCTGCTGGGGCTGGCGGCCTGCGCGCCCGCGCCGGTGCAGATCCCGGTCGCAGAGGCCGAGCGCGTCTGCATGGTCCAGGCGCTCGACGCCCGCGCGCCGCGCACCCAGGTCGGCATCGGCGTCGGCTCGCACGGCTATCGCGGCGGCTTCGTCAGCGTCGACCTGTCCTCGGACCAGATCCTGGGGCGCGATCCGTCCCAGGTCTTCGACCAATGCGTCCAGCGCCGCTCGGGGCAGAAGCCCACGCGGCCGCTTTACGAACAGCCGGGCTGGAGGGTGCATTGACGCCCTCTGCCCAAGCCACCGCATGACGGCCTAGTCGCAAGACGACGGTCTGACCACCAGGAGTTACCCAATGGTCCAACTTACCCTTCCCAAGAACAGCCGCATGCGGGTCGGCAAGACCTGGCCGAAACCCGAAGGCGTGACGAACGTCCGCCGCTTCAACATCTACCGCTGGGATCCCGATACCGGCGAGAACCCGCGCATCGACACCTATTTCGTCGACATGGACAAATGCGGGCCCATGGTGCTGGACGCGCTGATCAAGATCAAGAACGAGATCGACCCGACGCTGACCTTCCGCCGCTCCTGCCGCGAGGGGATCTGCGGCTCCTGCGCGATGAACATCGACGGCGGCAACCATCTTGCCTGCATCTACGGCATGGACGAGATCAAGGGCGACGTGAACATCTATCCGCTGCCGCACATGCCGGTGGTCAAGGATCTGATCCCCGACCTGACGCATTTCTATGCCCAGCACGCCTCGGTGAACCCCTATCTCATCACCGAGACGCCGACCCCCGACAAGGAATGGCGCCAGTCGATCGAGGATCGCAAGAAGCTGGATGGGCTTTACGAATGCGTGATGTGCGCCAGCTGCTCGACCGCCTGCCCGAGCTATTGGTGGAACGGCGACCGCTACCTGGGCCCGGCGGCCCTGCTGCACGCCTATCGCTGGATCATCGATTCGCGCGACGAGGCCACGGGCGAGCGCCTGGATGCGCTGGAAGACCCGTTCAAGCTGTATCGCTGCCATACGATCATGAACTGCACCAATACCTGTCCCAAGGGGCTGAACCCGGCCAAGGCCATCGCCTCGATCAAGCACATGATGGTGGACCGTATCGTTTGATTTGCACGGCCGTCATGGCCGGTATGCCGTGATATACCGGTTGACGCCGCGTCGCAGAGGTAGATTTTTCTGCGGCGCGGCATTATCTTTTTCGGCGGGGAAGAGCATCACTTCGACCCGGAGACCTTCGGATGAAAACCCTTGCCGAGACCCAAAAACCCAGCGCCAACCTGGCCGTGCTGAAGCCGGCCAAGGCGGAAGACCGCGCGGCCCTGGCCGTGCTGGAGCAGATGTACGGCTATTTCAGCTTCGATCCGATGCCGATGGAAGCCGACATTCGCCAGGCCGCCTGAAGCGCGGCCACCTTGTCCGCACGCGCGGGCCTTCCAGCGCGGCTTCCCGGCCGCGCTCTTGTTTTTCGGGTATTTGGGAAGCGGTGAAAGGCGGACCGTTTTTCCGTTTCCAAAATACCCATGCGGCAGGGCCGGCAGGCGCGCTGTGCAAGGTGTGCGCAAGCCTTGCGATGCCGGGGACGCGCGCATAGCATCGCGCCATGATCCGAACCATTCCCGAAGATGCCGCCGAGCGCCGGGCCATTCGCCCGGTCATCTGCTATCCGAACCATACCCTTCCCGATCCGGACCTGCCCGGCTTGCAGGCCGTTCGCCTGACGGCGCGCAAATCCGGGGAATGCCTGGTGCCCCCGCGCGAGGCGCGTTGCTTTCACGTGCCGGCCGGGCATTTCTTTCGCATCACCAGCGTCGAGGGGCCGCAGGTCGGCGACCTGAACCTGTGGTCCGCCGCCGATCCGCGCGAACGGTTCTATTCCGGCAAGACCCGCGCGCTGCACGGCACCCATCTGACGCGCGGCCATCGCATGTGGTCCAGCTTTCCGCATCTGCGCCCGATGGCCACCGTGACCGAGGATACGCTGGAATGGTATGGCATCGACGAATACGGCGGCTCGGTCCATGACGTGATCGGCACGCGCTGCGACCCCTATACCCATCGCCTGCTGAGCGGGCAGGACTATCACCATTGCTGCCATTCCAACCTGGTCAACGCGCTGATGGCCGAGATGGGCCTGTCGCGCGAGGCGGCCGAGCCCCTGGTGCATGACGTGCTGAACGTCTTCATGTGCACGGGCTTCACCCGCGACACCGGGGAATATTTCATGAAGGCAAGCCCGGTGCGCCCCGGCGACCATATCGAGTTCTTTGCCGAGATCGACCTGATCGGCGGGCTTTCGGCCTGTCCGGGCGGCGATTGCGGCAGCGCGCATTCCAGCGACGCCGCCGCCTGCCATCCGCTGCTGGTCGAGATCTTCGCGCCGGCCCGGCCCGCGGGACGGGCAGAGCCGGGGCCGAGCGCCTATCGCTGGCCCTAAAGCGAGATCGGCCGCATCACCTCGGGCTCGATCACCTGCACGCCCGGCAGGCCGGCCTTCAGCACCTCGGCATCCTGCGCCAGCAGCGGGAAGGTCTTGTAATGGCAGGGGATCACGGTCTTGAAGTCGAAATACTTCCGCGCCGCCCAGGCCGCGCGGTCCATGTCCATGGTGAAATGCCCGCCGGCGCAGAGGATGCCGATGTCGGGCCGGTGATATTCGCCCATCCACGCCATGTCGGCCATGATGTCGGTATCGCCCGAGACATAGATCACATGGCCCTCGCCCGCGATCATGAAGCCCGACTCGTGGCCGGCATAGACCGGCCCCTCGGCGCCCTCGAAGGACGAGGAATGGCTGGCATTCACCATCGTCACCCTGGCCCCGCCCAGATCGACCGTGCCGCCCTTGTTGAAGCCGATGCCCTCGATGCCCTCGTGCTTCATCCAGGTCGAGACCATGTCGTAGATGCCGACGGCGGGAATCCCCAGCTCCTTGGCGATCGAGACGGTATCGCCGGTATGGTCGCCGTGGCCATGCGTCACCAGGATATGGGTGGCGCCCGCGATGGCCTCGTCGCGGCTGTCCTCGGGGAACATCGGATTGCCCGAAAGCCAGGGGTCGATCAGGATCACCGCCTGTTCGATCTCCAGCCGGAAGCCGGAATGGCCAAGCCAGGTCAGTTTCATGGAAGGGCTCCTTTTCTTGCGCTGCCGCATCCTGCCAAGCCCGGCGGCGGCCGTAAAGTTCCGCCGCAAGGTTCCGCCTGCGCGGGTGCTTGCCCCGCCCCGGCCGCCCCGGTAAAACCCGGCGCAAGCGAAAGGAGCCTCCCATGGCGATCACCGAGGACGAAGCCCGCAAGGTCGCGCATCTGGCGCGGATTGCGGTCAAGGACGCCGACCTGCCCGCGCTGGCGCAGGAGCTGAACGGCATCCTGCATTTCATGGAACAGCTGAACGAGGTCGATGTCGAGGGCGTCGAGCCGATGACCGGGGTCGAGCCGATGCGCCTCAAGCGCCGCCAGGACGTCGTCACCGATGGCGAGATGCAGGATCTGATCCTGAAGAACGCGCCCGATGCGCGCGAGGGCTTCTTTGCCGTGCCGAAGGTGGTGGAATGAGCGACCTGAACAAACTGACCATCGCCCAGGCCCGGGACGGGCTGCGCAAGGGCGATTTCACCAGCACCGAGCTGACCGAGGCCTGCCTCGGCGCCATCGACGCCGCCGGCGCGCTGAACGCCTATTCTCACAAGACCCCGGGAAAGGCCCGCGAAATGGCGGCGGCCGCCGACAAGCGCATCGCCGCGGGCGACGCGCCCGCCATGTGCGGCATCCCGCTGGGCATCAAGGATCTGTTCTGCACCCGCGACGTGCCGTCCCAGGCCGCGAGCCGGATCCTGGAAGGCTTCCTGCCGCAATATGAATCGACGGTGACGCAGAACCTGTGGGATGCGGGCGCGGTCATGCTGGGCAAGCTCAGCATGGACGAATTCGCCATGGGCTCGTCCAACGAAAGCGCCTGCTATGGCCCGGTGGTCAACCCGTGGAAAGTGGACGACCGGCAGCTGACGCCCGGCGGCTCCTCGGGCGGCTCGGCGGCGGCGGTGGCGGCGGACCTGTGCCTGGCCGCGACCGGCACCGATACCGGCGGCTCGATCCGCCAGCCGGCGGCCTTTACCGGCACCGTGGGGCTGAAGCCGACCTATGGCCGGGTCAGCCGCTGGGGGGTGATCGCCTTTGCCAGCTCGCTGGACCAGGCCGGGCCGATGACCAAGTCGGTCCGCGACGCCGCGATCATGCTGGGCGCCATGGCCTCGGTCGATGCCAAGGATTCGACCAGCGCCGAACGCCCGGTGCCGGATTACGAGGCCGCGCTGACCGGCGACATCCGCGGCCGTCGCATCGGCATTCCGCGCGAATACCGCATGGAGGGCATGTCGGACGAGATCGACGCGCTCTGGCACAAGGCGGCCGAGATGCTGCGCGACGCCGGTGCCGAGGTGGTGGACATCACCCTGCCGCATACGAAATACGCGCTGCCGGCCTATTACGTGATCGCGCCGGCCGAGGCGTCGTCGAACCTCGCGCGCTATGACGGGGTGCGCTATGGCCGCCGCGCCAGGCTGGGCGCCGGCGACGGCGTGGTCGAGATGTATGAAAAGACCCGCGCCGAGGGCTTCGGCCCCGAGGTGCAGCGCCGGGTGATGATCGGCACCTATGTGCTGTCGGCGGGCTTCTACGACGCCTATTACAACCGCGCCCGCAAGGTCCGCGCGCTGATCAAGCGCGACTTCGACCAGGTCTTTGCCGATGGCATCGACGCGATCCTGACGCCGGCCACCCCCAGCGCCGCCTTTGGCCTGGGCGAGATGTCGGGCAAGGATCCGGTCGAGATGTATCTCAACGACGTCTTTACCGTCACGGTGAACCTGGCCGGGCTGCCGGGGATTTCGGTGCCGGTGGGGCTGGATCGGCAGGGCCTGCCGCTGGGAATGCAGCTGATTGGCCGGCCCTGGGACGAAGGCGGGCTCTTGAACCTTGCACAGAGCCTCGAATCTGCGGCAGGATTTGCGGCGAAACCCTCGCGCTGGTGGTGAGCGGCCTCAAACCGGAGAGAATGATGCGGAACCTGGCGATCCTGGCCCTGCTTGGCCCCGTTCTTGCCCTGGCCGGCTGCGGCGAGAATACGGGCTGGAACCCGAATTACAGCGCCATGCACAATGGTTCGCCCTATGCGGAATACCTGCAAGCGCGCGAGGTCGCGCTGCATGGCAAGGGCCCGGTGCCCAAGGTGATCCCGATCGCCCTGCCGGCGCAGGCGCCCACCGCAGCCCAGATCGCCGGCACGGCGGCAAAGCCGCGCGCCCAGGCAGCCGCCCAAGCCGCGCCTGCCCCCGCCGCAGCAGCGCCCCCGGCCGGGGCACCGGCGGCGACGCAGGCCGCGACTCCCTCGCTGGTGCGTTATGCGCAGCAGGAAACCCAGGCGCCGGGCACGCGGAAATACCAGCGCAGCGGCAGTTCCGAATCGGCGGCGGCGCGGGCCTGCCGCAGCTATGCCAGCGCGGATGTGGCGCAAAGCGCCTTCCTCGCGGCGGGCGGGCCGGTGATCGACCCGCGCGGGCTCGACCCGGACGGCGATGGTTTCGCCTGCGGCTGGGATCCGCGCCCGCTGCGCCAATCCGGGCTTTGAGCCCTTCGCCCAATCACGGCGACCGGCGCGGGCAACAGCCTTCGCTGGTCGTGATCCATTACACCGGCATGGCGGACGGCCCCTCGGCCCGCGCCCGGCTCTGCGATCCCGGCGCCGAGGTCAGCGCGCATTGGCTGGTCCATGAGGACGGGACGACCGAGGCGCTGGTGCCCGAGGACCGCCGCGCCTGGCACGCGGGCGCCGGTGCGTGGCAAGGGCGCGAGGACGTGAATTCGCGCAGCATCGGCATCGAACTGGTCAATCCCGGCGACCGGCCCTTCCCCGAGCCGCAGATGGCGGCGCTCGAGGCGCTGCTCGGCGCCATCATGGCGCGCTGGTCCATCCCGCCCCAGGGCGTGATCGCCCATTCCGACATGGCGCCGGGGCGCAAGATCGACCCCGGCCCGCGTTTCGACTGGCGCCGGCTGGCCTTGCAGGGGCTTGCAGTCTGGCCCGAGGGGCCGGGCCCCGACCTGCCGCTGGCCGACAGCCTGGCCCGCATCGGCTATCCCGAGGATCCGGCGCGCCTTGCCGCCTTCCGCCTGCGCTTCCGCCCCTGGGCCGATGGCCCCGAGGACGAAACCGACCGCCGGCTGGCCGCGGCGCTGGCTTATCGCGGGTTTCTTTCGTGCCCAAATATCCCGCAGGGGGAGGCCGCCGCGGCAGCGGCGGACGGGGGACGCGAAGTCCGTTGCACCGTCATTCCTGTTCCTGCCTTCATCTGCAAATATGCATTTGTTTTTGTTTCATTTCTCGCTATGGCGCTGCGCATCATCTTTCGCCGCCTATGACCTGTAGCCCACAGGGTGAGCCCACTTTCACGTTTCGTTTTTGTTCCGTTCGCGCTTGGTCTGCGCGCTGCGGGACAGCTTCTTCTTGTCAGCGAGCCTTCGGTAGTAGGCGACCGTCTTGGCCGACTGTCCCGTCACCGCTTGTATCTCCGCATCGCCGGCACCGCCTTCAGCCAACTCGATGCAGGCGAGCTTGCGCAGGCCGTGCAGGGTGTATTCCTGCGCCGCATTGCCCAGCGTCTTGCGCCAGGTCCTGAATGCCTTCTCAACAGAATCGTAACCCTTTCCCTGGGTCAGGTTCTTCGCCAGCAGATGAGCGCCATGCTTGCGCAGCGAAGCTACAAAGGCCCGTAGCCGAGGGGGGCAATACACCTGAAATCGATCCTTGCCCTTCTCATCCCAGACCCACATCCATTCGTCCGAGAAATCGTCGTGTCGCATCATGATCGCGGCGTTTGGGCGTTGGCCCGTGCCGAGGATCAACTCGCAGGCCACCCTCACGTCATGCGGGGCCTCGGCCAGTTTCTCGACCATCCATTCCGGCCAGGGCAGGAATTCGCGCGTGGTCCCGTAGAGGTCGATGCCGCCCGCCGGATTATCCCCTAACGGCCAGTCCAGTTTGTTCTTGGCGTAGTTCCACAACAGCCGGATGACCTGCAGATGATGATCCGCCTTGCGCGGGGTTGCTGCTAGCTTGTCGTGGATAGCCCGGACATGCGCACGGGTGGTCAGCCGCACATCCTTGTCGGCGTTCTTTTCGAGCAGAGCGTCCATCGTTCGCCGATAGCTGATCTTCGTCCCGTCGCTCAGGTGCTTCTGAACCCGCGGATCCGAGCGCCAGGCGACCACAAGGGCACGCCAACTCGTCGCAGGCGCCTTGGGCTTCTGCGCCGGATGCTCCCCGCGCTCGCACAGCCAATACAGCCGATCCAGTTCGGCCAGATCACCTTTCCAATCCAGAGTGATGACCCTTTCGCGGCGCTTGCCATTCTCGGTCCAGGTAATGCGATGGCGGGGCGTTTCGATGCCCCGCACAGATTTCCATTCCAGACGTGGCTTTGCTGGCCGCCGCGTCATAGCTCAAGCCCTCCATCCGGCCGCGCCAGTTTGCCAGCCCGTAAATTGCGCAAATGATCGGTTTCCCAGCGCACCACACCAGGGGCGATTTCTTCGCCTCTGGGCAGGTGCCCCGCCTTGACCAACTGCCGGAACTCGGCCGGCTTCATGTCCAGAAGCTCGGCCGCGGTCCTTTCGGACGCAAGAAACGGAGTTCGGTGCTTCATGCTAACGATCCTCCCCAGGTCCGCGCCGCCGAAGCTGCCGGGCCGTTCCAACCGGATCGAAAATCCAGTTGAGATCGAGCCCGAGCTTCCGCCCCAGCACCGCGATTTTCCACATGACGGGCTTCATGTAGCCACCTTCGCGATGTTGGTGATGTCGAGGGCGTTCTGCAGGTCATGCGCCATCGAACCGAGCTTGCAGGCGACTTCCGCCGCCGCTTCCGTGTCGCCGAACCCGGCATCCAGCATGTTCTCCAACGCCCTCGCCGCGCAACGCACTTTCAAGGCAAGGGATTGCTGTTCGGCAAGATAGGCTTCGAGCGAGGGGTTCATGCCGCATCACCCCTTGCCCAACGAATGCTTTCCGTGACGCAACCCAGACGCGTTTCCAGCGCCTCGATCCCGCCGCGCAGCGCCGCGGCGCGCGGCTTGTCCAGCCCCTCCACCGCGAAGTGGATCAGCCGGCAGAGGTCGAGGGCGTGATCCAGTTCGTCCAGCGCATCGCTCAGATGATGCGCGTTGCGGGGATTGATTTCGTTCGACGTTTGCACCATGTTCATGGGCAAGATCCTTTTGTGAAGATTGGGATTGCATGAGACCGCCAGGGTGGCCGCCCTAGCGGTCTCTTTCTTTTTAGGATTGGCAAGCATGTGCATCACGCTCCGCCGCGAAAATCTGGCGCAGGTGAAACACAATCTCAGCGTTCATCGAACGACCGTTCTCTGCGGCGCGCCTCTTGATGGCATCGCGCATTCCATCTGGGAACCGCACAACATACTGATCAGCCGTCCTGCTGGGGTAAGTCTTCATATCAACCTCATAGTGGCTCATAGCCACTTGATGGCTTATAGCCACCACTTGCGTCAACATAAAAATGAAGGCTCATTGCCACTATGTCCGAACGATCCCCTCAGAACCAAGACAAGTTCGTGGTGCGCCTGCCCGACGGGATGCGAGAGCGCCTGAAGAAAGCCGCCGAGCGCAACAACAGAAGCATGAACGCCGAAATCGTCATGGCTCTGGAGTATTGGCTTGAAGCGGACCTGCCTTATGAACTTGCGGTCAGCGCGGGCGCAGGCCCTGAAGATGCTCGCAGGATGGGAATGGAAGACTGGACAGAGCGCAGCGAAATCATTGAGGATACGTTCAAGCAAGAGCTTGAACGATCAATAGATTTCCTTAACCAGCTTCGACGTAAGCTTAAGGTTCGACCAACTAGGCCCGAGTCCGACGACTAACCCATGACCCTGATCCCCAACGAGCGCACGAAGCTGCTGGCGAACGCGCTGGACCGCGCCTCGACGGCCTGTTTCACGGTCGGCATCGCAACACCCGTTGCCGGATATATCTATAACATCAGTAACTTGCGCGAGAGCCTGCCCGCGTGGATCATGCTCGGAGGCGGAATCGGTTGGATTTCTGCCTGTGTCGCCTTACATTTGATGGCGAGACGCACCCTTGGAGGGCTGAAATGAGCGAGTTCGTCATTGCCTTCATCGCCATGCCGCTGGCCGTGGTCGCCGTGGGCTACGTCGCCATGCGCCTCAACGAGCGCGCGGTGAAGCACGAGAAGCACCACCCGGCCGAGTGATCCGGCCCGATAATACCGGCCGAGCGCCCATCGCAGCTGTTATCGAGCCGCAGCAAACATCGCATCGAACCGCGCGGCCGTGAGGCGCTTGCGGCCCGTGCCGAGAATTCCAGCGCCCATTCGCAGATTGACGTGGCCCGCCACGTTCCCCTGCACCGAGCAGGCGTGTGAGCAGTATTTGCTCCTCGCCCGCTTGGGCCGAAACGTGACACCGCACCACGCGCAGGCCTTCGGCGTCAGCGTCCGCCGCTGCCGGCCGGCACAAGACTTGCTGCAATGAAGTTGCTCGGCCCGATCAGGAAAGAACGCCTTGCCACAACATCCGCAGGTGCGGGCCGGGTAGACCCGCAGGCTTTGGTGATAGCAAGTCGGGGAACAGAAGCGGATTCCTTTCTGTTTCGGTCGGAACGTCCGGCCACATTGCGCGCATGAACGCTTGCACCGTAGCCCGGCCTGATCCTTCGCCGATGCCTCAGCGCATGCTCTGCTGCAATACATGCGGCCCTTGTAGTCCGGGCTCATCGGCCCACCGCAGAAGAGGCACGAACCTGCCAGCCTCTTGGCCTCATTCCGCGCCCGCTTGCGCTGTCGCTTGGCCTCTTCCCGGCAGGCCTCGCCGCAATAGGTGCGCACCCAATATGCCGCCGGGATCTCGGCTGCGCAGACCTCGCAGCGATGCGTCAGATCGATCGGATCGCCAGCATGACCGCCACGTCCCCGCTCGCTTCCTTCCTCCGGTTCAGCCACATCCAGTGCGCGGTGCTGCACAGGTGACTGCAATACTTGTGATGCCCCTCGGGCAATGGCGCGTGACAGCGAACGCAACGGGTCCGCTCTATCAGGGTTCCGGCCTCGATTACCCATTCCGGCTGTCCTTCATTCCAGTCCGGACGGGTAATGCGCAACGCCCGGAACACATCGTCCATCATCTCGCGCGCCATCAGATCGGCATCGGTCCATGTCCAGCCCTGCCGGCAGAGATCCCCGCGAATGCCGTAACGGAGTGGGCCTTCCAGACCGAAGGGCGAGCCGATGCAGCCCACCTCGAAGGCAATGCGCACCACCATCCCCAGGCGTTTCACGAGGTCACCATAGCGCCGGCGCCCGAGGCGCCCGCGCCGGGCGTCCCGCTCCTGCCGCGCCAGTCTCCGCTTGCTCGCCCCTGCGTTCACCAAATCCGAATGCCGCACCTTCATCCCATCACCGCATCCAGCAGCGCTGCGCTGATCGGGTGCTTCGAGACCGGCGCCAGGGCCTTCACGCCCTCGGGCGCCTTTCCTCCCCGGCTCGCATGCTCCAGCCAGACCTGATCGAGGTCCATGATGATTTCCGCATGCGCGGGCTCAATCGGCCGGCGCATGACCTGCGACCATGCGGCCAGTTCGGCCCAGCTGATCGGGTTCGGGCCGGCGCTGCCATAGCTGCGCGCCACGGAAAGCGCCTGGAACGCATCAAGCAAAGGCCATCCCGCCTCTGGCGCGATCACCCTCTTGCCGGCGAGGCGCGCCCTCAAGGCCGCGCAAAGCTGATCCTTGAGACGGCTCATCTCGTGCCCCTCGCCTGAATGTCACGAAGTTGCCCCGGCATCGCCCGTTGCTGCGCCCAGGCGGCATGCGCGACCATTCCCCCCGACACTCGCGCGGCTCGCCGATCCACAAAGGCCTGAAGATTGCCGTTGTCATCGACGCCCACCTTGACGCGAACATCGACCGCCTGACGCACCACGTCGCCCCCCGCGCCGGTATTGGTCTCCCGGGCACCCGCGAGAAAGTTCCGCGTCTGGTTGGCGTTCCAGTAGCGCGCCGGGCCGGTGGCCTCGATCTCCGGTCCTCTCTCCCCGACGATGCGCAGTCCGCCGACATGCATACCGCCCTTGGCAAAACCCGGGACCAGCAGCCCCCCGATCCCCGATGCCAGGCTTCCCATGCCGGGCATCTTCATGATCGCGTTGACCGCCTGGACCTTGGCAATCTCCGCGAGAAGCGCCAGCACGGCATCCTTGGCCGAGGCGGAACCGTCGATGACGCTGCCGAACATATCTTCCAGCGCATCCTTGCCGCGCTCGCTGGCGCCGCGGATCTGTTCCATCTTCTCGGCCGCGTCCTCGGCCGCCTGACCAGCCCGTGCATATCCGGCCGCCAGAGCATCGATCTCGGCTTCCAGTTCGGGCGTGATCTGCCGACCTGCCTGCTGCGCCGCCGCGAGGAGGCGGGCCTTTTCGGTGGCATAGGCCATGGCATCGCCGTAATCCTCGCCGGAGATCGCGACGGCCGCGAGAACCTGCGCCTCGATCTGCAAGGCCTCGGTGCGCTCGCGGATCGACTTGGCATCCCGCTCGAACTCATCGAGCTTTTCCTTGCCGCCGCGTCCCTTGCTCTTTCCGCCGCCCCGGCCGGCACGATCCGCCGCCGAACGGGCCTCATCGCCGGCGATGGACGCTTGGGCAAGCCGGGTCACCTCGGCATCGGTCAGCGTGGCGCCGGCCTCGCGCGCCCGCTTTCGCACCGCCTCCTCCTCGCGGGCCAGCCGCAGCCCTTCCGAGGTCGCGGCATTGCGCGCGTTTTCCGATTCGGTGAAACGCTCGTTGGCCTCGCGCATGGCATCGAGGGATTGCATGCTGGCCGCCTCGGCCGCATGGCGCTGGCGCATGGCCTCGCCTGCCCTGGACGCGGGATCGACGCCGGCGGCCGCCGCCAGGGCGCCAACGAGGCCGCGCGCCAATGCCGTGACGCTGGAAATCACCCCGCCGAGCCGGGAAAGCTGATCCATGACCCCGGTGAACTGGATCCGGTCCCCGGCTTCCAGCGTGTCGAAGGCGTCCTGCGCCCCGGCCTCGACCTCGCCGAGCCTGGACAGGAAATCCGCGCCGGTCATCTCGCCCCGGCGGAAGGCGTTGACCAGCCCCTCCATCTCCAGGGACGCCTCGCGCAGCGTCTGGCCGGCCTCGGTATGGCCGAGGAACTCCAGGTCCGCCCCGGCCTCTTGCAGCGCCGGCACCAGCTGCGCCGCCGCGTCGGCAAGCGCGGCATATTCCTGATCGAGCTGGCGCACCGCCTGAGCATTCTCGTCCACCAGGTCGCGACTGCGATCGAGGGCATCATAGACCTCATCGCCCAGCACCGCCCGCGCAACGCCCTCATCGGGAAACACGGTCTCGATCCGTTCCCGCAGGTCGGTGAAGTCCACCACCGCCTCGGCAACGGCCACGCTGACCCGCTTGGCGAAGGCGCCGACCGTCGCGGTCAGCTGGTTGAACTTGCGGTCCAGTTCGTCGGCACGGGCGATCAGATCGCTGTCGATCACCGCGCCCGCCTCATGAGCGCGACGAATGGTTTCTTCCAGCGCACCCTGACCCTGTCCCAGCAGTTCCACGAAGCGTTCGCCGCCGGTGCCGCCGAATATCTCATCGGCGATACGGATCTGCGCCGCCTTGTCGAAACCCTCCAGCTTGCCGAGGATCTCGACCATCAGCGCCGAAGGGTCTTTCAGCTTGGCTTTCAGGTCCTGCGCCCTGAAACCTAGGCGGGTGAAGGCCTCGGCCGCCGGCCCGACGCCGGTCACGATGAACTCATCGGCCCGCAGCGACAGTTCCTTGAACCCGTCCACCAAGGCATCGACGCTGATGCGGTTCTGTTCGGCGACGAACTTCCATTCCTGAAACGCCTGGGCCGAGATCCCGGCGCGCTTGGCCTCGTTGCCGATCTCGGCCAGCCCCTTGACCATCTGCCGGGTGCCATTGGCTATACCGGCCACGCCGCCGGCGGCCAGCCCGCCGAGGATGCCCCCCGCCAGCCCCTTGCCGAAACTGCCGATGCTGCCGGTGATGCTCTTCAGCGTGGCGTTGATGCTGCCGGCAGCGCGGTTCATGTCGGCTTCCATCTGCCGGGTCGCGGATCGCGAGCCGCGCCGCAGGTTCTGATAAGTCCGGGTGCCCTGTCCCTCGGCTTTGCGCATCCGCTTCTCGAATTCCGAGATCCGGGCCTCCAGCATCACCACCAGGCGTTCATCCGCCCCCACGCTCGCGTTCATCGCGGCCCCCTATGCCATCCACATGTCTTCGGTGAACCAGCTGGCGCTGCTGGTGAATTGCTCCTCGCCGGCCGCCGCGCGGGCCACGGCCATCGCCGCCGCAACGGCGCCGTCGATCTTGTTGCCGGACTTGCCCTTGTGGAACATGCGGTTGCCGGCCTTGTCGGTCTCGACCTGAATGTTCGAGAAGTTCCAGCGCAGGACCGGATGCCCGCCATGCGCCAACCCGCCCGACAGGATGGCGCGTTCCAGCTCCTTCACCGCCGGCGCCATGCTGACCCAGCCCTGCCGGAATTCGACCGCCGGCAAGCCGTCCTCGTTCAGGTTCGCCATCATCGAGCGGCCGAAGGTCGGGTCGAAGGCCGATTCCTTCACGTTGAACCGGGCGTGAAGCTCGCGGATATGATCCTCGACCATGCGCAGATCGACCGTATTGCCCGGGGTCGGGATGATGAACCCGTCCGCCGCCCATTGCAGGTAATCGACGCCATGCAACTCGCCCCGAGCGCGCAGGTTGTCCTCGGGACAGAAGAACCATGGCCAGACCTGATAGCCGGTGCCATCGCGCCAGGCGGCGACAACCACGGTCAGATCCTCGTTCTTCGACAGGTCCACCCCGAGCCAGCAGGGCGCCTGGGTGATTTCCATCTCCTCCAGGTCAACCTCGCGATTGCCCTGGTCGTAAACCTGCATCTCGACAAAGGGCGAGGTGGACTGGTCGAGCCAGCGGTTCAGGTTGAATTGCAGGAAGCTGTCTCGGTCGAAGGGCGAGTGCAGGGCTTTCTTCGCCTTGTCGCGATAGGCGTCCAGGTCGGGATAACCATGCGCGAGGCCGGGATTGACCGCGAACCAGAGATCCTCGTCCTGCCAATCGTCCTCGGGCTCGGCCATGAAGATCACCGGCAATGTGGCCGGATCGTCAATCTCGCCCTTCTGCACCTTCATGGCATATTCGACGGTCTTCCAGGCAAGGTTCTCCTGCCCGCGCCCCGAGGTGCTGGCGACGATCATCAGGGTGCCGGGCACCTTGACCAGCGCCGAATCCAGCGCCTCCCATTGCTTCAGGCCCGGCCGGCCTTCCCACGCATGAAGCTCGTCGGCGATGACCACGTTCGGGGTCTTGCCGTGCTGGGTCTTGCCGTCCGAGGCGATGGCGACATAGCGGGACGGAACCTTGGGGCAGGTAATCCGCGAGACGTATTCCCGAACCTGCAGGTGCTTTTCCAGACGCTTGTCGTTGTTGATGATCATCGCCGCTTCGTTGAACAGTTCCATCGCCTGTTCATGGGCCGAGGCCGCCGAGATGGTCAGCCCGCCCGCCTCGCGTTCGGTGCCGAGGAGATGCAGAAGCGTGATGCCGGCGCAGAGCGAGGTCTTGCGGTTGCCGCGTGGCAGCAGAAGCACCACGCGCCGCACCACGCGGGTGCCGTCGGGATGGCGCGGCCCGTAGATGCGCCGGATGATCCGTTCCTGCCACGGGTCCAGCTGGAAGGCCCGCCCCGGAAGCTTGCTTTTCGGGTGCTTGAGCATCCGCAGCCACTTCACCGCGGCCTCGCCCCGGCCCAGCGGATCAGGGATTTCGTCGTCATTGTCGATCCAGGACGGTCGCAGCATCAGCCCAGCAACCCCGCCGTGAACAGATCGTCATTGCCCTCGCTGTCCTCGACCGTGGGCCGGGACCGTGAGACCGGAGTGCAACCGAGTTCCGCCGCCAGCAGGCGGGCGCGGGTCATGGCGTCGGACTGAATGGCCACGGCCGGGTTCTTGCGGGCACTGATCAGGCGCGAATTGCCGTCCTTGTCGATGCCGTAAATCTTCTGGACATGGCCGAGCTTGCGGATTTCGCGTTCCATCTCGCGCACCGTGCCTTGCGCCACGCAATAATTCTCGAAGGTGCCCAGGTCCGCCTCGGTCAGGATGCGGCGCTGCGCCAGCATCGGCAGGATGCGTCGCCATTCTTCCTTGGCATCCTCGGAAAACCAGTCCGGCGCCGGCATATCCTCCAGCGCGTCCAGATCGGTCTTGATGTTCGGTTTCGCGCCCCTCATGGCATGATCCTCACGCAGCGCAGTTCCACGCCCTTGCGCCGGCCGATGGGCGTCACCTGCTTGATGTTGAAGGCATCACCGTTCCAGATCACCCTGTCGGCATTGGTGATGCCCTCGAAGAACCGGGCGCGGAAAATAACCAGTTCCTCATCGCTGGCACCGAAGCCGCGAATGAATTCCTCGGTGGTCTGGTCCACCCGCTCAGCGCGCAGGGTGCAAAGGCGCGTCCACGTCTGGACCGGCGTGCCGGCATCGTTCACGGTGGTGGTGAACCGCTCGATCTGGATCGTCTCGACCAGGTTGCCCGACTTCATGCCGCCGCCTCCGATACCAGCGCCTCGACCACGACGACGCCATGGGAATGCTCGCCGTCCGGGTCGCGCAGGAAGCGCATCGAGGAAACCAGCGCATCGGCGCAATGCAGCGGCGAGGCCAGCACCAGCCGCCCCGAATGGATCGCCCGGCGGACTTCCCCGCAGATCTGCTTGCAACCCTCCAGGGACGCCTCGCGGGTCCAGACGTGCAGCGTGTGATAGACGCGGGTATGGGTGCGGCGCAGGCTGGTGCCTTCGTCCACGGACTGGCTGTCGCCCAGGATGATCGCGGGCAGCTTGGCCGGCCGCTGGTTGGTATCGAGGATCTGCGCCGCGGGCACCAGGGCGAGAACGCCGCCCCAGGTGGTCAGGCGGGCGCGGATCGCTTTCTGAACTTCCAGATCGACGCTCATTTCGCCTCCCTGATCGCCTTGCCGACCGCGCGCTTGATGCGGTTCAGGGCGCGTTTGCGGCCGAGCCGGAAGGACGGCCAGAAGAACGGATGCGGGGGCACGGCCGAGCCATGCAAACCACCGCCGTGGCCGTATTCGACCAGGTGCGCATAGCGCACATCGGCATTGCCGGCGGTGACGGCCGCCGTCAGTTCCGGCACCACCATGCTGCCGCCCGGCTGCGAATAGGGCGGGGTCGAGAGGCCCGGCCCGGTGACCTTGATCGAATCCTTCAGGTCGCCATCGTCCACAGGCACCGTGGCGCGCATCACGTCCGCGATCTCCTCGGCCGACTTCTCCAGCGCCGGCACTACCGCGCGGCGCGCCGCCTCGGGCACCGCCCGCATGCGCTTCTGGAACCGGGCAAGGCCGCCGTCATCCGCCATCAGAAGGTCCACTCCCTGAAACCGTCGACGATATCGCGGACGCCGAACGGCAGTTCCCGCGTCAGGTCGGTCGCCGCCTCGCGGTTCTCAAACCACCAGGTCGCCAGTTGCATCACCGCTTCCCTGATCGCGGTCGGGATTTCCGGTTGGTCCACGCCCCCGAAACGCTCCTCGATGACGAAGCCCAGCATGCGCTCGATATGGTTCTGCGCCGCCGCGATCTTCCCCTCGATCAGGGTATCGTCCGCATCCTGATCGGGCGTCAGGCCGAGGTTGTCCTTCATGTCCTCAAGGGTGACGATAGCCATGTCAGGCATCCTCGCTGCGGAAGGTTTTCGAGGTCGGCAGAACATCGGCCTGCAGTTTCATGATGCTGTTCGCGGTATCGAAAACCTCGAAAAGCCCGGTCACGAGCCCGAACCATCCCCGCCAGCGCCCGCCACACGGCAAGACCAAGCGAAAAGGGAAAGGATCGCGGGACCGGGACGCCTGCCACAGAAGAAGCTGGCCGGCATCGCCCGGATCATTGCCGAGAACGATCTGCATGGGCGGGCGCCGGATGATGCCCTTGATCAGTTCCTCGGCACCGTCCGGGGACGTCAGGTTGGTCGCATCGACGGTTTCCCATTCCACACCCAGCATGCCGATAGCCTCGGTCTCGCCGATCTCGACCCATCCAGACTCCGGCAGTTTGACGGCGCCCGAGGCGTCGGCGATGTAGAGGCGGCTTCCGGCGGTGGGGTAAAGCATGGATCAGGCCTCGGCCGCGTCCACCTTGACCACGTTGGAGTTGACCCAAAGCGTGGTGTTCAGCTTCATGACGTTGTTGGCCGTATCCAGCGCCTCGACCGCGCTTGCCACCTTCGCCACGAAATAGCGCGTGGACCCGGTGCCGCCGGGCGGGGCATCGTTCAGCACCAGGCGGAAGGCATAGTCATGCGGGGTCTTTTCGGCCGCGATGACGGCGATCTGGCCGGCATCCTCGTAGTCGATGCCGCAAACCACCTCCATGGAGCCGGCGTTGCGGGTGCCCTTCAGGCGCCGGGTGCGCGAGGAAGCAACCCCGTCGAAGGTGATCTCGGCCGAGGTATCGCCCACCGATCCGAGACCCTCGGTCTCGCCGATCTCGGCCCAGACCTGCGAGGTGAAATCGGCCGCCACGAAATCCGTGGACTTCGCCGCCAGCGGGCCGCCGATATAGAGCCGGGCGCCATTGGTCGCGTAGATGGTCATTGCTGATCCTTTCGGGTGCTGCGCCGTTCCAGCCTCTGCTTGGCGCTGTTGTGATGATGGGCGCAGAGGCCCTGCCAGTTGCGGGGATCGTCCCGCAGCGCCGGGTCGCCCTTGTGCGGGATGACGTGATCCACATGGGTGGCGAGCGCCGGCCCGCCCTTGTGGCCCAGATCGCATCCCGGCCATTTGCAGAAGCGGTTCTCGGGCCGGGCGAGGAAGACCTTGCGGGCCTTCTCCCAGCTGCGCCCATATCCCCGCTGGCTGCTGTTCGGCCGGGCCTTGTCGAACCGGGCCTTGCGCTCGGCATCGCGCTTCGCCTCGCACGGGCAGCGGGCGCCCGAAGGCACCACCTTGCCGCAACCGCAGAGGCGAGGCGCGCGCACCGGCATCAGACCGCCATCGCCAGCTTGCGGAAGGCGGTGGGACGCACCACCCCGGCACCGACACGGCGGCGGGCGTGATAGCGCATCAGGCCGTTGATCCGGACCGAATAGGGATCGGCCAGGATCGACAGCGACAGCCGGTCGTAGATGCGATACCCGCGCTTGAAGTCGCCGAAGATGATGGGTTCGGCATCCTCGGCAATGTCGGGCATGTCCACCGCCTCGACCACCGGGCGGCCGAGGATCGTTTCCGGCTGGCCGGCCTGATAGGAGGGCTGCCACAGGTAGTTGCCATGGCCGTCCTTCAGGGTGCGCACGGCCGCCAGCGTGTTGCCGTTCATCACCCAGGTGCCCGCCTGGCGATAGGTCCCCGGCAGCGAATACATCATCGCAATCAGGGCATCGGGATCGAGATTCGCGACATGACCGTTGTCATGCGCCACGATATCGGCATTGGTCATGAAGCCCGAGGGTTCCAGCGCCGTGCTGCCGTTGACGAAGGCAAGGCTTTCCTTCTGGCCGAAGTCCTCGGCAAGGGCCATGTTGACCTCGGTCAGCACGTTGGCGCTGTCTTCCGCCAGCTGCAGCGAGATATCCACGAAGGTCGCCAGTTCGCGGATTTCGATATCGCCCTGATCGAAGGCCGGTTCGCTGCCGGTGCGGGTGGTGGTTTCGCCCACCCAGACCGCGTTCGTCACGCTGGTGCGCATCGGCAGGATCACCTTGGCGGCGCTGGTGCTGCGCACATCGGCGATGGTGCGGATCGGCGAGAACTCGACCAGGTTGCGGATGAAATCCGTCTCGATCTGTTCGGGGGCGAGGACATGGTTCGGGGTATCGCTGGCCGTGGTCAGGGCCTTGCCTTCGATATCGCCCGTGCGCAGGTAATCGATGAAGGCCTTGCGCTCGGCCGCCTGTTCGTCATCGCCACCACCGTTGCCGCCGCCCGGCCGGTTCGCCTTGGCTTCCAGCTTGTCCAGCCGTGCGATCAGGGGCGCGACATCGGCCTTCTTTTCGATATCGGCCATCCGTTCATCCACGACCTTGGTCAGGTCGGCCAGCGCCTTGGTGACGACGGCATCGGGTTCTTCGTCCTCGCCCTTGCGGATCAGGACGGCCGCGGAACCCAGCAGCGCGGTTTTGGACAGGTGATTCATCAGTTCCTCTTGGAAAGCTGCGCCGCAGCGCGTTGCAGGGCCGCGGCAAGGCGCAGAGCGCCGACCGCGTCTTTGGCGGAAGTCACCTTCGCGCCGGGATGACAGGGCAGCGTCACCAGGGACGCCTCCATCAGGTCGAGGGCGGAAATCGTGCGGCCCTTGCCATGCCGGGCGGCCTTGCGGGTGACGAAGCCGATGGAGATGCCGCGCACGGCGCCGGCCTGCACCAGGGCGCGAACCTCGCGGGCGCGCGGCAGATCCTCGACCAGCAGCCGGCCTTTCAGATGCAGGCCATCGGCCTTCTCCTCGGCCTCCTCCCAAACCCCGACCGGGTCGTTCGGGTCGTGGCCGAACAGCATCGGGATGGGCATCCTGGCGGAAGCAAAGGCGCCCTTGGTGATCACGTCGCCCACGCGGTCGGGCGCGCCGAAGGGCCAGGCCAGCGCCGTGATGGCGCCGGTCTGGTCGGCCAGGACCTTGGTTTCGATGAAGCTGCGGTCCATCAGCGCGCCTCCATGAAGGCCGCGCGGTCGCCGGCCATGGCATCGACCTGCTGATGAACCCACTGCGCCGCCCGCAGGACGCGCAGCACGTTGGCATGGGTGAACGGGACCGGCTCGCCGTCCTCGGCGATCTCCCAGCCCAGGACGCAGCGGCCGAGGCTGTTTAGCCGGCACTTCTCGCGCGCCTCGGCCGAAATCCGGCCTTCGTCATCCGCCGCCGCCGCAAGGTCGTCGACCATCTTCAGCCGGGCGCGCGCCTGGGTGGCGCTGTCCGGGCCCGCGATCAGGAAGCGGATGCCGGTCGGCTTGCCGGTCACCGGGTCCAGCAGGTCGAACCAGCGGCCCCGGTCCTGATCCTCGGCATTCGACAGGATGTCATTCAGCTGCATCGGGCTTGTCCTCGGCAGGTTTGGGCGCGGGTGCCGCGCTGATGTTCGGGTTCAGGAACTCGTCTCCGCCCTCGCGCGGCGGCAGGCCCAGCCATTGCCGACCCTCGTTCGGGTTGATGGTGCGGCTGGAAATCAGGCTGTTGATGGTGGTGGCGCGGGTCCCCAGATCGGCACGGGTCAGGTCGTCGCGGTCGAAGCGGATGACGTGGTTGCCGCGCTCCTCGTCCGAGAACAGCGCCCGGCGCAGCGCGCCTTCCAGCCCGCGCAGCCACGGTTCCAGCGTGTAGGACAGGAACTCGCGGCCCTTCTGTTCCGAGTTCGACCAGGTGGCGCGGGACAGGTCGCCCACCATCGGCGCCGGGATGTTGAAGGCCCGGGCAATTTCCTCGATCTGGAACCGGCGGTTTTCGAGGAACTGCGCATCCGTGCTGTTGAAGGTGAACGGCTCGAAGGTCATGCCGTCATAGAGGATCGCCGTGCGGCCCTGATCCTCGCCCTCATGCGCCAGCCGCCAGGCGGCCCGTGCCGCCTTCACGGCTTCTTCCTGCATGCCCTTGGGGATCAGCAGCGCGCCCGAGGGACGGGCGCCACGGGTGAACAGCTTGCCGGCGTGACGGTCCAGGGCGACGGCGATGCCGATGGCCTCGCGGGCGAGCGACAGCGGGCAACGGTCGAGGGGCGGCAGGAGGTGGACCACGTCGCGGGCCGGGACCGGCTGGTTGTTCAGCCGATAGCGGCGCTCGCCGGTCTCAAGGTCGAGGTCGAATTGCAGGAAGGACTGGCGATAGCGGATGATCTCGCGCGGCTCGCCGTTCACCCGGTTGACCCAGGCCAGCCCGCCGGCATCGTTCATCAGCGCGTCCCGGACAATCTGCCGGATCAGTTCGAAGCCCGTGGTCCAGTCGTTCGCCTCGTCCCGCAGCAGCGCCAGAAGCGGATGGTCGGGCACGTCCACCTCGTCCTGACCCTCGATCCGCTTCACGGTCACGTCGAGCGAGGCGACGGCTTCCGAGATCAGCTGGATCGCGTTCGCGACCACCGGCACCTTGAGCGCCTCGGCCTGGTTGACGACGATGCCGGCCGAGGTGGTTTCCGTCAGCCCGAAGAGCGACAGCAGCGCCGCATCGGGCGAGGCCAGCGACTTGCGCTCGGGCGTGAAGGCTTTGCGAAGATGGGTCCAGATGCTCATAGACCAGTTTATGAGCGCGGCGGCACCGTTCTGATAAGCTGGCAAAACCTAGGAAATCATAGGAAGTCATGGGTTTTCGTGGTCAGCACTTGCCACGAAGCCAGATCATGAGCTCGGATCGGAAGGCAAAATAGCTGCCCGATCCGGCCGGCCGGTAGATCGGGACCTCGGGTAGTTTTGCCAGGGCGCGGGCCTTGTCCACCGACACGCCCAACACTTCGGCGATCTGACCCAGCCCCCAGATCTTCCGCTCGGGGTCCAGCACGGCATCCGCGCGCCACCGATCCAGCGGCGGTTGTTCCATTTTTTCCTGTTTCGCCATCGTCATTCCCTGCCTTCCTGTCCCATGCTTCTCTCATCTCTTTGAACTGAAATGAAAAAAGCCTATTTCCCGCAAATGTTGCGCTCGGGACCCCCCGCCGGTCCCCGCCAAAGGGCCAAAATCGGGAACCCCCCCCCCCGGGTCACTCGACCACCCGGTCGAGGACCGGCACCCGCCAGACAACCGCGCGCCGTTCCGCCTCAATGATCGCCTCGGCATAGCTCGCACCGTCCCAAAGCACCGCCTGCCCGCCATCGTCTTCGACCAGCAGGACCATGAACCGAGCCGGGCAGGCCATCGGCACCCCGAGCGCGGCCAGCGCGCCGCGACGGGTGCGCAGCCCCCTTGCCGATCCGCCCACGATCTCGATCCGGTCAACGGCCGCAAAGGTCTGCCCGATCATCTGCCTTTCCTCTGCCGATACGGCCGAGGCCAGGTGCGAGCCGGTTGAGGAACCGGAGCGAAAGGCGCGCTATCAATGCCGCGCTCGACCTCCATGTCGATCCGCAGGACGCGCAACTCGCGCTGTATCCGCAGCAGCACGTCCGAGGCCTTGGCGTTGAGCGGTGCCCGGCCCATGTTCGAGCCTCCGGTTCCGAGGGACATAAGCTCGTAATCGATGGCCTTGATCCGCTGGATGATGGCCTCGGCCTGCTCATCGCTGGTCGTTCTTCGGAAGAGTTTCGCTGGTCGCCTCATTATCCCCACCTGTAACCTGTTGATTTGGCTATAGAGTGGCAAAAGTGGCAGATTTCATCTTATCGACCGTATACGCGCGCACCACACGCGCTTGCGCGCATACGTCTGATAAGGGAAATTTTGCCACTTTTGCCACTAACACTTAATTTTCAGCCCCTTAAGCCCACGCTTGCCGCCAGTCCCCTTCGCATCGGTGAACCCGCGCCCGCGAAGTTCCTTGATCAGCGTGTTCTGGGTCCAGGCGCTCATGCCCTGCCTTTCGATCCACTGGGTGAAGCGCTGGTGCAGATCGGCCGAGCTTTCGAAGCCCCCGACCACAAGGTCGATCTCGTCAGCGATGAACTGCCCGACCGTGTCTTCGCTGTCGAAATACTCGGCCGATGCTGCTGCGATCCTGTCGGGCACATCCAGCCCGCGCCGCAGCCACATATCCACCCCTTCGATGCACCAGCGCAGGATGGCCGGACCCTCGGCCTTGAGCTTGTCTGGCAGGCCCGTATCTCGCCGGTCGGGCGGGATGGTAACCGTGAAGGGCACCATGACCACGCGCGACCGGATAGCCTCGTCCACGCCCCGGAATGACGGCTGGGTGTTGCCGGCGATCATCAGGGTGAGTTGCGGGTCGAAATCGAAGAAGTCCTGCCGCATGAACCGGGCGCTCAGCTTATCGCCGCCGGTAAGGTCCTTGATGACGCTTTCATCCCATGTCTTGCCGCGCGGAAGCTCGCTGCCCATGACCAGGCGCGCGCCATGCAGGCCGGCGATATCGGTGGAATGACGCTCGACCTGCGAATTCAAAAACGTCTCCGCAGCCGCCTTCCGTGCATAGTCGTTCCACAGCCAGAACAGCGTGTTCAGGAACACGCTCTTGCCGTTCCGGCCCGTGCCGTAGAGGAACAGCAGCTTGTGTTCGTTCGTCATGCCCGTGAGCGCGTAGCCCGCGGCGCGCTGCATGAAATCGATGATCACATGGTCATTGTCGAAGATTTCATGCAGGAAGGTCAGCCAGCGCTCGGGCTCGGCCCCCTTCTCGGCCGGGGCCACCGCGGTCAGCTTCGTGATCATGTCCTCGCGCCGAGCCTGTCGCAATTCTCCGGTGCGAAGATCCACCGTGCCGCCCGGCGTTCCGAGCAACATCAGATCGGCATCGAACTGCGCCGCCAGCGAAGCGCTGGGGCTGTTCGACTGGGCAAGGAATTCGACACTGGCGACCGTGGATTTGTGCCGCAGGGTCTCGGCCCGCGCCTTCGCCCAGGTCTTGAGCTTTTCACCATCCTTCGGCCCGAGGCTTTCCGCCTTGCGGTCAGCCCAGCCCAGAACCTCATCGGCCTTCTGCCGCAGGAAGTCCCGGACCCTGGTCATGTCCTCGCGTGACTCGTCCCGCCGCCAGCACACGCCATCCCAGAACAGCCACCTGCCCCAAAGGGCCACGTATCGGGCATTCTCATCCCAGCCACGCCGGCCGATCTCAAGCGCCAGGGCATCGTGCGACAAGGCCACACCGTCGAAGCCGCCCCCTCCATCATCGGGTTCGAATTCAGACGACGCCGGAAGGTCGATCTCGACCGCCGCAGCCATCACGGACCGCACTTCATCGAGCGCGGATTTCTTCTTGCGCGCCCTCATGCCGCGCCTTCAAGCGGCAAGCCCACTTTCCCGATTCGTTCACGAAACGTCCATGGGCTGCAATCAGCGCTAACCGATTGCAGCCCATGTTTTTCGACCGAACGCGAAGTCCCCCCGCAACGATCCAACAAGCGGTCCTAGAAAAGCGCCTCGATTCGCCGGGCCTCGGTCTCCAGCCCATAGGGCGCATTCAGCACCACCATGCCCGAGCCGACCATGCCATGGCCGGGCCGCGCCGGCGGGAAGCGCACCTGCGAGACCAGCGCCTCGGGATGGTTGCGGCGCAGCGCCTCGACCATGGGCGCATGGCGGCCGTCTGCCAGGATCGGATACCACAGCGCGATCACGCCGACGTTCCACTTGCGCGCCAGCTTGGCGACATGGCGCGGGATGGCGTCGTAATCGGCCTTGACCTCATAGCTGGGGTCGATCAGCAGCAATCCGCGCCGCGGCGTGGGCGGGCAGATCGCCTGCGCCATCTGGAACCCGTCCTGCCGGTGCAGATGCGCAAAGCCTGCGACCTCGGCCAGCGCCTGGTGCTCGGCCGGGTGCAGCTCGGCCAGATGCGCCACGTCGCCAGGGCGCAGGAAATGCCGCGCGATCAGCGGCGAGCCGGGATAGGCGGTCGCGCCATGACGGGCGCGCACCGCCTCCAGCGCAAGGCGCAGCGGGTGATCCGTGGGCAGCCAGTTTTCGGAAAGCGCGCGGGTGATGCCGGCGGCCGCCTCGCCGGTCTTTTCCGCCTCGGGCGCCGACAGGTCGTAGAGGCCGCGCCCGGCATGGGTTTCCAGGTAGCTCAGCGGCTTCGGCTTGGCGGTCAGATAGGCCAGCACCCAAGCCAGCAGCGCGTGCTTGTGCAGGTCGGCCAGGTTCCCGGCGTGATAGGCGTGCTGATAGGACAACATGTCCCGCGATTAACCCGATGGCCCGGAAATGAAAAGCGGCGGCGCCCAGGGAGGAGGAGGGGGCACCGCCGCGCAACGCTGGCCCAGGGAGGAGGAGGGGCCGCGTATGGGGTGCGGCAATGGCAGGGAGGAGGAGGCCATTACCGCTAGCTGACAGTCCCAGGGAGGAGGAGAGGACCGTCGCATTCCGTTCCGCCTTGCGGCGGTGTTTTGGCGGCGCCCTCCAGGGAGGAGGAGGGGAGGGCGCCGCGCAGAACGGGAAGCCCAGGGAGGAGGAGGGGCTTCGCCGTGTCGGTTTGGCGGCGCCTCCGGGAGGAGGAAAGAGGCTGCCGCCGGACCGCGAGACCCAGGGAGGAGGAGGGGTCTCGCCGTATGGGGTGGCGGCATCCCCAGGGAGGAGGAGGGGGAGCCGCCGGAACCGTGAAGCCCAGGGAGGAGGAGGGGCTTCACCGTATCTGAGCGGCGGCATCCTCAGGGAGGAGGAGGGAGGATGCCGCCTGAACCCGGACCCAAGGGAGGAGGAGTGGGTCGGGTGTTCTATTCGTTTACTTCGTGCCCCAGGCGGCTTCGTAAGCCACGCTGCGGATGTTGCCGCGGTTCAGGCCCAGGTCGGCCAGTTCGCGGTTGGACAGGTCGCCCAGTTCGCGCAGGGTCTGGCGATAGACCGCCCGGCGGGCCATATGGTCACGGACATTGGCCACGAATTTCGCGATCGCGCCGTTGCCGGCGATGTCGTTGCGGTGCATACCGCCATGGATCAGATCGAGAACAGCCATTTCATTCACTCTTTCGTCTTGCGGATGGCGCGGTCGGTTTTCCCTGTCGCGCTGTTGAGACGAACATGGTCCCTTTTCTGCATCTGCACAATGGCCGCGGGCGAGATGCTGCTATGCAGAATCTACATGGCTGTTTCTGGGACACTGTTACAAAGCGTTAATAATCCGTGAATTTTTCAGCCTTTTTACAAGCTGGATCAAGTTTCCCTAGCAGATCGGTCGTATTTTACGCGGGGTCACAGGGGGTTAGCGGTATCAGCCCGCAAGCCCGGCTTGCCCATCCCCGCGCGAATTGCGATGCTGCGGGCGCTTTGATGCGGGGGTAGCCATGACCATCTCACGGGAACGTGTGCTTCAGGAACTTGCCCAGATCGCGGTTCCGGGGGGCGGCAACCTGGTTTCGGCCGATCTGGTGCGCGCGCTCAACGTCGAATCGGGCGCGGTGCGATTCGTCATCGAGGCGGCCGATGCGGCCTCTGCCCGCGCGCTGGCCCCGGTCGAGGCCGAGGCGCAGCGCCGGCTGTCCGCCCTGCCGGGGGTGGAGAAGGTGCAGATCGTCACCACCGCCCCGACCGCGCCGCGCGGCGGTGCCCCGCAGGTCGCGGCCCGTTCGGGCGGCGAGGCGCCGCCCAGCCTGAAGATCGGCCGCCACCCCACGCCCCAGGCCGGCCCCGCGCCGGTCAGCGGCGTGGCGCGGATCCTGGCCATCGGCTCGGGCAAGGGCGGGGTCGGGAAATCGACGCTGACCTCGAACCTGGCGGTGGCGCTGGCGCGCAAGGGGCGGCGGGTCGGCTTGCTGGACGCCGACATATACGGTCCCTCGCAGCCGCGCATGCTGGGCCTGACCGGGCAGCGCCCCACCAGCGACGGCCAGATGATCGAGCCGCTGCACGCCCATGGCGTCACCGTCATGTCGCTGGGCCTGATGATGAAGGAAGGCGAGGCGGTGGTCTGGCGCGGCCCGATGCTGATGGGCGCGCTGCAGCAGATGCTGAACCAGGTGAAATGGGGCGAGCTGGACGTGCTGCTGGTCGACCTGCCGCCCGGCACGGGCGACGTGCAGCTGTCGCTGTGCCAGAAGGCGCAGGTCAGCGGGGCGATCATCGTCTCGACCCCGCAGGACGTGGCGCTGATCGACGCCCGCCGCGCCATCGACATGTTCGACAAGCTCAAGACCCCGGTGCTGGGGCTGGTCGAGAACATGTCCACCTATATCTGCCCCAATTGCGGCCACGAGGCGCATCTGTTCGGCCATGGCGGCGTCGCCGCCGAGGCCGCGGCGCTGGACCTGCCCTTCCTGGGCGAGATCCCGTTGAACCTGGACCTGCGGCTTGCGGGCGATGCCGGCACGCCGATCGCGGCCGGCGACGGGCCGGTGGCGCAATCCTTCGTCCGGCTGGCCGAGCGGCTGATCGCCGGCGGCATGGCCTGACCTGGCCTTTCGCACCCGGCCGGGAAAACACGGGAAACGGGTCCGGGAAATCATGGGAACGGCCCCTGGATTCCGAATCACCGCGGCGTGATTGCCCGTGAAGGCCGGTCGAATCGGCAAGCTTTCCCCTTTTTCGACGGAAGAATCGCCCCTCCACCCGGTCGCGTGGGACGATTCTGGGAAATGGTGGGATTTATTTGCCACATCGGCGCTCCATACTACATCTAGTGGCTGTTCTATCCCTGCATCCGATACCTTCCCCTGTGATCGCGCCGGTGTGAATTTGTTCGCGCCGCGTTCGCCGGCAATAGCCCGCCTGCGCCCAGGTTCCGACCAAACAAATCCATTGCGTCCCATGAATTCCCATGGCATCCCTTGGCTCACGGAACGGGCTCGAGGGGCGCCAAGACCCCAAAAGGCGACAAGCAGCTTTCATACAGGCAACCCGTTTCCGAATGACCTCTGCGGCGCGCGAGCAGCACCTCCCCCAGGTGGCGCGAAACGCAGGGCGCGATCCCCGAAACTACGGGGCCCAGAGATGGGAACGAGGGCGGCGGATCGGGCAGTGGCAGCAGCCCGGTCCGCCTTTCCTTTTCGGGCAAACCGGAAAGGTCGGGACAGTGAAAGGAGGGCGCGCCGTTGGCACGCCGTTTCAGAGGGTCGGAAGAGGTCAAGGTGGACGCGAAGGGTCGCGTTTCCATCCCGGCCAAGTTCCGCCGGGTCTTTGAAGCCTCCGATCCCGACTGGCAGGCCGGCAAGCGCGCACAGCTGGTCATCGTCTACGGCACCCGCGACTGGAACTGGCTGCAGCTTTTCACCATCGAGGCGATGGAAGAGATCGAGGACGGCATCGCCCGCATGCCGCGCGGCTCGGCCGCCCGCAACCTTCTGGAAAACATCTACCAGGGTCACGCCGACGAGGCCGAGATCGACGGCGACGGCCGCCTGGTCCTGCCGCAGAAGCTGCGCGAGAAGATCGGCCTGACAGACAGCGCCTTCTTCATCTCGGCCGGCGACAGCCTGAAGGTCTGGACCCCCGATGCCTATGCCGAGGAAGAGCGCGCGCTGGAAGCCCGCGTGCCGGAACTTGAGCCGGGCGCCGATCCGCTGTCGCTGCTGGCCCCCGCCGCGGCGAAGGACGAGGGCTAGGGCATGGCCGAGGCTCCGCATATCCCCGTCCTGCTTGGCCCGCTGTTGCGGGCCGTTCAGCCTGTGACGGGCACCTGGGTCGACGGCACCTTCGGCGCCGGCGGCTATGCCCGCGGCCTGCTGGAGCAGGGCGCCGACCGAGTGATCGGCATCGACCGCGACCCGGCGGTCTTTCGCATGGCCGAGGCCTGGGCGGGCGAATATGGCGACCGGCTGCGGCTGGTCCAGGGCACGTTCTCGGACCTCGACAGGCTGGCCGGTGGGCCGGTCGACGGCGTGGTGCTGGACCTTGGCGTCAGCTCGATGCAGCTTGACCAGCCCGAGCGCGGCTTTTCCTTTTTGCGCGACGGACCCTTGGACATGCGCATGGGCGGCGAGGGGCCGACGGCGGCCGACCTGCTGAACAGCGCCCCCGAATCGGTCATCGCCGACGTGCTCTATCTCTACGGCGAGGAGCGCGCCTCGCGCCGCATCGCCAAGGCCATCGTCGCCGCCCGGCCGCTGAGCCGCACCGGCCAGCTTTCGGACATCGTCGCCGGCTGCCTGCCGCGCGCGAAGCCGGGGCAGAGCCATCCCTCGACCCGCGCCTTCCAGGCGATCCGCATCTGGGTGAACGACGAATTCGGCCAGCTGGTCGCCGGGCTTGCGGCGGCCGAACGGGCGCTGCGGCCGGGCGGCAAGCTGGCCGTGGTCAGCTTCCATTCGCTCGAGGACCGGATCGTCAAGCGGTTCATGCAGGCGCGCTCGAACAGCGCCGGCGGCGGCAGCCGCTATGCGCCCGAGGCCGCGCGCGAGGAGCCGGCCTTCACGCTGCCCTTCCGCCGCGCCATCGGCGCGGACGAGGCCGAGCTGGCGGCGAATCCGCGCGCCCGCTCGGCGTTGTTGCGGGTCGGCATCCGCACCGCGGCGCCGGCCGGCCGGGTCGATCCGGCGGGGCTGGGCCTGCCGCTGCTGTCGGAAAGGGGGGCGTGATGCGTTCGGTGCTTTACCTTCTGACCGCGCTTTCGGTGATGGGGCTGGCCTTCTGGGCCTATCGCGAGAATTACCGCACCCAGGCCGCCATCAGCGAGATGAGCGACATCCAGCGCCAGATCGGCCGCCTGCGCGAGGATCTGGGCGTGCTGCGCGCCGAATGGGCCTATCTGAACCGCCCCGAGCGCCTGCGCCAGCTGGTCGATCTGAATTTCGAGCGGCTGAAGCTGGTGCCCTTCGGTTCCGACCAGTTCGTGGACGTGGGGCAGGTGGCCTTCCCGGCGCCCCGGTCGCCCGAGCCCGCCCCCGGTTCCGCTGCCGATGCCGATCTGCCGGTCGAACGTCCCGCCGGCTTCCCGCCCCGCAGACCACAGGAGAGCACGCCATGATCCGCACCCCGCTGCGCCCGCTGGCCCGCATCCTTCGCGCCCGCGAAACAGGCGAGAACCCCGATGCCATCGAGGCCGAGAACCGCGCCCAAAGGCATGCCGCGATCCAGGAAAGGGCGCGCGGCAGCGCCCGGACCCGGCTGTTCTTCATGTCCTGCGCCTTTGCGCTGGCCTTTGGCACCGTGGGCGCCAAGATGGGCGTGCTGGCCGCCAGCCAGCCCAGCGAGCCGCGGGTGCAGACCACCGGCGCGCAGATCATCTCGCAGCGCGCCGACATCACCGACCGGCAGGGGCGGGTGCTGGCCACCAACCTGCTGACCCATTCGCTTTACGCCCATCCCCAGCAGATGGTCGAGCCCGAGCGCGCGGCGCGCGAACTGGTTCGCATCTTCCCCGACCTGGAGATCGAACGGCTGCAAAAGGACTTTACCGGCAAGCGCACCTTCGTCTGGATCAAGAAGAAGATCAGCCCCGAACAGATGCAGGCCGTGCATGACATCGGCGAGCCGGGGCTGCTGTTCGGCCCGCGCGAGATGCGGCTTTACCCGAACGGCCATATCGCCGCGCATATCCTGGGCGGCGCCACCTTCGGCAAGGAAGACGTGGCCAGCGCCGAGGTCGTCGGCGTCGCCGGCGTCGAAAAGGCCTTCGACCATTGGCTGCGCGATCCGGCCAATGACGGCGCGCCGCTGGCGCTTTCGCTGGACCTGACCGTCCAGGCCGCCATGGAGGAGGTGCTGGGCAACGGCATGAAGGTCATGAACGCCAAGGGCGCCACCGGCATCCTGATGGAGGTCAAGACCGGCGAGATCCTGGCCATGGCCAGCCTGCCCGATTTCGACCCCAACGACCGGCCGCGACCGCTGCTCAAGGGCGATCCCTCGGACAGCCCGCTGTTCAACCGCGCGGTGCAGGGGCAGTATGAATTGGGCTCGACCTTCAAGATCTTCCCGGTGGCGCAGGCCATCGACCTCAAGCTGGTCAGCCCGGCCACGATGATCAACGCCAAGGCGCCGATGAAGATCGGCAAATACCTGATCAACGAGTTCCGGGGCCACAATTACGGCACGCTTTCGGTGACGGACATCATCGTGAAGTCGTCGAACGTCGGCACCGTCCGGGTGGCCCAGCTGCTGGGCGCCGAGCGGCAGAGGGATTTCCTGCAGAAGCTGGGCTTCTTCGAGCCGACGCCGATCGAGATGAGCGAGGCGCCGACCGGCAAGCCGCTGGTGCCCAAGCGCTGGCCCGCCGTGACCTCGGCCACCGTGGCCTTCGGGCACGGGCTGGCGGCCAGCCCGCTGCATCTGGCCGCGGCCTATGCGACGGTCGCGAACGGCGGCAAGCGGGTGATGCCGACGCTGATCCACGACCGCCGCCCGCGCGGCGGCGAGCAGGTGCTGTCGCCCGAGGCCGCGCAGATCGCCGTGCAGATGCTGCGCCAGGTGGTGGTCCGCGGCAGCGGCCGCAGCGCCAATGTCGAGGGCTACGAGGTCGCGGGCAAGACCGGCACCGCCGACAAGCCGCGCCCGACGGGGGGCTATTACGGCAACAAGGTGGTCTCGACCTTCGCCTCGGTATTCCCGGCCAGCGATCCGCAATATGTGCTGGTGCTGTCGCTGGACGAGCCCTCGACCATCGGCCCCGGCGGCGAAAGCCGCACCGCGGGCGCGACCTCGGCGCCGGTGGCGGCCGAGGTGATCCGCCGCGTCGCACCGCTCTTGGGCCTGCGCCCGGCCACCGAATCGCAATTGCCGATGGTTGAACGGCCTTTGCCCGATGGGCTAAAGCTCGTCTCGAACTGATGAGCGGAGGCTTCGTGACCGAGCGGGCGATGCGGCTGTCCCTTCTGGGGCTGAGGGGGGACAAGGGGCGCGACCCCGAGATAACGGGCCTTGCCATGGATTCGCGGCAGGTCAGGCCCGGCCATCTGTTCGCGGCGCTGCCGGGTTCGGCCGCGCATGGGGGCGAGTTCATCCAATATGCGCTGCGCCAGGGCGCGGCCGCGATCCTGACCGACCGCAAGGGCGCCGAGATCGCCGCCGAGGTGCTGGCCGGCGCCGATGCCACGCTGGTGGTGGCCGAGGATCCCCGCGCCGCGCTGGCGGGCGCGAGCGCCCTGTGGTTCGCCGCCCAGCCCGAGACGATGGTCGCCGTCACCGGCACCTCGGGCAAGACCTCGGTCGCCAGCTTCACCCGGCAGATCTGGCAGGCGTTGGGCCACAAGGCGATCAGCCTGGGCACCATGGGCGTGCAGGGCGACTACCAGGCCAAGCTGGCCCATACCACGCCCGAGCCGATCACCCTGCACCGGGTGCTGGCCGAGGCGGCGGCTGCGGGCGTCACCCATGCGGCGATGGAGGCCAGCTCGCACGGGCTCGACCAGCGCCGGCTGGACGGGGTGCGGCTGAAGGCCGGCGCCTTCACCAATTTCAGCCAGGACCACCTGGATTATCACAAGAACTTCGACGAATATTTCGCCGCCAAGGCGCTGCTTTTCGATCATCTGCTGGACGAGGGCGCCGGGGCGGTCGTCAATATCGACGACCCGCGCGGCCGGCAGATGGCGGGGATCGCGCGCGAACGCGGCCTCGATCTGACGACCATCGGCAAGGACGCGGCGGCCGACCTGCGCATCCTGGGCCAGCGCTATGACGCGACCGGGCAGGACTTGCGCTTCAGCCTGCATGGCCAGGCGCATCTGGTGCGGCTGGCGCTGATCGGCGGCTTCCAGGCGGAAAACGTGCTGGCCGCCGCCGGCCTCGCCATTGCCGCCGGCGACGAGGCGCCCCGCGTGATCGAGACCCTGCCGGGGCTGACCACCGTGCGCGGCCGCATGGAACTGGCGGCGATGCGGGAAAACGGTGCGGCGGTCTTCGTCGATTACAGCCACAAGCCGGGCGCGCTGGCCTCGGCCCTGCAAAGCCTGCGCCCGCATGTCATGGGCCGCATCGTCGTGGTCTTTGGCGCCGGCGGCGACCGCGACCGGCTCAAGCGCCCGCTGATGGGCGAGGCGGCGCGGCAATTCGCCGACCTGGTCTATGTCACCGACGACAACCCGCGCAGCGAAGACCCGGCCGCGATCCGCGCCGAGGTGCTGGCCGGCGCCGGCCCCGAGGCCATCGAGGTCGGCGACCGCGCCGAGGCGATCCTGCGCGCCGTCGATGCCTTGCAGCCGGGCGACGCGCTGCTGATCGCCGGCAAGGGCCACGAGACCGGCCAGATCATCGGCAACGACGTTTACCCCTTCGACGATGCCGAGCAGGCCTCGGTGGCTGTCGCGGCGCTGGATGGCAAGATATGACGCTGTGGACCTCGCAGGATGCCGCCGCCGCGACCGGCGGCCGCGCCACCCGTGACTTTGCCGTCGGCGGCGTCTCCATCGACACCCGCACCATCCGGCCGGGCGACCTGTTCGTTGCCCTGCAGGCCGCCCGCGACGGCCACGACTTCGTCGCCCAGGCCCTGGAAAAGGGCGCCGGCGCCGCGCTGGTCAGCCGCATCCCCGAGGGCGTGGCCCCGGATGCGCCGCTGCTGGTCGTCCCCGACGTCCTGCCGGCGCTGGAGGCGCTTGGCCGCGCCGGCCGCGCCCGGATGGGCGGCAAGGTCATCGCCATCACCGGCTCGGTCGGCAAGACCTCGACCAAGGAGATGGCGCGCATCGCGCTTGCCGGGCAGGGCAGCATCCACGCGGCCGAGGCCAGCTACAACAACCATTGGGGCGTGCCGCTGACGCTGGCGCGCATGCCCCAGGACACCGATTTCGCCATCATCGAGATCGGCATGAACCATCCCGGCGAGATCGAGCCGCTGGCCCGCCTCGCCCGCCCGCATGTGGCCATGATCACCACCGTCGCCGCCGCCCACCTGGAGGCTTTCGGCGCCATCGAGGGCATCGCCCGCGAAAAGGGCGCGATCTTTCGCGGTCTCATGCAGCCCGGCACCGCCATCCTGCCCGAGGATCTGCCGGTCACGCAATTGCTGCGCGACTGCGCCGACGAGGCCGGCGCCATCGTCATCGGCTTCGGCCAGCAGGGCATGGCCCGGCCGCTGAAGGCGGAGACGGTGGACGGCACGACCCAGGTCCGCGCCCGCGTGCTGGGCGATGTGGTGGATTTCACCCTGGCGACTCCGGGCACGCATTTCGTCATGAACGCGGTCGGCGTGCTGGCGGCGCTGTCGGCCGCGGGGGCCGACGTGGCCCAGGCGGCGGCGCGCCTTTCCGACTGGCGCCCGCCGCTGGGCCGCGGCGCGGTCGAGGATCTGGGCGGCATCCGGCTGATCGACGATGCCTATAACTCCAACCCCACCTCGCTTTCGGCCGGGCTTGCGACGCTGGCGCGGCTGACCGGCGGGCGCCGGGTGGCGATCCTGGGCGACATGCTGGAACTCGGCCCGGACGAGATCGCGCTCCATGCCGGCATGGCCGCCGATCCCGCGATGCCGGCCGTCGACCTGGTCCATACCGCCGGCCCGCGCATGCGCGCCCTGCACGAGGCGCTGCCCCAGGCCCGCCGCGGGCGCCATGCCGAGACCGCCGCAGAACTGGCCGAGAGCGTGGCCGAACTGGTCGCGCCCGGCGATATCGTGCTCGTGAAGGGTTCGAAGTCCTCCAGGGTCTCGACGGTGGTTGACGCGCTGCGGCGGACGCGCCAAAGCACGCCCCCTGGCGAAAGGACAGCGTAATGCTCTATTGGCTCACGAACCTCTCCGACGGCGGGGATTTCTTCAACCTTTTCCGATATATCACCTTCCGGGCCGGGGGCGCCTTCTTCACCGCGCTGCTCTTCGGCTTCTTCTTTGGCCGGCCGCTGATCGACCTGCTGCGCCGCAAGCAGAAAAAGGGCCAGCCGATCCGCGACGACGGGCCGCAGAACCATTTCTCCAAGGCCGGCACCCCGACCATGGGCGGGCTGCTGATCCTCGCCGCGCTCAGCATCGGCACGCTGCTCTGGGCGCGGCTCGACAACGGCTATGTCTGGATCGTGCTTTTGGTCACGCTGGGTTTCGCCGCCATCGGCTTTGCCGACGACTATGCCAAGGTCACGAAGCAGCATCACGCGGGGCTCTCGGGCAAGGTGCGGCTGCTGATCGGGCTCTGCATCGCCGCCGCCGCCGGCGCCGCGGCCGCCTGGCTGCACCCGGCGGCGCTCAGCGGCGAGCTGGCGCTGCCCTTCTTCAAGGATGCGCTGATCAACCTGGGCCTGCTCTACGTGCCCTTCGCCGTGCTGGTGATCCTGGGCGCGGCCAATGCGGTGAACCTGACCGACGGGCTCGACGGGCTGGCGATCATGCCGGTGATGATCGCGGCCGGCAGCTTCGCGGTGATCGCCTATATGGTCGGCAACGCGAATTTCGCCAATTACCTCGGCGTGCATTTCGTGCCCGGCACCGGGGAGCTTGCGGTCTTCGTCGCGGCGCTGATCGGCGGCGGCCTGGGCTTCCTGTGGTATAACGCGCCCCCCGCCGCCGTCTTCATGGGCGACACCGGCAGCCTCGCGCTCGGCGGTGCCCTGGGCGCCATCGCGGTCGTCACCAAGCACGAGATCGTCCTGGCCATCGTCGGCGGGCTCTTCGTGGTCGAGGCGCTGTCGGTCATCATCCAGGTGCTCTATTTCAAGCGCACCGGCAAGCGGGTGTTCCTGATGGCCCCGATCCACCACCATTTCGAAAAGAAGGGCTGGGGCGAGGCGCAGATCGTGATCCGTTTCTGGATCATCGCGCTGATCCTGGCGCTGATCGGGCTTGCCACCCTGAAGCTGCGCTGACAGGCTTTCTCCGTTTTGCAAATACTCTCGGGGGGTCCGGGGGGCGAAGCGCCCCCGGCCTGCAACAGCGAAGGAAACAGCATGATCCCGGTCCAGGGCGTCCAGAACCAGACCATCGCCGTGCTCGGCCTCGGCCGCTCGGGCCGCGCTACCGCCGCCGCCCTCGCCGCGGGCGGCGCTCGGGTCGTGGTCTGGGACGACGGGCTGGACACCCGCGAACAGGCGGCGGCCGGCGGCATGATCGTCCTCGACCTGACCCGCGACGCCAACTGGGACGGCATCTCGGCGCTGATCACCAGCCCCGGCATCCCGCATCTCTACCCCAGGCCGCACCCGGTCATCGCGAAAGCCTATGAACTCGGCGTGCCGGTCGACAACGACATCGGCCTGTTCTTCCGCAGCTTCGCCACGGCGGAATGGGAACGGTTCGACACCACCCCGCGCGTCATCGCCGTGACTGGCTCGAACGGCAAATCCACCACCACTGCGCTGATCCACCATATCCTGAAGGAAGCCGGCCGCCCGACCCAGATCGGCGGCAATATCGGCACCGGCGTGCTGTCGCTGGAACCCGCCCATGACGGCGAGGTGGTGGTGCTGGAACTCTCCAGCTACCAGACCGACCTGGCCCGCGCCCTGACCCCGGATGTCGCCGTCTTCACCAATCTTTCGCCCGACCATCTCGACCGCCATGGCGGCCTGGGCGGCTATTTCGCCGCCAAGCGCCGGCTTTTCGCCGAGGGCGGGCCGGACCGCGCCGTGATCGGCGTCGACGAGCCCGAGGGCCGCTATCTTGCCGGCCAGCTTGCCATGGCCCCTTCGGACGACCGGGTGATCCGCATCTCCTCGGGGCAGAAGCTCGACCATTTCGGCTGGTCGGTCTTTGCCCGCAAGGGCTTCCTTTCGGAATACCGCAAGGGCCGCCAGGCCGGTTCGATCGACCTGCGCGAGGTCAAGGGGCTGCCAGGCGAGCACAACCACCAGAACGCCTGCGCCGCCTATGCCGCGACCCGCGCCGTCGGCATCGCCCCGCGCGAGATCGAGCGCGCCTTCCACAGCTTCCAGGGCCTGCCGCATCGCAGCCAGACCGTGGCCGAGATCGGCGGCGTGGCCTGGGTCAACGACAGCAAGGCCACCAATGTCGATGCCGCCGCCAAGGCGCTGGCCGCCTTCCCGCGCATCCGCTGGATCGCCGGCGGCATGGGCAAGGACGGCGGCATCGAGGCGCTGGCCCCCTTCCTCGGCAATGTCACCAAGGCCTATCTGATCGGCCATTCCGCGCGCGACTTCGCGCTCCAGATCGGCCAGACCCCGCATGAGATCGCCGAGACCATGGAGCAGGCCGTCGCCCGCGCCGCGGCCGAGGCCCAGCCGGGCGAGACGGTGCTGCTTGCCCCCGCCGCCGCCAGCTTCGACCAATACCCGAATTTCGAAAAGCGCGGCGAGCATTTCACCGCCCTGGTCCAGGCGTTGCGGCGCTGATCTTCTCTGTTGTGCAAATACCCCTGCGACGGCGCCCGCCGGCGCTGTTCCATGGGTATTTAAGCAACGAAGAAGCTGTGAAAATGGCCCCGGCGCGAGCCGGGGCCTGTTGCGGCCGTTCCGCCGGGATCAGAAGGAATAGCCGATCCGCACGCCCGCGGCCCAGGCGTGGTTGCCCGACATGCGCGCCCGCGCCACGTCCGGGGTGCCGGTTTCGGCATAGGCGTCGCCCAGCTTGACATAGCTGATGCCGGTCGTGACCTTGATGTTGTCGCGGGTATAGATCGCGGCCACCGTCACGCCCTTGCGCCCATTGGTCGGCGCCAGGGGAGAGACCAGGTCGTCGCCATCAGGCTCGTACATGAAGGACAGCGAGCCCGACCAGTTCTCGGTGAACTTGCGCCCCACGCCGATGGTGTAGGTCGTGGTGTCCTCCAACTCGACCAAGCCGGCCCCGGTGACGGCGACCAGGCGCTCGGGATTCACAAGGAACTCGGACCAGTTCACCCAGCGGATCGAGCCGAACAGCAGCGTATCGGCGGCGATGCCGGTCTGCCCCTCCAGCGTCCAGGAGCGCGGGGTCTTCACGGTGGTTTGCGATGTGCCGTCAAGCAGGGGCATTGCTGGTGCGGGACCGGGTCCGTCCGGGTCGATGAGCGGACCGGACTCGGTGGTGTCGAAGTCATGCTCGATGGGCGAGTTGTAGGTCAGCGAGACGCGCGCCGCGATCTCGGGGATCTCATAGGCGACCCCCGCGACCCAGCCCACGCCCCAGGAGCTGTCCAGATCGACATTATAGCCGGGCGCGACGCCGAGGGCACCATAGGCCGCCCCGGTCAGCGTGACATTCGCATCGGCGCGCGAGCCGCGCAGTCCGCCGTGGACCGAGAAATTGTTGTCGAACTTGTAGCGCAGCAGGGCGGTGTAGGTGGTCGAGTTGACCTCGACCGAGGTGCCGCCGAAGGCCACCGACTCGCCGACCGCATAGGCGATGTCCGCACCGAAGGGCTGTTCCATGATGAAGACGCCCGACAGGTGGTCGGTGAACTGATGCTTGTAGCTCAGGCCGGCGAAGCCATAGCCCTTGGCCACATCACCGGTTCCCCGACCGCCGAAGACCGCCAGATCCTGTCCCGACACGTCCGGGTTCACCCCGCCGAAGCTCAGTTCCAGGTAATTGCCCTGCTCGAACAGCGGCGCCAGCGATTGCGGCGCGCGCTCGATCCCGCCGGCCAGAACGGGCGCGGCGCTTGCCAGCAGGGCGCCGATGCCGGTGACGATCCTTTTCATGGTTTTCCTCCCTAGCCAGGTTCGTGACGAACCCCTTGGTTCAACCTGCGGCAGCCTGCCCGCTTGCGTCAATCGCCGGCGCCCGGTAACGCGGCGTTCTGACGCATCCGGCCGCTCTGGCGTGGCCTGCCGGCAACGCTATGACATGAAGGATCAAGGGAGGTCCGTCATGCGCTTTGCCCCACCCCGGCTCAACCCGCCCGGCCTCTGGCGCCGGGTTCCGCCCGCGATCTTTCCGCCGCTGCTGGGCGCGCTGGGGCTTGCCCTGGCCTGGCGCGCGGCGACGGCGCGCTTCGGCCTGCCGCCGGGGCTTTCGGGGATGATGGTGGGCATGGTCGTCGCGGCCTGGGCCTTTGCGGTCCTGGCCTATGGCAGCAAGCTGCTTCGCCGCCCCGCCGTGCTGGTCGAGGAATTGCGCGTCCTGCCCGGCCGCGCCGGCATCGCGGCGGCGCTGGTCGGCATCTATGTCGCGGCGCAGCTGCTTGCCCCCTTTGCGCCGGCCCTGGCCCAGGGGGTGCTGGTCGCGGGCATGGCGGCGCATCTGGCCTTCTGGGCGGTGGCGATCCCGGTCATGGCCCGCACACCGGGTCAGGGGCGGGTGACGCCGGTCTGGCAGCTGACCTTCGTCGGGCCCATCGTCGCCGCGCAGGCGGCCGCCGGCTTCGGCTGGACGGCGCTGGCCCAGGCGCTGTGGTGGCCGATGGCGGCCATGGCGGGCTTTGTCTGGGCCGTCAGCCTGTATCAGGCCCTGACCGAGCGGCTGCCGGCGCCCTTGCGCCCGCTGCTGATGATCCACCTGGCCCCCATAGCCATGCTGGGCAATGTCGCCGCCGCGTTTGGCTGGCAGCAGGTGGCGCTGGGGCTGGCCTGGGCCGCGGCCGCGGCGCTGGTCCTGGCCGCCCTGCGCCTGCGCTGGCTGGTCGAGGCGGGGTTCTCGCCGCTTTGGGGCGCCTTCACCTTCCCGCTGGCGGCGACGGCGGGGCTGTGGACTGCGGTCTCGGGCTTTACGCCGGGCTGGGCGCTGCCGGCGCAGATCCTGCTGGTGACGGCAAGCCTGGTGGTGCTGCCGATCCTGTTCCGGGTCTGGCGCGCCTGGGCCAGCGGCGGGCTGGCCATGAAAACCAACGCGGCCATTGCCTGACGGTCTGGACATTCCCGCCGACGCGTGAAATGGGAAACTGCCAAACGAACCCCTGACAAGGATGCTCCCATGCAGATTCGTGAGGCTTTGACCTTCGACGATGTTCTCCTCGTTCCTGCGGCGTCCTCGGTGATGCCCTCGACCGCCGACGTGACGACCTATGTCACCAAGCAGATCCGCATGAACATCCCGCTGCTCTCCAGCGCCATGGATACCGTCACCGAAAGCCGCATGGCCATCGCCATGGCCCAGGCCGGCGGCATCGGCGTGATCCACCGCAACCTGACCGCCGAGCAGCAGGCCGACGAGGTCCGCCGGGTGAAGCGTTTCGAATCGGGCATCGTCTACGACCCGATCACCCTGACCCCCGACCAGACCATCGCCGATGCCAAGGCCCTGCAGGAGCGCTACAACGTCACCGGCTTTCCGGTGGTGGACGCGGCCGGGCGCGTGGTCGGCATCATCACCAACCGCGACATGCGCTTTGCCAACAGCGACGACATGCCGGTGCGGGCGGTGATGACCTCGGGCAACCTCGCCATCCTGCGCGAGCCGGCCGATCGGGCCGAGGCCATCGACCTGATGAAGGCCCGCCGTATCGAGAAGCTGCTGATCACCAATGCCGAAGGCAAGCTGACCGGCCTGCTGACGCTGAAGGATACCGAGAAATCGGTGCTGAACCCCCTGGCCTGCAAGGACGAGCTGGGCCGGCTGCGCGTCGCCGCCGCCTCGACCGTCGGCGACGAGGGCTACGAGCGCAGCCTGGCGCTGGTCGAGGCCGGGGTGGACCTGGTGGTGATCGACACCGCGCATGGCCATTCCGAAGGCGTGGCGCGCGCCGTTTCCCGCATCAAGGCGCATTCGAACGCGGTGCAGGTCATCGCCGGCAACGTGGCCACGGCCGATGCCGCGCGCGCGCTGGTCGATGCCGGGGCGGATGCGATCAAGGTCGGCATCGGGCCGGGCTCGATCTGCACCACGCGCATCGTCGCGGGCGTCGGCGTGCCGCAGCTGACGGCCATCATGGATGCGGCGCGCGGCGCGGGCGAGGTGCCGGTGATCGCGGATGGCGGCATCAAGTTCTCGGGCGATTTCGCCAAGGCCATCGCGGCGGGGGCGTCCTGCGCCATGGTCGGCTCGGCCATCGCCGGCACCGACGAAAGCCCCGGCGAGGTGATCCTGTACCAGGGCCGCAGCTTCAAGTCCTATCGCGGCATGGGCTCGCTGGGCGCCATGGCGCGCGGCTCGGCCGACCGCTATTTCCAGAAGGACGCGGCCAGCGACAAGCTGGTGCCCGAGGGGATCGAGGGGCAGGTGCCCTACAAGGGCTCGGCCGCAGCGGTGATCCACCAGCTGGTCGGCGGCCTGCGCGCCGCCATGGGCTATACCGGCAACGCCACCGTGGCCGAGATGCGCGGCGGCTGCCAGTTCGTGCGCATCACCGGCGCCGGGTTGAAGGAAAGCCACGTCCACGACGTGCAGATCACCCGCGAAAGCCCGAACTATCGGCTGGGCTGATCCGGCCTGCGGCGGGGCCGGCCACGGGCCCCGCTTACCGAATCTTAACCGCCCCGCGCTAGAGACGGCCAGAGAGTCCTTGTCTGTGGCCGTTTCATGTTCCGTCTCGTTGCAATTCTATATGTTCTGGCGCTGGTCCTGGCGCCCATCCGCGCGCTGGCGCTGCCCTCGGCCGATGTGTGCGAATGGGCCGCGCAGCAAGCCGCGGCGGAGAGCGGGGTTCCCGCCGACATCCTGGGCGCGCTGACGCTGACCGAGACCGGGCGCCGCCTGGACGGGCTGGTGCGCCCCTGGGCCTGGAGCGCCAATGCCGAGGGCGAGGGCACCTGGTTCGACGATCCCGCCAGCGCCGTCGCCTTTGCCCAGGATCGTCTGGCGCAGGGGCGCACCAATCTCGACATCGGCTGCTTTCAGCTGAACTATCGCTGGCACGGCGCGCATTTCTCGTCGGTGGCGCAGATGTTCGATCCGCTGGAAAACGCCCGCTATGCCGCCCGCTTCCTGCGCCAGCTGCATGACGAGACGGGCGATTGGCGGCAGGCGGCGGGGGCGTTCCATTCCCGCACCCCGGTCCATGCGCAGCGCTACCTGGCCCGTTTCGACACGCTGCTTCAGATGCTGCGCGAACGGGGATTTTCGGGCATGGCGGATTCGCCCGAGACCTATAACAGCTTCGCCGCGATCGGCACCGCTCGGCGCAGCCGGGTGCGCGAGCGGGTGATGCTGCTTGGCGCGCCCCTTGGCAGCGATGTGACGGGGCGGCCCGGCTCGTTGGCGGTGCTGGCGGCGGGACGTTCGCCCCTGGCGGCGGGGGGTGGGCCGATGATCGCGCTCCGCCTGGCCGGGGCCGATGACGAAGGCGCCTTGCTCTGGCAGCCGGGGGCGGTGGCCCGGCGGGATTGACAAAGCCTCGCCGGCACCTTTTCTGGACCCCATCCGCCACCTGCCGCGCCTGGGACGCTGCCTGACATGACGCCCGCCGCCCGTGCCGCCGCGGCCATCGCCATCCTTGACCGCATCCTTGACGGGCAGGCCGCCGAAGCGGCGCTGATCCGCTGGGCGCGCGCCAGCCGCTTTGCCGGCTCGGGCGACCGCGCCGCGGTGCGGGATCTGGTCTTCGACGCCCTGCGCCGGCTGCGGTCGCGCGCCGTCCTGGGCGGGGCGCTGTCCGGGCGCGGGCTGCTGCTTGGCATGTGCCGCGACGAGGGGCTGGACCCGGACGCGCTTTTCACCGGCGAAGGCCACGGGCCGCCGCTGCTTTCGGATGCCGAGCGGGCGGCGGGGCACGCGCCCACGCCGGACGAGGCGCTGGACCTGCCCGACTGGCTGCTGCCGCTGTGGCGCAAGGCGCTTGGCCCGGATGCCGAGCCCGTGGCGCTGGCCATGCGCGAGCGTGCGCCGGTCTGGCTGCGGGTCAACCTGCGCCGCGCCGATCCCGCCCGCGCCGTCGCCGCGCTGGCCGGGGAGGGCATCGCGGCCGTGCCCCATCCCGACCTGCCGACGGCGCTGCGCATCACCGAGGGCGCCCGGCGCCTGGCCGCCAGCCGCGCCTATCGCGAAGGGCTGGTCGAGTTGCAGGATCTGTCGCCGCAGATGGCCTGCGCGGCCCTGCCGGCGCGGGGCAGCCTGCTGGATTTCTGCGCCGGCGGCGGCGGCAAGGCGCTGGCGCTGGCGGCGCGGGGCGCAAGCCCGATCGTCGCGCATGACACCGACGCGGCGCGCATGGCCGACCTGCCCGCGCGCGCCGAACGGGCGGGGGTGCGCATCCGTCTGGCGGCGCCCGGCCAGGTGGCGGGCCGCTTCGACACGGTCGTCGCGGACGTGCCCTGTTCGGGCAGCGGAACCTGGCGGCGCAGCCCGGATGCCAAATGGCGGCTGACCCGCGACGATCTGGATCGGCTTGCAAGCCGGCAGGCCCTGATCCTGGAGCAGGCGGCGGGCTTCGTCGCCGAAGGCGGGCACCTGGCCTATATGACCTGCTCGGTCCTTGCCGTTGAAAACGACGAGCAGGTGCAGGGTTTCCTGGCGCGCGATCCCCGGTTCGAGCAGATCCTGACGCGGCATTTTTCCCCGCTTTCGGCCTCGGACGGCTTTTATCTGGCGCTGATGCGCCGCCGTTAACCCTCTGTTAACGCGCATGCGCTATGCAGCGGAAAAATGCGGGTTGCGAGGGGCTGGATGAATTCGGAACGGGCGGAATCCCTGCGTGCGGCGCAAATCCTGCTGCCTTTCCTGACGCTGCCTGCGGTGGTCGGGGCGCTTTGGCTGGCCTTGCAGCCCCAGCATGCCGCGGGGGGCGCGACCTTCCTGGCGGTGGGGGCGGCCGTGACCGCCTGGTATCTGCTGGGGGGGGCGCTCTCGGTCCGCCATCTCTGGCGCGGGCTGGCGGTGCGGCGCGACCTGAACCAGGTGCTGCCGGCCGTCCTGGACCATGACCTGCCGGCCTTTGCCGTCGGGCCTGACGGCCTGGTCCTGGCGCAGAACCAGGTGGGGCTGGACAGGATCGGCGACCTGGTCGGCCGGCATGTGCAGGATGCGCTGGGCCGGCGCCATGCCGATCCGAAGACGCTTTGGAGCGACCTTGGCCTTGGGCTGGCGCGCAGTGGCAAGGTGCGCGCCGATCTGGGCGATGCCGGCGAATATCTGGTGACGCGGCGGGCCGGCTCGGCCATCCAGCTGTGGCAGGCGGCCGCGCCCGAGCGCCCGGCACCGCCCCCCGCCCCGCCGCCGCGGGCGGATGGGGACGATTTCGACCTGCTTCCCGTCTCGTTGCTGATCCTCGATCCGGCCGCCAATATCGTTCGCGCCAATGCCGCCGCCTGCGCCTTGCTGGGCGGGCCGGTGCTGGGCCAGAACCTGGCGACGCTGCTGGACGGGCTGGGGCGGGAACTGGCGGGTTGGATCTCGGATGTCAGCGCCGGCCGCACGGTCGGCGGCAGCGAGGTGCTGCATGTCAGGGCCGAGGGCCCGGACCGTTTCGTGCAGCTGTCGCTGACCCGCGGCCGGGACGAACATGTGACCGCCGTGCTTTCCGATGCCAGCGCGCTCAAGACGCTCGAGGCGCAATTCGTGCAAAGCCAGAAGATGCAGGCCATCGGCCAGCTTGCCGGCGGCATTGCCCATGATTTCAACAACCTGTTGACCGCGATCACTGGGCATTGCGACCTGCTGATGCTGCGCCACGACAAGGCCGATCCCGATTATGCCGACCTGGACCAGATCAGCCAGAACGCGAACCGGGCGGCGGCGCTGGTCCGGCAGTTGCTGGCGTTTTCGCGCAAGCAGACGCTCAAGCCGCAGATCATGGACCTGCGCGACACGCTTTCGGAGCTGACGCATCTGCTCAACCGGCTGGTGGGCGAGCGGATCGTGCTGACCTTCGACCATGATCCGGCCCTGCGGATGATCCATGCCGACCGCCGCCAGCTGGAGCAGGTGATCATGAACCTGGTGGTGAATGCCCGCGATGCCATGCCCGAGGGCGGCGACATCGCCATCTGCACCGACAATCTCCGGCTGGAGGCCAGGACCGAATTCGGCCGCGCCACCCTGCCGGCCGGGGACTATGTCCGCGTCCAGGTCTGCGACCAGGGCTGCGGCATCGCCGCCGATGACCTGGCCAAGATCTTCGAGCCCTTCTTCACCACCAAGCGCACCGGCGAGGGGACGGGGCTTGGCTTGTCCACCGCCTATGGCATCGTGAAGCAGACCGGCGGCTATATCTTCTGCGACAGCACGCCGGGCGAGGGCAGCTGCTTTTCCCTGTTCTTCCCGGCCCATGACCGCGGCAACCCCGAAGAGGTGCAGGCCCCGGCCCCCTCCGGGCCGATTCGCGCGCGCCGCGACGTCGAGGCGACGGTCCTGCTGGTCGAGGACGAGGCGCCGGTGCGGGCCTTTGCCAGCCGGGCGCTCAAGTTGCAGGGCTTTGACGTGCTCGAGGCCGCCTGTGCCGAAGATGCCTTGTCGCTGCTGGCCGACCGGCGGCTTGTGGTCGACGTCTTCGTGACCGACGTGGTGATGCCCGGCATGGACGGGCCGGCCTGGGTGCGCACCGCGCTGCGCGACCGGCCCGGCACGAAGGTCATCTTCATGTCGGGCTATGCCGAGGACATCTTTTCCGAGGGACGGCCGCCGGTGCCGGGTGCGGCCTTCCTTGCAAAGCCGTTCTCGCTTTCGGACCTGACCGCGCTGGTGGCGCGACAATTGGAGGGCGGCTAGGTCACCTCGGGTGCGGGGGGATCAAAGCGTATCGTAAAGCGCGAAATCCCGCGCCATGACCTTGCGCAGCAGGGATTCCTGCTGGGCATTCAGGCTGACATCGACCGCCGGAGGCACGTTGACGCGGGGCAGGCTGATCGCGCAATCCAGCCGATCCTCGAGGAAATGGGTGAAGGCCTCCATATCCTCGTAGCGAAAGATGCGATCGATGCGATCCACTTCCGCGGTCAGGAAATCCGCCTGGGCGCCGACGCGGGCGATGTCGGGGCCCGCGGGATCGGCATAGGCCTGCGCGAAATCCGCGAAGTTGAGGCCGATCATGGCATGGTTCGGGTCTTCGCCGTCGTCGCGCAGGCGAAAGCGATACCAGCTGCGCAGCCATCCGATCGGTTCGCGCATCAGGGCGATGGTGGTGAATTTCTCGCCGGTGACGGAATGCAGCCAGGGCTCGATATGGCGGCGATAGGTGCGCAGATCGGCGTGCTTCAGCTCGGCCGGGCGCTGGACGGCGACATTGGCGAGGGGCTCGAGCGCGGTCTCGACCGCGGTGGATCCTGCTTTCGGCGTGGCCAGGAAAACCAGCCGTCTTTCCCAGAATATCAGCATTTCCTGCAAACTTTCAGCCATTGCGGCATGGCGCGGGATAGCCATTCGCCCTGGGAGTGTAAACCGTTTCTTAATCCTTTTGCGGCATCCTGGCCCAGGAAGAAGAGAGATCTTCCGATTCGCGAAGCAGGACTTGCATTTCCGCGCAATGATGCGCAAATAGGAACATCCCGTGAACAAAAGGGCGGGCGGGCGCTGATTGCCCCGGATGGCGGGGTGTGAAATAAGCATGAGGACCGCATGGCAGGGGCAACACTTTTCGACATGAACGACAAGCGATCCGCAGACAAGCAGAAGGCGCTGGACAGCGCGCTGGCCCAGATCGAACGGCAGTTCGGCAAGGGCTCGATCATGAAGCTGGGCGCCGACAACCCGGTGGCCGAGATCGAGGCCACTTCGACCGGTTCGCTGGGGCTCGACATCGCGCTGGGGATCGGCGGCCTGCCCAAGGGCCGGATCATCGAGATCTTCGGGCCGGAAAGCTCGGGCAAGACCACGCTGACGCTGCATGTCGTGGCCGAGGAGCAGAAGAAGGGCGGCGTCTGCGCCTTCGTCGATGCCGAACACGCGCTGGACCCGCAATACGCCAAGAGGCTGGGCGTCAACCTGGACGAGCTGCTGATCAGCCAGCCCGACACGGGCGAGCAGGCGCTGGAGATCGTCGATACGCTGGTGCGCTCGGGCGCGGTCAGCCTGGTCGTGGTCGATTCGGTGGCGGCGCTGACGCCGAAATCCGAGATCGAGGGCGACATGGGCGACATGCAGATGGGCAGCCAGGCCCGGCTGATGAGCCAGGCGATGCGCAAGCTGACCGCCAGCATCGGGCGGTCGAACTGCATGGTGATCTTCATCAACCAGATCCGCATGAAGATCGGGGTGATGTTCGGCAGCCCCGAGACGACCACCGGCGGCAATGCGCTGAAGTTCTATGCCTCGGTGCGCCTGGACATCCGCCGCACGGGCTCGATCAAGGACCGGGACGAGGTGACCGGCAATGCCACCCGGGTCAAGGTGGTGAAGAACAAGGTCGCGCCCCCCTTCCGCGAGGTCGAATTCGACATCATGTATGGCGAGGGCATCTCGAAGGTCGGCGAGTTGATCGACCTGGGCGTCAAGGCCGGCGTGGTCGAGAAATCGGGATCCTGGTATTCCTATGGCGACGAGCGCATCGGCCAGGGTCGTGAAAATGCCAAGCAGTTCCTGCGCGACCATCCCGACATGGCCTATGCGATCGAGGACAAGATCCGCGCCAGCCATGGGCTGGACTTCGGCGTCAAGGATGACGGGGACGAGGTGATGGCCGAAGACTGACCCCCCGATCGGGTCGGTGTCCGAGACGAGGCACGGGGGCTTTGCCCCCACGCTTCCTGCGCCCCTGGATGGGGCGCAGGAAGCGTTCCCCCAGGATATTTGCACAAGGAAGAAACTGCCGTCGGCGCCAGGCCATGCAGGATTGCTGGACAGCCGCCATGGCTGGGGCTAGACCGGGCGGCACACCGGTTCTGGCCGGAAAGACCGCTTTGCGATGAAGGCCCGATATGCCCAGCTTGAATGACATCCGCTCGACCTTCCTGAACTATTTCGAACGCAACGGCCACAGGGTCGTCGAGTCGAGTCCCCTGGTGCCGCGAAACGACCCGACCCTGATGTTCACCAACTCGGGCATGGTGCAGTTCAAGAACCTGTTCACCGGGGTCGAGACCCGCGACTACAAGCGCGCCACCACTGCGCAGAAATGCGTCCGCGCCGGCGGCAAGCACAACGACCTCGACAATGTCGGCTATACCGCGCGCCACCATACCTTCTTCGAGATGCTGGGGAATTTCAGCTTCGGCGATTATTTCAAGGAAGGCGCGATTCCCTTTGCCTGGGAGTTGCTGACCAAGGATTTCGGCATCCCCAGGGACAAGCTGCTGGTCACGGTCTATCACACCGATGACGAGGCGGCGGACATCTGGAAGAAGGTCGCGGGGCTTTCCGACGACCGCATCATCCGCATCCCCACCAGCGACAATTTCTGGCAGATGGGCCCGACCGGCCCCTGCGGCCCCTGCACCGAGATCTTCTATGACCATGGCGAGCAGATCTGGGGCGGCCCGCCCGGCTCGGCCGAGGAGGACGGCGACCGCTTCATCGAGATCTGGAACCTCGTCTTCATGCAGAACGAGCAGTTCGAGGATGGCTCGATGCGGGCGCTGGACATGCAGTCCATCGACACCGGCATGGGGCTGGAGCGGATCGGCGCGCTCTTGCAGGGCAAGCATGACAATTACGACACCGATCTGATGCGCAGCCTGATCGAGGCCAGTGCGCATGCGACCAGCGCCGACCCCGACGGCCCCGGCAAGGTGCATCACCGCGTCATCGCCGACCATCTGCGCTCGACCAGCTTCCTGATCGCCGACGGGGTCATGCCCTCGAACGAGGGGCGCGGCTATGTGCTGCGCCGCATCATGCGCCGCGCCATGCGTCACGCCCATATGCTGGGCGCCAAGGATCCGGTGATGCACCGCCTGGTCCCGGCGCTGGTGCGCGAGATGGGCGCCGCCTATCCCGAGCTTGGCCGCGCACAGGCGCTGATCGAGGAGACGCTGAAGCTGGAGGAGACCCGCTTCAAGCAGACGCTGGACCGCGGCTTGCGGCTGCTGGACGACGAGTTGGCGAAGCTGCCCGAGGGGGCGAACCTGCCGGGCGAGGCGGCCTTCAAGCTTTACGATACCTATGGCTTCCCGCTGGACCTGACTCAGGACGCGTTGCGCGAAAAGGGCCGCGCGGTCGACACCGCCGGCTTCGATTCGGCGATGGCCGAGCAGAAGGCCAAGGCCCGCGCCGCCTGGGCCGGCTCGGGCGAGACCAAGGACGCCGCGATCTGGTTCGACATCGCCGAAGAACATGGCGCGACCGAGTTCCTGGGCTATGACACCGAGATCAGCGAGGGCCAGATCCTGGCGCTGGTGCAGGATGGTGCCGCCGTCGAGGAGGCGGGCGAGGGCCTGGCGGTGCAGATCGTGGTGAACCAGACGCCTTTCTATGCCGAATCCGGCGGCCAGGTCGGCGATACCGGGCTGATCAAGACCGAGACCGGCGCCGCGCGCGTGACCGACACGAAAAAGACCGGCGGCGTCTTCATCCATATCGCCGAGGTGACGCTGGGCACGATCCAGCCCGGCCAGGGCGCGCAGCTTTCCGTCGACCACGACCGCCGCAGCGCCATTCGCGCCAATCACTCGGCCACGCATCTGCTGCACGAGGCGCTGCGCCGCGCCCTGGGCGAACATGTCGCGCAGCGCGGCAGCCTGAACGCGCCCGACCGGCTGCGTTTCGACTTCAGCCATGCCAAGGCGATGACGCCCGAGGAACTGGTGCGGGTCGAGCGCGAAGTGAACGACTTCATCCGCCAGAACAGCCCGGTCGAGACCCGGATCATGACCCCGGACGACGCCCGCGCCCTGGGGGCGCAGGCGCTGTTCGGCGAGAAATATGGCGACGAGGTGCGCGTGGTCTCGATGGGCGATCTGCCGGGCTCGGGCAAGGGCACCGGCGGCCAGACCTATTCGCTGGAGCTTTGCGGCGGCACGCATGTCGCGCGCACCGGCGACATCGGCATGTTCGCGCTGACCTCGGAAACCGCATCCGCCGCCGGCATCCGCCGCATCGAGGCGCTGACCGGCCAGGCGGCGATGGACGAGTTGCGCCGCGTGGATGGCGAACTCAATGAAATCGCCGGCATCCTCAAGGCGCAGACCGGCGACGTGGTGAACAAGGTTCGCGCCCTGGCCGATGAGCGCAAGGCGCTGGCCAACGAGGTTGCGCAGCTCAAGCGCCAGCTGGCCATGGGCGGCGGCTCCGAGGACAAGCCGCGCGAGATCAACGGCGTCAAGCTGATTGCCCGCCGCGTCGAGGGGGTGAGCGGCAAGGAGCTTGGCCCGCTGGTCGACGAGATGAAGTCGCGGCTTGGTTCGGGCGCAGTGGTGGTGCTGGCCGAGGCGGACGGCAAGGCGACGGTGGCGGCCGGCGTGACCCCTGACCTGACCGGCCGGATCAGCGCCATCGAACTGGTGCAGGCCGCGACGGTTGCGCTTGGCGGCAAGGGCGGCGGCGGCCGGCCCGACCGCGCCCAGGGCGGGGCGCCCAGCCTTGCCGCTGCCGACAGCGCGATCGCTGCCGTCGAAACCCTGATCGGAGAGAAAGCATGACCGCGCTGTGGATCGCCCATGTCAACGTGACCGACCCCGAGGCCTATGGCGAATATGCCCGGCTGGCGGGTCCGGCGATTGCCGCATATGGCGGGGTCTTTCTTGCCCGCGGCTCGCGCTATGTGCAGCTTGAAGGCAAGGACCGCGCCCGCAACGTGGTGGCGCGCTTTCCCAGCGTCGAGGATGCGGTGGCCTGCTATCGTTCGGCCGAGTATCAGGCGGCGCTGGACCACGCCCGAGAGGCGGCCGAGCGCGATCTTGTCATCGTCGAGGAAAACCCGGCTTAGCCGGTTTAGTCACCGCATTTGGTGGATCGAATCACCGATGAATCCATGTGGGTCCGACCTCCAGGGGTTGCCGATGCATTCGCACGGCGTGAGGCCGCTCAGCGTCATCTTCACGCCCTGACAGTTGCGGAACCCCGCGGCTTCGATCCCGCCTTCGACCGCGGCTAGTTGCAACATGCCGCTGCGCCGGCCCTATGCGGGCAGATAGACGCGCGATGTGATCAGCCCCCGCCTTGATAGAGCCTCGATATAGAGTTCGGTCACGACCCTATAGGGTGCCGTTGAACTCCGCCAAGCCGTGGCAGCTACCCTTTAAAGGGGTGCCCGCCTGTCTGATGCTGGACGCAGGCAGGCATTTCGCGCCGCGGGTTTCGATCTTCTCGATTGGCATGCAGGAGATCCCCTGCGCAGCGCCGGGGCGCGCAAAGTCGGCAAGCGCCAGGCCGATGCCGAACGGCAGGGTCGGAAGCATACGGCTTGGGCGTCACCCGTGGCACAGCGTCCGGGTATCTCTTTCATGAGATCCCGTCGTGCCCTCTGGGCCCTCACGTTGCCGCCAGGTGACGCATGCCCTTTCGGGCGCTCGGAGGGCATGGGCCATGGGCACACCGGTCCTGGCCTTGGCCTGCCAACGAGAATGTTCCCAGCGTTCATCTGCGCCAGCTGGTCGCGCAGGGCGAGCAGCCTCGCGCATGCGACGCACCGCTGGCCGCGAGGCGAACTTGCAGGCCTCCGCGGCGTCGACTGTGGTTGCCATTCGCATCGGCTGCGGCGTCCATCTGCGTGAGGTGATAGAAACCCGGCGTATTGCCGGCATCGGCCGTATTCTCGAAAGAGCTGAGCATTTTCGCGCTATCTGCGGCGATCCCTGCGGATGCGTTGCCGCTAAGGAAAACTGCGCTTGGAAAGTTCTTTGAGCCGATATTACCCTGTTTGGCCGTATTCTCTCAGAAGCGCACCGCCTTGCCGACATCCTGGCCGTTGAACCGGGCCAGCCCGCAAATGAACCCGCCATTGGCATCGCCCGCTTCTGCCGGCCGGCACATGAGTTTTGCCGCCCCGACAACATATCGCCTTCCTGATAGCGGATGCCGCGCCGGTTCACCGCAAGAACCGAATCGTTCTCGACCCCGGCGGCATAGGATCGGCGTGTGTCCCCCGAAGCCCGATCTTGCAGGACAAACAGCCGCGCAGCGCGGGAATCAAGGCTAAGCTGCAGGTCTGTCGCCCGGCAAAGACCTGCAATACCGCGGTCGGCCGGGGTTCCGGTTCTTCCGCAAGCATAGCCCTCGAACGGGTTCGGATCATCGAGCAGGGCACGGCCCTGCAAAGCTCCAGGTGGTGCAGTAGCGCCGTCGGCAATTCTGACGGCCCAATCGATATATTTTCCGGTCCAGCAGCGCCGCTCGATCCCCGGCTTCTCGATGGGACGTTGCAAGCTTGGTTAAAAGTAACTTCCCATATACCCCGACTGCCGACCCGCCCTATTCCACCGTCACCGATTTCGCCAGGTTGCGGGGCTGATCTACGTCGGTGCCCTTCGCCACCGCGGTATGATAGGCCAGATATTGCATCGGCACCGCGTAAAGGATGGGCTGGAACAGCCCACCGCCCGCGGGCATCGCCAGCCCGGCCCGCATGCCATGGCCGCCGGTCTCCAGCCCCTCGGCATCCGAGATCAGCAGCACTTGCCCGTGGCGCGCCATCACCTCCTGCATGTTCGAGACGGTCTTTTCGAACAGGGCGTCGCGCGGCGCCAGCACCACCACCGGCACGTTGCGGTCGATCAGCGCGATCGGCCCGTGCTTCAACTCGCCCGAGGCATAGCCCTCGGCATGGATATAGCTGAGCTCCTTGAGCTTCAGCGCCCCCTCCAGCGCCACCGGGTAAAGCGCGCCGCGGCCCAGATACAGCACATCCTGCGCCTCGCTGAGCCAGCCGGCCAGGCGTCGGCATTCGTCGCTGACCGCCAGCGCCTGGTTCAGCAGCCCCGGTAGCGCGCGCAGGTCCGCCAGATGCGCGGCCAGCTCGGCCTCCGAGATGCGGCCGCGATCCCGCGCCGCCTTCAAGGCCAGCACCGCCAGCACCGCAAGCTGGCAGGTGAAGGCCTTGGACGAGGCGACGCCGACCTCGATCCCGGCCAGCGTCGGCAGGGCGATGTCGGCATCGCGCGCGATGGCCGAGGTGCCCACGTTCACCACCCCCACCGTGCGCGCCACCTTGTCGCGGGCGTAATGCAGTGCGGCCAGGGTGTCCGCCGTCTCGCCCGACTGGCTGACGAAGAGCGCCCAGCTTTTCGGCGAAAGCGGCGGCTCGCGATAGCGGAACTCGGAGGCCACGTCGAGGTCGCAGGGCAGGCCGGCCAGCCCCTCGAACCAGTAGCGGGCGACATGGGCGGCATAGAAGGCGGTGCCGCAGCCGACCAGCACCAGCCGGTCCACGTCGCGGAAATCCAGCGCCTCGGGCAGCACGATCCGGTCGCCCTTGATGTAGTGGTTCAGCGCGTCGCCCAGCACCACCGGCTGCTCGGCGATCTCCTTGGCCATGAAATGCCGGTAGCCGGCCTTGTCGATCTGGGTCGCGCCCACGTCGATCTGCTGGATCTCGCGACTGGCGGGGCGGCCTTCGGCGTCGAAGATCTCGGCCCCCGCGCGGCGGATGATGGCGTGGTCGCCGTCTTCCAGATAGGTGATGCGGTCGGTGAAGGGCGCCAGCGCCACCGCGTCCGAGCCAAGGAACATCTCGCCCGTGCCATGGCCCACGGCCAGCGGGCTGCCCTTGCGGGCGGCGATCATCAGGTCGGGCTCGCCCTCGAACAGGAAGGCCAGCGCAAAGGCGCCGTGCAGGCGCGCCAGCGTGGCCCGCGCCGCCTCGACGGGCGCAAGGCCCTGGTCCATGTGCCAGGCGGTCAGCAGCGCCACGGTCTCGGTATCGGTCTGCGATTCCGGCTGCATCCCCAGCCGCGTGACCTCGTCGCGCAGCTCGCGGAAGTTCTCGATGATGCCGTTATGGACCACGGCGACCGGGCCGCGGCGATGGGGATGGGCGTTGGCCTCGGTCGCGGCGCCATGGGTGGCCCAGCGGGTATGGCCGATGCCGGCATGCCCGGTCAGCGGCTCATGCACCAGCCGGTCGGACAGGTTCACCAGCTTGCCCACGGCGCGGCGGCGGTCCAGCCGCCCCGAGGCGTCCACGGTCGCCACGCCGGCGCTGTCATAGCCGCGGTATTCCAGCCGTTTCAGCGCCTCGACCAGTTGCGGCGAAACCTCGTGATCGCCCAGGATTCCGATGATGCCGCACATGTCAGTTCCCCTTTTTCTGGCGCAAGGCCTGCATCAGCCGCGTGGCGAGGCCCGGCTTCACCACCTGCTTGGCGCGTCCCAGCGCCAGCGCGTCGTCCGGCACGTCCTGGGTGATGACCGAGCCCGAGCCGGTCATCGCCCGCGCCCCCACCCGGACCGGCGCCACCAGCATGGTGTCCGAGCCGATGAAGGCATGGGCGCCGATCTCGGTCCGATGCTTGCCGACGCCGTCGTAATTGCAGGTCACGGTGCCGGCGCCGATATTCGTCGCCTCGCCGACATGGGCATCGCCCAGATAGGTCAGGTGGCCGACCTTGACGCCTTCGTCCAGCACTGAATTCTTGATCTCGACGAAATTGCCGACATGCACGTCGCCGCCCAGTTCCGCGCCGGGGCGCAGCCGGGCAAAGGGGCCGACCGTGGCGCCGGCGCTGACATGGCAGCCCTCCAGGTGGCAGAAGGGCAGGATCTCGGCGCCGCTTTCCACGGTCACGCCGGGGCCGAAAACCACGTTCTGCCCGATCACCGCGTCGCGGCCGATGCAGGTGTCCAGCGCGAACCAGACCGTCGCGGGGTCGCTCAGCGTCACGCCGTCCTCCAGCGCCTGGGCGCGGGCGCGTGCCTGGAAGGCGGCCTCGGCCTGCGCCAGTTCGGCGCGGGTGTTGATGCCCAGCGTCTCGGCTTCGTCGCAGGTCACGACCTCGACCCGGTGGCCGGCGGCGCGGGCCAGTCCGGGGATGTCGGTCAGGTAATATTCGCCCGCCGCATTGCGGTTGCCGATCCGGGGCAGGAATTCGCGCAGCAAGGCCGCATCCGCCGCCAGCACGCCGGAATTGACCAGGCGGATCGCCCGCGTCGCCTCGTCGGCATCCTTGTATTCGACGATCCGCTCCAGCCCCTCGGGGCCGGTGACGAGGCGGCCGTAGCGGCCGGGGTCGGCAGCCTCGAAGCCCAGCACCACCACATCGGCGGGATGGGCGGCAAGGCTTGCCAGCGTTTCCTGCCCGATGAAGGGGGTGTCGCCGTAAAGCACGATCACCCGGCCCGCGAAACCCTCCAGCGCCGGCAGGGCCTGGCTGACGGCATGGGCGGTGCCCAGCTGTTCCTGCTGCAGGGCGATCTGCGCCTCGGGGTCGAGCTTGGCCACGGCCTTGGCCACCGCCTCGGCGCCATGGCCGGCGACGACGACCGCCGCCTCGGGTTCCAGCGTCCGGCCGGCGGCAAGCGCATGGGCGACCAGCGGCAGGCCGCCCAGCCGGTGCAGCACCTTGGGCAGGTCCGACTGCATGCGGCTGCCCTGTCCGGCGGCCAGCACGATCAGCGCGACGGGTTTATCGGTCATCTCTGCCCTCTTGCCTGTTCCTTATCCTTGCCGGGCGTTCTACCTAGAGGGCGGCAGCCGGGAAAGACCCCGGCAGATCAAACATCTTGACGGAAGGTTACAGCATGGCGGGAACGGTGGTCTTCGATCTGGACGGCACGCTGGCCGATACCTCGGGCGACCTGATCGCGGCGGCCAATGCCTGCTTTGCGGCGCGCGGCCTGGGCGCGCTGCTGGACCCGGTCGAGGATGCGCTGATCGCCTTTCACGGCGGCCGGGCCATGCTGCGCGCCGGCTATGGCGGCCTGCCCGGCGACAGGCTGCTGCCGCCCGGCGCCGAGGACGAGGATTATCCGCGCCTGTTGGCCCATTACGGCGAGGCGATCGCCGTCCATACCCGGCTTTACCCCGGCGCCGAGGCTGCGCTGGACCGGCTGGCCGCGGCGGGCCACCGCCTTGCGGTCTGCACCAATAAGCCCGAGGCCCTGGCCGAGACATTGCTGCGCGAACTGGGCATCCGCGACCGCTTTGCCGCGATGATCGGCGCCGACACGCTGCCGGTGCGCAAGCCCGACCCGCGACCCTATGCCGCAGCGGTCGAGGCCGCGGGCGGCATGGTGGCGCAATCCTTCCTGGTCGGCGACACCGAAACCGACCGCAGGACCGCCGCCGCCGCCGGCGTGCGGGTGGCCCTGGTCGCCTTTGGCCCCGAGGGCGAGGCGCTGCGCCGGCTGGCGCCCGAGGCGATGCTGGCGCATTTCGACGACCTGCCGGGGCTGGCCGCCGATTGGCTGGGCTGAGCCGGGATCGAAGGGGGCCGCAAAGACCCCCCGGTCCAGGGCCCTATTCCGCCTCGTCGGCGGATTTGGCGTTGAGCTGGCCGTAGTTCTGCGCGCCGATCTCTTCGTAGAGGCCCAGCTGGGTTTCGAGGAAGTCGATATGCCCCTCTTCGTCGGTCAGCAGCGAATCGAACAGGTTCTTGCTGACGTAATCCCCGACCTTGTCGCAATATTCCCGCGCCTCGATGTAAAGCGTGCGGGCGTCGTATTCGGCCGCCAGGTCGGATTCCAGCGTTTCCTTGAGGTTCTGGCCGATCCGCAGGGGATCCAGCTTTTGCAGGTTGGGATGGCCTTCCAGGAAGATGATTCGCTGGATCAGGCGGTCCGCATGATGCATTTCCTCGATGGATTCGCCGCGGGACTTGTCGGCGATCTTGCCGTAACCCCAGTCCTCTTGCAGGCGATAATGCAACCAGTACTGGCTGACCGCGGTGAGTTCAGACCGTAGCGCTGCGTTGAGATACTCGATGACCTTTGCGTCGCCCTTCATGGCTTACCCCTGTGCGGTTGGCTTTCAGCCCCCGCAGGATCGGGGGCACAGCCAGATTATCGCATCCGCGCATGGTGTCCAGAAACAATGGCATACAGCCCCCGCAATCGGCCCGCTTGCCGAGTGCGTGGTAGATCTTGCCAGGGGTGATGATCGTCTCGGGGTCGGCGGCACGCATCCAGTCAATCGCGGCCTTGATGTCGTGGTCGGAAATCTGGGTGCAGTGGCAGACGATCATTTACTCACCTCGGTTGGCCAAAACTTACTCATTCCCTCGGATAAGTAAAGCCCGAGTTTTTCACTTTGTGATGACCGCCTGCCTTGACGCCCCTCGGCGGCCCGGACAGAACCTAAGCCCATGAAGCTGGACGATTTCGACTTTCACCTGCCCGAAGGGCTGATCGCGACCCGCCCGGCGCGGCCGCGCACCGCCGCGCGGCTGCTGCTGGCCCTGGGCGATTCGATTCGCGACCTGCACGTGCGCGACCTTGCCGACCTGCTGGGGCCGGGCGACCTGCTGGTGCTGAACGACACCAAGGTCATCCCGGCGCGGCTGACCGGAACCCGCGCGCGCCCGACCCCGCAGGGCGAGGCGGTGGCGAAGGTCGAGGTCACGCTGCTGGAGCCCGCGGCCGATGGCTGGAAGGCGCTGGCCAAGCCGCTGCGCAAGCTGAAGCCCGGCGAGGTGATCCGCTTTGGCGAGGCGCTGTCGGCCGAGGTGGCGGGGATTTCCGAAGGCGAGCTGACCCTGCGCTTCGACGCGACGGGCGCGGCGTTCGACGCCGCGCTGGCCCAGGTCGGCGCCATGCCGCTGCCGCCCTATATCGCCGCGCTGCGCGCCCCGGACGATGCCGACCGTCAGGATTACCAGACCGTCTGGGCGCGGCGCTCGGGCGCCGTTGCCGCGCCGACCGCCAGCCTGCATTTCGACGACGCCCTGCTCGGTCAGCTGGCGGCGCGCGGCGTGCGCTTCGCCCATGTCACCCTGCATGTCGGCGCCGGCACCTTCCTGCCGGTCAAGGTCGAGGACGTGACGACGCACAAGATGCACGGCGAATGGGGCGAGGTCACGCCCGAGGCGGCCGCCGCGATCAACGCCACCCGCGCCCAGGGCGGGCGGGTGATCCCGGTCGGCACCACGGCGCTGCGGCTGATCGAATCGGCCGCCGACCAGGACGGAATCGTGCATCCGTTCCAGGGCGTTACCGAAATCTTCATCTATCCCGGCTATCGCTTTCGCGTGACGGATGCGCTGATAACCAATTTCCACTTGCCGAAATCGACGCTGCTGATGCTGGTCAGCGCCCTGATGGGCCAGGACCGCATCCGCGGCATCTATCATCACGCGGTGGAATCGGGCTATCGCTTCTTCAGCTATGGCGACGCCTCCCTGCTGATTCCGAAGGATCCGTGATGCTGACCGTCCTGCGCACCACCTGGCCGCTGCTTCTGGGCATCCTGCTCTTGATGGTCGGGAACGGGATGCAGGGCACGCTGCTGGGCATCCGCGGCAAGATCGAGAACATCTCGACCACCCAGATGTCGGTGGTGATGGCCGCCTATTTCGGCGGCTTCCTGCTGGGTTCGCGCGTGGTGCCGGAACTGATCCGCAAGGTCGGCCATGTCCGGGTCTTCGCCGCGCTCGGCTCGCTGATCTCGTCGGTGCTGATCCTCTATGCGGCGGCGCCGCACTGGATCGCCTGGGCGCTGATGCGGCTGCTGATCGGCTTCTGCTTCTCGGGGGTCTACATCACCGCGGAAAGCTGGCTGAACGCCGGCACCACCAACGAGAACCGCGGCCAGGCCATGTCGGCCTATATGATCATGCAGATGCTGGGCATCATCACGGCGCAGTTCCTGATGAACACGGCCGACCCGGCGGGCTACCTGCTGTTCGTGATCCCCTCGGTGCTGGTCAGCTTCTCCTTCCTGCCGATCCTGCTTTCGACCCAGCCCGCGCCGCAATTCTCGACGCTGAAGCGGATGAGCTTCGGCAGCCTGTTCCGCGCCTCGCCGCTGGGCTGCATCGGCATCTTCCTGATGGGCGGGGTGTTCTCGGCGCTGTTCGGCATGGCCTCGGTCTGGGGCTCGACCAAGGGGCTCTCGGTGCGCGAGATCTCGGCCTTCGTGGCGGCGATCTATGCCGGCGGGCTCTTGCTGCAATATCCGATCGGCTGGCTTTCGGACCACGGCGACCGGCGCTTCATCGTGCTGGGCCTGTCGGTGCTGGGCGCGGTGGTCAGCCTGGCCACGGTGACGCTGCAACCGGGGATCTGGGGCCTGCTGCTGGCCGCGGCGCTGATCGGCGGCGTGGCCAATCCGGTCTATTCGCTGCTTCTGGCCTATACCAACGACTTCCTGGACCAAAGCGACATGGCCGCCGCATCGGCGGGCCTGCTGTTCATCAACGGCGTCGGCGCCATGGCCGGGCCGCTGATCACCGGCTGGCTGATGTCTCTGCTAGGCCCGGACGGGTTCTGGGTCTATATCGGCCTGCTCCTGGCGATGCTGGCCTTCTATGCCGGCTGGCGCCGCACCCGCCGCCCGACCCCGGTCCTGGACCAGAGCTTCGCCGTCATCGCCCCCTCGGCCACCCCCGTCGCGGTCGAGGCGGCGCTGGAAACCGCCAGTTCCGACGACGGCGACAAACCCGCCTGAACGGCTTGCGACCCGCCCCCGGCTCTGCGACCATCGGTCAAAACGGAGGGCAAGGCCATGACCGACACCGCGACACCCGAGGAGATCAACCGCTTCTGGCTCGAGGAGGTCGGCGAGAAGGGCTGGTATGAGCGCTCGGACGCGCTGGACGAAACCGTCCGCCGGCGCTTCCGGCCGGCCTGGGAACGCGCCGCCGACCTGGTGCCCGGCTGGGCCGCCACGCCCGAGGGGATGCTGGCCGGGCTGATCCTGACCGACCAGTTCCCCCGCAACATGTTCCGCGAGGACGCCCGCGCCTTCGCCACCGATCCCCTGGCCCGCAGCCTGGCCCGCGAGGCGGTCGACAGCGGCCTGCACCTGCGCATCGAACCGCCTGCCCGGCAGTTCGTCTACCTGCCTTTCGAACATTCCGAGGATCCGGCGGACCAGGAGCGCGCGGTGGCCCTGTTCGCCGAGTTCATGCCGGGCGAGAACCTGCGCCATGCCGAGCTGCACCGCGACACCATCGCGAAATTCGGCCGCTTCCCCTGGCGCAACGCGGCGCTGAATCGCGTGCCCACGCCGGCGGAAATCCGCGTCATGGAGGCCGGCGGCTATGGCGCGCTGGTCGCGGGCAAGCTGTCGCTTGCTGACGTCTGAAAATTGGTTTAACGCTGAACTATCTTTTCTGAGAGGGGGATTCCCATGGCGCAAAGCTTCGACATGGTGGTGATCGGTTCCGGCCCTGGCGGCTATGTCTGCGCCATCCGCGGCGCGCAGCTGGGCCTCAAGGTGGCCTGTATCGAGCGCGAGCATCTGGGCGGCATCTGCCTGAACTGGGGCTGCATCCCGACCAAGGCGCTGCTGCGCTCGGCCGAGGTCTTTCACCTCATGCACCGCGCCAAGGAATTCGGCCTTTCCGCCGACAAGATCGGCTATGACCTCAGTGCCGTGGTGCAACGCTCGCGCGGCGTGGCCAAGCAGCTCGCCGGCGGCGTCGGCCACTTGCTGAAAAAGAACAAGGTCACCGTCATCATGGGCGAGGCCAGCCTGATCGCCCCCGGCAAGATCAGCGTCAAGACCGACAAGGGCGCCGAGGAAGTGACCGCGAAATCCATCGTGCTGGCCACGGGCGCCCGCGCCCGCGAACTGCCGGGGCTGGAACCCGACGGCGACCTGGTCTGGAACTACAAGCACGCCCTGCAGCCGCCGCGGATGCCGAAAAAGCTGCTGGTGATCGGCTCGGGCGCCATCGGCATCGAATTCGCCAGCTTCTTCAACACGCTGGGGGCCGACACTACCGTGGTCGAGGTCATGGACCGCGTGCTGCCGGTCGAGGATGCGGAAATCTCGGCCCTGGCGAAGAAGCAATTCGTCAAGCAGGGCATGAAGATCCTGGAAAAGGCGGCAGTCAAGAAGCTGGACCGCGCAAAGGGCAAGGTCACCGCCCATATCGAGACCGGCGGCAAGACCGAGACGCATGAATTCGACACGGTGATCTCGGCCGTCGGCATCGTCGGCAACGTGGAAAACCTCGGCCTTGAAAAACTGGGCGCCAAGATCGACCGCACCCATGTCGTCACCGACGAATATTGCCGCACCGGCGTGGACGGGCTCTATGCCATCGGCGACGTCGCCGGCGCGCCCTGGCTCGCCCACAAGGCCAGCCATGAAGGCGTCATGGTCGCGGAACTGATCGCCGGCCAGCACCCGCATCCGATCAAGCCGAACTCGATCCCCGGCTGCACCTATTGCAACCCGCAGGTGGCCTCGGTCGGCCTGACCGAGGAAAAGGCCAAGGCCGCGGGCCATGAGGTCAAGGTCGGCCGCTTCCCCTTCATCGGCAATGGCAAGGCCATCGCTCTGGGCGAGCCCGAGGGCCTGATCAAGACCGTCTTCGACGCCAAGACCGGCGAGTTGCTGGGTGCCCACATGGTCGGCGCGGAAGTGACCGAGCTGATCCAGGGCTATGTCGTCGGCCGCACGCTGGAAACCACCGAGGCCGAGCTGATGGAGACGGTCTTCCCGCACCCGACGCTGTCCGAGATGCTGCACGAGGCCACGCTCTCGGCCTATGGCCGCGCCATCCACTTCTGAAACGGCAAGGGGGCCTCACGGCCCCTGCTTCTTTCGTGCCCAAATATCCCACGGGGGTCCGGGGGTGTGAAACCCCCGGCGCGACGATCACGCCGGCAGCGGCATCCGCGCCTCGATCATCCCGGCATACCAGCTCGACCCGGCCGGGATCGCATTGTCGTCGAAATCATAGGCCGGGTGATGCACCATCGCCGTGTCGCCGTTGCCGACGAAGATATAGGCGCCGGGGCGTTCGTTCAGCATGTAGCTGAAATCCTCGCCGGCCATCAGCGGCTCCATTTCCATGTCCACCGCGCCCGCCACCTGCCGTGCGACCTCGGCCGCGAAACCTGTCGCTTCGGGATGGTTCATCGTCACCGGATAGCCGCGCTCATAGGTGACCTCGGCCATGGCGCCGAAGGCGGCGGCGGTATGGGTGGCGACGCGCCTGATGCCCTCCTCCAGCTGGTCGCGCACCTCTGGCGCCAGGCTGCGGGCGGTTCCCTTCAGCTTCACCACCTGCGGGATGACGTTATGCGCGGTCGAATCGCTCTGCACCACGCAGACCGAGACGACGCCGCTTTTCAGCGGATCGACATTGCGCGCGACGACGGATTGCAGCGAGACGATGACCTGCGCCGCGACCAGCATGGTGTCGACCGCCTCATGCGGCTTGGCGGCATGGCCGCCCTTGCCGGTGATGACGATGTCGAACTGGTCGGCGGCCGCCATCATCGCGCCCTCGCGGATGGCGAAGCTGCCCACCGGATAGCCGGGCATGTTGTGCATGCCGTAGAATTCCTGAATGCCCCAGCGCTCGACCAGCCCGTCCCGGACCATGGCGAGGCCGCCCGCGCCCCCCTCTTCGGCGGGCTGGAAGATCACCACGGCGGTGCCGTCGAAATTGCGCGTCTCGGCCAGGTATTTCGCCGCGCCCAGCAGCATGGCGGTATGGCCGTCATGGCCGCAGGCATGCATGACCCCCGGCGTCTTCGAGGCGTATTCCGCCCCGGTCTGCTCGTTGATCGGCAGCGCGTCCATGTCGGCCCGCAGCCCGATCACCCGGCCGCTGGCATTGCTGCGGCCCCGGATGACGCCGACCACGCCGGTGCGGCCGACGCCCTCGGCGACCTCATCCAGGCCGAAGCTGCGCAGCAGCTCGGCCACGCGGCCGGCGGTGCGGTGGACCTGGTAGTCGAGTTCGGGGTTCTGGTGAAAGTCGCGGCGCCAGGCGGTGATCTCGGGCAGCAATTCGGCAAAGCGGTTCTTGACGGGCATGGACGATCTCCTTCGGCCCGCAGGTTACGCCTTTCGCCAAGCGCCGCAAGGCCGTGCGGGCGCCCGCGCCCCGCGCGCGCCGGGGAGGAAACGAAAAAACCCCGGCACCTGCCGGGGTTTTCGCCATGACGGCCATATCCGGGGGGTGCCGGCCGGAGAGCCGGCCGCCCCGTTCAGAACTTCGCCCGCAGCGTCAGCTCGGCGCTGCGTTCGTCGCCATAGACCACGGTGTCGTAGAAGCCGGTCGTGGCATAGTATTTCTCGTTGAGGATGTTGTTCACGCTGAGCGTCAGCTCGGTCTTGTCCGTCACCTGGTAAGAGGCGTTCAGGTCGAAGACGGCATAGGAGCCCTGATGCACGTTGACGTTGACATCCGTGTCGAAATCCATGCTGTCGGTGCCGCTTTGCCAGCGCATCGCCCCGCCCACCGTCAGCTTGTCGTCGAACATGCCCGCCAGCCGATAGTCGGTCGCCAGCTTCAGCGTATGCTTGGGCTGGTCGGCGGCGAAGCGGTTGCCGTCCTTGTCCTTCGAGGTGCGGAAGGTGTAGCCGGCCGAGACGTTCCAGCGGTCGTTGATCGCCCCCGCCGCCTCAAGCTCGAAGCCGCGGGTGGTGGTGCCGTCGATGCTTTCGTAGATGTCGCGCAACCGGGTCTCGTCATAGCCCACCCAGTTCGCCACGTCCTTCTGGTCGGTCTTGAAGATCGCCGCCGAGGCATACATCGCCCCGCCCATCAGGTCGGCCTTGACGCCCAGTTCGTAGTTCCAGCCATAGGTCGGGTCGAGGTAGTCGCCGTTGATGTCCTGGGCGATCTGCGGCTTGTAGATGCTGGTGACGCTGCCGTAGGCGGTATAGGTCGGGTTCAGGTCGTAGGTGAAGCCGAGATAGGGCGTGATCTCGCCGCTATAGCTGTATTCATGTGTCGGGCTGCCCAGCGAGCCCTCGGTGCCCTTCCACCAGTTGGCGCGGGCGCCGGCGATGACCGAGAACGGCTCGGCGACCTGGATCTTGGTGGTGGCATAGAGCCCGTATTGGCGCTGCTTGCTGGTCCAGCTGCTGGTCACCTCGTCCGAGAAGCCGGGGCGGGGATAGCTTCCGTCCCAGTCGAAGACATTGCCGACCGGAGCCAGCGTGTCCAGATCGACCGCGTGGCCGTAGTAGTTGCTCTTGAAATCCGAAGCCATGGCCCCGACGACGAACTGGTGGTCGCGACCGAAGGCCTGGAAGTCGCCGTTCAGCACCGCGTTCAGCGACGAGACCTTGGTGGTGCCATTGTATTTCGCCGCCCAGGGGCTGAGGCCAAGGCCGGTTTCCCGGTCGGGCGCGCCGGTGATCCAGGCCAGCTCCATGTCCGCCTCGCTGCGGATATGGGTGGCGACCACGCGCGCTGTCCAGCCGTTCTGGAATTCGTGCTCGAGCGAGGCGAAGGCCTCGGTCCGCTCGGTATCGACATAGGTCCAGTCCGCGCCCAGGGTCGATCCCCAGTCCCAGTCGATCAGCCCGCCATCGGCATAATAGGGCGGCAGGCCGCCCCAGGTCACGTTGTCGGCCTTGGACTTCTGATAGGTAAGGCCGGTGCTCAGCAGCGTGCTTTCGCCCAGGTCCACGTCCAGCGCGCCGAACAGGACATATTTGTCCTTGTGATAGCCGTCCAGCATGCCGTCGCGGCTGTCCACGACGCTGACCAGCCGGCCGCGCACGCTGCCGGTGTCGTTCAGCGGCCCCGACACGTCGGATTCGGCGCGCGCGCCCTTGGGATAGGCCAGCGAGACGGCGGCCTGGTTCTGGAACTCCTCGGTCGGGCGCTTGCGGATGAAGTTGATCGAGGCGCCCGGCTCGCCCGCGCCCTGCATCAGCCCGGTGGCGCCGCGCACGATTTCGACATGGTCGTAAAGCGCCATGTCGGTGTTGTTGTCGCCAAAGGTCCAGGCGCCGTTGCGCGGTGCGGGCACGCCGTCATATTGGTAGGCGTCGATGTAGAAGCCGCGCGAATAGTAGTTGATGCGGTCGCTTTCGAACGCCTGCACGGTGATGCCGGTCGCCGCGTCCATCGTCTCGGCGACGGTGGTGATGTTGCGGTCCTTCATCTGCGCGTCGGTGATGACGCTGGTGGATTGCGGCGTCTCCTTCTGGCTCAGCACCAGGCCGGTGGCCGAGCGCATCCATTCCGTGGTCCAGCTTTCGGTGCCCTCGGTCTGGGTGCCGGGGGCGGCGGTGATCGTCACCTCGTCCAGGGTGACGGTGCCGGCGGTGCCTTCCTCGGTCTCCTGCGCCATGGCCGGGCTGGCCAGAAGCGCCAGGATGCCGGCGGAAAGCGCCGTCGTCAGCCGCGCATGCGCGGCGAAGGGGATCAGGGGTCGATGTGTCATGGCAAGCCATCCGATAGGGTTCGGGTGCTGACTGGCGCATGGCTGGCTGATATGCCCGCTATTCCCGCCGCGAGGGCCGGCGATCAAGCAGAGTCGGCGGCCGGCAAGGGCTTGTGCCGGCTTGTGACAATCCCGCAACAGGGCGTTCAACCAGACGTTGCCGGCCCGGCCGGCACCAGATGGCTCCATCTCGCGATGGACCGGGGGCGGCGGCAGGTGCCCGACGGGATGGATCGGCGAGGGGATGGGCCGCGATCAGCCGCCGGCTATGGGGGTGCTGCGGGTTCTTGAAGACCTGCCGGCGGCTGCCGGTCTTGACGAAGCGGCCCAGATGCGCGGTGGACCCTGTCGGCGACGGGTTGCGCGAGGTTATGGGCCCGCGGATCCGGGGGCGTTCAACGGCGCGGTCGCAGGAGTATTTGGGGAACAGAGAAGCACCCGCCTGGCCCCTGGGAACGGGTATTTGGGAAACGGTGGAAGCCGTCAGAACGCGCGCGCGAGCGTCGGCAGTTCCGAGCGCGGCAGGATCAGCAGCATCGGGCCCTCGCATTCCAGCGTGACCGGGCCCGTGGCCTCGTTCGAGGTGCCGCTGAGGCCGGTGGGGGCGAAGGCGAGCCCGTCGAGGGGCCATTTGAGCCCGGAGGAGCGGCCGCTGGCCGGGGCCATCGCGAAGAGCGAGACCCGCGTGCCGGGCGCGAGGTCCAGCGCGAGGCGCGGGGGCGCGAGCGTGATCACGTCCTCGCCGGCGACCAGCAGGCAGGGCGGGCCGATGCGGCGGGCGATGACGCCGAGGGCCGACAGGAAATGGTCGTGGCGCGCGCCGGAGAAGCCGAGCGCGACGACGAAGGGCGCGTCGAGGTTGGACAGGCATTTCTCGAAATCGGTGCTGTCCTGTTCGGCGATGGGGTGCTGGTTCGCCAGGGGGATCTCGGACCGGGCGCGGGCCGAGATGCTGTCGAAATCGCCCCAGACCGCCGCCGGCATCAGCCCGTGACTGAGCGCGGTATCGGCGCCGCTGTCGGCGGCGGCCACCACCGGCGCGAGCCGCAGCGCCAGGTCGAGGTCGGCGCGGCCGACCGGCGCCCCGCCGATCAGCGTGACCGGGCGGGCGCTGCTGAGCCTCATTCGCCCTTGCCGATGCCGGTGAAGACCTTGCGGAAGGGCAGGGCCCAGAGGATGCCCAGGGCGACATAGACCGCAAGCTCGACCAGGATCGGCTGGCGGCCCCAGGTCCGGTCCATCCAGTTCACCAGGCTGACCGCCACCACGATATAGAGCGGCAGCCCGACCAGCAGGATCACCAGCGACCAGCGTTTGCGCGTCTTGAGGTCCATGTCCTGTCCGGGTCAGTCCGCGAAGGGGTCGGTCACGAGGATGGTATCGTCGCGCTCGGGCGAGGTCGAGAGCAGCGCGACGGGGCACTGGATCAGCTCTTCGATGCGGCGGACGTATTTGATCGCATTGGCGGGCAGGTCGGCCCAGCTGCGCGCGCCCTGGGTCGATTCCTGCCAGCCCTCCATCTCCTCGTAGACGGGGGTCGCCCTGGCCTGCAGCGAGGCGGCGGTGGGCAGGTGGTCGTAATGCTGGCCGTCCACCTGATAGCCGGTGCAGATCTTGAGCGTCTGGAACCCGTCCAGCACGTCGAGCTTGGTCAGCGCGATGCCGTCCACGCCGGAAATGGCGCAGGTCTGGCGCACCAGCACCGCGTCGAACCAGCCGCAGCGGCGCTTGCGCCCGGTGACGGTGCCGAATTCATGGCCACGCTCGCCCAGGCGCTGGCCGTCGGCATCGTCGAGCTCGGTCGGGAACGGGCCTTCGCCGACGCGGGTGGTATAGGCCTTGACGATGCCCAGCACGAAGCCAATCGCCGAGGGGCCGAGCCCGGTGCCGCTGGCCGCCATGCCCGACATGGTGGTCGAGCTGGTCACATAGGGGTAGGTGCCGAAGTCGATGTCCAGAAGGCTGCCCTGCGCGCCCTCGAACAGGATGCGCTTGCCGGCCTTGCGGTAGTCGTTCATCACCTTCCACACCGGCTGGGCGTATTGCAGCAGCTTCGGCGCGATCTCCAGCAGCTTTGCGCGCAGTTCCGCCCGGTCGATGGGCGCGGCGTCCAGGCCCTGGCGCAGCGCGTCGTGATGGGCCAGCAGGCGGTCGAGGCGCGAATCCAGCGTCTCTTCGTCGCCCAGGTCGGCGACGCGGATGGTGCGGCGGCCGACCTTGTCCTCATAGGCCGGGCCGATGCCGCGGCCGGTGGTGCCGATCTTGCTGGCGCCCGCGGCCTCTTCGCGCAGCTTGTCGAGATCCTGGTGCAGCGGCAGGATCAGCGGCGTATTCTCGGCGATCATCAGGTTGGCGGGCGAGATCTCGACCCCCTGCGCGGCGAGCTTGTCGATTTCCGAAAACAGCGCCCAGGGGTCCAGCACCACGCCATTGCCGATGACCGCCATCTTGCCCTTGCGCACGATGCCCGAGGGCAGGAGCGACAGCTTGAAGACCTGGTTGCCGATGACCAGCGTGTGGCCGGCGTTGTGGCCGCCCTGGAAGCGCGCGATCACATCAGCGCGTTCCGACAGCCAGTCGACGATCTTGCCCTTGCCTTCGTCGCCCCATTGCGCGCCGACGACCACCACATTGGCCATTGTGCTTACCCCTTGCGGTCATGAATGCCGCGAACCGTATAATGGCCGAAGCCCTTGGGGGAAAGCGCATTCCGTTCGGCCGACGGATTCCGCCGGGCTGCGGTGGGCCGGGCGCAAGCCTTGCGCCGGGCGGCGCCGGCCATGCCGGGCCGACCGCCTTTGCGTCGCGTGGCCGGCCACGCCCATGCTGCAATGCAGCGTTGCAAAAGATGCCATGGCGGGCTGGGCGAAACCGCCCTAGATTGGACGGCAGGGGAGGAAACCATTCGCCAATACCGAAAGGGTTTCCCATGGCTATCATTGCAAGCAATCGTCCTCGGATCAGTCTCGCGGCGCTGTATTCCGGCTTTCGCGACTGGCTGGCGCGCGGGACCGAGGCCTATATCCGCCAGCAGTCGCGCCGCGCCGAGATCGAGGTTCTGAAGGCGAAATCCGACGCCGAACTGGCCAAGATGGGCCTGACCCGCGACCGGATCGTGCAATACGTCTTCAGCGACCGCATCTGGTTCTGACCGGCGCGGGCGCGACGAGGCGCCCGGCGGATTGATCCCTTCGATTCGCCCTGCTGGCGGAATTACCCCTCGCGCCAGCAGGGTTGCAGGTCGCCCGGCCGCGGGCTTGCCGCATGGACGCCGCGCGCGATGGCGCGGGCCAGCGTGCAGGCGGCGGCATGGCCCAGCAGGAACGGCGTCAGCGCCGGATCGGGCAGGGGCCTGGCCCCCGTCGAGACGGCAAAGACCAGGTCGCCGTCGAAGGGCGTGTGGCTGGGCACGATGGCGCGGGCCATGCCGTCCTGCGCCGCCGTCGCCAGCCGGGTCAGCCCGGCTTTGTCGAGCGCCGCATCGGTGGCGACGATGGCGATGGTCGTGGCCTCGCCCAGCCGTTTCGCCGGGCTTGGCTCATGGCCGGCCGGGTAGGGGCCGGCTAGGCCCAGCCCGCCGAATTCGTCCCCCAGCTCCCAGGGTGCGGCCCAGAACTGCCGGGTCTCGCCCGCCGTCACCGATCCCAGCGCGTTCACCACCACCAGCGCGCCGACGGTGATGCCGCCCTCCAGCACTGCCGAGGCCGAGCCGAGCCCGCCCTTCCAGCGATGCGTCATCGCGCCGGTGCCCGCGCCCTCGCTGCCCAGGGCGAAATCGGCCCCGGCGGCCTCCAGCGCCGCACGGCCCAGTCCGGGATAGGGGTTGGCGCCCCAATCCTTGTCGCCGCCGTTCAGCAGGTCGAAGACGATGGCGCCGGGCACGATGGGCACCCGCACCGGCCCGATCTCGAAGCCGCGGCCCATGGCGCGCAACCCGTCCGAGACGCCGTCGCAGGCGGCCAGGCCAAAGGCCGAGCCGCCCGACAGCACCAGCGCGTCCACCCCCTGCACCAGCTTGTCGGGGGCCAGCAACTCGGTCTCGCGCGTGCCGGGGGCGCCGCCCATGACGTTGAAGCCGCAGGCGAAGGGCGCCTCGCCAAGCAGCACCGTCGCACCCGAGCGCAGGGCGTCGTCGCGGGCATTGCCGACCCGCAGGCCGGCGACATCGGTGATCAGGTTTCGCGGTCCGGGTCGCATCGGGGTCTCCTGCGAGGGGGATCGACCTGCAATCTGCACGACGCGCGCCCCCGGCCGCAACCCGCGCCCGCATTCCGGCGTTGCACGGTTGAACCGCCGCGCCTACCTAATGCGGCAGGACATGCGAAAGGACTGCACCATGAGCGCCCCCATCCACAGGATCTTCGGCCGGCCGCTGGATGCCGAGATGCCGAAAGGCTATGACCAGGCGATCTTCGGCATGGGCTGTTACTGGGGCGTCGAGCGGCTGTTCTGGCAGCAGGAGGGTGTCTGGCTGACCGAGGTCGGCTTTACCGGCGGCACGGCCGAGAACCCGAGCTACAAGCAGGTCTGCGCCGGCGGCACCGGCCATGCCGAGGTGGTGCGCGTGGTCTATGACAGCTCGCGCGTCAGCTATGAGCGGCTGTTGCAGATCTTCTGGGAAAACCACGACCCGACCCAGGGCAACCGCCAGGGCAACGACGTGGGTTCGCAATACCGCTCGCTCGTCATGGTGTTCAACGACAGCCAGAAGGCGGCGGCGGAACTGTCCAAGGCCGATTACGGCAACCGGCTGGCGGTGCAGGGCTATCCCGACATCACCACGCAGATCATCCCCGCCGGTCCCTTCTGGCGGGCCGAGGACGACCACCAGCAATATCTGGACCGTTATCCGAATGGCTATTGCGGCTTGCGCGGCACGGGTGTCAAAGCCCCGCTGACCGATACAGCCGAGGGATATTGAATGGCGACCTGGACCGCGCTGACCCACACCAAAGGCCGCGAGGCGGCCGAGGCGCTTGCCGAGGCGGGCGAGGATCTGACCCCCGAGCCCGTCGGCAGCGGCGTCTTCGAGATCGAGGATGGCTCGGATCGCTGGGAGGTGGGGCTTTACTTCACCGAGGCCCCGGACGAGGTGGGGCTGGCGCTGCTGGCCGCCGCCTGGGACGCGCCGCCCTTCGCGGTCTCGGAACTGCCCGAGGTGGACTGGGTCGCCCATGTCCGGCGCGAACTCACGCCGGTCGAGGCCGGGCGCTTCTTCGTCCATGGCGGCCATGATGCCGACAAGGTGCCCGAGGGCGCCGAGGCGCTGCTGATCGAGGCGGCCATGGCCTTCGGCACCGGCCATCACGCCACGACCAAGGGCTGCCTGCTGGCGCTGGACCGCATGATCGCAGAGGGCGCCGCGCCGCGGCGCATCGTCGATGTCGGCTGCGGCACGGCGGTCCTGGCCATGGCGGCGGCGCGGGCGTTCCCGGTGATCGTGCTGGCCGGCGACATCGACCCGCAGGCGGTGGACGTGGCCCGCGCCAATGTCATCGCCAACGGGCTGGACGGGCGCGTCGAATGCGTCGAGGCGGTGGGCTTCGACCATCCGCTGATCGAGAATGCGGCGCCTTTCGACCTGGTCTTTGCCAATATCCTGAAGCAGCCGCTGATCGATCTGGTGCCGGACATGGCGCGCCATGTCGCGCCGGGCGGCAGGGCGATCCTGTCGGGCATCCTCGCCACCCAGGCGGATGAGGTGATCGCGGCCTATGCGGCGGGCGGGTTGGCGCTGGAGCGGCGCGACGACCTGGGCGAATGGTCCACCCTGGTCGTCCGGCGCGGCTGATCGCCGCAAGCGCCCCGCCGAAAATACTGAAGGCGGCCTTGCGGGGCCGCCTGTTCGTCTTGCCCATCCGGGCCGGGAAAGGGTCTGCGGGCTTGCCGCAGCCGTTTTCGCGTCTTCAACCGCTGCTTAGCGGGCGCGCGCAATCCGTTCGATATCGCCGCGGCACAGACCGATATCGTCCAGCTCGCGATCCGAAAGACGGCTCAGCGCGTTCCGGGTCACCCGCGCATCGTTCCAGGCCGACAGCGTCGCCCAGATTTTCGAGCCAATACCGATAGAGCCCGCCCCGCCATGGATGCGGTTCGTGTCAATCGCCGACATAGTTTTTCACCTTGAGATCATTGCCCGCTCATCGGGCGCTTCGTTGATGCATCAGCATATAGGCCGGGCAGTTTGCGAAAACCACGGACAAACCGGCATCTCTGCCATGCAGCTTGTGCATAAGAGACCGGAATTCCTGACTTTTTGCGGCAAGGGCCTGGAAATCATGCTGCGGTGCAATATTCTCCCGCGCGGAGCCGGTTTCCAGCGGGAAGATTGCGCGTTTCAGACCGGATCGTTCAGCGCCAGTCGCCCAGGGCCGCCTGCCAAAGCGCCAGTGACGCGACGGCAGCCGTATCGGCGCGCAGGATTCGCGGGCCCAGGGCGACGGGCGTGACGCAATCCATCGCCGAAAGCCGCCTGCGCTCCGATTCGGACCAGCCGCCCTCGGGGCCGATGAGAATCGCCCAGGGGCCGCGCGGCAGGCCGGACAGCACCTGCGCCGGCCCTGCCAGCGCCTCGTCCGCCCACAGGATGCGCCGCCCGGCGTCCCAGCCGTCCAGCAGCCGCGACAGCGGCACCAGGTCGCAGACCTCGGGGACATAGGTGCCGCCGCATTGCTCGGCCGCCTCGACGGCATGGGCTTGCAGGCGGTCCTGGCGAATGCGCTCGGAATTGGTATGGTCGGTCTGGACGGGCAGGATGCGGGCGGCGCCCATCTCGGCCGCCTTTTCCACGATGAAATCGGTGCGCGCCTTCTTGATCGGGGCAAAGACCAGCCACAGGTCGGGCGGGTTCAGCTGCGGCGCGGTTTGCCGCAGCGCCTCCAGCGCGCCGCCGCGCTTGGCGATGCGTTCGATCCGCGCCAGCCATTCGCCGTCGCGGCCGTTGAAGACCAGGATCTCGTCCCCCGCGGCCTGCCGCATGACCGAGGAAAGGTAATGCGCCTGGTCGGGATTCAGCTCGACGCCTTGTCCCTCGGCCAGCGGGTGATCTATGAACAGTCTGATTTTCGCCATGATGGGGCGCAGCCTAATGCAGACCGACCGTCAGACGCCAGAGGGGCAGACGCCAGAGGGCCCAAGCACCGTCGCCGACGCGCCGCCCGACAATTGGGTGGACCGCCATGCGCCGCTGGACTGGAGGCCGTGGCTGCGCCTGTCGCGCGCCGACCGGCCGATCGGCACCTGGCTTTTGCTGCTGCCCTGCTGGTGGGGCATCGGGCTGGCGATGATCGCCGACGGGCCGGAATGGCGCGACCTGTGGATCGCCGTGGCCTGCGGCGTGGGCGCGGTGCTGATGCGCGGCGCCGGCTGCACCTGGAACGACATCACCGACCGCGACATCGACGACAAGGTGGCGCGCACGCGCTCGCGCCCGATCCCCTCGGGGCAGGTGACGGTCCGCGGGGCGCTGGTCTGGCTGGTGGCGCAGTCGCTGGCCGGCCTTGCCATCCTGCTGACGCTGGGGGGTGCGGCCATCGCGCTGGGCGTGGCCTCGCTGGCGCTGGTGGCGGTCTATCCCTTTGCCAAGCGCTTCACCTGGTGGCCGCAGGTCTTCCTGGGCCTGGCCTTCAACTGGGGCGTGCTGCTGGCCTGGGCGGCGCATACCGGCAACCTGGCCCCGGCGCCGGTGCTGGCCTATCTGTCGGGCATCGCCTGGACGATCTTCTACGACACCATCTATGCCCACCAGGATGCCGAGGACGACGCGCTGATCGGCGTCAAGTCCACCGCCCGGCTGTTCGGCGCCGACACGCCGCGCTGGCTGGCGGGCTTCGGCACCGCCTCGGTGCTGCTTCTGGGGCTGGCGGTGATGGCGGCCGCGCCCCAGGGGCTGGGCCTGACCTTCGGCCTGCTGGGCGTGGTCGGTTTCGCTGCGCATCTGGCCTGGCAGCTGTGGCGCTTCGACATGACCGACAGCGCCGGCTGCCTGCGGCTGTTTCGCAGCAACCGCGACGCCGGGCTGGTGGTTGCGCTGTTTCTTGCCTTGGCGGGGCTGGTCTGATTGCGAAAACCCGGCGCAGGGTTTACATGCGGCGGGTCGGTAACAGTCCCAAGGTTCCCCGGATGGCTCATCCCCAGCGGCAAGCGCGTCGTGGCCCTGTTCTTGTCGCCAGCCTGATCGCCCTTGCGGCGGCCGCCGGCCTGTCGTTCCTGGGCGCCCGCGCGGCCGCGGATTTCATCCAGACCCGCTCGGCCCAGGATCTGCGCGCCGCCCTGGCCGATTACGAATGGGTAGAGGTCAGCACCGACGGCCTGCAGGTGCGGCTGGAGGGCATCGCGCCCGACGAGGTGCAGCGTTTTCGCGCCCGCGCGCGCGCCGAAACCGTGGTCGATGCCGGCCGGGTGATCGACCGGATGCAGGTCGCCGCCGCCGCCGAACTGGCCACCCCCGCCTTCGAGATCGAGCTTTTGCGCAACGACCGGGGCGTTTCGATCATCGGCCTGGTCCCGGCGACGCTGGACCGCGCCGCGCTGGTCGAGCGGCTGAAGCGCCAGACCGGCGTAGCCCAGGTCTCGGACCTGATGGAAAGCGCCGACTACCCGGTTCCCGAGGCTTGGGAGGATGCCTTTGCCCTCGGCCTCAGGGCCGCGCAGCTGGCCAAGCGGGCCAAGATCTCGATCGCGGCCGGGGCGGTCTCGGTCCGCGCCATCGCCGACAGCCCGCGCGAGAAACGCGACCTGGAGATGGCGCTGAACCGCGCCAGGCCGGCCTCGGTGACGCTGACCGCCGACATCACCGCGCCGCGGCCGGTGATCGCGCCCTTTACCCTGCGCTTCGTCAAGGACGGGGCGGGCGCCCGCTTCGACGCCTGCGCCGCCGACACCGAAAGCGCGCGCGACCGCATCCTGGAGGCCGGGCGCGCTGCCGGCGTGCCGGACGCGGCGCCTTGCACGCTGGGCCTGGGCGCGCCCTCTCCGCGCTGGGCCGATGCCGCCGTCCCTGCCATCCGCGCCGTCGAGGCGCTGGGGGCGGGCTCGGTCACGATCTCGGATACCGATGTGGCGCTGCTTGCCCCCCCCGAGGTCGCGGCGGCAGCCTTCGACGAGACGGTGGGCCGGCTTGAGGCGGCGCTGCCCCCGGCCTTCACGCTGGCCGCCCGGCACGAAAAGCCCGGCGAGGTCCAGGCGGGACCGGCCGAGTTCTCGGCCATGGTCGATGCAGGCGGCGTCAGCCTGCGCGGCCGCATCACCGACGAGCGGATGCGCGACGCGGTGGAAAGCCTGGCGCGGGCGCGTTTCGGCCAGGTGGACAGCGCGCTGCGCAGCGATGCCTCGGTCCCCGAGGGCTGGACGCTGCGCGCCATCGCCGCGCTCGAGGCGCTGGACGGGCTGGTGCGCGGCGAGGCCAGGGTGACGCCCGAGCTGGTGCGCATCAGCGGTGTCTCGGGCAGCCAGACCGCCTCGGACATGGCGGCGGCGCGGCTGGCGCAGCGGCTGGGTGCGGGCGCGCGCTATGAGCTGGCGATCCGCTACGACCGGCGCATGGACCCGCTCCTGGGCCTGCCCTCGGGCGTCGAATGCGTCGACCGGCTGAACGCGGCGATGCAGCAATCCGAGATCGGCTTCGAGCCGAACAAATCCGTCATCGCCGGCGATCCGGGACCGACCCTGGCGCTTCTGGCCGAGACGATGAAGCTTTGCGCGGATTTCCGCATCGAGATCGGCGGCCATACCGACTCGCAGGGGTCCGAGGGTTTCAACGCCGAATTGTCGCGCGCCCGCTCGCAGGCGGTGCTGGCGGCGATGACCGAGGCCGGGATGGACACCCGCAACATGACCGCCAAGGGCTATGGCGAAAGCCGGCCCATCGCCGATAACGACAGCGATGCCGGGCGCGAGGCGAACCGGCGCATCGAATTCATGCTGCTGGCCGACGATCCGGTCGTGACCGAGGCGCCGGCCCCCGCCGAACTGGTCAAGGGCGTGACCGACAGTCCCGAAAGGGTGGCGGCGCGGGCCGCGCAAGCCGCGCGCCATGCCGCGACCGCCGCCATCGGCCCGGCGCTGGGCGTGCCCACCGACCCCGAGGCGGCGCTGTTCGCCGCGACCGAGCCGGTGCGGCTGCTGCTGTCGGGCGTCGATCCCGCGCGCGTCGCCAGCCGGCCGGCGCAAGAGGCCGCGCTGCCGGAACTGCCGGCGCTGCGGGCCGCGACCCAGCCCGCGGCCAGCTTGCTGCCCCCGCCCGCCGAGCCGGTCGATCCCGTCGAGGCCGCCACCCGCCCCGCGCGCGAGGCGCTGGTCGGCGCCGCCACCGAGGCGGCGACCATGCCCGCGCGCGATGCCTTGCACGTGAACCGCCCCCTGCCGCGGCCCGCGGCGCCGTGACCCGCAACCCCTTGCCCTGAAGCCCTTCGCATGAACCGCACCGAATTCATCGTCGCCACCGCGATCATCCTGTTCGCCGCCTTCATGCTGGGCTGGTTCGCAAGCTGGCTGATCCACCGCCTGTCCCGCGTCACCCGCGCCGAGATGGGCGAACTGGAAAGCATGGCCCAGCAGCTGCACGAGGCCGAGGAGGAACGCGACCGCGCCGTGGACGCGCTGGAGACGCGCGAGGCCGACCTGGTCGCCCGGCTGTCCCGCACCGAGGCCGAGCTGCGCGCCCGGCAGGCGCAGCTGCACGAAAGCCTGACCGAGATCGAGGAACTGCGCGCCTATATCGACCGCAAGCTGGGTCGCTAGCTTCCGCCCAGGCCGAACCGGCTGCCGATCCAGCCCGCCGCCGAGGAAGCCGCCGCCACCGTCCCCGAGGCCGCGCGGCCGATCGAGGCGCGGACCGAGTTCTGCTCGTCCAGCGCCCGCAGGATGCGCTCGATGGCCATGTCCTCGCGCTCGTCCAGCTTGCCGTCGGCATGCGCGATCTCCAGCAGCAGCACCTTGATCTCCTGCTGGATGGCAGTGAACTTGCAATCGGGATTGGCGTGGACGAAGGCGGCCAGGGCCTGGGTCATCTCGGCCAGCCGGGACTTGTCGGCATTGGCTTGCAGCACCGACAGCGCCTGGCCGACGTAATCCGCGTCATAGCCCCAGTCATGCACGAAGTAATCGCGGATGACGGCGACTTCGCGCGGGTCGATCTGCCCGTCCATCGCCGCGACCTTCAGCGACAGCGACCCCATCAGGTCCAGCATCGAGGCGCCCAGCAGGTCGATGGGCGTGTGCAGGAAGCGGGGCACCACCTCGACGCGGGACGCCTCGTAGCCCTTGAAAAGCCGCGTCACCCCGTAATAGGCGCCGCCGCTGGCCAGGGCCGCGGCGACGACCCAGCCCACCGGCGTCGCCGCCGCGCCGCCGATGCCAAGGGCTGCCATCAAGCCGGACTTGGCAAAGAAGGTCGAGGCGACGACCCCCGATTGCGCGATACCGGCCCCGGTGGCCGCGGCGCCGCCCAGGTCCGACAGGCTGCCGATGGTCTTGCCGAGCTTGAGCGAGGTAAAGGCGTCCTCGCGGATGCCCAGCCGGGCCTTGAACTTCAGGTCATTGGCGATGACGCGCTTGACCTCGCTGAACGCGCCGATCTGGTCCTGTTCCGTGGTCATGCCGCAACCGTCCCGAAGCTGGCGAATTGCCGGGCCACCCGGTCCATCGCTTCTTTCATCGCGTGCTGGCGGATGTCCTCGATCGCGCCCGCGGTAAGGCCGATCAGCTGCAGAAGCTTGTTCAGTATCAGCGTGAGAGCCGCCCCGACCCCAAAGGGGATCGCCCCCGATCACGGCGGTGAGCGTCAGCGCGACCGCCACGCCCAGGGCGGTGTTGGGGATCGTCCGCGCCAGCCAGAGGGCGATGCTGACCATGCGCCGGCCGATGGCCACCACGACCTCGCCGACCTTGATCGTGAATTGCGCCGGGTCGTAAAGGGGTGCCTTGAGGTCGGCGGACAGCGCGCTGCGGTCCAGAAAATCCTTGCGCTTGCGCAAGGGCGGCGCGGTCTGGCAAAACGCGATGGCATCGTCCAGGCCGGGCGGCACAAATTTTCTTGCATTGCAAGCTATTGCGCGAATTGTCCCGCGACAACTCCAGCAGCGGGCCTTGGCGCCGCAACCGGGTTTCGCGCAAGGGCGGCCTGTCCAGATCGGCCGGCCGGAACGAAAAAAGGGCGCCGTTTCCGGCGCCCCCCTTGCGATGGCTGCGGTGGCTTAAACCCCCGCCTCGATGATGGCGCGGGCCAGGATCGGGATGGTGCTGTCGTTCAGACCGGCGATGTTGATGCGCGAATCGCCAACCATGTAGATGCCGAATTCTTCCTTGATGCGCTTGACCTGCTCGGGCGTGGCGCCCAGGCGCGAGAACATGCCGCGATGCTGGGCGACGAAGCCGAAGCGGTCCGAGCCGCTGAGGTCGCGCAATTCGCCCGCCAGTTGCTCGCGCAGGCGCAGCATGCCGCCGCGCACCGCTTCCAGCTCGGCCATCCAGTCGGCGCGCAGCTCCGGCGTGTTGAGCACGGTCGAGACGATCTTGGCGCCGTGGAAGGGCGGGAAGGAATAGGTCTGACGGTTCAGGAAGGCCATGGCGCCCTGCGCCAGCTCGCGCGTCGCCGCATCGGCGCACAGCGCCAGCAGGCAGCCGGTGCGTTCGCGGTAGATGCCGAAGTTCTTGCTGCACGAGGCCGCGACCAGCACCTCGGGGATGCGCGAGGCGATCAGCCGGGTGCCGGCCGCGTCCTCTTCCAGCCCGTCGCCGAAGCCCTGGTAGGCCAGGTCGATCAGCGGCAGCGCGCCGGTCTGCTCCAGCACCGAGGCCACCTCGGCCCATTGCTCCAGCGTCAGGTTGGCGCCGGTCGGGTTGTGGCAGCAGCCGTGCAGCAGCACAACGTCGCCCTTTTTCGCCGTGGCGATGTCGGCCTTCATGCCCTCGAAATCCACGCCGCGGGTCTCGGCGTCGAAATAGCGGTAGGTCTGGACCGGCAGGCCCATGAAATTCATGATCGAGACATGGTTCGGCCAGGTCGGGTCGCTGACGAAGACCCGCAGGTCGGGGTTCGCCATGCGCGCCAGCTCCAGCGCCTGGCGGATGGCGCCGGTGCCGCCGACGGTGGCCAGCGTCGCGGTGGTCTCGGGCTTGAGCCCGTCGCCCAGGATCAGCTCGCCCATGGCCTTGTGGAACTCGGGCTCGCCCGACAGGCCGGCATAGGTCTTGGTGGTCTCGGTCTCCAGCATGCGCTGTTCGGCGGCATGGACGGCGCGCATGATCGGGGTGTGGCCGGTCGCGTCCTTGTAGACCCCCACGCCCAGGTCGATCTTGCCCTGGCGGGGATCGGCCCTGAATTCGCCCATCAGGGCCAGGATCTTGTCGGGGGCCTGCGGTTTCAGATTGCCCAGCATCACGCGTCTCCGGTTGCGATTTTAAGGTCGGGGAAGCTGCCCCATTCGGTCCAGCTTCCGTCATAAAGCGAATGGTCCCGGTGCCCGATCCGTTCGAGCGCCAGGAACAGCGAAGCCGCCGTCACCCCCGAGCCGCAGGTGGTGATCACCGGCTTCGACAGGTCCACCCCCGCCGCCTCGAACTCGGCCCGGAGTTCGGCGGCCGGCTTCAGCGTGCCGTCCGCGTTGTAGAGCCGGCCGAAGGGCAGGCTTTTCGAGCCGGGGATGTGGCCCGAGCGCAGGCCGGGGCGCGGCTCGGGCGCCTCGCCGCGGAAGCGTTCGGCGGAACGGGCATCGACGATCTCGTGATCGGCCAGCTTGCTGGCCGCCGCGACCTGGGTCACGTCGCGCACCAGCGCCGCCTGGCGCTGCACGGTGATGTGGCGGTCGCGCAGGATCGGCGGCATGTCCTCGATCTCGCGGCCCTCGGCCAGCCATTTGCCCAGACCGCCGTCCAGCACCGCCACGTCCTGCTTGCCCATCAGCTTGAAGGTCCACCAGACCCGCGCCGCCGAGCGCACCGGCGAATTGTCGTAGACCACCACCTGATGGCCGTCGCCGATGCCCATGGCGCGCATGCGGCTGATGAACATCTCGGGCTGGGGCGCCATGTGCGGCAGTTCGCTGCGCTTGTCGGCGATCTCGTCGATGTCGAAGAAGCGGGCGCCGGGGATATGCGCGGCCATGTATTCGGCCCGCGCGTCGCGGCCGGGTTCCAGGAACCAGGTGGCGTCGATGATGCGCAGGTCGGGATCGTTCAGATGGGCTGCCAGCCAGCCGGTCGAGACCAGCACCTTGGGATCGTCGGAATCGGTGGACATCGGCCTTCCTCCCGCGCGCGCAGAAACGACACCGATGTAACCGCAGCCGCGCGGGGCGGCAAGGCTTAACCCTGCTTCAGCAAACGCTGTTTTTGCCGGTTCCAGTCGCGCTTGGCCGCGGTTTCGCGCTTGTCGGCGACCTTCTTGCCCTTGGCGACGCCGATCTTCAGCTTCACCTTGCCGCGGTCGTTGAAATACATCACCAGCGGCACCAGCGTCATGCCCTCGCGCCCGATGGCCTGCCACAGGCGGGCCAGTTCCTTGCGCGAGACCAGCAGCTTGCGGCGGCGCCGTTCCTCGTGCCCGAAGACGCCGGCCTGCTTGTAGGCGGCGATATAGGCGTTGATCAGCCACAGCTCGCCCTGTTCCACCGAGGCATAGCTTTCGGCGATGTTGGACTGGCCGGTGCGCAGGCTTTTCACCTCGGACCCGGTCAGCACGATGCCGACCTCGAGGTCGCTTTCGATGAAATAGTCGAAGCGCGCCCGGCGGTTCTCGGCGATGATCTTGTAGTTCGGGTCGGATTTCGTGGCCATGATCGGGCAGAGATAGGGCGGGGGGCCGCGGCTGTAAAGGCCGGGCCTTCACCCTGGCCCCAGGATCAGCCGCAGCAGGGCCTGCGTCCCGGCGGTCACGTCGCGCCAGGTGGCGTCGAAGCCGGCGGCCTCGCCGAAATAGGGATCGGCGACCGCCTGCCCCCTGCGCCCCGGCACATGGTCCAGCAGCAGGGACAGCCGCGCCCGCCCCTCGGGCGGCGCAAGACGGCGCAGGGCGGCCAGGTTTTCGTGGTCAATGGCGACGATATGGTCGAAGCGATGGAAGTCGTCGGGCCCGACCTGCCGGGCGCGTAGGTTCGATATGTCGATGCCGGCCCGTGCCGCCACTGCCTGCGCCCGGCGGTCGGGCGCGCGGCCCAGGTGCCAGTCGCCGGTCCCGGCCGAGTCGACCAGCAGCCGCGCCCCCGCGGCTTCGGCCGCGGCGCGCAGCGCGGCCTCGGCCAGGGGCGAGCGGCAGATATTGCCCAGGCAGACGAAAAGAACCGATTGCGGCATGATCGACCTCGATGGACCGGCACCATCTTGCCAGTCCCGCGCAAGCTGGCCCAGACTGGCCGCAAAGAAAAGCAGGGAGACGGCGGCGATGCGGCATGGCGGGCAGATTCTGGTCGATGCGTTGAAGGCGAACGGGGTCGGGCGGGTGTTCTCGGTCCCCGGCGAAAGCTTCCTGGCGGCGCTGGACGGGCTTTACGCATCCGGCATCCAGAACGTCACCTGCCGGCACGAGGGCGGTGCGGCGATGATGGCCGAGGCGCATGGCAAGCTGACCGGGCGGCCGGGCGTGGCCTTCGTCACCCGCGGTCCCGGTGCCACCAACGCCAGCGCCGGGGTGCATGTGGCGCGGCAGGATTCGACGCCGATGATCCTGTTCGTCGGCCAGATCGCCCGCGCCGACCGCGACCGCGACGCCTTCCAGGAGGTCGATTATCGCGCCATGTTCGGCCCGCTGGCGAAATGGGTGGCCGAGATCGACCAGACCGAGCGCATCCCGGAATATGTCTCGCGCGCCTTTCACCTGGCCATGTCGGGCCGGCCCGGCCCGGTGGTGCTGGCGCTGCCCGAGGACATGCTTTCAGCCCGCGCCGAGGTGCCGGACCTGGCCCCGCCGGCCCCGCCGCTTTCCGCCGTCGCCGCGGAATCGATCAAGGCCATCGCCCAGGCGCTGGCCGGGGCCGAGCGGCCGCTGGTCGTGCCCGGCGGCACGCTGTGGTCGCAGGCGGCCGCCGACGACCTGGCGCGCTTTGCCGCAGGCTGGGGCCTGCCGGTCGCGGTGCCCTTCCGCCGGCAGGGGCATATGGACAATGCGCATCCGAACTATGTCGGCGACCTGGGCGTCGGCATGAACCCGGCGCTGGGGCAGGCGCTGTCGCAGGCGGATTGCGTGCTGTCCCTGGGCTCGCGGCTGGGCGACACGCTGACGCGCGGCTACGAGCTGATGGACCCGGTGCGCCCGCATGCGCGGGTGATCCACGTCCACCCCTCGCCCGACGAGCTGGGGCATCTGTGGCGGCCCGATCCGGGGCTGGTCGCCGATCCGCGCGCGGTGGTGGCGGCGCTGGCCGCCTTGCCCGCGCCGCGGCGCTGGGACGATTGGACCGCCGGGCTGCGCGCGGGCTACGAGGCGTGGCAGCAGCCCCGCTCCACCCCCGGCGCGGTGCGGATGGAGGCGGTGGCGCGCTGGCTCTCGGACCACCTGCCGCCGGATGCGATCGTCACCAATGGCGCCGGGAACTACGCGGCCTTCATCCATCGCTATTACCGCTTCCGCCGCTTCGGCACGCAGCTGGCGCCGACCTCGGGCTCGATGGGCTACGGCCTGCCCGCCGCCATCGCCGCCAAGCTGGAACATCCCGGCCGCAGCGTGGTCTGCATGGCCGGCGACGGCTGCCTGCAGATGACGGTGAACGAGCTTTCCACCGCCGCCCAGCATGGCGCTGCCGTCATCGTCATCGTGGCCAACAACGGCCATTACGGCACCATCCGCATGCATCAGGAGCGCAGCTATCCCGGCCGCGTCTCGGGCACGGCGCTGGCCAATCCCGATTTCGCCGCCCTGGCCCGCGCCTATGGCGGCCATGGCGAGCGGGTCGAGCGGCAGGAGGATTTCGCCGAGGCCTTCGCCCGCGCCCAGGCCGCCGGCACCCTGGCGGTGCTGGAGCTGGCGCTGGACCCCGAGGCGCTGAGCACCGGCGCCACGCTGTCCCAGACCCGCGCGGCGGGCGAGGCCGGGCTGCGCCGGGCCTGATGAGTGCGCACGCGGACGGCAAGGGCGGCCGATTGGCCGCGGATCGCGCCCACGGGAGCAGGGCCGTGGCCCGGATCAGGCGCGGATGGTTTTCCCGGAAAGCGTCGGCCCTAGAACCCGCCGATCCAGACCAGCGCGGCCGCCAGCGCGGCGGTCGCGGGCACCGTCACCAGCCAGGCGCCCAGGATCATCCGCATGTAGGACCGGCGCACCAGGTGGCGGCGCCGGCGCTCCTCGGCGGGCAGGGGGGCGTGGCTGGCCGCCAGCCGGCGGTCGCGCCATTCGCGATAGAAGCCGACGCCGAACACGCCCCCCACCGCGACATGCGTGGTCGAAAGCGGCAGGCCCAGAAGCGAGGCCCCCAGCACCGTCGCCGCCGTCGCCAGCGAGACGCAAAGCGCGCGCGACGCGTTCAGCCGGGTGATGCGGCTGCCGACCATATGCACCAGCCGCCGCCCGAAAAGCAGGATCCCCAGCGCGATGCCCAGGCCCCCCAGCAGCAGCACCAGCCGGGCGCGCAGATCGTCGTCCCCCCCGGCCGACAGGCTGTCGAGGATGATGGTCAGCGGCGCGGCCACGTTCGAGGTGTCGTTGGCGCCATGCGCAAAGCCCATGACCAGCGCCGCGGCGATCAGCGGCACCGCCAGCAATTGCTTCATCGCCAGACGCCCGCCGGCCTCGCCGCGCGACTGCCGGTCGATGCGCCGCCGGGTATAGGCCCAGCCGAGCGCGCCGCAGGCCAGGGCCAGGCCCGCATTCGCCGCCAGGCCCGAGCCGTGCCAGGCCAGCTCCGCCACCCCCGCCAGCATGGCCGAGGCCAGCCCGACCACCACCGGCATCCAGGTGCGGGCGGCGGCGACGCGATCCTTGCGGTCCAGCACCAGCGCGCGCAGCAGCGCCATCAGCCCCGCCGCCGCCAGGCCCGAAACCAGCGGCGAGACGATCCAGCCAAAGGCGATCATCCCCATCGCCGGCCAGTTCACTGCGCCCAGGCCAAAGGTCGCCATTCCCGCGCCGGCGATGGCGCCGACCACGGAATGCGTGGTGCTGACCGGCGCGTCGAGCCAGGTGGCAAGGCTGATCCAGCTGCCCGCCGCCAGCAGCGCCGCCAGCATCATCCGCGCCGTCGCCTCCCCCTCGCCCAGGGTGCTGCCGACCAGCCCCTCGGTCAGCGTGGCGGTGACGGCGCTGCCGGCGATGACCGCGCCCAGAACCTCCATCCCCGCGACGAGCATGAGGCCCGCGGTCATGCCGATGGCCCCCGCGCCCACCGCCGGCCCCAGCGCGTTGGCCACGTCGTTGCCGCCGATCGACAGCGCCAGATAGGCCGCGACCGCCAGGCCGGCCGCCAGGATGCCGATGGCCGGCTGGTCGGCGAAGAACCCGGTGCCGACATAGCTGGCCGCGGCGATGAAGATCAGCGCCAGCCCCAGCCGCATCAGCGGCCGGGCCGAATGCAGCACCGCGCGCTCGGCATTGGTGACGCGGCTCAGATCCTTGTCGAGCGTGCGGTATTCGCGGGGTTCGCGTCTCATTCCGGGGGGTGCCGCCGCTGGGCGGGCAGGCGGCGCAGGATCTGCTTCAGCCCGGTCTCGGCCACCATGCGGGCTGCGTCCTCGGGCGCGAACCAGCGGCGCCTGCGCTCATGCGCCTCGGGGAAATCCTCGTCCAGCCCCTCGACGTAAAGCGGAAAGACCCGCACCTCGACCGGGATGGCGAAGCCGCGGTCCTGGTCCTTGTCATAGTGATAGCGGCCGATCTCGGCCTCGGCGACGCGGCCCTTGACGCCGGCCTCCTCCCAGGCCTCCTGCCGGGCGGCATCGGCCAGGCTGCGGCCGGGCATGGGCCAGCCCTTGGGCACGATCCAGCGCCCGGTGCCGCGGCTCGTCACCAAAAGCACCTCGCCGGTCGCTTGGTTCAGGCACAGCGCCGCGACCTGCATGTCGGGCGGGCGGCGGCCGATCAGCCGCGCCAGCCTATCGCGGAACTGGACGATCATGCCGGATCCTCCGCGTCGCGGATGCGGCCGCGCCCGGCCTTGACCTCGCCGCGCTGGGTCTTGGCGGCCAGGCGGCGGCGCTGGCTGCCCAGCGTCGGCCGGGTCGGGATGCGCTTGCGCGGCGCGACCAGCGCCTGGCGGATCAGCTCGGCCAGCCGCTCGCGCGCAAGCTCGCGGTTGCGGGCCTGGCTGCGGGTCTCCTCGGCCCGGATCAGCAGGGCGCCGTCCTGCGTCCAGCGCCGCCCGGCCAGGCGCTTCAGCCGCGCCTTGACCGGCGGCGACAGGTGCGGCGACCGCTCGGCCTCGAATCGCAGCTCGACGGCGGTCTCGACCTTGTTCACGTTCTGCCCGCCCGGTCCCTGGGACCGGGTGAACTGTTCGGACAGTTCCCATTCCTCGATGGCGATCTGGTCGGTGATGCGCAGCATGGTGCGAATATGTCGCAAATCCCGGCCAAGAAAAGGTCAAGCGAATCACGAAGCGCGCAAATTGTCTCAGTGCAGCCGGATTGCCGCACTGGCCGAGGCGCCATCGGCATCCAGCACCGTCAATTCGGCAAAGCCGGGGCCGGGATGGGGCAGGCTGGCCACCGGCTGCGGCTGTGCGACGGCGGCGGGCGCCCCGTTCACCAGGAAGGTCCAGGGCCCACGCCCGCCCCGCGCCTTGGCGGTCAGCGGCCCCCGCGCGTCGATCTCGGCCCCGTCGGGCGGGTAGGTCAGGCGCAGCGCATCGGGGGCGGCGGGGCCCGCCGCCAGGGCGCTGGCCCGTCCCGGCGGGGCAAAGCGGCGCAAGGGCAGGGGCAGGGCGCTGTTCGGCAGCGTCAGCGCCTGCGGCGGGGGCGGCGGCAGCGCCACCGCGGGCAGCGCGTCGAAGAGGTCGAACAGCACCGGCGCCGCCAGCTCGCCGCCAAACGCGCCGGGCACGGGCGTCCCGTCCGGCCGGCCCAGCCAGACCGCGGCGACATGCGCGCCGTCGAAGCCCACCGCCAGCGCGTCGCGATGCCCGTAGGAGGTGCCGGTCTTGTAGGCCAGCGGCCGCAGCCGCGTGCCGTGCGGAGCCGGGTTCTGGCCCAGGATATGCCCGACCTGCCAGGCCGCGACCGGGCCGAACATCGGCGCCGCCCGTTCCGTGCCCCCGCCCGGCAAAGGCGACAGGCCGATGCCCCGCCCGCCGCGGGCCAGCGCGCCATAGCCCTCGGCCAGCCCCTCCAGCGTGACGCCGGCGCCGCCCAGCACGATGGCCAGCCCCGGCGCCTCGCCTGTCAGGCGCAGTTCGATCCCGCCGCGGCGCAGGGCCTGGGCGATGCGGTTCGGCCCCACCGCCTCGGCCAGCTTCACCACCGGGATGTTCAGCGACCAGATCAGCGCATTGCGCAGGCTGACGGTGCCGCGGAAATGACGGTCGAAATTCTGCGGCTGCCAGCGGCCGAAGGCGGTCGGGCGGTCCTCGATCAGCGTTTCGGGATGCGCGAGCCCGTCGTCGAAGGCCAGCCCGTAGACAAAGGGCTTCAGCGTCGAGCCGGGGCTGCGCCAGGCCCGCGCCATGTCGACGAAGCCGGCCGATGCACCGTCGGTCCAATCCGCGGCGCCGACCTCGGCCAGGATCTCGCCCGTCCGGTGGTCGGCCAGCACCACGGCCGCCGACAGCCGCCGCCCGGCGCCCTGCACGGCGCGCGCGGCCAACGCCTCGGCCCGGCGTTGCAGGCGCGCGTCGATGGTGGTCTCGATCCGCAGGGCACCGGGATGCTCGCGCAGCAGCCGCGCGGCCAGCAGCGGCGCCAGCGCCGGAAAGGCGCGCCGCACCCGCGGCACCGGTTCGGCCATCGCCGCCCGCCCGTCGGCGGCCGAGATCAGCCCGGCCCGCACCGCCCGCGCCAGCACCCGGTCCCGCGCCGCCCTGGCGGCTTCGGGGAAACGGTCCGGCCGCCGCGCCTCGGGCGATTGCGGCAGCGCCACCAGCAGCGCGGCCTGGGCCGGGGTCAGTCGCCGCGGCTCCTTGCCGAACCATTGCAGGGACGCGGCCCGGATGCCCTCGACATTGGCGCCATAGGGGGCAAGGCGCAGGTAAAGCGCCAGGATCTCGCGCTTCTCCAGCCGCCGCTCCAGGGCCAGGGCCAGCCGGATTTGGCGGGCCTTGCCGGCCCATTGCCCGGTCGGTCCCTCCTCGATCAGCCGGGCCACCTGCATGGTCAGGGTGGATCCGCCCGAAACCACCCGCCCATGCCGCAGCGCCTGCCAGCCCGCGCGCAACAGCGCCCGCCCGTCGATGCCGGCATGGCCCGCAAACCGCCGGTCCTCCCAGGTCATCAGCATGTCGAGAAACAGCGGATCGACCGGCCCCGCATCCAGCCGCCAGCGCCCGTCCGCGACCTGGAAGGCGCGCAAAAGCGAACCGTCCCGCGCCACCACCTCGACCCCCACCGGCACGTCCAGCCGGGGCAGGGCGGTGGCATCGACCCAATCGTCAAACCGGTCTCGCAGCCCCGCCCCGATCCCCAGGACCAGGACGCAATTCATCAGAAACAGGGCAAGGCGGCGCGTTCTCATGACCCATCAATACGCCAGGCGCGGCATGGAAAGAACCTTGGCTTCTTCGTTGCCCAAATACCCATGCGGCGGTGCAATCCGCAGCTATTTCGCCTCTTCCTCGCCAAACAGCCCCTTCAGCCCGCGCGCGATCAGGTTGCCGACGCGGGGCCGGGGCTGGTGCAGGAAGGGCAGCGGCCGGCAGACCTCCATCGCCGCGATGCCGACGCGGGCGGTCAGCGCGCCGTTCACCACCCCCTCGCCGAAGCGCTTCGAGACCTTGGCGAGCAGGCCCCCGCCGGCGACGGTATGGATCAGGTCGTCGCCGGCCGCGACCGCGCCGGTGGCGATCAGATGCGTCATCACCGTGCGCGCCAGCCGCCAGCCGCCGACGGCGCCGGCGCGGCCGCCATAGATCTCGGCCATGCGGCGGATCATGCGCAGGTTCGCCGCCAGCGCCGCGATGACGTCGGCCAGCGCCAGCGGGATCAGCGCGGTCGCGGCGGCGACGGTGCGGGCGGCGGCCTCGATCTCGCGCCGGGCCTGCTGGTCCAGGGCGGCCAGCAGCTCGGTTTCGGCCAGGGCGATCAGCGTCTCGGCGTCATAGGCGTCGCCCTTGCGCTCGCGCAGGCGGCCGAGCCCCCATTCCAGCTCGGGTCGGGCGCGATACAGGCCCTCCATCCGCGCCACCACATGCTGCGCGGCCTTCAGGTCGCCCGAGGCCAGCGCCGCCCCGGCCGCGCGGTTGATGCCGTCGATGGCGGCAAAGCGCGACCAGGCGCGGTATTCGCGCCAGGCCATGCCTAGGGCGGCCAGGCAGAACAGCACCATCAGCGCGATGCCGATCCAGCCCAGCAGCGGATAGCTGTTCAGCAGGTCGGTCAGATAGCGCAGCGCCGCCACCGACAAAAGGAAGGTGAACAGCGCCACCCCGGTATTGATGAAGAACCGCGTCAGCCGCGACGGCCCGCGCCCGACCAGCCGCGCCACCAGCTGCATGGTGCGCGGCTGCGGCAGGGGCGGCAGCCCGTCGTCGATCATCGGCGCATCGGCGGGCGAGGGCGCGGGTTCGCCCTCGCGCCACTCGGCGCGCGGCGCCTTGCGGTCGCGCTGGCCGGCTTGGGCGGGCTGGGGGCGGGGCGGCTCGGCCGGTTCGGGTGGCCCGCCCATCTCCATCAGCACCGGCCCGCGCCGTTTCGGGGGTTCAGCCATGGCGCCCTCCTATAGCCTGTCGCCGATCAGGAACTCGGCCGCGCGGTCCAGCCGGATATGCGGCGGCCCGTCGCCCGGCCGCAGCGTGCCCGGCGCCGGGGCGAAATCCATGATCGCATAGTCGCCGTCCAGCCAGCGCGCCGCGCCCTGGCTTGCCGGCACCAAGAGCTCGGCCGGATTGGCCGGCAGCTCGCCCGGATAGAAGGCCGCCTGCCGCCCGTCCATCAGCGTGCCGCGCACCGCGGGCAGTTCCTCGCCGTCCTGGCGGATCATCTCCTCGGTGGTGGTGCGCAGCGAGGCGACGGACATGGCCTCGGTCCGCGCGCCGGAGAAATCGGCGCGGTCGCGCGCCTCGCGCAGCATGGCGGCGGTGATCGCGGTCAGGCGCGGATGCTGGATGTGGTGCAAATGATCGGCCTTGGTCGCGGCGAACAGGATGCGCCCCACCCGGCGCGCGCCCAGAAGCTGCGCCAGCCACCCCGCCCGGCCGGGGCGAAAGGCGCCCAGGATGTCGGCCATGGCGCGGCGCATGTCCTCGACCGCCGGCGGCCCGGCATGGATCGCGCCCAGCACGTCCATCAGCACCACCTGTCGGTCGATGCGGGCGAAATGGTCGCGGAAGAAGGGCTTCACCACCCGCGCCTTGTAGGCCCCGAAGCGGCGCGCGAACTCGCGCCCCAGGGGCGTCGCCCGCATCTCATGCGGCAGCGGTGTGAAGGTCAGCGCCGGCGAGCCCTCCAGCTCCCCCGGCATCAGGAAGCGGCCGGGGGTGCAATCCGACCAGCCCGCGTCGCGTGCCCGGTGCAGGTGGCTCGTATAGGCCGCGGCCAGCGCCTGCGCGGCGGTCTCGTCGAAGCGCCCCGGATCGGTCGCGGCCAGCGCGGCGCGGAAGGTCTCGGCGCCGGGGCGGCCGGCCATGCGGTCCAGCACCTCCTGCGACCATTGGTCGAAGTCCTTTTCCATCAGCCGCAGGTCCAGGAGCCACTCGCCCGGATAGTCGACGATGTCGAGATGCAGCACCTGCTGGCCGCGCCAGCCGGCGATCAGCCCGCGCGGCTGCACCCGCAGGGACAGGCGCAGCTGGCTGACATGGCGCGTGCCCTCGGGCCAATGCGGGTCGGGGCCGGTCATGGCGGCCAGGTGGCGCTCATAGTCGAATCGCGGCACGGTGTCGTCGGGCTGCGGCTGCAGCCACGCCGCCTTGAGCGAGCCGTCGGCCGCCGCCCGCAGCGCCGCCATCCGGCCGCGGTCCAGAAGGTTCGCCACCAGCGAGGTGATGAACACGGTTTTGCCCGCCCGCGACAGTCCCGTCACCCCAAGCCGCAGCACCGGGTCGGACATGCCCAGGCCCTGCATCAGATCGTCGGCGATACCCATTCCGTCCCTCGCTTTGGCCGGGTCAAGATAGGCAGGCCGGCGGCGGATGTGTAGGGGCAGGTCTTTTCGCCTGGGCGGCGCTTTGCCATAAGGCGCGAATGCAACTGCCCATCGACGCCGTATTGCCCGAACTGACCGCCGCGCTGGCCGCCCATGGCCGCGCGGTGCTGATGGCGCCGCCCGGCGCGGGCAAGACCACCCGCGTCCCCCTGGCGCTGCTGCCCGTCGTCACCGGCCGCATCCTCATGCTGGAGCCGCGCCGCCTGGCCGCCCGCGCCGCGGCCGAGCGCATGGCCGAGACGCTGGGCGAGCCCCTGGGCCGCACCGTCGGCTATCGCATCCGCGGCGAGGCGGTGCCGGGCAACCGCATCGAGGTCGTGACCGAGGGCATCCTGACCCGGATGATCCAGTCCGACCCCGAGCTTTCCGGCGTCGGCTGCGTGATCTTCGACGAATTCCACGAACGCAGCCTGAATGCCGACCTGGGCCTGGCCCTGGCCTGGGAAGCGCGGCAGGCGCTGCGCCCCGACCTGGCGCTGCTGGTCATGTCGGCGACGCTGGACGCCGAGCCGGTCGCGGCGCTGATGGACGCGGCGCCGGTCATCCGCTCCGAGGGCCGGGCCTTTCCGGTCGAGACGCGCTGGCTTTCCCGCCCGCTGCCCGCCGGCGCCCGGCTGGTGCCCGAGGCGGCGCGGCTGATCACGGATGCCGAGGCGGCGACGCGCGACATCGGCGGCACCATCCTGGCCTTCCTGCCCGGCGAGGGCGAGATCCGCCGGGTGCAGGCCATGCTGGACGTCCCGGCCGAGGTCTTGCCGCTTTACGGCGCGATGGATTTCAAGGCGCAGCGCGCGGCCTTGCAGCCCCAGGGCGGCGGGCGGCGGCGGATCGTGCTGGCGACCGCGATCGCGGAAACCTCGCTGACCATTCCCGACGTGAAGGTGGTGGTCGATGCCGGCCGGGCGCGGCGGGCGCGCTTCGATCCCGGCTCGGGCATGTCGCGTCTGGTGACGGAACGCGTCAGCCGCGCCGAGGCAGAACAGCGCCGCGGCCGCGCCGGCCGGGTCGCGCCGGGCATCTGCTATCGGATGTGGGCGCGGGCCGAGGAGGGCGCGCTGCCCGCATTCGCCCCGCCCGAGATCGCCGTGGCCGACCTCGCCGGGCTGGCGCTGGAGCTGGCGATCTGGGGCTCGGACGGGCGCGACCTGGCCTTCCTGACCCCGCCGCCCGAGGCCGCGCTTTCCGAGGCGCGGGCGCTCTTGCGCGACCTCGGCGCCTTGGACGCGGGCAACCGCATCACCGACCATGGCCGGCGCCTGGCGCCGCTGCCGCTGCATCCGCGGCTGGGGCACATGCTGGTCACGGCGGGGCGCGACGCCGCCGACCTCGCCGCGCTGATGGCCGAGCGCGACCCGCTGACCGGCGCCCCCGCCGACCTGGCCCTGCGCCTGGCGGCGATCCGCGACCTGCGCGCCTATCAGGACCGCCATCCCTGGCCGGCCAACCCCGCCACGCTGCATCGCATCCGCGACGAGGCCAAGCGCCTGCGCCGCATGGCAGCCGAGGGCGCGGGCCTCTCGCCGGGCGCCATGGCGGCGCTGGCCTATCCCGACCGCATCGGCCTGCGCCGCAAGGGCGAGCAACCGCGCTACGTGCTGTCGGGCGGCAAGGGTGCCGCGCTGCCCGAGGGCGACGCGCTGGCGGCGCAGCGGCTGATCGTCGCCACCGACCTCGACGGCGATACGCGCGAGGCGCGCATCCGCATGGCCGCCGCCGTGACCGAGGACGAGATCCGCGCCCTCTTCCCCGGCCGCATCGAGACCGTCGCGCTGGTGGAATGGTCGCGGCGCGAGGGCCGCATCCTTGCCCGCCGCCAGGAGCGCTTCGGCGCGCTGGTGCTGGCCGACCGGGCGCTGGACGACCCCGACCCGCAGGCGCTGGCCCGCGCCGCATTCGAGGGGCTGCGGGCGAACGGGCTGAACTGGACGCCAGGCGCCGCGCGGCTGCGGGCGCGGATCGCGCTGATCCCGGAACTCGGCCCGGTCGATGACGAAAGCCTGCTCGCCGATCCCGACTGGCTGCTGCCCTGGCTGGGCAAGGTGCGGACGCTTTCCGACCTGCGCGGGCTGGACCTGACCGAGGCGCTGAAGGCGCGCATCGGCTGGGACGGCCAGCGCCGGCTGGACCAGGCGGCGCCGGCGCATTTCGTCACGCCGCTCGGCCGCAAGGTGCCCATCGACTACGACCACGAAACCCCCTCGATCGAACTGAAGCTGCAAGAGCTGTTCGGCCTCGCGCGCCACCCGGTCGTCGGCAACCGGCCGCTGCGCATCACCATGCTCTCGCCCGGCGGCAAGCCCGTCGCGGTGACGACCGACCTGCCGGGCTTCTGGGCCGGCGGCTACGGCGATGTCAGGAAGGACATGCGCGGCCGCTACCCGCGCCACCCCTGGCCGGAAGACCCGCTGGAGGCCGACCCGACCACCCGCGCCAAGCCGCGCGGAACCTGATCATTTCTCTGTTCCCCAAATACCCCTGCGGCCGGGCAAGCTAGACCGCCTTCAGCCCCTTGAGCCGCAAGGCCAGCACGATCATCGCCCCGCCGATCAGCAGCGCGAACAGGCCGATCAGCCAGGCGATGCCCAGAAGTCCCGCCGCCGGCACCAGCGCCAGCAGCACGCCCCAGACCACCAGCAAGAGCCCGCTGAGCCCCAGCGCCCATTCGCCCTCGATCTCGTGCCGCAGCCGGATCGCGGCGATGATGCGAAAGATGCCGGCGACCACGCCCCAGGCGGCCATCCAGATGATGAAGGCCAGCGCCGTCGCCTCGGGCCAGAACAGCGCCATCAGGCCGATGGCGACGGACAGCGCGCCGTCCAGCGCCCAGGCCCACCAGCGGTCGTCCGCGGGCCTGCGCCGGAAGGCCATGACGATCGCCATCACCCCGTCGAAGATCGCATAGGCGCCAAAGACCAGCAGCAGGGCATAGACGGTCAGCCCCGGCCAGATTAGCGCCATCAGGCCGAACAGGATCGCCGCGATGCCGCGCAAGAGCGGCACCCACCAATGATCGGCCATCACCCGGATCAGGTTTTCCATGATAGTCGTCCCCTTTCAGACCCTTCTCAGGATCGCCGGATCGAAAGCCTCGGACCCGGTCTGACGGGGAAAGGTTAACATGGGGTTGCGCGAAACGGCCTGCGCGCGTTTCAGCAACCGAAAGTTGTGGCGAATTTGCTACAATGCCATCAGCGAGAGGCCACCAGCGAGGGGCCTTCAGCAAGGCGGGGCCTTCAGCCGAGACATGGGGGCAGGCTCATGCCGCGCAGGATCTCGGCCGCGGGCATCGGGCGCTTGCCCTCGCGCTGCGCCTCCAGCACCTCGACCGCGCCCTCGCCGCAGGCGATGGTGAAGCCCGACAGCACCTGGCCCGGCACGCCAGACCCGGCGGCAAGGCGCGAGCGCAGCAGCTTCACCCGTTCGTCGCCGACCACGCACCAGGCGCCGGGAAAGGGCGAAAGGCCGCGGATCCGCCGGTCCACGGCTTCGGCCGGCTGGCTCCAGTCGATCCGCGCCTCGGCCTTGCCGATCTTTTGCGCATAGGTCACGCCCTCGGCCGGCTGCGGCCGGGCGGGCAGGGGCAGGCGGTCCAGCGTCCGGGCGATCAGCGCCGCGCCCATCTCGGCCAGCCGGTCGTGCAGGTCGGCGGTGGTGTCCTCGGGGCCGATGGAGGTGCGCGCCTCGGCCAGGACCGGGCCGGTATCCAGCCCCGCCTCCATCTGCATGATGGCGACGCCGGTCTCGGCATCGCCGGCCATGATGGCGCGATGGATCGGTGCCGCCCCGCGCCAGCGCGGCAGAAGCGAGGCGTGGATGTTCAGGCAGCCCAGGCGCGGCGCCGCCAGCACCGGCGGCGGCAGGATCAGCCCATAGGCCACCACCACCGCCACATCGGCGGCCAGGGCGGCGAAATCCGCCTGCTCCTGCGGCGATTTCAGTCGCTCGGGCGTGCGCACGGGCAGGCCCAGCTCCTCGGCGGCGCGATGCACGGGCGAGGGGCGCGGCTTCTGCCCGCGCCCGGCCGCGCGCGGCGGCTGGGAATAGACCGCGACGACCTGGTGCCGCGCGGCGACGGCCCGCAGCGCCGGGACCGAGAAATCGGGTGTGCCCATGAAGATGACGCGCATCGCTGCCCTCCTTGTGTCGGGGTCTCATATCCCGGTCGCGGGCGCGGCAAAACCCTGCATGAAGGCGCGGATGTCGCGGGTGGCCCGCGCCCGCGCCTGCGCGTCGAACTCCAGCGGCGACAGCGACGAGCGTTCGCGCTGGTCGAAGCCGTGGTTGACGGCGGGATAGGTGGTGACGGCCAGATGCGCGCCCTGGGCGACCAGATCCTCGGCCATCCGGCGGCAATCGGCGGAATCGGTGATCGAATCCAGTTCGGCCAGCAGCATCAGCCCCCGCACATGGCCGGGCCAGGGCCCCTTGGCCGCGCCGTTCAGCAAGCCGCAATAGGGATAAAGCAGCACGACCGGGCCAAGCTGCGCGGCAAGGCTGCCGGGCGGCGCGGGCCAGGCGGTCAGGCCGGGCGGCGGCTCGCCTTCGCCCAGCGCGCGCAGCAGCTCCATCGCCGTCCAGCCGCCATGCGAGGCGCCAAGCAGCGCCACGTCCGAGCCGTCGATGCCCGGCATCTCGCGCAGCGCGGCCAGCGCCACGGCCAGGTCTCCGGCGCGCTCGGCCCCCGGCAGCACCTGCCCGGCACAAAGCGCGCGCCAGGCCTGCGCCTTGTCCAGAAGCCGCGGCGCGTGGCTGTCCAGGATCAGCGCCGCCCGGCCCATGGCCAGGAACTGCCGCGCCCAATAGTCCATGTTGTCATGCACCCCGTCGCAGCCCGACAGCAGCACCGCGGCGGGATGCGGGCCGGGGCCATCCGGCCGCAGGATGTGCCAATGCGGCTTCAGCCGGGCCAACCGCTCGGCCGGGGTCTCGGTCGCGGGCTGCCAGCCGGCATAGTTGCGCGCCGTGTTCAGCCCCAGCGCCAGGGCCACCAGCGCCGGCAGCGCCAGCGCCAGGATCAGCCGTTTGCGCATCCGAGCCTGCCCTCCTGGCCGCAGATCGCCTTGAGCCTTTCGCTGTCGGCGGCCGTCCAGCCCTCGGGCGCGGTGACGGCGACCCAGCCGTCGATATAGTCGCGGGCGTGATAGCTGTGGCCGAAGCCCGGCGGCGCCGAGGTCGAGACCAGCATGTCCACCGCCAGCTGCAGCTGCGTCACCACCGGGGTGAAGCGCAGCCGGGGCGAGACGTCGGGCGCCGGCGCCTCGTGCATCCATTCCGGCGCCCGCCACAGCGAGGCGGGGTCGTAGAACACGATCGGGTCGCTGGCATATTGCAGGAACAGGATGCGCAGCCGCCCCCAGGGCCGGCCCGAGCGGTCGGGCGGCGCATATTGGCTGGCATAGCGGATCACCTCGCCCTCATCCAGCTCGGGCAGGACGAAGCGGCTGCCGGGCTGGCGCGCGCCATTGGCCTGCCGCCACAGGGTCGAGGTAAAGGGCGGGCCCACCCAGAAGGCGCCCGCCACCGGCTCGTTCATCATCTGGAACGGGTTGAAGGCATACATCGAGGACCAGGCGCCCAGCGAGATGCCGTGCAGATACAGGCGCGGCCGGCGGTCCGGGGGCAGGTGGCGCCAATGCTCATAGACCGCGCGCATCAGCGCCGTGGTCTGGTCGAGGCCGGATTCGGTCTCGAAGATCAGGGCCAGCGGGCTTTGCAGATAGGAATATTGCACCGCCACCGTCGCCACGTCGCCGCCATGCATGTATTCCAGCGCGTCGTAGCTGGCGGGGTCCATCCAGCCGGTGCCGGTGGGGCTGGCCAGCACCAGCACCTTGCGGTCGAAGGCGCCCACGCGCAGCATCTCGTCCAGCGCCGCCTGGGCGCGGGCCTGGGGATCCTTGTCCTGGGCCAGGCCGACATAGATGCGCAGCGGCTCCTTGGCCGGGCGGCCGGTAAAGCCCGAGATGGCGCGGGCGCGCGGGCCGCCCAGCACGAAGTCGCGCCCCGGCTTGCCCATCAGCTCCCAGTCGATGCCGGAGGCGGCCGAGCCGGGCTGCCAGGGCTCGGCGGGCGGCGGCACGCTGGGGTCGGTCAGGTGCTGGGCCGCGGCATAGGAGCTGTCGGCGATGCGCATCGCCCCGTTCACCACCCCGTCGCGGGTCAGCGTCACCACGATCAGCACCGCCAGCAGCAGGCCCAGCACATTGGCGCTGCGCACCGGGATATAGCGCGCCAGCCGCAGCCGCAGCAGGTCGAACAGCGCCTGGATCGCCTTGCCGGTCACGAAAAGCACCAGAAAGACCGCCAGCGCCAGGGCCAGCATCTTGGCGGTGTTGTTGACCTCCAGATCCGGCATGCCCATGCGGGCGCGGATGCTGTTCTGCCATGCGCCCGACAGGATCACCCCGCGCCCCAGCAGCACCAGCACCGGCACCGCCAGGACGGCATGGGCGATGCGCGCCGGCCGGCCCCGCAGCACCGGCAGCTCCAGCGCGCGCCACAGCGCCAGCAGGAACTGGGTCATGACATAGCCCGCCGCCATCGACACCCCGGCCAGCACCCCTTGCATCAGCCAGTCCCGCGGGATTAGCGAGGGCGTGAGCGAGGCGGCCATGAACAGCAGGCCGGCAAGAAGGGGCAGCACGGAAAACATCTCTGGCCTGGCGTCCCTGGGGCTGGGCCCGCGGCGGCGGCGGGCGGGTTTCGGCGGCAACGACCGCGGGAAGGGGCCGGGCTCTGCCGGACGGCCCGCCCCGCCCCTCCGTTCCGGGCCAAGGTTAAGGGCGGGCCGCGGCAAAGAAAAGCGCTTCCCTTCGCCAGCGGGTTCCCGTTTCCGGCTGGCGCTACGGGGCGCCGGCACCCGCGCGCCTGCCGCACGGGCACAGGGCACCGTCCCCGTCCAACGGCGGCGGCCGCGCCCCAGCGAAGCGTCGCCTGGGTATTTGGAAAACGGAAAGAAGGGCGGTCGCGCGAACCATGGCACGGGCCTGTGTTTCTTCGTTCCACAAATACTCATCCGGCCGCACACTATTCCCGAGCGTTGAAAAGGATGCGCAAGGGCCCAGCCCACCCCAGCACCGCCCGAACACGCGCGGGGCCCTGCAGGTGGTGGGAGGCTGTCGCCGCTTGCAACACGACCGACAAGCGCGGCCGTGCCGATCTTCGCCTGCTGGATCGGCGTCGCGGCGGGAAGCTGCGCTGGAAAAGAAAATGGCGGCCGGGGTGATCCGACCGCCCCGCCTTCGACTTGCGAGGACCAATCACCAGTCAATCGTCTCAGGCAGAATGAAATATGGGGTCAGAGAGGGGGTTCCTCCAGGACAGGGATCAGCCTCAGGGTCGAGCCCGATACGACCGAAGCCCAGAACCGCCTTCACCAGCTGGCGAAGCCCATGGATCAGCGCCGACCGTTCTTCGCCCACCCGGAGCCGCCACGCGCGGGGCGCTGCAAGGCGTCTTCACCGTTTCCCAATATTCATGCGGCCTTGCAGGCATTCCCACGCCCGAAGCGGGGCGCAGCGGGGTGCAGCCCGCCCCACGCCTTCGTCATCGCCGCGACAGCTTGGCCGATTTCGCCACCAGCATCTTGCGGCGCAGGGGCGAGAGGTGATCGACATAAAGCCGTCCGTCCAGATGGTCGATCTGGTGCTGCACCGAGGTCGCCCAGAGGCCGACGAAATCCCGTTCCTCGATCTCGCCCTGGGCGTTCAGGAAGCGCACGGTGACGGCGCGCGGCCGCTCGATCCGGGCCGAGACGCCGGGCAGGTTCGGGCTGGCTTCCTCATGCGGGCGCAATTGCACGCTGGCGTGCAGGATCTCGGGATTGGCCATGCGCACCGCCTGGCCGCGCTTTTCGGATGCGTCCACCACCGCCAGCCGCTGCATGATGCCGATCTGCGGCGCGGCCAGGCCGACGCCGGGCATCGCCTCCATCGTGTCGATCATGTCGTCCCAGATCATCCGCACGGTCTCGGTGATCGCGGGGACCGGCTCGGCCGGGATGTGCAGCCGGCGGTCGGCATAGGGCAGGAGGGGGCGGACGGTCATCGGGCGGCCTTGTCAGGAATGCCCGCCCGGCTATCACGGCGGCGGGCGAAGGTAAATCCGGCCGAGCGCTGCCCGTGCCGGGCATGGGCCGGCCATCGGCGGCCGTCAGGTTCGTGCCGTCGCGCATGGGCAAGCGCCAACGGCCGGCCAGGCCCGGCGGGAAGGCACGGGATTTCGGAGAGCATGAACAGCGCCGCCCGGCGGTCTGCCCCGGCCTGGCGCCCGACGGGATGGCTCAGCGCACGCCGGAATCCTCGGGGCCTTCCAGCGTATCGAGGATCAGCCGGCCGTCCAGGTGATCGGCCTCGTGCTGGGCGATGCGGGCCTCGATCCCGGCCAGGGTCAGGACCTGCATCGCCCCCGCCAGGTCGAAGCAGCGCATCGAGATCGTGACCGGCCGCGTCACCGCGACCGGCCGGCCGGGGATCGAGAGGCAGGCTTCCTCGATCGTCTCGACCTCGCCGCCCAGGGCCAGGATCTCGGGGTCCATGACCACGCGGGGCAGGGGGGTGCCCTCCTTCCAGCCGTGGTCCATGACGAAGATGCGCCAGCCCTCGCCGATCTGCGGCGCGGCAAGGCCGCGGCCGCCGGCGTGATACATGGTCGCCAGCAGGTCGGCCGCCAGCTGCGAGACCTCGTCCCAGCCCAGCCGCCCGACCGGCGCGCAGATGCGGCGCAGCGCCGGGTCGGGGTGGATCAGGATCGGGCGGATGCGCCCCTGCGCGGCAAGCCGGGCCGGATCGGGGCCCTGGGACGCCTGCGCGGCATCCTCGCCCGACAGGGGCTCAGGCACGCGCGCGCTCGCGTTTCAGCTTGACCATCTTGCGGGTGATCATCTGCCGCTTGATCGGGCCGAGATAGTCGATGAACAGCTTGCCGTCGAGGTGGTCGATCTCGTGCTGGGCGCAGGTGGCCCAGAGCCCCTCGAAATCGCGCTCATGCGTCTTGCCGTCCAGGCCCAGCCAGCGCACCTTGACCTCGGCCGGGCGGGTCACGTCGGCATATTGCTCGGGAATCGACAGGCAGCCCTCCTCATAGGTGTTCAGCGCCTCGGAACGCCAGGTGATCTCGGGGTTGACCATGACGATGGGGTTGCGCGGCGCCTCGGGATCCTTTTCGCAATCCATGACGTAAAGCCGCGACAGCACGCCCACCTGCGGCGCGGCCAGGCCCACGCCCGGCGCGTCGTACATGGTGGCCAGCATGTCTGCGGCCAGGGTCTCGATCTCGGGGGTGATGCGGGCCACGGGCTCGCAGGGCTTCTTCAGCCGCGGATCGGGATGGAGGATGATGCTGCGCAATGTCATGCCCGTGATCTAGGGCAAGCCTTGGCCTTGCGCAACAAGCCGCTATGCTGCCCCGAACAGAAAGCGCCCGAACGGAAAACAAGGGGAAACCATGGCCCAGCCCGATTTCGACGAGATCATCGACCGCACCGGCACCCATTGCTCGAAATGGGACGACATGCAGGCGATCTACGGCGTCTCGCCCGGCGACGGGATTGCGATGTGGGTCGCGGACATGGACTTCCGCCCGCCGGCCCCGGTGCAGCGCGCGGTCGAGGCGATGGCCGCGCATGGGATCTATGGCTATCCCGGCGCCAACCCGGACTATGTCGGGGCGATCCGCTGGTGGATGGACAGCCGCCACGGCTGGCAGGTCGAGCCGGAGTGGATCCTCTCGGCGCATGGGCTGGTGAACGGCACGGCGATCTGCGTCGATGCCTTCACCCAGCCGGGCGACCGGGTGATCGTCATGACCCCGGTCTATCACGCCTTCGCCCGCGTCATCCGCGCCTCGGGCCGCGAGGTGGCCGAGTTCCCGCTGGCCCTCCAGGACGGCCAGTATCGCATGGACTGGGAGGGCTGGCAGCGCCTGCTGACCGGGCGCGAGCGGATGCTGATCCTGTGTTCGCCGCATAACCCCGGCGGAAGGGTCTGGAGCGCCGAGGAACTGCGCCAGGTCGCTGATTTCTGCGCCGCCCATGACCTGATCCTGGTCTCGGACGAGATCCACCACGACCTGGTCATGCCCGGCAGCCCGCGCCATCGCGTGCTGGCGACCGTCGCGCCCGAGGCCGCGCCGCGGCTGGTGACGCTGACCGCCGCCACCAAGACCTTCAACATCGCCGGCGCCCATATCGGCAACCTGATTGTCGCCGACGAGGGGCTGCGCAAGCGCCTGCAGGGCCGGCTGATGGCGCTGGGCATCTCGCCCGGCCTGTTCGGGCCGGGCATGGTCGCCGCCGCCTATTCGCCCGAGGGCGCGGCCTGGGTCGATGCGCTGGTGGCCTATCTGGACGGCAACCGGCGGCTGTTCGACGAGGGCGTGAACGCGATCCCCGGCATCCGCTCGATGCCGCTGCAGGCGACCTACCTGGCCTGGGTCGATTTCTCGGGCACCGGCATGGAGCGGGCCGAGTTCACCCGGCGGGTCGAGCAGGGCGCGCGTATCGCCGCGAACCACGGCGGCACCTTCGGCACGGGGGGCGAGGACTTCCTGCGCTTCAACATCGCCACGCCCCGCGCCCGCGTGGCCGAGGCGGTGGCGCGGCTGCAAGAGGCGTTCCGCGACCTGCAATGAGGCGGCTGGGCGGGATCTTCTCGGCGCTGTGCCTGGCGGCGGTCCTTGGGGGGCTGTGGCTGCTTTGGGCGCCGCAGCCCGCGCCCGTCCCGGTGCCGCAGCCGCCGGCGGCGGGCTGGCACTGGCCGCGCCTGCCCGATCTGCGCCTGCCCGAGTTCCGGCTGCCGCGCATCGCGCTGCCGCCGATCTTCCAACGCCCGCCCCTGCGGCCGGATGCGCCCATCGCCTCGCCGGTCGAGCGCATCCTGGTCGAGAAATCCGCCCGCCGCATGACGGTGTATCAGGAAAGCGGCCCGCCCCGGACCTTTCGCATCGCGCTGGGCTTTTCACCCCAGGGCGACAAGAGCCGCGAGGGCGACGGCCGCACGCCCGAGGGCATCTTTCGCATCGACCGGCTGAACCGGCAAAGCGCCTATCACCTGTCGCTGGGCATCGACTATCCGCAGCCCCGCCACCGCGAGGCGGCGCGCGCCCTGGGCGTCAGCCCCGGCGGCGACATCATGATCCACGGCCAGCCGAACCAGGTGCCCGAGGGGTTTCGGGTCAAGGGCGACTGGACCGCCGGCTGCATCGCCGTCGACAATGCCGAGATCGCCGAGATCTTCGCCCATGCCCGCATCGGCACCGAGGTCGAGATCCGGCCCTGAGACGCGACCCGGCGCGACGCCTTGCCGCAGCCCTTGCCCAAGGATAAGGCAGGGGCATGACGTCCAATCGCTACGCCCCCCATCTGCGCGCGACGCTCGCGCTCGGCCTGCCGCTGGTCGGCAGCCACCTGGCCCGCATGGCCATCCATGTCGCCGATACCGTCATGGTCGGCTGGTATGGGGTCGAGGAACTGGCGGCGCTGGTCATCGCGGTGTCCTTCTTCAACATCCTGTTCTTCCTGGGCATGGGCTTCGGCATCGGCGTCATGGGGCTGATCGCCACCGCCATCGCGCGGGGCGACGAGGTCGAGGTGCGCCGCTCGGCCCGGATGGCGCTGTGGCTGTCTTTGGCCTTCGCCGTGGCGGTGGTCCCGGCCATGTGGCATTCCGAGCCGATCCTGCTGGCCATCGGGCAGGAGCCGGTGGTGGCGCGGCTGGCGCAGGACTACCTGCGCATCGCCGGCTTCGGCCTGATCGCCGTGCTGTGCCAGCTGACGCTGAACAGCTACCTGGCGGCGATGGAGCGGCCGCAGGTGGTGCTGTGGATCACGCTGGCGGGGCTGCCGCTGGTGATCGTGCTGAACTGGCTGCTGATCTTCGGCAATCTGGGCGCGCCGGAACTGGGGGTGCGCGGCGCCGCCATCGCCGCCATCGCGGTGCAGTTTTCGCAGCTTCTGGCGATCGCCGCCTATGCGGCCTGGCTGCCGGCCGCGCGCAAATACCAGCTGTTCCGGCGATTCTGGCGCCCCGACTGGGCGGGGATGCGGGCGGTCTTCGTGCTGGGCCTGCCGATCGGGCTGACCATGGTGGCCGAGGGCGGGCTTTTCGTCGGCTCGAACGTGATGATGGGCTGGATCGGCACGCGCGAGCTGGCGGCGCACGGGATCGCGCTGCAGCTCGCCTCGCTGACCTTCATGCTGCACCTGGGCATGTCGAACGCGGCCACGGTGCGCATCGGCCAGGCCAAGGGCCGCGGCGACGCCCGCTGGATGCGCGACGCGGGGGTGACGGTGACGGCGGTCTCGGTGGTGATCGCCGCGCTGGCGGTGGCGGCTTTCGAGCTGTTCCCGCGCCAGCTGGTCGGGCTTTACCTGGACGCCTCCCACCCCGAGACCCCGGCCATCGTCGAGATCGCGGCGGGGCTGCTGTTCTATGCCGGGCTGTTCCAGCTGATGGATGCGATGCAGGTGATCGGGCTGGGGCTGCTGCGCGGGGTGCAGGACACGCGCGTGCCCATGGTGATCGCGGCGGTCAGCTATTGGCTGGTCGGCATCCCGGTGGCCTACGGGCTGGCCTTCGTCGCCGGGATCGGCCCGGCCGGCTTGTGGCTGGGGCTGGTCGCGGGCCTCAGCCTGGCCGCGGTGCTGCTGATGCGCCGCTTCTGGCGCGGGCTTGCGCGCGGGGACTGGACCCGCGAGGCGCGCGCGGTCTAGTCTGGCGCCGCAAGAGATCGAGAGGTTCGCCATGCGCCCGGTTTTCGTCCAGTTCCGTTGTTCGCCCGGCAAGACCTACGAGGTCGCCGACGCGATCTATGACCGCGAGATCGTCAGCGAGCTTTACTCGACCTCGGGCGATTACGACCTTCTGGCCAAGATCTATGTGCCCGAGGACCAGGATGTCGGTCATTACCTGTCCGAAAAGCTGTTCGACATCCCGCATATCGTGCGGACGCTGACGACGATCACCTTCAAGGCGTTCTAGCGAGTCTTGGCGCCGCCGCGCCTGCGGCACCATGGGGCTTCGCCCCGCTCGTCGCTGAAAAAGGTCCGGCGGACCTTTTTCCGGGCGCTCCTCGCCCCCCAGGATATTTGAACACGAAAGAAGCCGGCAGGCGGGCGCGCCCTTGCGCGGGGGCGGGGTTTGGGGTTTCTGTGGCGCCATGACGCGCTTTCGCTTTGCCCCCATTCCCGCCGCGCTGCCGGCGACGGTCCCCTTCACCGGCCCCGAGGCGCTGGAGCGGCGCCGCGGCGCGCCCTTCCGCGCCCGGCTGGGCGCCAACGAGAACGGCTTCGGCCCCTCGCCCCAGGCGGTGGCGGCCATGGCGCGGGCGGCGGCGGAGGTCTGGAAATACGGCGACCCCGACAGCCACGACCTGCGCCATGCGCTGGCCGCGCATCACGGCGTCGGGCCCGAGAACATCATGGTCGGCGAGGGGATCGACGGTCTCCTGGGGCTGCTCGTGCGGCTGATGGTGGCGCCGGGCGAGGTGGTGGTCAGTTCGGACGGCGCCTATCCGACCTTCAACTATCACGTGGCGGGCTTTGGCGGCCGGCTGGTCAAGGTGCCTTATCGCGACGATGCCGAAGACCCCGAGGCGCTGGCCGCGGCCGCGCATCGCCATGGCGCGCGGCTGGTCTATCTGGCGAACCCGGACAACCCGATGGGCAGCTGGCATCCCGGCCGCCGCATCGAGGCCATGCTGGACGCCCTGCCCGAGACGAGCCTGCTGGTGCTGGACGAGGCCTATGCCGAATTCGCCCCCTCCGACGCCATCCCCCGCATCGACGCCGAGGACGGGCGGGTGATCCGGTTCCGCACCTTTTCCAAGGCCCATGCCATGGCGGGGGCGCGGATCGGCTATGCCATCGGCCCGGCGGAGCTGATCGCCGGCTTCGACCGCATCCGCAACCATTTCGGCATCGGCCGCATCGCCCAGGCCGGCGCTCTGGCCGCGCTGGGGGACGCGGACTGGCTGGCCCATGTCCTGGCCGAAACCGCCGCCGCCCGCGCGCGGATCGCCGCGATCGCGCGCGAGAACGGGCTGGCGGCGCTGCCCTCGGCCACGAATTTCGTCGCCATCGACTGCGGCCGCGACGGCGCCTTCGCCCGCGCCCTGCTGGAGGCGCTGGCGCAGGAGGGCATCTTCGTGCGCATGCCGGGCGTCGCGCCGATGGATCGCTGTATCCGCGTCTCCTGCGGCCCGGAGCCGGAGATGGCCGCCCTGGCCGAGGCCCTGCCCAGGGCGCTTGGGGCGCTGTGCTGAGCGTTTCTCCGTTCTGAAAATACTCCCGCGGCCGCGCCGCTCGCGCCGGTCAGTCGAGGGGTAGCGCCGTGGTCGCCTTCAGCTCCTCCATCGAGAGAAGCGCCGTGACGTTGTGGATCCTCACCTCGGAAATCAGCGCCTGGTAGAAGCGGTCATAGGCCCGCGCATTGCGCACCCGCACCTTCAGGATATAGTCGATGTCGCCGGCCAGCCGGTGCGCCTCGATCACCTCGGGGCGGGCGCGCACCGCGGCCAGGAAGCGGCGCGCCCATTCCGGGTCGTGTTCGCTGGTGCGGATCAGCACGAAGAAGCAGGCGTCGAGCCCCAGCGCATCGGGGTCGAGCAGGGCCACCTGGCCGCGGATCACCCCCGCCTCGCGCAGCTTGCGAATCCGGTTCCAGACCGGGGTCTTCGAGGCCCCCACCCGCGCCGCGATGTCATCGAGCGACAGCGTGGCGTCCTCTTGCAGCAGGGACAGGATTTTGCGGTCGGTGTCGTCGAGCCGGATGGGAGTTTGCCTGTTGTCGCTCATCGTGAAACCTGGTCCTTGCTGTGCCGCTGACATGCGGAGATGTTTCTTATTTTTTCGCCCCACTCGTCAATATGGGGGATTTTTTTCTATATAGATGCCAGAGGAAACGAAAGGCAAAGGCCATGTCCAAAGGCTTCACCCCATCCCCCGCGACCCCCGGCGTCATCACCGCGAATGACCTGCGCATGGGCCATTGCGTGTGGATGCGTGACGGCAAGTGGACCGCAGACCCGCGCGAGGCCGAGCTGTTCGAGGACGAGGCCATCGCCGAGCTGGCGCTGCTCGACGCGACCTCTCAGGCCCATCTCGTCGTCGGCCCCTATCTGATCGAAGCGAAGCGTGGGGCCGACGGCCGGCCCGAGCCGGCCCATTTCCGCGAGGCGTTCCGCCGCAGCGGCCCCACCCATCGCCATTTCAAGCAAGCCGAGTTCGAGGCCAGCAATGTTTGACGCACGTCCCCAGCACAACGACCAGCATCGCGAATACCTGCGCCACCGCACCCAGCAGTTCCGCCGCCAGGTCGAGCGCCGCCTGGACGGCAGCCTGACCGAAGAGGAATTCCGGCCGCTGCGGCTGAAGAACGGCGTCTACCTGCAGCTGCATTCCTACATGTACCGGGTGGCGATCCCCTATGGCGCGCTGACCCCGGACCAGATGCGCATGCTGGGCCATGTGGCCGAGCGCTGGGACCGCGGCTATGGCCATTTCACCACCCGCACCAATATCCAGTTCCACTGGCACAAGCTGGTCGACATCCCCGATTCCATGGAGGCGCTGAATTCGGTCGGCATCCACAGCATCCAGACCTCGGGCAACACCATCCGCAACGTCAATGCCGACGCCTTTGCCGGCGCCGCCGCCGACGAGCTGGAGGATCCGCGCCCCTGGGCCGAGCTGATCCGCATCTGGTCCACCGACCATGCCGAATTCCAGTTCCTGCCGCGCAAGTTCAAGATCTCGGTCTCGGCCGGCAAGCAGGACCGCTCGGCGGTCTCGGCCTATGACATCGGGCTGCGCATCGTCGAGAAGGACGGCCAGCGCGGCTTCCAGGTCTGGGTCGGCGGCGGGCTGGGCCGCACGCCCTACCTGGGCCAGGTGATCCGCGAATTCCTGCCGCAGGCCGACCTGCTGCCCTATCTGGAGGCGATCCTGTCGGTCTACAACCTGACCGGGCGGCGCGACAACAAGTGGAAGGCACGGATCAAGATCACCGTGAACGAGCGCGGTCTTGACGTGTTCCGCGCCGATGTCGAGGAAGAGTTCAAGCACCGCCGCCAGCAGTTCTCGGGGCTGGATCAGGAGATCCTGAACGACCTGCGCGCCCAGTTCGCGCCGCCGGAATTTCTCGACGCCCCGGTCGAGGGCTATGAGGCGGCGCGGGCGGCGAACGGCGCCTTCCGGTCCTGGACCGACACCAACCTGCATCCGCACCGCATTCCGGGCTATGCCAGCGTCATCGTCACGCTGAAGGCGCCGGGTGCCACGCCGGGCGACATGAGCGCCGACCAGATGCGGCTGGTGGCCGACCTGGCCGAGCGGCTGGCCCATGGCGACATCCGGGTGAACCACGACCAGAACCTGGTCCTGCCCCATGTGCGCAAGGCCGACCTGCCCGAGATCTACGAGGCGTTGCGCGCGGTCGGGCTGGCCACGGCGAATTTCGGCAAGATCACCGACATCATCTCTTGCCCGGGCATGGACTACTGCACCCTGGCCACCGCGCGCTCGATCCCGATCGCGCAGGACATCGCCGCGCATTTCCGCGCCCGCGGCCTGGAGGACGAGATCGGCGAGATGAAGATCCGCATCTCGGGCTGCATCAACGCCTGCGGCCATCACCACCTGGGCCATATCGGCATCCTGGGCCTGGACCGGGCGGGGGTCGAGAACTACCAGATCACGCTGGGCGGCGACGGCTACGAGACCCCGACGCTGGGCCAGCGCGCCGGTGCCGGCTTCCCGGCCGACGAGGTGGTGCCGGCCATCGACCGGCTGGTCGATGCCTATCTGGAACTGCGCGAATCGCCCGAGGAACGCTTCATCGACGCCTATCGCCGTCTGGGGGTGGCTCCGTTCAAGGCGGCGCTGTATCCGGCCGATGCTTGATCAGACGCTGGATGCCCGCGCCGCGCGGCTGAACGACCGCTATCGCCATCACGCCGCGACCGAGGTGCTGCGGCGTGCGCTGCGCGACCCCGACCTGGGCTCGACCACGCTGGTCTCGTCTTTCGGGGCGGAATCGGTGGTGCTGTTGCACATGGTCTCGGTGGTGGCGCCGGGGACGCCGGTGCTGTTCATCGACACGATGATGCTGTTCCAGGAGACGCTGGACTATCAGCTTGAGGTGACGGAAAGGCTGAAGCTGACCGATGTGCGGGTGATCCGCGCCACCGAGCGCGAGGTGGCGCTGAACGACCCGGACGGGACGCTGCACCAGTTCAACACCGACGCCTGCTGCGATTTCCGCAAGACCGTGCCGCTGGAACGCGAGCTGGCAAGGTTCGATGCCTGGATCACCGGCCGCAAGCGCTTCCAGGGCGGCGAGCGCCAGCAGCTGGAGTTCTTCGAATCCGAGCCGCCGTCGCGGCTGCGCATCAACCCGCTGGCCCATTGGCGTCCGCAGGACGTTCAGGACTACATGGCCGAGAACAACCTGCCGCGTCACCCGCTGGTCGCCAGGGGCTATGCCTCGATCGGCTGCGCGCCCTGCACCTCGCCGGTCAAGCCCGGCGAAGACCCGCGCGCCGGCCGCTGGCGGGGCAGCCAGAAGACCGAATGCGGCATCCATTTCATCGGCGGGCGCATGGTCCGCACAGGAGCGAAGGCATGAGCGATTTCTTTCTGGTCCGCGATGACGGCTTCCACCCCCATGACGGAGCCGAGCCCGTCACCCTGGCGCCCGATACGAAGCCGGCCGATCTCGAGGCCTATCTGGCGCATGACCTGATCGCCATCGACTTCCCGGCCATGACCGACGGGCGCGGCTTTTCGCTGGCCCGCCTCCTGCGCCAGAAGGGCTACAAGGGCCGGCTGCGCGCGGTCGGCAAGCTGATCTCGGACCAATATGCCATGGCCCGCCGCGTCGGCTTCGACGAGGTGCAGATCACCGCCGCCCTGGCCGAGCGCCAGCCGCAGGACCAATGGCTCTATCGCGCCGATTGGCGCGACTGGGACCATCGGTCGCGGCTCGCCGGCTGAAACCTGGGGTTTCGCCCCGCCCTCCCATGCATTAGATAGACCGGGAATCCCGAACATGACACTGGATCTTTCCGTGGACCTTGCCGCCAAACCCGCCAAGACGTTGCCTGACGCCCAGACCGTGACCTCGGTCAGGCACTGGACGGACCGGCTGTTCTCGTTCCGGGTGACGCGGCCGGCCAGCCTGCGCTTCCGTTCGGGCGAATTCGTGATGATCGGCCTGCCGGACGACAACGGCAAGCCGATCCTGCGCGCCTATTCCATCGCCTCGCCCAACTGGGACGAGGAGCTGGAGTTCTATTCGATCAAGGTGCCGGACGGGCCGCTGACCTCGCGGCTGCAGAACATCCAGCCGGGCGACCAGATCATCCTGCGCCCCAAGCCCGTGGGCACGCTGGTGCTGGACGCGCTCCTGCCCGGCAAGCGCATGTGGTTCCTGGCCACCGGGACCGGCATCGCGCCCTTCGCCAGCCTGATGCGCGACCCCGAGACCTATGAGCGCTACGAGCAGGTGGTGATGATGCATACCTGCCGCACCGCCGACGAGCTGGCCTATGGCCGCGAACTGGTCGAGAACCTGAAGCGCGACCCGCTGCTGGGCGAGCTTTACGGCGAGGAATTCGCCAGCCGGCTGCTGTATTACCCGACGACGACGCGGGAAGAGACGCAGTACATGGGCCGGATCACCGACAACCTGACCTCGGGCAAGGTATTCCGGGATCTGAACCTGCCGCCGATGGATGCGACAAATGACCGCGCCATGATCTGCGGCAGCCTGGCCTTCAACACCGATGTCAAGGCGGTGCTGGAAGGGTTCGGCCTGCGCGAGGGCGCGAACAGCGATCCCAAGGAGTTCGTGGTCGAGAAGGCCTTCGTGGGCGACGGCATCTGAGCGTCGCGCGGGGGGCTTTGCCCCCCACGCCTCAGGCGCCCCCCGATGGGGCGCATGAGGCGTTCCCCCCAGGATATTTGGACACGGAAGAAGCCCGGCGTTGACAGTTCGCCGGGCGATGCCCATGTTCCGGCGCCGAATCAAGCGAAGGAATCTTCATGCCCGTCGTCGTCGTTGAATCTCCGGCCAAGGCCAAAACGATCAACAAATACCTGGGCGACGACTATACGGTTCTGGCCTCGTTCGGGCATGTGCGCGACCTGCCGCCCAAGGATGGCAGCGTCGATCCCGAGGCGGATTTCGCCATGAAATGGGAAGTCGCCGCGGAATCGAAAAAGCACGTCAAGGCGATCCGGGACGCGCTGGCCTCGGACCCGAACCTGATCCTGGCCACCGACCCCGACCGCGAAGGCGAGGCGATTTCCTGGCACCTGCTGGAAACGCTGGCGCCGGCCCTGAGGAAGGGCGCCGAGGTCAGCCGCGTCACCTTCAACGCCATCACCAAATCCGCCGTGACCGAGGCCATGGCGCGGCCGCGCCAGATCGACCAGCCGCTGGTGGATGCCTATCTGGCGCGCCGGGCGCTGGACTACCTGGTCGGCTTCAACCTGTCGCCGGTCCTGTGGCGCAAGCTGCCGGGCGCCAAGTCGGCGGGCCGGGTGCAATCGGTCGCCTTGCGCATCATCGTCGACCGCGAGATGGAGATCGAGGCCTTCAGGCCGCGCGAATACTGGTCGGTCCATGCCCGGCTGGCGACGCCGCGCGGCGACGAATACGACGCGGCGATGACCGTCTTCGGCGGCAAGAAGCTGGAACGCTTCGACATCGCCACCGAGGAGCAGGCGCAGCTGGCCGTGGCCGCCATCGCCTCGCGCGATCTCAGGGTCGCCAGCGTCGCTGCCAAGCCGGCGAGCCGCAATCCCTGGCCGCCCTTCATGACCTCGACCCTGCAGCAGGAGGCCAGCCGCAAGCTGGGCCTTGGCGCGCGGGCCTGCATGTCGGCGGCGCAGCGCCTCTACGAGGCCGGGCACATCACCTATATGCGGACCGACGGCATCGACATGGCGCCCGAGGCGGTGATGGCGGCGCGCGACGCGATCAAGGCGCGCTTCGGGGCGGAATACCTGCCGAAATCGCCGCGCATGTACAAGAACAAGGCCAAGAATGCGCAGGAGGCGCATGAATGCATCCGGCCGACCGACATGATGCTGTCGCCCGACAGGCTGCCGGTTTCGGACAAGGACCAGAAGGCGCTTTACGACCTGATCTGGAAGCGGACGCTCGCCAGCCAGATGGAATCGGCGCGCATGGAGCGCACCACGGTCGAGATCGCCTCGGCCGACGGCCAGGTCGGCCTGCGCGCCAACGGCCAGGTGATGCTGTTCGACGGTTTCCTGCGGGTCTATGACCAGGGCCGCGACGACGAGGAGGACGAGGACAGCCGCCGCCTGCCGCTGATTCACGAGGGCGAGGCGGCCGAGAAGCGCGCGGTCACGCCCGAGCAGCATTTCACCCAGGCCCCCCCGCGCTATACCGAGGCCACGCTGGTCAAGCGCATGGAAGAGCTGGGGATCGGCCGTCCCTCGACCTATGCCTCGATCATCGGCACGATCCAGGACCGCGACTATGTCCGCAAGGAGCAGAACCGCCTGATCCCCGAGGACAAGGGCCGGCTGGTCACGATCTTCCTGCAGAAATACTTCCCGCGCTATGTCAGCTACGACTTCACCGCCAATCTCGAGGGGGAGCTCGACGACATCTCCTCGGGCGAGCGCGCCTATCGCGAGGTGCTGCGCCGTTTCTGGCGGGATTTCACCGCCGCGCTGGAGGGCACGTCCGAGCTGCGCATCACCGAGGTGCTGGAGGCGATCGACGAGGCGCTGGCGCCGCATCTCTACCCGCCGCGTCCCGACGGCTCGGACCCGCGCGAATGCCCGCTCTGCCACAAGGGGCGGCTGCATCTGAAGACGGCGCGTTCGGGCGGGGCCTTCATCGGCTGCACGAACTATCCCGATTGCCGCTTTACCCGTCCGATCAGCTCGCCGGATGCCGAGGTGGTGGGCGACACCGTGCTCGGCGTGGACAATGGCGACCAGATCAGCCTGAAGAACGGCCGCTTCGGGCCTTACGTCCAGCGCGGCGAGGCCACGGCCGAACAGCCGAAGCCGCCGCGCGCCTCGATCCCCAAGGGCTGGGACCTGGCCTCGGTCGATCTGGAATGGGCGCTGGCGCTTCTGGCCCTGCCGCGCGAGATCGGCCCGCACCCCGAAGACGGCGTGCCGGTCGAGGCCGGGATCGGCCGCTATGGCCCCTATGTGAAGCATGGCGCGAAATACGCCAACCTGCCGGAGGTGGACGAGGTCTTCACCATCGGCATGAACCGTGCGGTCGAGGTGCTGGCCTCGAAGCAGGTGCGGGGCAGGGCGGCTGCCGCCGCGCCGCTGGCGGAACTGGGCGAGCACCCCGAGGGCGGGCCGGTGCAGGTGATGAGTGGCCGCTATGGCCCCTATGTCAAATGGGGCAAGGTCAATGCGACGCTGCCCCGCGACCTGGAGCCCGGCGCGGTCACGCTGGAGCGCGCGCTGGAGCTGATTGCCGAGAAGGCCGCGAAATCCGGCAAGAAGCCGGCGAAGAAGGCTGCCGCGAAAAAGCCCGCCGAAAAGAAGACCGCCGCCAGGAAGCCGGCTGCGGCCAAGGCGAAGAAGGCCGGCTAAGACGCCCGGCTGCGCGGTTGCGTCATGGGTATTTGAGCAACGAAGAAGCGGCGATTGCGCTGGAAATCGGGCGCTGCTCGGGTCTTCTCTGTTCTTCAAATACCCATGACGCGAGCGGGACGCTGGCGCAACGCCGCGGTTTTCGCTTTTTGATCCGCGCCGTTCTGCTGCTAGGCTCGACCCGCAAGGGTTGAGCGGAGGGCGCCATGAAGGATCGAATCGTCGGAATGGGCCGTGCGGCGGCCATCGTGCTGGCGGGCTCTCTCGGGCTGCCTGTTGCGGCGCAGGAGGCTGCGATCTTTGACGCCATGGACCGGATCCATCCGGTCTGGGCGGAAAGCGGCATGGTCTCGGCGCAGGAGCGGCTGGCGGCCGAGATCGGCCGCGACATCATGGCCAGGGGTGGCAATGCGGTCGATGCGGGCGTGGCCGTGGCCTTCGCCCTGGCCGTCACCCTGCCGCGCGCCGGCAATATCGGCGGGGGCGGCTTCATGCTGGTCCATGACGCCGAAACCGGCCAGACCCATGCCATCGACTATCGCGAGATGGTGCCGCAGGGCGCCTCGCGCGACATGTTCCTGGACGCGGCGGGCGAGGCCGACAGCGAGAAGTCGCTTTACAGCGGTGCGGCCTCGGGCGTGCCGGGGACGGTGGCGGGGATGAAGCTGGCGCTGGACAGATACGGCAGCATGGGCTGGGCCGAGGTGATCGCCCCGGCGATCCGGCTGGCCGAGGAGGGCATCACCGTCACCCCGGAGCTTGCCGACAGCATCGCGGCCGAGCGCGATCATCTGGAGAAGTTCCCCTCGAGCGCCGCCATCTTCTTCAAGGAGGGCGGCGCGGCCTATCGGCCCGGCGACCGGCTGGTGCAGGCCGACCTGGCGGCGACGCTGAAGAAGATCGCCGCCGAGGGGCCGGACGGTTTCTACAAGGGCGAGGTGGCCGAGGCCATCGCCCGCGCCGTGCAGGAGGCGGGCGGGCTGATCACGGTCGAGGACATGGCCGCCTACAAGCCCGTCGAACGCGAGCCGGTGCGGGGCAGCTATCGCGGCCATGAGGTGGTCTCGATGCCGCCGCCATCCTCGGGCGGGGTGCATCTGATCCAGATCCTGAACGCGCTCGAGGGCTATCCGATCGGCGCGCTGGGGCAGAATTCCGGCGAGACCATCCACCTGATGGCCGAGGCGATGAAGCTGGCCTATGCCGACCGCTCGGAATACCTGGGCGACCCGGATTTCGTCGACGTGCCGGTCGCGGCGCTGACCAGCAAGGATTATGCGGTCGAGATGCGGCGCAGAATCAGCGCCGATTTCGCCACGCCTTCGGTGATGATCGGGCCGGCGGACCTCGCGCCCTACGAATCCGACCAGACCACGCATTTCTCGGTGGTGGACAAGCAGGGCAATGCGGTCTCGAACACCTATACCATCAACCTGAACTATGGCTCGGGGCTGGTGGCGGGGGGCACGGGCGTGCTGATGAACAACGAGATGGACGATTTCTCGGCCAAGCCCGGCGTGCCCAACGCCTTCGGCCTGGTCGGCGGCGACGCAAACGCGGTCGAGCCGGGCAAGCGGCCGCTGTCGTCGATGACGCCGACCATGGTGCTGAAGGACGGCAAGGTCTGGCTTGTCACCGGCTCGCCCGGCGGGGCGCGGATCATCACCACGGTCCTGCAGGTGGTCATGAACATGATCGACCACGGCATGAACGTGGCCGAGGCCTCGACCGCGCCGCGCGTCCATCACCAATGGCTGCCCGACGAGTTGCGGCTGGAGGAGGGGATCAGCCTCGACACCATCCGCATCCTGCAGGGCAAGGGCCACAGCGTCGCGGTCAAGGAGGCGATGGGCTCGACCCAGTCGATCCTGCGCGACCCGCGGACGGGCACGCTTTACGGCGCCTCGGACCCGCGCCGGCCGGATGCGGCGACGCTGGGCTACTGAGCCAGGTAGTCGCGCAGCGCGACGGCGTTGTTGTGCTCGGTGTCCCTGGCGCCGTAGAGCAGCGTCACCGGGCCCTTGCGGATCAGCTGGCGCAGCTCGCGCAGGGGTTCGGGATTGGCGTCCAGTTCCGCGGCATAGCGGCGGCGGAACTCGGGCCATTTCTTCGGGTCGTGGTCGAACCAGTGGCGCAGGTCGTCCGAAGGGGCGATGTCCTTCAGCCAGAGATCGGCCCCCAGCGTCTCGCGGCTGATCCCGCGCGGCCAGATGCGGTCCACCAGCACCTTGCGCCCCTCGTCCTGCGAGGGGGGCGGGTCATAGGCGCGGCGAAGGAAGATGTCGGTCATGGCAAGCCTCTTTCCAAGGGAAATTCCCCGATGGCCCGCCGGGTTCCCTGTGCCTGGCCGGGTTTTCGGCGGCGGTGCGGCGGGCCGCAGGGCCCGGACCGGGCAGGTCGCGGGTGCGGGTGGGTGCGGGGTTGCCGGCGCGAGTCGGCCCTGCGGGCGGGGCCAAAGGGTTCGGGCTCGCATCGGCAGGAAAAACCGACTAAAATACCCTGTGATCCGGCGCCGGGGGCGCGCGGTTTTGTCGCGTTGCAGGTGCCGCAAAGCCGGCCTGACGCTGGGTGGCACCGTTGACCATATCCGCGACCGGGGATAAACGGACCTTAGCCAAACCCATCGCGGGACGCCAGTCGGGTTCCTGCGAGCGAAAGGGAGCCCAACCCAGTGGAATACCTGCTGCAAGAATACCTGCCGATCCTGGTTTTTCTGGGAATGGCCTCGGCGCTTGCCATCGTGCTGATTCTGGCGGCCGCGGTCATCGCCGTGCGCAACCCGGACCCGGAGAAGGTCAGCGCCTATGAATGCGGCTTCAACGCTTTCGACGACGCGCGGATGAAGTTCGACGTGCGCTTCTACCTGGTGTCGATCCTGTTCATCATCTTCGACCTGGAAGTCGCTTTCCTGTTCCCCTGGGCGGTCAGCTTTGCCAGCCTGTCGGACGTGGCCTTCTGGGGCATGATGCTGTTCCTGGGCGTCCTGACCGTGGGTTTTGCCTATGAATGGAAGAAGGGGGCGCTGGAATGGGCGTGATGACCGGCCTGAACACCGCAGGCGCCGACCGTGACGTCGCCACGGCCGAGTTGAACCGCGAGCTGCAGGACAAGGGCTTCCTGCTGACCACGACCGAGGACATCATCAACTGGGCGCGCAACGGCAGCCTGCACTGGATGACCTTCGGCCTGGCCTGCTGCGCGGTCGAGATGATGCAGACCTCGATGCCGCGCTATGACCTGGAACGCTTCGGCACCGCGCCGCGCGCCAGCCCGCGGCAGTCGGACCTGATGATCGTCGCGGGCACCCTGACCAACAAGATGGCGCCGGCGCTGCGCAAGGTCTATGACCAGATGCCCGAGCCGCGCTATGTCATCTCGATGGGCAGCTGCGCCAACGGCGGCGGCTACTATCACTATTCCTATTCGGTGGTGCGCGGCTGCGACCGCATCGTGCCGGTGGACATCTACGTTCCCGGCTGCCCCCCGACCGCCGAGGCGCTGCTCTACGGCATCCTGCAACTCCAGCGCCGCATCCGGCGCACCGGCACGCTGGTGAGGTGAGCCATGTCCGAAGCCCTCTCTGACGCCGCCCTGCTGGAACTGGCCGAGCATATCGCGCTGCGCCGCGAGAACGACGTGATCTCGACCCAGGTCGCCTTTGGCGAGCTGACGGTGAATGCGACGCTCTCGGGCGTGATCGGCCTGATCGAGTTCCTGCGCAACGATCCGAACTGCCGCTTTTCCACGCTGATCGACATCACCGCGGTGGACAACCCGGCGCGGCCGGCGCGCTTCGACGTGGTCTATCACCTGCTGTCGATGTATCAGAACCAGCGCATCCGGGTGAAGGTCCAGGTGCGCGAGGACGAGCTGGTGCCCAGCCTGACCGGCGTCTTTCCCGGCGCCAACTGGTATGAGCGCGAGGTCTTCGACCTGTTCGGCATCCTGTTCTCGGGCCATGCCGACCTGCGCCGCATCCTGACCGACTACGGCTTCCGCGGCCATCCGCTGCGCAAGGACTTCCCGACGACCGGCTATACCGAGGTGCGCTGGAGCGACATCGAGAAGCGGGTGGTCTACGAGCCGGTGAACCTGGTTCAGGAATACCGCCAGTTCGACTTCCTGTCCCCCTGGGAGGGCGCGAAATACGTGCTTCCGGGCGACGAGAAGGCGCCGGAGGCGAAGAAGTGACCGCAGCCGCGCAGCCTGCCTGCGCGCCACGCATCGGATTTGAGGGCTGACCATGGACGGCGACATCCGCAAGAACAGCTATGACGACGGCTCGATGGACGCCCTGACCGGCGAGCAGAGCATCCGCAACTTCAACATCAACTTCGGCCCCCAGCACCCGGCCGCCCACGGCGTGCTGCGCATGGTGCTGGAGCTGGACGGCGAGATCGTCGAGCGCGCCGACCCGCATATCGGCCTGCTTCACCGCGGCACCGAGAAGCTGATGGAAAGCCGCACCTATCTGCAGAACCTGCCCTATCTGGACCGGCTGGACTATGTGGCGCCGATGAACCAGGAACATGCCTGGTGCCTGGCGATCGAGCGGCTGACCGGCACCACGATTCCGCGCCGCGCCAGCCTGATCCGGGTGCTCTACTCGGAAATCGGCCGCATCCTGAACCACCTGATGGGCATCACCACCGGCGCCATGGACGTGGGCGCGCTGACCCCGCCGCTCTGGGGCTTCGAGGCGCGGGAAGAGCTGATGATCTTCTACGAGCGCGCCTGCGGGGCGCGGCTGCATGCGGCCTATTTCCGGCCCGGCGGCGTGCACCAGGATCTGCCGCCCGACCTTCTGGACGACATCGAGGAATGGTGCGAGCGCTTCCCCAGGCTGGTCGACGACCTCGACACGCTGCTGACGGAAAACCGCATCTTCAAGCAGCGCCTGGTCGACATCGGCATCGTGACCGAGGACGACGCGCTGGACTGGGGCTATAGCGGCGTCATGGTGCGCGGCTCGGGCCTGGCCTGGGATCTGCGGCGGTCGCAGCCCTATGAATGCTATGACGAATTCGACTTCCAGATCCCGGTCGGCAAGAACGGCGACTGCTACGACCGCTATTTGTGCCGCATGGCCGAGATGCGCGAATCCTGCAAGATCATGCAGCAGGCGGTCCGCAAGCTGCGCGCCGAGCCCGCGGGGGACGTGCTGGCCCGCGGCAAGCTGACGCCCCCCAGGCGCACCGAGATGAAGCGCGACATGGAAAGCCTGATCCATCACTTCAAGCTTTACACCGAGGGCTTCCGGGTCCCGGCCGGCGAGGTCTATGCCGCCGTCGAGGCGCCCAAGGGCGAGTTCGGCGTCTACATCGTCGCCGACGGCACCAACAAGCCCTGGCGCGCCAAGCTGCGTGCGCCCGGCTTCGCGCATCTCCAGTCGATCGACTGGATGTCGCGCGGCCACATGCTGGCCGACGTCCCGGCGATCATCGCCACGCTCGACATCGTTTTCGGAGAGGTTGACCGCTGATGCTGCGCCGTCTGTCCCCCATCCAGCCGGACTTGTTCGAGTTCACGCCCGCCAACCTGGACTGGGCCCGCGCCCAGATGACCAAATACCCGGAAGGCCGCCAGCAATCGGCGATCATCCCGGTCCTGTGGCGCGCCCAGGAACAGGAGGGCTGGCTGAGCCGCCCGGCCATCGAATATTGCGCCGACCTGCTGGGCATGCCCTATATCCGGGCGCTCGAGGTCGCGACCTTCTATTTCATGTTCCAGCTCCAGCCGGTGGGTTCGGTCGCGCATATCCAGATCTGCGGCACCACCACCTGCATGATCTGCGGCGCCGAGGACCTGATCCGGGTTTGCAAGGAAAAGATCGCGGCCGAGCCGCATGCGCTGTCGGCCGACGGCCGCTTTTCCTGGGAAGAGGTCGAATGCCTGGGCGCCTGCACCAATGCGCCCATGGCCCAGATCGGCAAGGATTTCTACGAGGACCTGACGGCCGAGAAACTGTCGGCGCTGATCGACCGCTTCTCGGCGGGCGAGGTGCCGGTGCCGGGTCCGCAGAACGGCCGCTTCTCGGCCGAGGCCCTGGGCGGCCCGACCGCGCTGGCCGATCTCAAGGGCGGCGAGGCGCATAACGCCAGCGTGGCGCGGGCGCTGCGGCTGGGCGACACGATCAAGCGCATCGACGGGACCGAGGTGCCGATCACGACGCCTTGGCTGGCGGCGCAGAACGGCGTCTGATCGAAAGGGGGCGGGCTGGTCGCGATGGAACGGGCAGAGTGCAACAGGAACTGCTGGATCTCGGCGGCAATCGCCGGGGTGGTGGTGCTGCTGTTCACCGCCGGCATCGGCGACCTGCACTGGCTGGCCGGGCTGTTCCTGGGCATCGTGACCTTCGTGCTGTTCGGGGCGCTGATGGTCTGGCTGGTCTGCCACGAGCGGCCCGAACTGTTCGAGGACGGCCCCGGCCTGACCGGCACCGACTGGCAGCGCGCCGCGGTGGACCGCCAGCCCGAGACGCTGCTGGTCAGCGGCTCTCTGGGGCCCGAGCCCTTCACCTCGGGCACGCAGATGCCCATCGTCGCCGGGACCATGCCCTCTTCGGAGCCGCCGCCCGTAGTCGCGCCCGCAGCCGTGCCTGCAGCCGCCGCCAAGCCCGTGCCGGGCGCCGACGACCTGCAGCGGATCAAGGGGATCGGCCCCAAGATCTCGGACTGGCTGAACGCGCAGGGCGTGACGCGCTATGACCAGATCGCCGCCTGGGATGCCGCCACCGTCGCCGATTTCGCGCAGCGGCTGGGCCGGATGGGCGGGCGGATCGAGGCCGACGACTGGGTCGGCCAGGCGAAATTGCTGGCGGCGGGGGGCGAGACCGGCCATTCCCGCCGCATCGACAAGGGCGGGGCCGCGTGATGGCCCGCCCGGCAGGACATGCGGCGTCGCAGGCGGATTGGGCCGCCGCGGCGGATGCCCGGCAGATGCGTCTGGTGGCGGTGGTGATCGCCGTCACCATGGCGCTGTGGCTGGGGGTGCAATGGCTGGGGGGCCAGCAGGACTGGCCCGCGAAATATGCCTTTCTCGCCGATCTTGCGGCGATGGGGGCCTTGATCTGGTCGCTTTTGGTGACCTTTCGGATCTGGCGGCGGCGCAAGGCGTCCTCGCAGGGACAAGGATAAGACGATGCTGAACGATCAGGACCGGATCTTTACGAACCTCTACGGCATGGGCGACCGCAGCCTGGCCGGCGCCCGCAAGCGCGGCCATTGGGACGGCACCGCCGCGATCATCCAGCGCGGCCGCGACAAGATCGTCGACGAGATGAAGGCCTCGGGCCTGCGCGGGCGGGGCGGCGCGGGCTTCCCCACCGGCATGAAATGGTCCTTCATGCCCAAGGAATCGGACGGCCGGCCCTCCTATCTGGTCATCAACGCCGACGAATCCGAGCCCGCGACCTGCAAGGACCGCGAGATCATGCGCCACGATCCGCATACGCTGATCGAGGGCGCGCTGATCGCCAGCTTCGCCATGGGCGCGCACGCCGCCTATATCTATATCCGCGGCGAGTTCATCCGCGAGCGCGAGGCGCTGCAAGCCGCCATCGACGAATGCTATGACGCGGGCCTGCTGGGCCGGAACGCGGCCCAGTCGGGCTGGGATTTCGACCTCTACCTGCATCACGGCGCCGGCGCCTATATCTGCGGCGAGGAAACCGCGCTGCTGGAATCGCTGGAAGGCAAGAAGGGCATGCCGCGCATGAAGCCGCCCTTCCCGGCCGGCGCGGGCCTCTATGGCTGCCCGACCACGGTGAACAACGTCGAATCCATCGCCGTGGTGCCGACCATCCTGCGCCGCGGCCCGGAATGGTTCGCAAGCTTCGGCCGCCCGAACAACGCGGGCGTGAAGCTTTTCGGCCTGACCGGCCATGTCAACACCCCCTGCGTGGTCGAAGAGGCCATGTCGATCCCCATGCGCGAGCTGATCGAGAAGCATGGCGGCGGCATCCGCGGCGGCTGGAAGAACCTCAAGGCGGTGATCCCCGGCGGCGCCTCCTGCCCGGTGCTGACGGCCGAGCAATGCGAAAACGCCATCATGGATTATGACGGCATGCGCGAGCTGCGCTCGTCCTTCGGCACGGCCTGCATGATCGTCATGGACCAGTCCACTGATGTGGTGAAGGCGATCTGGCGGCTGTCCAAGTTCTTCAAGCACGAAAGCTGCGGCCAATGCACCCCCTGCCGCGAGGGCACCGGCTGGATGATGCGGGTGATGGAGCGCCTGGTGCGCGGCGATGCCGAGATCGAAGAGATCGACATGCTCTTCGACGTCTCCAAGCAGGTCGAGGGCCACACCATCTGCGCGCTCGGCGATGCGGCCGCCTGGCCGATCCAGGGCCTGATCCGCAATTTCCGCGAAGAGATCGAGGACCGGATCAAGGCCAAGCGCAGCGGCCGCATGGGCGCGATGGCGGCGGAGTAGGCGACGATGGCGACCGGCCCCCTCATCCCGGCATGGCGGACCCCCCAGGGGGAAAGCCCGCGCCTGCGCGCGCGCCGGTGGGGCCGGATCACGGCGCCCTCACGGCTTGGTGCCGAACCTTCGGGGCGGCCGCATGTTATGGCAAAAGGCCATGACAAGGAGGCTATTGCCATGAAGCTGATCCCCGCCGTTCTGATCGCCGCGACGCTTGCCACACCCGCAGCCGCGCTGGAGCCGCTGGCCCAGGAGAAATACATCAACGACCGGCTGATCGCCGCGCGCATCGCCGACCGCATCCGCCGCACCTGCCCCAGCATCGACGGCCGCATCCTTTATGCCTATGGCGAGGCGCGCAAGCTCAAGCGCTATGCCGAGACCAAGGGCTATTCCCGTGCGCAGATCGACGCCTTCCTGGACAGCAAGGCGGACAAGGCGCGCATCTATGCCGTGGCCGAGGACTATCTGGCCCGCCAGGGCGCCAAGGCAGAAGACCCCGAGAGCTTTTGCCGCGTCGGCCGGCAGGAGATCGCGCGCAATACCGTAATCGGCAGCCTTTTGGTGGCGAAATGAAGACGTGGATGAACCGGATCGGCATCGCCCTGATGGCGGCGGCAGCGGCGGCGATGATCGCCGCCGACGGCTTTGCCGCCGAGCGCGCGCCGCAGCCGGGGCAGGATGGCGCCCGCGCGACCGTTCCCGTGCAGGAGGCGCAGCCATGACGCCGGGACGGATGGGATCGACAGGGCCACAGCAAACCGGGCCAGCCTTCGGCCAGCATTTACATCGCGCAAAACCTGCCGGAGATCGTTCCGGCGCGGTTTCCGGGCGCGAGGGATAAGGGAAGACAAGATGGCGGATCTTCGCAAGATCAAGATCGACGACGTGATTATCGAGGTCGATCCCAACATGACCCTGATCCAGGCCTGCGAACTGGCCGGGATCGAGGTGCCGCGTTTCTGCTATCACGAGCGGCTGTCGATCGCCGGCAACTGTCGCATGTGCCTGGTCGAAGTGGTGGGCGGCCCGCCCAAGCCCGCCGCCTCCTGCGCCATGCAGGTCAAGGACTTGCGCCCCGGTCCCGAGGGCGCGCCCTCGGAGATCCGCACCAACAGCCCCATGGTCAAGAAGGCCCGCGAGGGGGTGATGGAGTTCCTGCTCATCAACCATCCCCTGGACTGCCCGATCTGCGACCAGGGCGGCGAATGCGACCTGCAGGACCAGGCCATGGCCTATGGCGTGGATTTCAGCCGCTACCGCGAGCCGAAGCGCGCCTCCGAGGACCTGAACCTCGGCCCGCTGGTCGAGACGCATATGACGCGCTGCATCTCCTGCACCCGCTGCGTGCGCTTCACCACCGAGGTCGCCGGCATCACCCAGATGGGCCAGACCGGCCGCGGCGAGGACAGCGAGATCACCAGCTATCTGAACCAGACGCTGGAATCGAACATGCAGGGCAATATCATCGACCTGTGCCCGGTCGGCGCGCTGGTCTCCAAGCCCTATGCCTTCACCGCCCGGCCGTGGGAGCTGACCAAGACCGAATCCATCGACGTGATGGATGCGCTGGGGTCCAGCATCCGCGTCGACACCAAGGGCCGCGAGGTCATGCGCATCCTGCCGCGCAACCATGACGCCGTGAACGAGGAGTGGATCAGCGACAAGACCCGCTTCGTCTGGGACGGGCTGCGCCGCCAGCGCCTCGACCGGCCCTATATCCGCGAGAACGGCCGCCTGCGCCCGGCCAGCTGGCCCGAGGCGCTGGAGGCCGCCGCGCAGGCGATGAAGGGCAAGAAAGTGGCGGGGCTGGTCGGCGACCTGGTCCCGGCCGAAGCCGCCTTCAGCCTCAAGCAGCTGGTCGAGGGGCTGGGCGGTCGCGTCGAATGCCGCACCGACGGCGCCCGGCTGCCCATCGGCAACCGCTCGGCCTATGTCGGCACGGCGCGGATCGAGGATATCGACCATGCCAAACGCATCCTGCTGATCGGGACCAACCCGCGCGACGAGGCGCCGGTGCTGAACGCCCGCATCCGCAAGGCCTGGGCGCATGGCGCGCAGGTGGCGCTGATCGGCGAGCCGGCGGACCTGACCTATGACTACCACCATTTCGGCAACGACCGCGCCGCGCTGGCCAAGCTGGCGGACGAGGACCTGTCGAACAAGGACGGCACCCCCGGCATCGTCATCGTCGGCCAGGGCGCCCTGCGCGAGGCGGATGGCGAGGCGGTGCTGGCCCATGCCATGCGCATTTGCGAGCGCGGCGACAGCAAGCTTCTGGTGCTGCACGCCGCCGCCGGCCGCGTCGGCGCGATGGATGTCGGCGCCGTGACCGAAGGCGGGCTGCTGGCCGCCATCGAAGGGGCCGAGGTGATCTACAACCTTGGCGCGGACGAGGTGGACATCGCTGCCGGGCCGCTGGTGATCTATCAGGGCAGCCATGGCGACCGCGGCGCGCATCGCGCCGACATCATCCTGCCCGGCGCCTGCTATACCGAGGAAAGCGGCCTATTCGTGAACACCGAAGGCCGGCCGCAGCTGGCCATGCGGGCCAATTTCGCGCCGGGCGAGGGCAAAGAGAACTGGGCGATCCTGCGCGCGCTTTCGGCCGAGCTGGGCAAGACCCAGCCCTGGGACAGCCTGGCCGGGCTGCGCCGCAAGCTGGTCGAGGCCGTGCCGCATCTGGCGCAGATCGACCAGGTGCCGCAGAACGAATGGCAGCCGCTCGACCGCTTCGACCTGGGGCAGGCGAGCTTCCGCTATGCGGTCAAGGATTTCTACCTGACCAACCCCATCGCCCGCTCGTCGCCGCTGATGGGCGAGCTTTCGGCCATGGCCGCGGCCCGCAGGGCCCCGGCGCTGGCGGCGGAGTGAGCGCGATGCGGGTCCGTCTTGCCCTGCTGGCCGCGACCGGCGCCCTGGCGCTGCTGGCCGGCTGCGGCGCGACCAAGGACGCGCGCCCGCAGCCCAAGCCGGCCGAGCTGGGCGTCGCGGTGCTGCAAAGCGACGCAGGCGCCCCGGACAAGAAGGTGCTGACCAGGGGCCGGATCTCGACCAAGTCGGGCGAGATCCTGATCCTGGAGCCCGACGGCTCGGTCAGCGAAATGGCGCTGGACAGTCCCGAGGGCCGCGACGCCTTTGCCGTGACCGAGGCAGACCTGATGGCGCTGAACGCGAATCTGGACCTGGACCTGTCGGGCCTGCCGGACATGGCGCCGGTGCGCAAGCGCGAGCCCACGGCCCAGGAAAAGGCGCTGGCCGAATTCGCGGCGCGCACGCGGCCGCTGCGGCTGAACCTGCCCGCCAGTTTCGAGGCCGATCCGCGGGATTTCCAGGGGGCGCAGGTCGCCTCGCTGGCCGGTTCGCGCAAGGGCTCGGACAGCCTGGTGGAAGTGACGGCAAACCTGCGTGGCGGGGTGGACGCCGACACCGCCTTCGCCTATGCCACATGCGCGCTGGCCAGCTGGGCCGATGCGAAAGGGGCGCCCTATGCCCGCCACATCCGCACGCTTCGCGACAAGCGGGGCGGGAAGATGGTCGTCGGCTCGGTCTTCACGCTTTCCGAAAGAAAACCGATGGGCCTGACGGTGATGACAACGAAACAGACCTTGCAGGAATGCAAGGCACGCGGCATTCCCGCGGCGTGATGAGAGGGACGAAAGATCATGGCTGAATTCTGGGCCTCGCCCTACGGTTTCGCACTCAGCCTGCTCTTGCAGGGTCTGGCGGTCATCGCCTTCGTCATGGGCTCGCTGATCTTCATGGTCTATGGCGACCGCAAGATCTGGGCGGCGGTGCAGATGCGCCGCGGCCCGAACGTGGTCGGTCCCTGGGGCCTGCTGCAGACCTTTGCCGACGCGCTGAAATATATCGTCAAGGAAATCGTCGTCCCGGCCGGCGCCGACAAGTTCGTCTATTTCCTGGCGCCCTTCCTGTCGATGATGCTGGCGCTGTTCGCCTTCGTCGTCATCCCCTTCGACGAGGGCTGGGTGATGGCGAACATCAACGTGGGCATCCTGTTCATCTTTGCCGCCTCCTCGCTGGAAGTCTACGGCGTCATCATGGGCGGCTGGGCCTCGAACTCGAAATACCCGTTCCTCGCCTCGCTGCGTTCGGCGGCGCAGATGATCTCCTACGAGGTGTCGCTGGGCTTGATCATCATCGGGGTCATCATCTCGACCGGCTCGATGAACCTGACCGCCATCGTCGAGGCGCAGCGCGGCGACTACGGCCTGCTGAACTGGTACTGGCTGCCGCACCTGCCGATGGTGGTGCTGTTCTTCGTCTCGGCCCTGGCCGAGTGCAACCGCCCGCCCTTCGACCTGGTCGAGGCCGAATCCGAACTGGTCGCGGGCTTCATGACCGAATATTCGTCCACGCCCTACCTGCTGTTCATGGCGGGCGAATACATTGCCATGTATCTGATGTGCGCGCTCTTGTCGCTGCTGTTCTTCGGTGGCTGGCTGTCGCCCGTGCCGTTCATCGCCGACGGCTGGTGGTGGATGGTCATCAAGATGTGGTTCTGGTTCTACATGTTCGCCATGGTCAAGGCGATCGTGCCCCGCTATCGCTACGACCAGCTGATGCGGATCGGCTGGAAGGTGTTCCTGCCCCTGTCGCTGGGCTGGGTGGTGCTGGTGGCGATCCTGGCGCGCTACGAAGTGCTGGGCAGCTTCTGGGCCCGCTTCACGGTCGGAGGATAAGCCATGTATTCCAACAAGCTAGCCGAGGCATTTGCCAAAGCCAGTGAGACCGACAAGGTGGAGCTGGCGCATTTCCTCGCCAACAATCTGGACAGTGCGGAACAAGCGCGGGACAGCGCCCGCATCCGCGACTATGTCGCCGCGTTCGACCGTTTCGCGGCGCCGCGGGAAGGGGAGCAGTTCTGATGGCCTTCGATTTCGCCCGTGCCACCAAGTATTTCCTGATGTGGGATTTCATCAAGGGCTTCGGCCTGGGTATGCGCTATTTCGTCTCGCCCAAGCCGACGCTGAACTATCCCCATGAAAAGGGCCCGCTGTCGCCGCGCTTCCGCGGCGAACACGCGCTGCGCCGCTATCCCAACGGCGAGGAACGCTGCATCGCCTGCAAGCTGTGCGAGGCGGTCTGCCCGGCCCAGGCCATCACCATCGACGCCGAACCGCGCGAGGACGGCTCGCGCCGCACCACGCGCTACGACATCGACATGACCAAGTGCATCTATTGCGGCTTCTGCCAGGAAGCCTGCCCGGTCGATGCCATCGTCGAGGGGCCGAACTTCGAATACGCGACCGAAACCCGCGAAGAGCTGTTCTACGACAAGCAGAAGCTGCTTGCGAACGGCGAACGCTGGGAGGCCGAGATCGCCCGCAACCTGCAGCTGGATGCGCCCTACCGATGACCGATGCCCTCACCAAGCTTTTCGCACAGATGATGGCCTCGGGGCAGGAGATGGCGCGCGCCTTCAACCCGGCGCTCGAGCATTTCGACATGCGCGCCATGGAAAAGCTGGTGCCGACGATTCCCGCCGACATGCTGGAAATGTGGTTCGGCAAGACCTTCAACCGCGAGGGGCTGGACGCCAAGACGCGCCTGCTTCTCACCATCGGCGCGATCACCGTCCAGGGCGCGCTGGCCGAGCCGCAGCTGCGCATGACCGTGCGCCAGGCGCTGGCGGCCGGCGCCACCAAACGCGAGATCGCCGAGACGATCTTTCAGATGAGCATGTTCGGCGGGCTGCCCGCGATGCAGAAGGCGCTGGAAATCGCCCAGAGCGTCTATGCCGAGGAGGACGAGGAATGATGACCTTCGCTTTCTACCTGTTCGCGATCAGCGCCTGCGTCGCGGGCTTCATGGTCGTGATCGGACGCAACCCGGTGCATTCGGTGCTGTGGCTGATCCTGGCCTTCCTGTCCGCGGCGGGGCTGTTCGTGCTGCAGGGCGCGGAATTCGTCGCCATGCTGCTGGTCGTGGTCTATGTCGGCGCGGTGGCGGTGCTGTTCCTGTTCGTCGTCATGATGCTGGACGTGGATTTCGCCGAGCTTAAGGGCGAGCTTGCGCGCTACCTGCCGCTGGCGCTGGTGATCGGCGTCGTGCTGCTGGCGCAGCTGGGCATCGCCTTTTCGGGCTGGACGCCCTCGGACCAGGCGGAAAGCCTGCGCGCCGCGCCGGTGGACTCGGCGGTCGAGAACACCTTCGGCCTGGGCCTGGTGCTGTATGACCGCTATGTGCTGATGTTCCAGCTGGCCGGGCTGGTGCTGCTGGTGGCGATGATCGGGGCGATCGTGCTGACCATGCGCCACCGCAAGGACGTCAAGCGCCAGAACGTGCTGGAGCAGATGTGGCGCGACCCGGCCAAGACGATGGAGCTGAAGGACGTCAAGCCGGGGCAGGGGCTTTGAACGCGGCAAGTCGAACCGCGACAGCCATCGGGATCGCTGCTGCGGTCCCAGTAGCAAACGGATATTTCAACGGGTGAACGACCCGGAGGGACCAGGACGATGATCGGATTGACTCATTATCTTGTTGTGGGGGCGATATTGTTCGTCACCGGCATTTTCGGGATCTTCGTGAACCGAAAGAACGTCATCGTCATCCTGATGTCGATCGAGCTGATGCTCCTGGCGGTGAACATCAACTTCGTCGCCTTCTCGACCCATCTGGGCGACCTGGCCGGGCAAGTCTTCACCATGTTCGTGCTGACCGTCGCCGCCGCCGAGGCCGCCATCGGCCTGGCGATCCTGGTGGTCTTCTTCCGCAACCGCGGCACCATCGCGGTGGAAGACGTCAACGTGATGAAGGGATAAGCGAGCATGGAAAAATTCGTCCTCTTCGCGCCGCTCATCGCGTCGCTGATCGCCGGGCTGGGCTGGCGCGCGATCGGCGAGAAGGCCGCGCAATACCTGACCACGGGCGTGCTGTTCCTCAGCTGCCTGATCAGCTGGTATCTGTTCTTGTCCTTCGACGGCGTGCCGCGGCACATCCCGGTGCTGGACTGGGTCGTGACCGGCGACTTCCATGCCGAATGGGCCATCCGCATGGACCGGCTGACCGCGATCATGCTGATCGTGGTGACGACGGTCTCGGCGCTCGTCCACATGTATTCGCTGGGCTACATGGCCCATGACGACAACTGGACGCATGACGAGCATTACAAGGCGCGCTTCTTCGCCTATCTCTCGTTCTTCACCTTCGCCATGCTGATGCTGGTGACGGCGGACAACCTGCTGCAGATGTTCTTCGGCTGGGAGGGCGTGGGCGTCGCCTCCTACCTGCTGATCGGCTTCTACTACAAGAAGGCCAGCGCCAATGCCGCGGCGATGAAGGCGTTCATCGTCAACCGCGTCGGCGACTTTGGCTTCCTGCTGGGCATCTTCGGCCTTTACTGGCTGACCGGCTCGGTCCAGTTCGACGAGATCTTCCGCCAGGTGCCCCAGCTTGCGCAGACCGACATGCATTTCCTGTGGCGCGACTGGAACGCGGCGAACCTGCTGGGTTTCCTGCTGTTCGTCGGCGCCATGGGCAAGTCGGCGCAGCTTCTGCTGCACACCTGGCTGCCGGACGCGATGGAAGGCCCGACCCCGGTTTCGGCGCTGATCCACGCCGCGACCATGGTCACGGCGGGCGTGTTCCTGGTCTGCCGCATGTCGCCGCTTTACGAATTCGCGCCGGACGCCAAGAACTTCATCGTCATCATCGGCGCCACCACCGCCTTCTTCGCCGCGACCGTGGGCCTGGTGCAGAACGACATCAAGCGCGTCATCGCCTATTCGACCTGCTCGCAGCTGGGCTACATGTTCGTGGCGGCGGGTGTAGGCGTCTATTCGGCGGCCATGTTCCACCTGCTGACCCACGCCTTCTTCAAGGCCATGCTGTTCCTGGGCGCCGGCTCGGTGATCCATGCCATGCACCATGAACAGGACATGCGGAACTATGGCGCGCTGCGGAAGAAGATCCCCTTGACCTTCTGGGCGATGATGATCGGCACCTTCGCCATCACCGGCGTCGGCATCCCGCTGACCCATCTGGGCTTCGCCGGCTTCCTGTCCAAGGACGCGATCATCGAAAGCGCCTATGCGGGCAGCGGCTATGCCTTCTGGCTGCTGGTCATCGCGGCCTGCTTCACCAGCTTCTACAGCTGGCGGCTGATCTTCCTGACCTTCTACGGCAAGCCGCGCGGCGACCATCATGCCCATGACCATGCGCATGAAAGCCCGCCGGTCATGACCATCCCGCTGGGCGTGCTGGCCGTGGGCGCGGTCTTTGCCGGCATGGTCTGGTATGGTCCCTTCTTCGGCGACCACCACAAGGTCACGGAATATTTCCACATCGCCGGCGCGCAGCATGAGGCCGCCGAGGGCGAGGAGGCCGCGGAACACGCGACTACCGAGGCCCCCGCTGCCGATACGGCCGCCGAGGCCGAGCCCGCCGCCGAGGCCGCCCATGCCGAGGTTGCCGCGCCGGTCGGCGGTGCGATCTACATGCATCCCGACAACCACATCATGGACGAGGCGCATCATGCGCCGGCCTGGGTCAAGGTCTCGCCCTTCATCGCCATGGTTCTGGGGCTGATCACCGCCTGGACCTTCTACATCGCCAACCCGTCGCTGCCCAAGCGGCTGGCGGCGCAGCAGCCGGCGCTGTATCAGTTCCTGCTCAACAAATGGTATTTCGACGAGATCTACGACTTCATCTTCGTCCGGCCGGCGAAATGGCTTGGCCGCGTGCTGTGGAAGGGCGGCGACGGCGCCGTCATCGACGGCACCATCAACGGGGTGGCCATGGGGTTGATCCCGCGGCTGACCCGCGCGGCGGTCCGGGTGCAATCGGGCTATCTGTTCCACTACGCCTTCGCGATGGTTCTGGGCATCGTGGGCTTGCTGATCTGGGTGATGATGCGGGGCGCGCACTGACATGACGAACCTTCTTTCCATCATCACCTTCCTGCCGATCGTCGCCGCCATCATCATGGCGCTGTTCCTGCGCGGCCAGGACGAGGCCGCGGCGCGCAACGCCAAGTGGCTGGCGCTGCTGACCACGACGGCGACCTTCGTGATCTCGCTTTTCGTGCTGTTCCGCTTCGACCCGGCGAACACCGGCTTCCAGTTCGTCGAGGATCACGCCTGGATCATGGGCCTGCGCTACAAGATGGGCGTGGACGGGATCTCGGTGCTGTTCGTGCTGCTGACCACCTTCATGATGCCGCTGACCATCCTTTCGACCTGGCAGGTCGAGGACAAGGTCAAGGAATACATGATCGCCTTCCTGGTCCTTGAAGGGCTGATGATCGGCGTCTTCACCGCGCTCGACCTGGTGCTGTTCTACCTGTTCTTCGAGGCGGGGCTGATCCCGATGTTCCTGATCATCGGCATCTGGGGCGGCAAGGACCGCATCTATGCGTCCTTCAAGTTCTTCCTCTACACCTTCCTCGGCTCGGTGCTGATGCTGGTCGCGATGATCGCCATGTATCGCATGGCGGGCACCACCGACATCCCGACGCTGCTGACCTTCGACTTCCCGTCGGACAACTTCCGCCTGCTGGGCATGACCGTGGTCGGCGGCATGCAGATGCTGCTGTTCCTGGCCTTCTTTGCCAGCTTCGCGGTCAAGATGCCGATGTGGCCGGTCCATACCTGGCTGCCCGACGCGCACGTGCAGGCGCCGACCGCCGGCTCGGTCCTGCTGGCCGCGGTGCTGCTGAAGATGGGCGGCTACGGCTTCCTGCGCTTCAGCCTGCCGATGTTCCCGGTCGCCAGCGGCGTGGCCCAGCCCTATGTCTTCTGGCTGTCGGCCATCGCCATCGTCTACACCTCGCTGGTGGCGCTGGCGCAGTCGGACATGAAGAAGGTCATCGCCTATTCCTCGGTCGCCCACATGGGCTACGTGACCATGGGCGTCTTTGCCGCAAACCAGATCGGCGTCGACGGCGCGATCTTCCAGATGCTGTCGCACGGCTTCATCTCGGGCGCGCTGTTCCTGTGCGTCGGCGTGATCTACGACCGCATGCACACGCGGGAAATCGACGCCTATGGCGGGCTGGTGAACCGGATGCCGGCCTATGCGGCGGTGTTCATGTTCTTCACCATGGCGAACGTGGGCCTGCCCGGCACCTCGGGTTTCGTGGGCGAGTTCCTGACGCTGATGGGCGTCTTCCGCGTCGACACCTGGGTGGCGCTGGTCGCGACCTCGGGGGTGATCCTGTCGGCGGCCTATGCGCTCTGGCTTTATCGCCGGGTGACGCTGGGCCAGCTGATCAAGGAAAGCCTCAAGTCGATCACCGACATGACCCCGCGCGAGCGCTGGGTGTTCATTCCGCTGATCGCGATGACGCTGATCCTGGGCGTCTATCCGCGGTTCGTCACCGACGTGACCGGCCCGGCGGTCGCAGCGCTCGTCCAAGACTACAACCAGAGCCAGCCGGCGGCACCCGTCGCCACGGCCCAAGCCAGCCACTAGGGGACGGACATGACCTCGCTCGATTTCTCGACCATTCTGCCCGAGGTGGTGCTGGCCGGATACGCCCTTGCCGCCCTGATGGCGGGGGCCTATCTCGGCAAGGACAGGCTGGCCCGGACGCTGCTTTGGGTCACGGTCGCGGCCTTCCTGCTTGTCGCGGCGATGGTGGGCCTGGGCAGCCATGCCGACGGCACCGCCTTCCACGGCATGTTCATCGACGACGGCTTCTCGCGCTTTGCCAAGGTGGTGACGCTGGTTGCCGCCGCCGCCGTGCTGGCGATGAGCGCCGATTACATGCAGCGCCGCAACATGCTGCGCTTCGAGTTCCCGATCATCGTGGCGCTGGCGGTGCTGGGCATGATGTTCATGGTCTCGGCCGGCGACCTCTTGACGCTCTACATGGGGCTGGAGCTGCAATCGCTGGCGCTTTACGTCGTCGCCGCCATGCGCCGCGACTCGGTGCGCTCGTCCGAGGCGGGGCTGAAGTATTTCGTCCTCGGCTCGCTTTCCTCGGGCCTGCTGCTCTATGGCGCCTCGCTGGTCTACGGCTTTGCCGGCACCACCGGGTTCGAGGGCATCGTCTCGACCATCCAGGGCGGGCATCTGTCCCTGGGCGTGCTGTTCGGGCTGGTGTTCATGCTGGTCGGCCTGAGCTTCAAGGTCTCGGCCGTGCCCTTCCACATGTGGACGCCCGATGTCTACGAGGGTTCGCCCACGCCGGTGACGGCCTTCTTCGCCACCGCGCCCAAGGTCGCGGCCATGGCGCTGATCGCGCGGCTGGTCTTCGACGCCTTCGGCCATGTCATCGGCGACTGGAGCCAGATCGTCGCGGCGCTGGCGGTGATGTCGATGTTCCTGGGCTCGATCGCCGGGATCGGCCAGACCAACATCAAGCGGCTGATGGCCTATTCCTCGATCGCGCATATGGGCTTTGCCTTGGTCGGCCTGGCCGCCGGCACCGCCATCGGCGTGCAGACCATGCTGCTTTACATGACCATCTATGCGGTGATGAACATCGGCACCTTCGCCTTCATCCTGTCGATGGAGCGCGACGGCGTGCCGGTCACCGACCTCGCTTCGCTGAACCGTTTCGCCTGGACCGATCCGGTTAAGGCGCTGGCCATGCTGGTGCTGATGTTCAGCCTGGCGGGCGTGCCGCCGACGCTGGGCTTCTTTGCCAAGTTCGGCGTGCTGACGGCGGCGGTCGATGCCGGCATGGGCTGGCTGGCGGTGCTGGGCGTTATCGCCTCGGTCATCGGCGCCTTCTATTACCTGCGCATCGTCTATTACATGTATTTCGGCGGCGAATCCGAGGGGATGAGTTCGCGCATGGGCGCGGTGCAATACCTGGCGCTGATGCTGCCGGCCCTGGCCATGCTGGTGGGCGCGATCAGCATGTTCGGCGTCGATGCCGCCGCCGGCCGTGCCGCCGAGACCCTGGTCGGCCCGGTCGCCGCTGTCGAACAGCCCGCCGAGACCCTGCAAGCCGAGCCCGCGCAAGGTGAGTGACGCCTGGCCCGAGGGCGTGGCCCGCCATGTGCTGGCCCGCACCGACAGCACCAATGCCGAGGCGCTGAAGCTGGCGCCCGGTCTTTCCGGTCCCGCCTGGGTGATGGCCCGCGAGCAATTCGCGGGCCGTGGCCGTCGCGGGCGCGAATGGGTCATGCCGGCGGGGAATTTCGCCGGCACGCTGGTCCTGCGCCCGCAGGGCGGGCCGATGGCGGCGGCGCAGCTGTCCTTCGTCGCGGCGCTGGCGCTTTACGATGCGCTTGGCCTGGCCTGCGGGCCGGCCGCGCGGCTGGCGATCAAATGGCCCAACGACGTGCTGCTGAACGGCGGCAAGGTGGCGGGCATCCTGCTGGAAAGCTCGGGCTCGGGTCCGGGGGTGCAGGCGGTGGCCGTGGGCATCGGCGTCAACCTGGCGGCGGCGCCCGATGCCGGCGCGGTCGAACCCGGCGCGACCCCGCCGGTTTCCGTGCAGGGCGAGACCGGCCACGCCGTCGATCCCGAGGAATTCCTGGACCTGCTGGCCCCGGCCTTCGCGCGCTGGCAGGCGCAGCTCGACGCCTATGGCTTCGCCCCGATCCGCAACGCCTGGCTGGCCCGCGCCGCCCGGCTGGGCGAGCCGATCATCGCCCGCACCGGCGCGACCGAAAGCCGCGGCATCTTCGAGGGCATCGACGACAGCGGCGCGCTGGTCCTGCGCGGTCCGGCGGGGCGGCAGGTCATCCCCGCCGCCGAAGTCTATTTCGGAGGCTGATCGCCATGCTGCTTTGCATCGACACCGGCAACACCAACACGGTCTTTTCCGTCTGGGACGGCGAGAAATTCGTCGGCCTCTGGCGCATCTCGACCGACCACCGCCGCACGGCGGACGAATATTTCGTCTGGCTGTCCACGCTGATTTCCCTGCAGAAGCTGGAACTGAACATCGACGCCTGCATCATCAGCTCGACCGCGCCGCGGGTGGTGTTCAACCTGCGCGTGCTGTGCAACCGCTATTTCGACACCCGTCCGCTGGTGGTCGGCAAGCCGGACTGCCTGCTGCCGGTGGCGCCGCGGGTGGATTTCGGCACCGTGGTCGGCCCCGACCGGCTGGTGAACACCTGGGGCGCCTATGAGCGGCACGGGCCGGACCTGATCGTGGTCGATTTCGGCACCGCGACGACCTTCGACGTGGTGGATACCGACGGCGCCTATGTGGGCGGCGTCATCGCGCCGGGGGTGAACCTGTCGCTCGAGGCGCTGCACATGGGCGCGGCCAGCCTGCCGCATGTCGATGTGACCATGCCGCCCAAGGTGATCGGCACCAATACGGTGGCCTGCATCCAGTCCGGCATCTACTGGGGCTATATCGGTCTGGTGCAGGGCGTGGTGGACAAGATCCGCGAGGAACGCGGGCGGCCGATGAAGGTTATAGCAACGGGCGGGCTTGCACCGCTGTTCGACCAGGGATTTGATTTGTTCGACGCGATCGAGGACGATTTGACCATGCACGGCCTGCGCCTGATCCATGATTACAACAAGGAGATGGGCAATGGCTGAGCGCCTGATCTATCTGCCGCTGGGCGGCGCGGGCGAAATCGGCATGAACGCCTATGTCTACGGCTACGGCCAGCCGGGGCGCGAGCGGCTGATCGTCGTCGACCTGGGCGTGACCTTCGGCGACATGGATTCTGCGCCGGGCATCGACCTGATCATGGCCGATGTCGCCTGGCTAGAGCAGAACCGCGACCGCATCGACGCCATCTTCATCACCCATGGGCACGAGGATCACGTCGGCGCGCTTGGCCTGCTGTGGCCCAAGCTGCAAAAGCCGGTGCATTGCCGCCGCTTCACCGGCGCGCTGGCGCGGCTGAAGCTGGAAGAGGCCGGCCAGCCCGTCGACCAGCTGCATATCCACGCCCCGCGCCCCGCGGTGGTGACGGCCGGTCCCTTCCGGGTGCAATTTGTCCCCGTCAGCCATTCGATCCCGGAAAGCTCGGCGCTGATCATCGACACGCCGGCGGGCCGCATCGTGCATACCGGCGATTTCAAGCTGGACGGCACCCCGGTGGTGGGCGAGCCCTTCGACCCGATCCTGTGGCACGACATCGCGGGCGAAGGGCAGGGGGTCAAGGTTCTGACCTGCGATTCCACCAATGTCTTTTCCCCCCATCCCGGCCGGTCCGAGGCGGTGCTGGCCAATCCGCTATTGGATTTCGTCATGGCGCAGCGGCAGATGGTGGTGGCGACGACCTTCGCCAGCAACATCGCCCGCCTCAAGACCCTGGCCGAGGCCGGCCTTGCCGCCGGCCGCAAGATCTGCCTGCTCGGCCGCGCCATGCGCCGCATGGTGACGGTCGGGGTCGAGACCGGCATCCTGACCAATTTCCCGCCGGTGATCGGCCCCGAGGAGGCCTCGGAACTGCCGCGCGACAAGGTGATGCTGATCGTGACCGGCAGCCAGGGCGAGCGTCGCGCCGCCAGCGCCCAGCTGTCGCGCGGCCGCTACCTGGGGATCGAGCTGAAAGAGGGGGACAGCTTCCTTTTCAGCTCGCGCACCATCCCCGGAAACGAGCGCGGGGTGATCCGCATTATGAACGCGCTGTCGGAAATGGGCGTGGACCTCTATGACGGGGACGACGGCACCTATCACGTCTCGGGCCATGCCAACCGCCCGGACATCGAGGCGGTCCACGATCTGTTGAAGCCGCAGATCGTCATCCCGATGCATGGCGAGCATATGCACCTGCGCGAACATGCCAAGCTGGCGCAGGCGCGCGGCATTCCCGCGGCGGTGGCGACCAACGGCACCATGCTGGACCTGACCGGCCCGGTGCCGCGGGTGGTGGACCAGATCGACACCGGCCGGCTTTACCTGGACGGCACGGTGCTGATCGGCGCCATGGACGGTGTGGTGCGCGACCGCATCCGCATGGCGCTGAACGGCCATGCCATGGTCTCGGTCATCATCGACGAGGACGACACGCCCCTGCCAGACGCCTGGGTGGAACTGTCCGGCCTGCCGGAACTGGGCCGCGCCGGCGTGCCGCTGGCCCGCAATATCGAAAGCGAGCTGGCCGAGTTCCTGGAACGCGCCGACGACCGCACGGTGATGGACGACGACCGCCTGGAAGAGGCGATCCGCAAGATCACCCGCCAGGTCTCGATGGAGGAGATCGGCAAGAAGCCCGAGGTGACGGTGGTGATCTCGCGCCTCGCCGCCGAGTGACCGGACCGGCTGGACCAAGCATGAGCGAATTCGACCCGACCCCACCGCGCCGCAATTTCTATGGCCGCCGCCACGGCAAGACCCTGCGCCAGTCGCAAAAGGGCTACCTGTCCGAGGATCTGGGCAGCCTGCGCCCGCGCGGCATCACCGTCCAGGACAACCCCGAGCGCAAGCCCATCGACCCGGCGGCAATCTTCGGCGACGACCGCCCGGTCTGGCTGGAGGTCGGCTTCGGCGGCGGCGAGCACATGGTCCACATGGCCGCCCGCTACCCGCAGATCGGCATCATCGGCTGCGAGCCCTTCATCAACGGCGTCGCCATGCTCCTGGGCAAGATCCGCGCGGCGGGCGTCAGCAATGTCAGCGTGCACCCCGGCGATGCGCGCGACCTGATGGACGTGCTGCCCGAGGCCTCGATCTCGCGCGCTTTCCTGAACTATCCCGACCCCTGGCCCAAGGCGCGCCACCACCGCCGCCGCTTCGTCACGCCCGAGCATCTGATCCCGCTCGCCCGCGTCATGCGGCCGGGCGCCGAGTTCCGCGTCGCGACCGACATCCCCGATTACGTCCGCCAGACGCTGGAAGAGGTGCCGCAGGCCGGTTTCGAACTGATCGCCGAGGGGCCTGAGCCCTGGGACGACTGGCCCAGCACCCGCTATGAGCAAAAGGCCCTGCGCGAGGGGCGGGCGCCGCATTACGTCACTTTCCGCCGCAAGGGCTGATTGCAACCCCCGCCCGTGACCGCTATCACCTTGCGCGACACGCACCAGGGGGCCTTCATGTCACATTCCGCCGAACCGCTGCCGATGACCGCCCGCCGCTCGGGCCCCCTGGCCGGCGAGGCCAAGGTGCCGGGCGACAAGTCGATCAGCCACCGCGCGCTGATCCTGGGCGCGCTGGCGGTGGGCGAGACCCATATCACCGGGCTGCTGGAGGGCCAGGACGTGCTGGACACGGCCTCGGCGATGCGGGCCTTCGGCGCGCAGGTCGAACGCCTGGGCGAGGGGGAATGGCGGGTGATGGGCGTCGGCGTCGGCGGCTTCGCCGAGCCCGAGGGCGTGATCGACTGCGGCAATTCCGGCACCGGCGTGCGGCTGATCATGGGCGCCATGGCGACGACGCCGATCACCGCCACCTTTACCGGCGACGCCAGCCTGTCGCGCCGGCCGATGGGCCGCGTCACCGACCCGCTGGAGCTGTTCGGCGCTCAGGTGACGGCCCGCGAAGGCAAGCGCCTGCCCCTGACCATCAGGGGCGCGGCCGATCCGGTGCCGGTGCGCTACAAGACCCCGGTCGCCAGCGCCCAGATCAAGTCGGCGGTGCTGCTGGCCGGCCTGAACGCACCGGGCGAGACGGTGGTGGTCGAATCCGAACCGACCCGCGACCATACCGAACGCATGCTCGCGGGCTTCGGCGCCAGCATCCGCAGCGAGACGACGGATGAAGGCCATGTCATCACCCTGCAAGGCCGGCCGGAACTGAAGCCGCAGCCGGTGGCGGTGCCGCGCGACCCGTCCAGCGCTGCCTTTCCGGTGGCGGCGGCGCTGATCGTGCCCGGCTCGCAGATCCGCGTCCCCGGCGTCAGCCGCAACCCGACCCGCGACGGGCTCTATGTCACCTTGCTGGAAATGGGCGCCGACATCAGCTTCCAGAACCAGCGCGAAGAGGGCGGCGAGCCGGTCGCCGACCTCGTCGTCCGCCATGGCCCGCTGAAGGGCGTGACCGTGCCGCCCGAACGCGCCGCCAGCATGATCGACGAATTCCCGATCCTCTCGGTCATCGCCTGCTTTGCCGAGGGTACGACCGTCATGCAAGGCGTCCACGAATTGCGCGTCAAGGAAAGCGACCGGATCGAGGCCATGGCCACCGGCCTTGTCGCCAATGGCGCGGCTGTCGAGACCACCCCGGACACCATGACCGTCCATGGCAAGGGCGGGCTGACGGGTGGCGCCACCTGCGCCACGCATCTCGACCACCGCATCGCCATGTCCTTCCTGGTCGCGGGCCTTGCCTCCGAGCAGCCGATCACGGTGGACGACGGCGGCCCGATCGCCACCTCCTTCCCGGATTTCCCGCCGCTGATGCGCGGCCTCGGTGCGCAGATCGACTGAAACCGCGCAGAAGCCGGGGGCTGTCTGCCCCCGGACCCCCGAGGATGCTTATGCACGAAAGAAACGCAGGCGGCGCCGGATGGGGCGCCGCCTGTGGTCTTTCTCCGTTGCACAAATACCCATGCGACAGTGCCGCCGGGCGGGGTCTAGCCCGCCTTGGCGGCTTCGGGATAGCCGATCCCTGCCAGCGCCTCGCGGATCTCGTCCAGGATCGCCGGGTCGTCGATGGTGGCGGGGGTCTTGAAGGGCTCGCCATCGGCGATCTTGGCCATGGTGGCGCGCAGGATCTTGCCCGAGCGGGTCTTGGGCAGCCGGTCCACCACGCAAGCCGACTTGAAGGCCGCGACCGGGCCGATCTTGTCGCGCACCAGCTTGACCACCTCGCGCACCACCTGCTCATGCGGCGTCGCGACCCCGGCCTTGAGGCACAGGAAGCCGACGGGCGACTGGCCCTTGAGGCTGTCAGCCACGCCGATCACCGCGCATTCGGCGACGGCGGGATGGCTGGCCAGCACCTCTTCCATGGCGCCGGTCGACAGCCGGTGGCCGGCGACGTTGATCACGTCGTCGGTGCGCGCCATGATGTAGAGATAGCCCTCCTCGTCGATATAGCCGGCGTCGCCGGTCTCGTAATAGCCGGGGAAATGGTCGAGATAGGACTTGCGAAAGCGGCTTTCGGCATTCCACAGCCCCGGCAGCGTGCCGGGCGGCAGGGGCAGCTTGACCGCGATGGCGCCCAGCGTGCTTGCGGGCACCGGGTGGCCGGCCTCGTCCAGCACCTGCACGTCATAGCCGGGCATCGGCACCGAGGGGCTGCCGAGCTTGGTCGGCAGGGTCTCGATGCCGATGGGATTGGCGGCGATGGCCCAGCCGGTCTCGGTCTGCCACCAGTGATCGACCACCGGCACGCCCAGATGTTCCTGCGCCCATTTCACCGTGTCGGGGTCGGCGCGCTCGCCGGCCAGGAACAGGGCTTGCAGGTCGTGCAGCTTGTAGCGGCGGATCCATTCGCCCTCGGGATCCTCGCGGCGGATGGCGCGCAGGGCGGTGGGGGCGGTAAAGAAGCTCTTGATGCGGTGGTTCTGGATGATGCGCCAGAAGACGCCGGGATGCGGGGTGCCGACCGGCTTGCCCTCGAAGACCACGGTGGTCGCGCCGGCGATCAGCGGCCCGTAGCAGATATAGCTGTGGCCGACGACCCAGCCCACGTCCGAGGCGGCCCAGAAACGGTCGCCGGCGGCGATGTTGTAGATGTTGGTCATCGACCATTGCAGCGCCACCAGATGGCCGGCGGTATGGCGCACCACGCCCTTGGGCTGGCCGGTGGTTCCCGAGGTATAAAGGATATAGGCCGGGTGGTTGCCCTCGACCGGGACGCATTCGGCGGGCTTCACGCCGTATTGGAAGCCGTGCCAGTTGAAGTCGCGGCCCTCGACCAGCTTGGCCACCTCCTGCTCGCGCTGGAAGATCACGCAGAACTCGGGCTTGTGCTGGGCCATGTCGATGGCGGCGTCGAGCAGCGGCTTGTAATGGACGACCCGGTTCGGCTCCAGCCCGCAGGAGGCGGCGATGATCGCCTTGGGCTGGCAATCGTCGATGCGCACCGCCAGCTCGTTCGCCGCAAAGCCGCCGAAGACCACGGAATGGATGGCGCCCAGCCGGGCGCAGGCCAGCATCGCCTCCAGCGCCTCGGGGATCATCGGCATGTAGATGATGACGCGGTCGCCCTTTTCGACGCCGCGCATGCGCAGCGCGCCGGCCAGCGAGGCGACGCGGTCCTGCAATTGCTTGTAGGTGATGCCCTTGGACGACAGCGTGATCGGGCTTTCGTGCTGGATGGCGACCTGGTCGCCGCGGCCGGCCAGGACATGGCGGTCCACCGCGTTCCAGCAGGTGTTGACCATCCCGTCCGAGAACCATTCGTAGATCGGGGCCTTGTCGTCGAAAAGCGCCTTCGAGGGCTCGCGCTCCCAGTCGATCGCCCCGGCCGCCTGCATCCAGAAACCCTCGGGATCTGCCTGCCAGGCGGAATAGATCTCACGATATCCCATGAACCAACTCCTCCCCGGATGAATGGGCCGGAGTTATGCGCGCCCGAGGCCAGGGCGCAAGGATGTTATCGCCCACAGTCGCGGGGTGCGACGGAAAGTTTTGCAGAATGCCGCGCCGCGGCGTGAAATAGTTTGCAAAGGGCGCGGGACTTTGCTGCGCGCTGAAAAACCCGCGCCGTTTTGCAAAAACCGGCCGGCCGGGCGGGGCGGCGGCAGAATCACCGCGCCCCGCCCGCCTGCGCCTAGCGATAATGATCGACCGGGGTGCCGGCGATGGCGCTCATGTTCAGCAGCCCGCGGGTGGTGATCGAGGGGGTGACGATATGGGCGCGGTTGCCCATGCCCATCAGGATCGGCCCGACCTCCAGCCCGTTGGCCTTGAGCTTGAGCGCGTTGCGCACCCCCGAGGCCGAGTCGGTGCCCGAGAACACCAGCGCGTTCGCCGCCCCCTCGATGCGCGAGCGCGGCAGCAGGCGTTCGCGGATCGCGGGGTCGAGCGCGGAATCGACATGCATCTCGCCGTCGAAGATGAAATCGACGCCGCGCGCCTCGAGGATCGCCAGCGCGGCGCGCATCTTGCGCCCCGACTCGGTGTCGAGGTTGCCGAATTGCGAATGGCTGCACAGCGCGACCTTGGGCGTCACGCCGAAGCGGCGGACATGGCGGGCGGCGCCGATGGCGGCCTCGGCCACCTGTTCGGGGGTGGGGGCGTGGTTGACCTGGGTGTCGGCGATGAACAGCGGCCCGTCCTCGAGGATCATCAGCGACAGCGCGCCATGCGGGCGCAGCCCGTCGCGGGCCAGGATCTGGGTGATATAGTTCAGGTGCCAGCTGTATTGGCCAAAGGTGCCGCAGATCAGGCTGTCTGCTTCGCCCCGATGCACCATGACGGCGCCGATGGCGGTGGTGTTGGTGCGCATGATGGCGCGGGCGATGTCCGGCGTCACGCCGCGCCGGGCCATCAGCTCGTGATAGGTGCCCCAGTAGTCGCGATAGCGCGGGTCGTTTTCCGGGTTCACGATCTCGAAGTCGCGGCCGGGGCGGATCGGCAGGCCGGCGCGCTCGGCGCGCATCTCGATCACCTCGGGGCGGCCGATCAGGATCGGCGCGTCGGTGGTTTCCTCGAGCATGGCGTTTGCTGCGCGCAGCACCCGCTCGTCCTCGCCCTCGGCAAAGACGATGCGGCGCTTGGCGGTGGCGGCCGCCTCGAAGACCGGGCGCATGATCAGCGCCGAGCGGAAGACCGAGCCGTCCAGCTTGCGCTTGTAGGCGGCGACGTCCTCCAGCGGCCGGGTGGCGACGCCGGTCTCCATCGCGGCGCGGGCGACGGCGGTCGAGACGACGCCGATCAGCCGCGGGTCGAAGGGCTTGGGGATCAGGTAATCCGCGCCGAAGCTCAGCTTCTCGCCGCGATAGGCCATCGCCGCCTCGGCGCTGGTGGTGGCGCGGGCCAGCGCGGCGATGCCCTCGATGCAGGCCAGCTGCATCTCGTCGTTGATCGTGGTCGCGCCCACGTCCAGCGCGCCGCGGAAGATGAAGGGGAAGCACAGGACGTTGTTGACCTGGTTCGGATAGTCGCTGCGCCCGGTGGCGATGATCGCCTCGGGGGCGACGGCGCGGGCATCCTCGGGCAGGATTTCGGGCGTGGGGTTGGCCAGCGCAAAGATGATCGGCCGCTTGGCCATCCGGGCCACCATCTCGGGCTTCAGCACGCCGGGGCCGGACAGGCCCAGGAACAGGTCTGCGCCCTCGATCACCTGGTCCAGCGTGCGCAGGTCGGTCTTTTGCGCATATTCCGCCTTTTGCGGCGTCATCTCTTCGGTCCGGCCCTCATGGACCAGGCCGGCGATGTCGCAAAGCCAGACGTTCTCGCGCTTGACGCCCAGCTTCAGCAGCATGTTGAGGCAGGCGATGCCGGCCGCGCCGCCGCCGGTCGAGACCACCTTGATGTCCTCGAAACGCTTGTGGGCGATGTGCAGGGCGTTGGTCGCGGCGGCGCCGACGACGATGGCGGTGCCGTGCTGGTCGTCGTGGAAGACCGGGATGTTCATCCGCTCGCGGCACAGCTTCTCGACGATGAAGCAGTCGGGGGCCTTGATGTCTTCCAGGTTGATCGCGCCGAAGGTCGGCTCCAGCGCGCAGACGATCTCGGCCAGCTTCTCGGGGTCGGGCTCGTTCAGCTCCAGGTCGAAGCAGTCGATATTGGCGAATTTCTTGAACAGGACCGCCTTGCCCTCCATCACCGGCTTCGAGGCCAGCGCGCCGATATTGCCCAGTCCCAGCACGGCGGTGCCGTTCGAGACCACGGCGACAAGGTTGCCGCGCGCGGTATAGCGGGCGGCCGTGGCGGGGTCGGCCTTGATCTCCAGGCAGGCTTCTGCCACGCCGGGCGAATAGGCGCGGCTCAGGTCGCGACCGTTGGCAAGGGGCTTGGTCGCCCGGACCTCGAGCTTACCGGGGCGCGGATACTCGTGATAATCCAGTGCCGCCTGCCGGGCGTTGTCCTGCCTGCGTTCTTCCATCGCCAGACCCTCTCCTCTCAAGATGGTTCAGCGTTAAACTATTTTTTTGCCGGGGAACAGGGGGCATCGCGGAAGCGGGCGGGGATGCGCCGCTCTTGCGCCGCTCTTGCATCGTGCGGGGCGCGCGCGCAAACTCCTGATCCGGTCGGACGGGCAGGCGAAAGGTGGGGGCTATGGCGCTTCTGGATGCGGCGCGCGAGGTGCGCGAAAGGGCCTATGCGCCCTATTCCAACTTCAAGGTCGGGGCGGCGGTGCGCGGCGCCTCGGGGCGGATCTATGCCGGCTGCAACGTCGAGAACGTGGCCTATCCCGAGGGCACTTGCGCCGAGGCAGGCGCCATCGCCGCCATGGTCGCCGCGGGCGAGACCGAGATCGTCGAGGTTGCCGTCATCGCCGACTCGCAAGGCCCGGTGCCGCCCTGCGGCGGCTGCCGGCAGAAGCTGGCCGAGTTCGGCCGCCCCGAGACGCCGGTGCTGCTGGCCACGACCCGCGGCGACGAACTGGCCACCACCATCGGCGAGCTGCTGCCCGGCCGTTTCGGCATCAGCCACATGTCGGGCACCGAATGAGCCCTGCCGATCCCCGCCCCGATCCGCGTCCGGTGATCGCTGCCGTGCGCGACGGGCGCGGGCTGCACGCGGCGGGGGCCGCGCTGATCGCGCGCGGCCTGGCCGACGGTTCGGTCAGCGACGCGCAGGCCGCGGCCTTTGCCATGGCGGTGCTGCTGCGCGGGCTGGACGAGGCGGGCCGGGTGGCGCTGACCCGCGCCATGCGCGATTCCGGCGATGTGTTGCGCTGGGATCTGCCGGGGCCGGTGGTGGACAAGCATTCGACCGGCGGCATCGGCGATACGGTCAGCCTGGTCCTTGCGCCGCTGGTGGCCTGTTGCGGCGCCTATGTGCCGATGATCTCGGGGCGCGGGCTGGGCCATACCGGCGGCACGCTGGACAAGCTCGAGGCGATCCCCGGTTTCCGCACCGCGCTGCCCGAGGCCGAGTTCCGCCGCGTCACCGGGCAGGTCGGCTGCGCCATCGTCGCGGCGGGGCGCGAGCTTGCGCCGGCCGATGCGCGGCTTTACGCGATCCGCGACGAAAGCGCGACGGTAGGCTCGATCGACCTGATCACCGCCTCGATCCTGTCCAAGAAGCTGGCGGCGGGGCTTGATGCGCTGGTGCTGGACGTCAAGCAGGGCAGCGGCGCCTTTCTGCGCGGCCCCGATGCCGCGCTGGCCCTGGCGCGCGCGCTGGTCGATACCGCGACCGGCGCCGGCTGCCGCACCCGCGCCTATGTCACCGACATGGACCAGCCCCTGGCCCGCGCCGCCGGCAATGCGCTGGAACTGCGCGAGGCCATCGCCGTGCTGACCGGCGGGCAGGGCGCGCTGCGCGACCTGTCGCTGGCGCTCTCCTCGGCCTGCCTGGAGCTGGTCGGGCTGACGGGGGCCCTGCAGGCGCTGGAAAGCGGCGCCGCGGCCGAGCGTTTCGCCCGCATGGTCGCGGCCCAGGGCGGGCCGGCCGACTTGCTGGAGCATCCCGACCGCCACCTGCCGTCCGCGCCGGTGATCCGCGCCGTGCCCGGCCATGGCCGCGTCGCCGCCATCGACACCGAGGCGCTGGGTCATGCCGTGGTCGCGCTTGGCGGCGGGCGGCTGCATGCCCGCGACCGGATCGACCCGCGCGTGGGGCTTGCGCAGATGCTGCGCATCGGCGAAGAGGCGGGCGAGGGGCGGCCGCTGGCGCTGGTCCATGCCGCCTCGGAGGCGGCGGCCGATGCGGCGGCCGCCACCGTCGCGGCCGCCTATCTGCTGGGCGATGGCCCGGAGCCGGGGCCGTTGATCCGCAGCGAGGTAACATGACCGACAGACGCGCCTTCCTGATCGTGATGGATTCGGTCGGCATCGGCGGCGCGCCCGACGCGGGCGCCTATTTCAACGACGGCCTGCCCGACACCGGCGCGAACACGCTGGCCCATATCGCCCAGGCGCGGCCGCTCATCATGCCGCATCTGGACGCGCTTGGCCTTGGCGCCGCGATCCGGCTGGCCAGTGGCGAGGCGGCACCGGGCCTCGGCGCCCGGCCGCAGGGGCTGTGGGGTGCGGCGACCGAGGTTTCGCGCGGCAAGGACACCCCCTCGGGCCATTGGGAGATCGCGGGCGTGCCGGTGCCCTGGGACTGGCATTATTTCCCCGACACCCGCCCGGCCTTTCCGGCCGATCTGACCCAGCGCATCGCCCAGGCCGCGGGAACCGGGGGCATCCTGGGCAACGAACATGCCTCGGGGACCGAGATCATCGCCCGGCTGGGGGCCGAGCATCTGCGCAGCGGCTGGCCGATCTGCTATACCTCGGCCGACAGCGTGTTGCAGATCGCTGCGCATGAGGACGCCTTCGGCCTCGACCGGCTTTATCGGCTTTGTCAGGATGTGGCCGCCATGGTCCACCCGATGCGCGTGGGCCGGGTCATCGCCCGGCCCTTCCTGGGCGCCGAGGGCAGTTTCGCCCGCACCCCGAACCGCCGCGACTATGCCATCGCCCCGCCGGGCCCGACGCTGCTGGACGTGGCGCAGGAGGCGGGGCGGGCGACCCATGCGGTGGGCAAGATCGGCGACATCTTCTCGCATCGCGGCATTTCGGCCCTGCACAAGGGCCGGTCGGACGCCGACCTGGCCGGCCATCTGCTGGCCTTGGCGGATCAGGCCGAACCGGGCAGCCTGACCTTCGCCAATTTCGTCGAGTTCGACAGCCTTTATGGCCATCGCCGCGACGTGGCGGGCTATGCGGCGGCGCTGGAATGGTTCGACGGGGTGGCCGGTGCGCTGATGGCGCGGCTGCGGCCGGGGGATCTGGCGATCTTTACCGCCGACCACGGCAACGACCCGACCTGGCACGGCACCGACCACACCCGCGAGCGCGCGCCGGTGCTGGGCTGGGGTTGTGGCGTGCGCGAAATCGGCCAGGTGGGTTTCGCCGACATCGCCGCCTCGGTCGCCGCGCATCTGGGCCTGCCGCCGGTCGGGCCGGGGAGGTCGTTCCTGTGAAATCGCTGAAGAAGATCGAGCTGCACCTGCATCTGGAGGGCGCGGCGCCCCCCGGCTTCATCCGCGCGCTTGCGGCCGAAAAGCACCGCGACATCGCCGGCATCTTCGACGAGCGCGGCGCCTATGCGTATCGCGATTTCAGGGATTTCCTGCGCGTCTATGAAGCCGCGACCTCGATCCTGGCGACGCCGCGGGACTATGCGCGGCTGCTGTCCGAGGTGCTGGCGGAATGCGTCGAGCAGGGCGCGATCTATGTCGAGCTATTCGTCTCGCCCGAGTTCTGCGGCGGCGCGGATCTTGCCGCATGGCGCGACTACCTGGCCGCCATGGAGGAGGCCGCGGCCCAGGCCGAGCGCGACGGCATCGCCAGCCGCGCCGTGCTGACCTGCATCCGCCATTTCGGCCCCGAGCGCGCCCGCAAGACCGCGATCTGCGCCGCCGAGACCTCGGGCGGCTGGGTCGCGGGCCTCGGCATTGCCGGGGCCGAGGACGTGGGCGAGCTTGGCGATTTCGCCTGGGCCTTCGATTGCGCGCGCGAGGCCGGGCTGGGCCTGACCGCCCATGCCGGCGAATGGCGGGGGCCGCAATCCATCCGCGATGCGCTGGCCCTGGGCGTCACCCGCATCGGCCACGGCATCCGCGCCGTCGAGGACGCGGCGCTGCTGCGCGACCTGGCCGAACGTGGGATCACGCTGGAGGTTTGCCCCGGCTCGAACGTCGCGCTGGGGCTGGTGCGGGACTGGGCCGCCCATCCCATCGCCCGGCTTGCCGACGCGGGCGTGCGCGTCACCGTCTCGACCGACGATCCGCCGTTCTTCCACACCACGCTGTCGCAGGAATATCAGCGGCTTGCCGATGCCTTTGGTTGGGCCGAGGCCGAGTTCCGCCAGATGAACCTCTGGGCCGTCGACGCGGCTTTCTGCGACCAGACCACCCGAACCCGCCTGCGAAAGGAACTGACATGACCCAAGCGCATCTGACCGTCGTCGATCACCCGCTGGTGCAGCACAAGCTGACGCTCATGCGCGACAGGACCACCTCGACCGCCGGTTTCCGCCGCCTGCTGCGCGAGATCAGCCTGCTTCTGGCCTATGAGGTCACGCGCGAGCTGGAGATGACCACCATCCGCATCGAGACCCCGCTTTGCGAGATGCAGGCGCCGACGCTGGAAGGCAAGAAACTGGCGCTGATCTCGATCCTGCGGGCCGGCAATGGGCTGCTCGACGGCATCCTTGAGCTGATTCCGGCCGCGCGCGTGGGCTTCATCGGGCTTTACCGCGACCCCGAGACGCTGCAGCCGGTGCAGTATTATTCCAAGGTTCCCAGCGCGCTGGACGCACGCATGACCATCGTCGTCGATCCGATGCTGGCGACGGGCAATTCCTCGGTCGCGGCCATCGACCTGCTCAAGGCGGCGGGGGCGCGCAACCTGCGCTTCCTGTGCCTGCTCGCCTCGCCCGAGGGGGTGGCGCGGATGCGCGAGGCCCATCCCGACGTGCCGATCGTGACCGCGGCGCTGGACGAGCGGCTGGACGAGCATGGCTATATCGTGCCCGGCCTGGGCGATGCCGGCGACCGCATGTTCGGCACGAAATGAGGCCGCGTTAACCGGCCTTCAGGGCTTTCGGCCTATCACCGGGTCATGGGTGATTCGAGGATGGGGCCATGCGGGCAATTCTGTGGCTGATGCTGGCGCTGCTGCCGGGGCTTGCGCTGGCGCAAGCGCCGCGCCCGGCCGAAGAGCCGCCGGCGGATTTCCCGGCGCGGCAATATATCGACAGCCGCGGCTGCGTCTTTTTACGCGACGACCTGGGCGGCTGGGCCGCGCGGCTGGCGCGCGACGGCACGCCGATCTGCGGCTATCCGCCGACGCTTTCCGCCCGCGGCGCTCAGGGCGAGCCGAAGCTGCGGGCCCTCGCCCCGGCGGCCGGGCGCAGCCGGGCCGAACTGCTGGAAGAGGCGCTGTCGCAGCAAGTCGTCACCAACCTGCGCCCCGGCGAACTGGCCAGCGATCCGCGGCCGATGGAGCATCTGCCGGATCTGGGCCCCGAGCCGCACTCCCCCGCCCCGGCCGATGCGCTGCGGGCGGCGCTGGCTGCGGCGCCGGCGCTGCGCCAGGGCATGGGCGCCGCCCTGCATCCGAACCGGCGGCTGTGCGAGCTGCTGGGCTATGACGACGGGCCGGGCGCGGCTGGGCTGGACGATCCGACGCAGGGCTATTGCGCGGGAATGCCGAAGTCCGAACTGTCGCGGCTCAGCTTCATGCGCCCGGTGGGTAGCGGGGCGGGAGCCGGGCCGACCGCCTCCCCTGTCAGCGAAACCGCCGCCGGAACCGCCGTCGAAACCGCCCGGCCGATGCCGCCTCCTGCCGCAAGGCCGGCGGCGCAAAAGCCGGCTCCCGCCAAGCCTGCACCCGTATCCGCACCCGTGGCCAAGGCGCCCGAGGCGTCGCGTGGCAAGGCGCCGGCATCCCCTGCCGCGCCGCCCGCGGTCGGGATGATCCCCGCCGGGGCGCGCTATGTCCAGGTCGGCACCTTCGCCGATCCGCGCAATGCCGAACGCGCAGCCGCGCGCATCGCGCAGATGGGCTATCCGTTGCTGCGCGGCAAGGACCAGGCCGGCGGGCGCGAGGTGCAGTTCCTTGTCGCCGGCCCCTTCCCGGACCGGGAAAGCATCGTCCGGGCGCTCGACGCCATCCGCAAGGCCGGGTTCCCCGATGCCTTTCCCCGCTGACCGCGGGTCACTGGTCACAGATTTCCTGCAGCGCGATCCATTCGCGGTCGGCAAGCACGGGGCGCGGCTCGGCCGTGCGAAAGGGATCGGCCTCGATCAGGCCCAGCACCGCCTCTCCGGTCGGGTCGAGCGAGCGGGCATAGGGCTCGCTCGAGATGCCGGCGCGGGTGAAATAGGCCAGCAGCGGCTCGTCCTCGGGGCGGGGCAGGGGACCGGCCAGCAGTTTCTCGCCATAGCCCGACAGCGATTTCGCCGGCAGCGTCCCGGCGGTCAGCAGGTGAAAGGTGGCGCGCGGCCCGGCATGGCGCAGCGCCGCCAGCAGCGGGTCGTCGCGGACCGCCGCCGCCTGCGCGGCCAGGATATGGCCAGCCGCGACCTCGGGCGTCACCTGGCCCGCGATCAGGTCTTCGCCGATGACGGTGATCGGGCCGGGCAGGCGAAGGGCGCCGCGCAGGCTGGCCGGCACCACCACGATCTGCGCATCCGGGCCGATCAGCCGCATCGCCAGCTTCTGGCGCACCATGTCGCCCGCGGGGCGCGAACAGGGGCTGCCGGTGGTCTTGGCGATCTCGGCCAGCACAATGCGCCCGATCTCGGCCCGCTGCGCCGGGGGGGCGATGTCGGCGGCGTGGCGCACCAGCGCCGGCGGCACCCAGAACACCGCCAGCAGCGCCATGACCCCGGCGGCGCTCAGCATCAGCCCGCCACGCAGCCGGCCGGGATGCGGCTTGCTGGCCTCGATCACCTGATGCACCTTGGAAATGGCCGAGATCATCAGCTCGTCGTCGATCTCCAGTTCTTCGCCGGCATCGAGGCCGCCCGGTGCATAGCGCGCCGGCAGCTTGCCGGGGTTGAGCCGGGTGACGGCGGGCAGCGACCAATGCGCCAGCGGCACCTCGGAACGCGGATCGGTCAGCACCAAGGTCGCATCCCCGAAGGAAACGATGACGTCGCGCAGCTGCGATCTGGGCGATTCACGCCAGATTCCTGCGGCTTCCAGCCTTTGATATTGGTTCAGCGCCGTCATTTGCGCGCCATCGGCCCTTGCTGTCCTGTCCCGACCATAAGCCAAGCCGGGCGGCGGTCAACTCTGCCCGCTGTCACGATAATTTCCCCGCCGGGGCCGCGGCTTGCAAGGGGCGTCGCGCCGAAAACCGACCGGCTTGCGCGGGCATGGCCAGCCCCAGGCGGCGCGCGCCCGGCCGGGACGGGTCCGCGGGCCCGTCCTGCCCGCCGCCCCACGGCCTTCGGGCGCTTTCGGCCGGGAAGGCGGGCGCCGGCAAGAGAGCGCACGGCGCCGACCCCCCTGCGCGGCCTTTGCGCAAGGGGTCGCCAGCGGCTGCGGGGGAAGGGAGCGGGCCGGCCGGCGCCAAGGCCGGGTCAGGCGGTTTCGGGCACGGTCATGCCGCGCTCGCGGGCCAGTTCGCGGATGCGGTTCTGCAGCTTCTCGAAGGCGCGGACCTCGATCTGGCGGATCCGCTCGCGCGAGACCTCGTAGCGCGTCGAAAGATCCTCGAGCGTCATCGGGTCGTCGCGCAGCCGGCGCTCCATCAGGATGTCCTTTTCGCGGTCGTTCAGCACGTCCATGGCGGCAAGCAGCATCTCGCGCCGCGCCGAAAGCTCGTCGGCCTCGGCAAAGGCCTGGGCCTGGTCGGCGTCCTCGTCCTCCAGCCAGTCCTGCCATTGCGCGGTCGATTCGCCGTCGCCGGACCCGACCGTGGCGTTCAGCGAGGCATCGCCCCCCGAAAGCCGGCGGTTCATGTCGATGACCTCCTGCTCGGTCACGTTCAGGTCATGGGCGATCTGCGCGACGTTTTCGGGGCGCAGGTCGCCTTCCTCCAGCGCGCCCAGCCGCGACTTGGCCTTGCGCAGGTTGAAGAACAGCTTCTTCTGCGCCGAGGTGGTGCCCATCTTGACCAGCGACCAGGACCGCAGGATGTATTCCTGGATCGAGGCGCGGATCCACCACATCGCATAGGTGGCCAGGCGAAAGCCCTTTTCCGGGTCGAAGCGCTTGACCGCCTGCATCAGGCCCACGTTCGCCTCGGAGATGACCTCGGCCTGCGGCAGGCCATAGCCGCGATAGCCCATGGCGATCTTGGCGGCGAGCCGCAGGTGGCTCGTCACCAGCTTCTGCGCGGCCTCGGCGTCCTGGTGGTCGACCCAGGCCTTGGCCAGCATGTATTCCTCTTCCGGTTCCAGCAGGGGAAACTTGCGGATCTCCTGCAAATAGCGGTTCAGGCCCTGTTCGGGGCTGGGTGCCGGAAGGTTGGTGTAGTTCGCCATCTGAAAATTCCCTGTCCCGCGCTTGGGCGGGTAATTGTGAACGCTGTCGGCGCGCTCCGGGTTCCGTCAGCCCGGTGCCCGGCGCAAGGTCGCCAGCAAGCCGGCCATGTCGGGCGGCAGCGGGCTGGCAAAGGTCAGCGCCTTGCCGCTGACCGGGTGGTCGAAGCCCAGCTCGGCCGCGTGCAGGGCCTGGCGGGGAAAGGCGGCGACGGCTGCGGCGGCATCCGTCCCCAGCGCCCGGACCGAGGCCCGCCTGTTGCCACCATAGACCGGGTCGCCGACCAGGCCCAATCCCGCATGGGCCATATGCACGCGGATTTGATGCGTCCGCCCGGTCTCCAGCCGGCATTCGACCAGCATGGCGGCGGGGGGCGTGCCGAAGGTCTCGATCACGCGGGCGCGGGTCACGGCATGGCGCCCGTTCTGGAAGCTGACCGCCTGGCGCTGCCGGTCGCCGGGGTGGCGGCCGATCAGCGTGGCGATGCGCAGCACGCCGCCCGGTTCGAACCCCACGCCCGGCAGGCCGCGCAGCCGCGCATCGGCCGGGTCGATCATGCCATGCGCGACGGCCAGGTAGCGCCGCCGCGCCGTGTGGTCGGCGAATTGCCGCGCCAGCCCCTGGTGCGCGCGGTCGGTCTTGGCCACCACCAGCAGGCCCGAGGTCTCCTTGTCGATGCGATGCACGATGCCGGGCCGGGCCGCGCCGCCGATGCCCGACAGGCTGCCCGCGCAATGGGCCAGCAGCGCATTGACCAGCGTGCCGTTGGGCGCGCCGGGCGCGGGATGGACCACCATGCCGGCGGGCTTGTCCACCACGATCAGGTCGCCGTCCTCATAGGCGATCGACAGCGGGATCGGCTCGGGCTGCGCGTCCAGGGGCTCGGGCGCGCCGATCTCGACCAGGTAGTCGCCGGTCTCGGCCCGCGCCTTGCCGTCCGTGACCCGCCCCGAGGGCCCCCGGACCGCACCCTCGGCGATCAGCCGGGCCAGGCGCGAGCGCGACAGCGCCGCCTGCTCTGGCGCGGCAAGGGCAAGCGCCTTATCAAGGCGCTCGGACAGTCCTTCGGGGATGGTGATGAGGATTTCGGCCATGGAACGGGATGATAGGCTGGATGCGGGACCAGAGGAAGCGTTGCCGATGCTGCGCTGGCTGCGCATCCTGGTGACGGCCCTGGCGGCGGTGATGGGCATCGGCATGCTGGTGATCGCGGCGCTGCTGTGGCTGCGCCTGTCGCAGCCGCCGCTGCCCGAACTGCCCGAGCAGGTCGCCCTGCCCGAGGGCGCGGTGCCCGCCGCCGTCACCTTTGCCCGCGACTGGCTGGTGGTGGTGACCGAGGCGGGCGAGGTGCTGCTTTACGACAGGCAGGGCCGACTGCGCGAAACGGTTCAGCCCTGACCTTCGCCGGTGCCGAGCGGGCCGGTCGAACTGACCGAGGCCACGCCCTTGCCTTCCAGCGCGTCGAGGCGGGCGCGCAGCTCGGCATTCTCGGACCGGGCCTTGATCGCCATTTCGCGCACCGCCTCGAATTCCTCGCGGGTGACGAAATCGCGCTCGGCCAGCCAGCGGTCGATCCAGCCGTTGAAGGCGGTCTGCGCCTCGTCCTTGGCGCCCTGGGCCACGCCCATGGCATTGGTCATCAATTTCGAGAGATCGTCGAGAAAGCGGTTGTTCGCGGTCATGGCGGGCCTTTCGGTTCAGCGAGACCCCCTATATGGCGCTCGGGGCGCGGCTGTTCAATTGCCTGACAGCGCCGGTTGACACCCGGCCGCCCCCGCGTAGCCTGCCCGCGCCGAAACGAGGAGCCCATGATCCCATTTCCCGACATTTCGCCCGAGATCTTCACCATCCATCTTTTCGGCATGGAATTCTCGTTGCGCTGGTATGCGCTGGCCTATCTGGCCGGGCTGCTGATCGGCTGGCGCATCATCGTCGCGCTGATGCGGCGGCCGCGGCTTTGGGGCGACGCGGCGCCCATGCCGCCCGAGCGGGTCGAGGAATTGCTGACCTGGGTAATCGTCGGCGTGGTGCTGGGCGGGCGGCTGGGCTTCGTGCTGTTCTACGAGCCGGGCTATTACCTGGCCAATCCGGGGCAGATCCCGGTGCTCTGGCAGGGCGGCATGTCCTTTCACGGCGGCTTCCTGGGCGTGGTTCTGGCCTCCTGGTGGTATTGCCGGCGCCACGGCATCCCGGCGCTGCGGCTGGCCGATGCGCTGTCGGTGGCGACGCCGATCGGCCTGGGCCTGGGCCGGGTGGCGAATTTCATCAATGCCGAGCTGTGGGGCCGGCCGACCGACGCGCCCTGGGGCGTGGTCTTTCCCGGCGAGGCGGCGCAGACCTGCCCCGGCATCACCGGCCCCTGCGCCCGCCACCCGAGCCAGCTTTACGAGGCCGGGCTGGAGGGCGTGCTGCTGGCCGGCCTGCTTCTGCTGCTGGTCCGGGCCGGGGGGCTGCGCCGGCCGGGGCAGGCGCTGGGGCTGTTCCTGACCGGCTATGGCCTGTCGCGTTTCGTCGTCGAGTTCTTCCGCCAGGCCGATGCGCAATTCATCACCCCCGACAATCCGCTGGGCCATGTGCTGGGCGGGGCGGTCTGGGGCGTGACCATGGGCCAGCTGCTGTCGCTGCCGATGGTGCTGGTCGGGCTGGCCTTCCTGGCGCGCGCCCGCGCCCGGCCGGCGGTGCCGCAAGGCGCGGCATGACGCCGCTCGGGCGCCTGATCGCCGCGCAGATCCGGCTGTCGGGGCCCATGGCCCTGGACGAATACATGCGGCTTTGCCTGCTCCATCCCCAGCATGGCTATTACGCCACCCGCGACCCCTTCGGCGCGGGCGGCGATTTCACCACCGCACCCGAGATCAGCCAGATCTTCGGCGAGATGATCGGCCTGGCGCTGGCGCAGGCCTGGCTGGACCAGGGCCGTCCCGCGCCTTTTACCTTGGCGGAAATCGGGCCGGGGCGCGGCACGCTGATGGCCGACATCCTGCGTGCCATCCGCATCGTGCCCGGCATGGCCGAGGCGGCACGGGTGGCGCTGGTCGAGGCCTCGCCGCACCTGCGCCGGGTGCAGCGCGACAGGCTGGGCGACATCGCCCATCTGGACGATGTGTCGCAGTTGCCGCAGGCGCCGCTGTTCCTGGTCGCGAACGAGTTCTTCGACGCCCTGCCGATCCGCCAGTTCCAGCGCGGCGCGCAGGGCTGGGCCGAGCGCGTGGTGGCGCTGGATGCCCAGGGCGGGCTGGAGATGGGGCTGGTCCCGGCGGCCGATGCCGCGCTGCCTGCCGCGCCCCAGGGCGTGATCCGCGAAACCTGCCCCGAGGCCCTGCCGATCGTCGCGCAGGTCGCCGGGCGGATCGCCGCGCATGGCGGCTGCGCCATCCTTGTCGACTATGGCGGCTGGGACGGGCAGGGCGACACCTTCCAGGCCCTGCGCCGCCACCGGCCCGAAGATCCGCTGGCCAATCCGGGCGAGGCCGACCTGACCGCGCATGTCGATTTCGCCCCCCTGGCCGCGGCGGCGCGCGGCGCGGGGGCGCGCGTCTCGCGCATGGCGGCGCAGGGCGACTGGCTGAAGCGGCTGGGGATCGAGGCGCGCGCGCAGCGCCTGGCGCGCCTGGGCGATGCGGGTGCGATGGCCGCGCTTCATCGCTTGACCGCGCCCGATGAAATGGGACACTTGTTCAAGGTGCTGGCCTTATGGGCTCGCCATGCGCCCGTCCCCGCCGGATTCGAGCCCCTGGACGACGATGCAGACGACGCTTGAGATCCTGACCCATCCGCTGCTCGCCTCGGTGCGGCATGGCTTCTTCACTCGGCGCGGCGGCGCCTCCTCGGGGCTGTTTTCGGGGCTGAACTGCGGCTACGGCTCCAGCGACCAGGCCGAGATCGTCAGCATCAACCGCGCCCGCGTGGCCGCGGCGATGGGCGTGCCGCCCGCCGGGCTTGCCACCGTGCATCAGGTCCATTCCGCCGAGATCGCGGTGCTGCGCGCCGGCGACGACCCGGCCGCCGTCGCCGGGATGCGCGCCGACGGCATCGTCACCGACCAGCCCGGCGTGGCGCTGGCGGTGCTGACCGCCGATTGCCAGCCGATCCTGCTGGCCGACCCCGAGGCGGGGGTGATCGGCGCCGTCCATGCCGGCTGGCGCGGGGCGCTTTCCGGCGTGATCGAGGCGGCGGTCGGCGCGATGAACGACCTGGGCGCCAGCCGCATCCGCGCGGTGATCGGCCCCACGATCAGCCAGCGCGCCTATGAGGTCGGCGAGGATTTCATGGACGAGTTCCTGGCCGAGGAACCCGGCTATCACCGCTTCTTCGCCGGCGGGCCCAACGGGCGGCCGATGTTCGACCTGCCTTCGTTCGGCCTGATGCGCCTGCGCGAGGCCGGGGTCGAGGCCGAATGGACGCGGCATTGCACCTATTCCGACCCGGACCGCTTCTTTTCCTATCGCCGCAGCACGCATCAGAACCAGGCGGATTACGGCCGGCTGATCTCGGCGATTGCGTTGTAGGGCGCCGGCCAGGGCTGCCCGGGGCGCTGCACCAAGCCGTCGGCTGCGGCCGTCATTCCTCGGGGCGGTATCCGTGCCGGTTGCGCGCCATGGCGATGGCGGTCGAGCGGCGCACCGACCGGGCAAAGGACAGCACCAGCGCCGCGGCCATGACAAAGGCCACCCCGCCCAGCGAGTAGGATAGAAAAATCCAGCCCGGCGACAGCTTGAACCCCGGCGCCGGCCAGGCCGCCCGCAACCCCGGCGAGCATATAAAAGACGACCTCGCCGCCATGGAAGCGGCCGTTTTCCTCGCCCCCCTCGCATCCGTCCCTGACGGGTGCGGCAAAACGGAACCCTTTGCGCATAATGGACAAAAGGGGAGAAGCCCCGTAAGAAATCCAGCTTTCGCTGGAGTAAATCAGGTTGCGAGGTGCCGTGTCAAAAGGGTTCCGTTTTGTCAATGCGTTCGGGGCGGGCGATGCGGCGGGCGAAACGTATCGCACCGGGCCGAACCTGGGGATTTCGCATGAAAATTGGCTATGCACGGGTGTCGACCGAGGACCAGCGGCTGGATCTTCAACTGACGGCGCTGAAACGCGCGGGATGCGTCAAGGTATTCAAGGACCATGGCCTGTCCGGTTCGGCCATGGCCCGGCCGGGGCTAAAGCGGATGCTGGCCTCGTTGCGGTCCGGGCAGACGCTGGTCGTCTGGCGGCTTGACCGGCTGGGCCGGTCGCTGGTCGGCCTGGTCGAGATCGTCGACGAACTGGGCCGGCGGGGCATCGACTTCCAGTCGCTGACCGAAGAGGTGAATACCGCCTCGCCCGGCGGGCGGCTGGTCTTTCACATCATGGCCGCGCTGGCCGAGTTCGAGCGCACCCTGATCAGCGAGCGCACCAAGGCCGGCATGGCCGAGGCACAGCGCCGCGGCAGCCATGTCGGCCGCCCGCCCATCCTGTCCGAACAGCAGGTGGCCGAGGCGATCCGCGCCGTCGAGACCGAGTCGATCAAGAGCATTGCGGCCCGATACGGCATCCACACCCGCACCTTGCAGCGCCAGTTCCGCAAGGTGCAGGGAACCGACCGAACTGCGCAGGAAGCGGCGCCGCCGCGGGGAATTTTCGTGCCCGGCCGGTTGCCCCCGCCTTAGCCGACCATCGCCGCCCGTTCCTCGACGATGCTGAAGGGCACGCCCGGCTCGTCCTTGGCGCAGCGGATCACCAGCGAGGTCTTGACCGAGGCCACGTTCGGCGCCGCCGTCAGCTTCTCGGTCAGGAAGCGCTGGAAGCTGGTCAGGTCGGGCGAGACGCATTTCAGGATGAAGTCGATCTCGCCGTTCAGCATGTGGCATTCGCGGACCAGCGGCCATTCGCAGGCCAGCGCCTCGAAGGCGGAAAGGTCGCGCTCGGACTGGCTCATCAGCCGGACCATGGCAAAGACCTGCACCTCGAAGCCCAGCTCGCGCGCGTCGATGTCGGCATGATAGCCGCGGATATAGCCCATCTCCTCCAGCGCGCGGACGCGGCGCAGGCAGGGCGGGGCGGAAATGCCGACGCGGCGGGCCAGCTCGACATTGGTCATGCGGCCGTCGGCCTGCAACTCTGCCAGAATTTTGCGGTCGATTTCGTCAAGTCTGGCGGCGGTCATCGCATCCCCTGGTTTGCCTTGCGGGCAAAAAACATGCCGGAAACTATCCCGCGGGGCCGGATTGCGCAACATTCTTTCCACCGATGCGCGAAGGGGCCTTATGGATTGCATGCGGGGCCGGCGGTGATTAGCTAAGGCTGCGCCAAGCGAGAGGTTCCCTGCCATGTCCCATGTTCCCGCCGAGATCGCCGCCGATGCCAGCCTGCCCGCCCACAGCCGCGTGCTGATCGTGGGCTCGGGACCGGCCGGCTATACCGCCGCCGTCTATGCCGCGCGCGCGATGCTTTCGCCGGTGCTGATCCAGGGCATGCAGCCGGGCGGCCAGCTGACCATCACCACCGAGGTCGAGAACTGGCCCGGCGAGACCGAGATCCAGGGCCCCGACCTGATGGTCAGGATGGAGGCGCATGCCCGCGCCATGGGCGCGCGCGTCTTCGTCGATACGGTGACGCGGCTGGACCTGGGCCGGCGGCCCTTCGTGGCGGAACTTGATTCGGGCGCGCGCATCACCGCGGATGCGGTGATCCTGGCCACGGGCGCCCAGGCGCGCTGGCTGGGCCTGCCCAGCGAAGAGAAGTTCAAGGGCTTCGGCGTCTCGGCCTGCGCGACCTGCGACGGCTTCTTCTATCGCGGCCGCGAGGTCGCGGTGGTGGGCGGTGGCAATACCGCGGTCGAGGAGGCGCTGTTCCTGACCAATTTCGCCAGCAAGGTGACGCTGGTCCATCGCCGCGACAGCCTGCGGGCCGAAAAGATCCTGCAGGACCGGCTGTTCCGCAATCCCAAGGTCAGCGTGCTGTGGGATCACGAGCTGGTCGAGGTGCAGGGCGAGAGCCAGCCGCCCGGCGTGACCGGCGTCAGGGTGCGCCATGTCCGGCAGGGGACCGAGCAGGTGGTGCCGGCGGACGGCGTCTTCATCGCCATCGGCCATGCGCCGGCCTCGGAACTGGTCAAGGACCAGCTGGAGCTGCATCACGGCGGCTATGTCAAGGTCGAGCCGGGCACGACCCGGACCTCGATCCCCGGCGTCTTTGCCGCCGGCGACCTGACCGACCATGTCTATCGCCAGGCGGTGACCAGCGCCGGCATGGGCTGCATGGCGGCGCTGGACGCCGAGCGCTACCTGGCCGAGCATGACATGGCCGGCGAGCCGAACCCGCACGCGGCCGAGATCCCGGCCTGATGGCCGGGCCCTTGCCGCATCACCAGCCGATCCGCGCGCTTCTGGTCAGCCCCGAGGCCGGGCAGAAGCTGCGGGCCGAGGCGGCGCGCATGGCCGCCTGGGATCTGACGCCCCGGCAATCGGCCGACCTGGGCCTGCTGATCGGCGGCGGCTTCCTTCCGCTGCGGGGCTTTCTGACCCAGGCGGATTACGATTCGGTGCTGGCGGGGATGCGGCTGGCCTCGGGCGCGCTCTGGCCCATGCCGCTGGCGCTGGAGGTCGATGCGGATTTCGCGGCCAGGGTCGAGCCGGGCGAGGACATCGCCCTGCGCGGTCCCGGCGGCGCGGTCATGGCCATCCTGTCGGTTACGGACAAATGGAGCCCGGACGGGGCCGAAGGCGCGGATCTGCCGGGCGCGGCCGGGCCGGTCTGCCTGGGCGGGCCGGTCAAGGGGCTGCAAGTCGAGGGGCTGGAAGGTGCGGGGCTGGAAGGTGCGGGCGACGCCCATCCTGGGCCGAACGCCTGGCGGGCGCGTTTCCGTGCGCAGGGCTGCGAGCGGGTGCTGGCCTGCGATCCCGCCGATGCGGCCGCGGCGGCGCGGCTGGCCGGCGAGCTTGGCGCCGAACTGCTGACGGTCGGGGCCGAGCCGCGCCATGCCGGCCCGCGCGAGGCGCTGTGGCAGGCACTGGTCCGGCGCAATCATGGCGCGACGCATCTGCTGCTGCCCGCCGATCCGGCCGCGCAGGCGCTGCTGCGGCAATACCGGGACGAGATCGGGCTGGAGCTGGTCGAGGCCGGGGACGGCCAGGCGCACAGCCGATAACGGCCCTTGCCGCGCGGCGGGATCGGCATTTCCTGATGATGTCGGAAGGGTGGGTGGCCGCCACACGGGCGGCGCGCATGTCGCCATCGCCGCCGCCTTGCCCGGCGGCGGCATCGGCATCCTGCGGCTTAGTGGACGCTGACCGGGGTCAGTTCATTCTGGCGGGCCAGCAGGAAGGCCAGGCTGCGATCCTTGACCAGGGCCAGCCGCTCTCCATCCGCGCCATGCACGGCGTAAAGCGCCTCGGCGCCGGGCACCTGGCGGCGCACCTCGTCGGGCAGGCTGTCCATCGCGACGCGGCGGATGTAGACGATGTTGCCCGCGCTTTCCGGGCCGAAATCGAATTTCTCGTTCATTTGCGATCCCCTTTCACTTGCGGCTGATCGGTATGGTCTGCACGATGCTGTCGGGCACCGAGCGGCGCAGGTCGATGTTCAGAAGCCCGTTTTCAAGCCCCGCCGACACCACCTCGACCCCGTCCGCCAGCACGAAGCTGCGCTGGAAGGCGCGGGCCGCGATGCCCCGGTGCAGGAAGACGCGGCCTTCCTCGGCCTCGGCCTGGCGGCCGCGAACCACCAGCTGGCGGTCCTCGAGCGTGATCGACAGGTCGTCCTCGGAAAAGCCGGCCACGGCCAGCGTGATGCGAAAGCCGTTCGGCCCCTGGTGTTCGATGTTGTAGGGCGGATAGCCCTCGGCGCCCTTGGCGGCCCGTTCGGCCAGGCGTTCCAACTGATCGAACCCCAGCAGGAACGGATGAGCGGCCAGACTGATCTTGGTCATTCCCAAGCCCTTTGCATCAAAGCGACTGTCGGCCGGACCCCGGAACGGCGATCCGGCAAGACCAATATGTGGACGGAGGCCGCCGGAAACAAGGGTTTGCCGCGTCGCAGCCGCGCGGCGTCACGGCCGCAGGCCGCAGGCGGCCATCGCCGCCCGGATCGCCCGGCCCGAGCCTGCCAGCGGCAGGCTGCCGCGGCCGCGGTCGTCCGCAAGCTCGACCCCGCTGCCGCCCAGCAGCCCCGCGAGCATCGCCGAGCCGCGCGCCGCCTGGGTCGCGCGCATGCCGCCGCTTGCGGCAAAGGGCTGCGCCATCCGCCGCCCGTCGATGCGCAGCACCAGCGAGCCGGGCGAGCCGGCCATGCCCTCGACGGCGACCAGCCCCTCGCTGCCGCGCTGGCACATGTAGCTCAGCGCCAACCGCCCGGATTGCACGCGGGCGTAATGCGTCCTGCCGCCATCGGCCGTGCCATTGCGCCAGCCCGCGCCCTGGCTGGGTGGCTGGGCGGGCTGGCGGCTGGGTGCCGCCTGCTCGCATTGCTCGGCCACGCAGGCGTGATAGCGCGGGTTCGAGGCGGGGCCGAAGTGATAGAGGCAGGAGTTGACGCAAAGCTGCATCTGCTCGCCCTCGGCTTGCGCATGGGCCGGGGCAAGCGGGGCCAGCAGCAGCGCAAGCGCAAGGGCGCAGGGCCTGAGGGGGGCGGTGCGGGGCATCGGCTTCTCCTGCATGGGGTTCGGCTGCAAGTTTCGGCCCGAAGGCCGCTTCGGGGCAAGCGTTTTTCCGAACCGGCCGGTCCGCGTTAACGCGTTCCCGCAAAACCATTAACAACGCCCGGAGGCCGCGCTATAACCAAGGCGATCCAGCCCGAGGCCCGAGATGAACGCCCAACATGAGATGTCCCATGAAGAGATCACCCGCGCCAAGCTGGAGGTGCTGCGGCGCGAGCATCGGGATCTCGACGAGGCGATCGCCGCGCTGTCGAGCCAGAGCCTGACCCATTCGCTGACCCTGCAACGGCTGAAAAAGCAGAAGCTGGCGCTGAAGGACCGCATCGCCCGGCTCGAGGACGAGCTGACCCCCGACATCATCGCCTGATTGCATGATCCCGCCCGGCGCTGTAGGGCGGGGCGCAAAAGGGGGTCGAGCCATGGAAAAAGCCGCCGAAAAGCCCGCCGAAACACCCGCCGGGAAACCTGTCGGAATCATCATGGGCAGCCAGTCCGACTGGCCGACCATGCGCGAGGCCGCCGCCATCCTGGACGAATTGGGCATCGCCTACGAGGCGCGGATCGTTTCCGCCCATCGCACGCCGGACCGGCTGTGGGACTATGGCAAGACCGCGGTGGCGCGCGGGCTCAAGGTCATCATCGCCGGCGCCGGCGGGGCCGCGCATCTGCCGGGGATGATGGCCAGCAAGACGCGGGTGCCGGTGATCGGCGTGCCGGTGCAGACCAAGGCGCTGTCGGGCGTCGATTCGCTTTATTCCATCCTGCAGATGCCCAAGGGCTATCCGGTCGCCACCATGGCCATCGGCGCGGCGGGTGCCGCCAATGCCGGGCTGATGGCGGCCGGCATCCTGGCGGTGTCCGATCCCGATCTGGCCGTGCGGCTGGATGCCTGGCGCCAGGCGCTGTCCGATTCCATCCCCGAGGAGCCGAAGGATGAGTGAACTGAAACCCGGCGCCACCATCGGCATCCTGGGCGGGGGCCAGCTGGGCCGCATGCTCTCGGTCGCGGCCAGCCGGCTGGGCTATCGCTGCCATGTCTACGAGCCGGGCGCCGCGCCGGCGGGCGACGCGGCGCATCGTCTGACCACCGCGCCCTATGAGGACGAGGCCGCGTTGCGCGCCTTTGCCGAATCGGTCGACGTCATCACCTATGAATTCGAGAACGTGCCGACGGCGGCGCTGGACCTGCTGGAATCGCTGCGCCCGATCCGGCCGAACCGCCGCGCGCTGGCCGTGTCGCAGGACCGGCTGGCGGAAAAGGATTTCCTGGCCGGCATCGGCCTGCGCACCGCCCCCTATCGCAGCGTGGAGACCGAGGCCGACCTGCCCGAGGCGCTGGCGGCGCTGGGTGCGCCCGCGATCCTCAAGACCCGGCGGCTGGGCTATGACGGCAAGGGGCAGATCCGCTTTTCCGATGCGGGGCAGCGGGACTGGACCGGCGCGCCCTCGGTGCTGGAGGGCTTCGTGGATTTCTCGGCCGAGATCAGCGTCATCGTCGCGCGCGGCGCCGACGGGCAGGTCGCGGCCTATGATCCGGGGCTGAACGTCCATCGCGAGGGCATCCTGCGCACCACTACGGTGCCCTGCGGCCTTCCGGCCGGCCTCTTGACCGATGCGGTGCTGGTCGCGGGCCGCATCGTCAATGCGCTGGACTATATCGGCGTCATGGGGGTCGAACTGTTCGTGACCCGCGACGGGCTGGTGGTGAACGAGATCGCGCCGCGGGTGCATAACTCGGGGCATTGGACGCAGGCGGGCTGCGCCGTGGACCAGTTCGAGCAGCATATCCGCGCCGTGGCCGGCCTGCCGCTGGGCGACGGCCAGCGTTACGCCGATGTCGAGATGGAGAACCTGATCGGCGACGACGTGCTGCGCATCCCGGAACTGCTGAAGCAGCCGCGCGTGCAGCTTCATCTTTACGGCAAGGGCGAGGCGCGCCCCGGCCGCAAGATGGGGCATGTCAACCGGCTGCCGTAAAGGCGCCGGCCAGGCGGTCGAATTCCTCGCGATTGCCGGGAATGCCCAGGCGAATCCAGTGCGGATGCCAGGGAAAGATGCGGCTCCAGATGCCGGCGCGGGCCAGCAGGTCGCATGCGGCCGGCGCGTCGGGGGTGTCGTAGAGCCGGAACAGATGCGTGCCGCCGACCAACGGCCAATGCGGGGTGACGATCTGGTCCAGGTGCAGCGCGGCCTCGGACAGCCAGACCACGGTGTCGTCGATCCATGGCGCATCGGCCAGCGCCTGGGTGCCGATCTCCAGCGCCGGGCCGCTGACCGACCAGGGGCCGGCGCGCTCGGCCAAGCGGGCAAGCGTCTCGGGCGCGGCGATGGCAAAGCCCAGGCGCAGCCCGGCAAGGCCCCAGAACTTGCCGAAGCTGCGCAGCACGGTGACGTTATCGGGCCGCGAGCCCGCCACCGACAGGTCGGGACGGGGATCGGCAAAGCTTTCGTCCACCACCAGTTGCCCGATCGTCGCGGCGATGGCGGCGACCTGCGCGGGCAGGAATTCGCGCCCGTCCGGGTTGTTCGGGTTCACGATCACCGCCAGATCGGCGCCGGCCAGCGCGGCCGGGTCGGCGGGCTCGGCCACCTCCCAGCCGGCGGCGCGCAGGCTGGCGGCATGTTCGTTATAGGTCGGCGACAGCACCGCCGCGCGCCGCCCCGGCAGCACATGCGGCAAAAGCTGGATCGCCGCCGAGGCGCCGGCCAGCGGCAGGATCTGCTCTGGCGGGCAGCCGAATCGGACGGCGGCCGCGGCGCAAAGCCGGGCGGTATCGGCGGCCGTCGGCAGCGCGGTCAGGGCATGGGCCGAAAGCGGCCCCGCCGAACTTGCCGGGTTTGGCCAGGGCCGGCGGTTGATTCCCGTGGACAGGTCGATCCAGTCCGCCCGGCCGAAGCGGCTGGCCGCCTTGTCGATGTCGCCGCCGTGGTCGCGCATGGGCAATCCTCCCTGGCCGCCCTTGAACCTGCACGAAAGCCGGCGGTCAAGCGGCGGAGCCTGGCTGTCGCGATCCGGTAACGGAATTTTCGCTTTACACCCTCGTGGAACCGGCACACGATATGTTGTAGGCGCATCCCGGAAACTACGCCGGGTGTAGTCTGGGCCACCAAGGGTTGGGGTTTCGACCTTGCCCCGCTCTCAGACAGGCAGGGGGACAGGACATGGCACAGCTGGACTTCATCCATAGCGATGACATCCATCCCATCGACATCGTGGAAACCGTCGCGGCGCATCACGAATGGGATTTCGACCGTCTGGCCGAGGACCAGATCGCCATGGCGGTCGAGGGCCAATGGCGCACCTATTCCATCACGCTGGCCTGGTCGCCGCGCGAAGAGGTGCTGCGGCTGATCTGCACCTTCGACATGGACCCTCCGGCCGAGAAGCTGCCGGCGCTCTACGAGGTCCTGAACCTGGCCAACGACCAGGTCTGGGACGGCGGCTTCACCTTCTGGGGGCCGCAGAGGCTGATGGTCTGGCGCTATGGGCTGGTGCTTTCGGGCGACGCCATCGCCAGCCCCGAGCAGATCGACCAGATGATCGGCAATGCCATCCTGGCCTGCGAGCGTTTCTATCCTTGTTTCCAGCTGGCCTGCTGGGGCGACGCCACGCCCGAGGCCGCCATGGACATCGCCATGTCCGAGGCCTACGGTCGCGCCTGAATTCCCGCCTTTGCGCGGGCCAAGTCAGGGGGCAGGACATGGATTTCTCGGATCTGAATGCGCGCGGGCTGGTGCTGGTCGGCTGCGGCCGCATGGGCGGCGCGCTGCTGGACGGCTGGCTGAAGAACGGGCTGGCGGCGCGGGCGGTGCATGTGGTGGACCCCCAGCCGCGGGCGGAGCTGTCGGGTCTGGGTATTTGGATCAACGGAGAATTGCCCGAGGCGCCCGCCGTGCTGGTGATCGCCGTCAAGCCGCAGATGATGGCGGATGTGCTGCCGCGGCTGTCGGTCGGGGCGGGGACGCTGGTCATCTCGGTCGCGGCGGGGGTGACGCTGGGCGCCTATGAGGCGGCCTTTCCGGCGGCGCCGATCGTGCGCGCCATGCCGAACACGCCGGCGGCCATCGGCCAGGGCATCACCGCCGTCATCGGCAACGCCAGGGCCGGCGAGGCCGAGATGGCCTTGGCCGAGGCGCTGCTGTCCGCCGTCGGCCGCGTGGTGCGGCTGGAGGGCGAGGATCAGATGGATGCGGTGACGGCGCTTTCCGGCTCGGGGCCCGCCTATGTGTTTCACATGATCGAGGCCATGGCCGCGGCGGGCGCGGCCGAGGGGCTTTCGCCGGCGCTGGCGCTGGAACTGGCGCGGGCGACCGTGGCCGGGGCGGGCGCGCTGGCCGTGCATGAGGACGAGGATCCGGCCAGGCTGCGCGAGGCCGTGACCTCGCCCGGCGGGACCACGGCGGCGGGGCTTCGCGAGCTGATGGACCCCGAGACCGGCCTGCCGCCGCTGATGCGCCGCACCGTCGCCGCGGCAGCCGAGCGGGGGCGGGAGCTGGGCCGATGAGCGGCCAGATCGCCTGGGCGGATTTCGAAAAGGTCGAGATCCGCGTCGGCCGCATCACCCGTGCCGAGCCATTCCCCGAGGCGCGGCGCCCGGCCTTCAAGCTGTGGCTGGATTTCGGGCCCGAGATCGGCGCCCGCAAGAGTTCGGCCCAGATCACCCGGCATTATGCGCCCGAGGAACTGATCGGCCGGCAGGTGCTGGCGGTGGTGAATTTCCCGCCCCGTCAGATCGGCCCCTTCATGTCCGAGGTGCTGGTGCTGGGCCTGCCCGACGCCGATGGCGAGGTGGTGCTGATCGGTCCCGAACGCGAGGTGCCGGACGGGGGGAGGATGTATTGATGAAGCTTCTGGTGACGCGTCGCATGACGCAGGCGGCGGAACATGCGCTGTCAGCCCGGTTCGAGACCGAGATCCTGGACCGCCGGGACGGCTTGAGCGTCGAGGAGGCGGCGCAGGCCCTGGCCGATTACGACGCGATCATGCCGACCTTGGGCGACCGCTTCACCGCCGAGGCCTTCCAGGCCCGGCCGCGCTGCCGCCTGCTGGCGAATTTCGGCGCCGGCTACAATCATATCGACGTGGCGGCGGCCGCGGCGGCCGGCATCGCCGTGACCAACACCCCGGATGCCGTGACCGAGGCCACGGCGGACATCGCCCTGACCCTGATCCTGATGACCGCGCGCCGGGCGGGCGAGGGCGAGCGGCTGTTGCGCCGCGGCGCATGGACCGGCTGGGAGCCGACGCAGCTGCTGGGCCGCCATGTCACCGGCTGCACCGTCGGCATCATCGGCATGGGCCGCATCGGCAAGGCCATCGCCCGGCGCTGCCATTTCGGCTTCGGCATGGAGGTGCTGTTCCACAACCGCTCGGTGGTCTCGTCGCTGGACTTCCCGGCCCGGCAGGTGGCCGACCTGGACGAACTGCTGGCGCAGTCGGATTTCGCCGTCGTCGCCGTGCCGGGCGGGGCCGAGACCCGGCACATGATCGGCGCGCATGAGCTGGAGCGGCTGGGGCCGCGCTCATACCTGGTCAATATCGCCCGCGGCGACGTGGTCGAGGAGGCGGCGCTGGTCGAGGCCCTGGCGCAGGGCCGGATCGCCGGGGCCGGGCTCGACGTCTACGAGTTCGAGCCGAAGGTGGCGCCCGCGCTTTGCGCCATGGAGAACGTGACCCTGTTGCCGCATCTGGGCACCGCGGCCGAGGAGGTGCGCACCGCCATGGCGATGCGGGCGCTGAACAACCTGGTCGCCTTTGCCGAGGGGCAGGCGTTGCCCGACCGGGTGAACTGATGGCGCCAGGCGTGCGCGCCATGGTGCTGGTTCGCGCCGGCATCGCCGCCGCCGATCCTGCGGCTGCCGTGGCGCGGGCCATGGCCGGGGTGCTGGCCGATCCGCCGGGACCGGGCGGGCGCTGGCGGGTGATCGCCGTCGGCAAGGCCGCCCGCGCCATGACCCAGGCGGCGCTGCCGGGCGCCGAGGCGCTGGCGGTGACCAATGCCGGCAACGACGCGGCGCTGGCCGGGGCGCGGGTCATGCGTGCGGGCCATCCGCAGCCCGATGCCGATGGCGTGGCGGCGGCCGAGGCGGTGATCGCCCGGCTTTCCTCGGCCCGGCCGCAGGACCGGGTGCTGGCGCTGATCTCGGGCGGGGGCTCGGCCATGCTGCCGGCTTGACGCTGGCCGACAAGCAGGCGGTGAACCGGCTGCTCTTGGCCTCGGGCGCCGATATTGCGCAGGTCAACCTGATCCGGCAGGGGCTGTCGCGGCTGAAGGGCGGCGGCTGTCGCGGGCGCCGGTCGCGGCGCTGATCCTGTCCGACGTTCCGGGGGACGACCTGCAGGTGATCGCCTCGGGGCCGACGGTGGCGCCGGTCGGCACGCGGGCCGAGGCCGCCGACCTGGCGCGCAGGCTGGGCATCTGGGAGCGGTTGCCCGAGGTGGCGCGGGCGGTGCTGCGGCAGCCCGAGGACCGCCGCGCCCTGCCGCCGGCCCGCAACATCCTCATCGGCTCGAACGCGCTTTTGGTCGCGGCCATGGTCGCGGCCGGGGCCGATCCGGCGCCCTTGCCGCTTGCGGGCGACGTGCAGGATTGCGCGCGGGCGATCTGGGCCCTGGCGCCGGGGTTGCGGCCGGGCCAAGCGCTGGCCTTCGGCGGCGAGACCACGGTCAGGCTGGTCGGCGACGGCATGGGCGGGCGCAACCAGGAACTGGCCCTGCGGCTTGCGCTGCTGGCCGAGGCGCAGCCGGTGAATTTCGGCTGGGCCTTTGCCGCGGTCGGCAGCGACGGGCGCGACGGTCCGGGCGAGGCGGCGGGCGGGCTGGTCGGCGCCGGCACGCCGGCCGCGATCCGGGCGGGCGGCATCGACCCCGCGGCGGCGCTGGCCAGGAACGATTCGACCCCGGCGCTGGCGGCGGGCGATGCGCTGGTGGTGGCGGGCGCCACCGGCACCAATGTCGCCGACCTGGCGGTGCTGGTGCGCGGCTGAAAGCACGGGCGGCGCCCTGGGCCGCGCGCAAGGCTGCCCTGCGCCCGCCCGCCTTGCCCGTCCTTCCGGCAGGGCCTAAGACCGAAGGGCACGAGCCGCATGACGGGGAACCCCATGAGATCGACCCTCAGCTACATGACTTGGCCCTTCATCGTCACCGGCGCGGGACTGGCGCTCGCCGCCTTCCTGGGCTGGGAATACCATGGCACCGGCTCGGGGGCGCTGGCCTTCTTCCTGATCGCCGGCATCCTGGCGGTGCTGGAGATATCGCTCAGCTTCGACAATGCCATCGTCAATGCCAACAAGCTCAAGCAGATGGTGCCGAAATGGCAGCGCCGCTTCCTGACCTGGGGCATCCTGATCGCGGTCTTCGGCATGCGGGTGATCTTTCCGCTGCTGGTCGTGGTGATCGCCGCCCACCTGGCGCCATGGGAGGCGCTGCGCCTCGCCGCCACCCAGCCGCAGGAATATTCCCGCATCATCCACGAGGCGCACCTGCCCATCGCGGCCTTCGGCGGCTCGTTCCTGATGCTGGTGGCGCTGAACTATTTCTTCGACGAGGCCAAGGACGTGGACTGGATCAAGGGCGTCGAGGCCGCGCTGCGCAAGCTGGGCGAGATCCGCGGCATGGAGGTCGGCTTCGTGCTGATCTGCATGCTGGTGATCGTGGGCCAGCTGCCGGCGGAAAAGGAGCATGCCTTCATCATCGCCGCGATCTGGGGGGTGATCACCTATCTGCTGGTGGACATGCTCGGCCATGTCCTGGACCGCTGGGGCGGCGCCCCCCGGCACGCCGACATGGCGCGCGGCGGCTTCGGCGCCTTCCTCTATCTCGAGGTGCTGGACGCGTCCTTCAGCTTCGACGGGGTGATCGGCGCCTTCGCGCTGACCCAGAACCTGTTCCTGATCGCCATCGGCCTTGGCATCGGCGCGATGTATGTGCGCTCGATGACGGTGATGCTGGTCGAGCGCGGCACGCTGGCCGCCTTCCGCTATCTCGAACACGGTGCCTTCTGGTCGATCTTCGTGCTGTCGATCCTGATGTTCGTTCAGACCCTGCGGCCGATCCCGGAAGTGGTCACCGGCCTGCTGGGCGCCTGCTTCATCGGCATGGCCTTCCTCAGCTCGCTGGCCTGGCGCCGCCGCCACCCGCAGGGCTGAGTTCGCCGTTCTTTCCGTTTGCCAAATACCCATGCGACGGGGCCCAGGGGCGCGGTTGCCGGAGTATTTGGGGAACAGAGAAGTCGCGGCCGCGGCGTCCCATCGCGCCGGGCGGCGCGGCCGGCGCCGTCCGGGGAGCATTTGGGAAACGGTGAACGGCGCCAGGCGCCAGGTGTCAGGCGCTGCCCAGCGGTCGCGTCGCCAGCGAGAGCCAATCCCGCACCTCGCCCGCGACCAGGGGCGAGATCTTCTCCCGGACCTGCGCATGATAGGCGTCGAGCCAGGCGATCTCGGCCGGGGCGAGCAGGCCGGGCTCGATGAGGCGACGGTCGATCGGGGCGAAGGTCAGGGTCTCGAAGCCCAGCATCTCGCGCCCGTCGGGGCTGCCCTGTTCCTCGACCACGATCAGGTTCTCGATGCGGATGCCGAAGCCGCCCTCGCGGTAATAGCCGGGCTCGTTCGACAGGATCATGCCGGGGGCCAGCGGGATGTCCGAGATGCGCGAGATCCTGACCGGCCCCTCATGCACCGAAAGGCCGGCGCCGACGCCGTGCCCGGTGCCGTGGTCGTAATCCATGCCCTCGGACCACAGCGGCGCGCGGGCCAGCGCGTCGATATGGCAGCCCGCGAGGCCCTTGGGGAACTGCACCCGCGACAGCGCGATCATGCCCTGAAGCACGCGGGTATAGGGCCGCCGCACCGCCGGATCGACCGGGCCCATCGGCAGGGTGCGGGTGATGTCGGTGGTGCCGTTGGCATATTGCCCGCCGGAATCGACCAGCAGCACATGGCCGGGCAGGATGCACAGGTTGCTTTGCCGGTCGACATGGTAATGCGGGATCGCGGCATGCGGGCCGGTGGCCGCGATGGTGTCGAAGCTGATGTCGAGGATGCCGCGCGCCACGCGCAATTCCTCGAGCTTGGTGGCCACGTCGATCTCGGTCAGCGGCTCGGCGTCCAGATGCGGTGCGCGGGCGTCGAGCCAGCACAGCAGTTCCGTCACCGCGGCGCCGTCCTGCAGATGGGCGGCGCGCATCCCGGCGATCTCGGCCGCGTTCTTGCGCGCTTTCGGCAGGATCACCGGATCCGGGGCTTCGGCGATGGGGGTCTTCATGCTTTCGATCAGCGCGAACACCTGCTCGGGCGCGCTGGCGGGGTCGACCCGCACCGGGCCGGCCAGGTTGGTCAGCGCCGGGGTCAGCGCATCGAGCGGCAGGATCGAGACCGCATTGCCAAGCGCCGCCCGCACCTCCGCGCCGAACTTGGCCGGGTTGGTGAAGACGGCGACATGGCCGTTCTCCTCGATGATGGCGAAGCCTTGCACCACCGGGTTCTTCGGCACGTCGGCGCCACGGATGTTCAGCAGCCACGACACCGAATCGGGCAGGGTCAGCACCGCTGCCTGCTGTCCGGCATCGCGCAGCGCGCGGGCGATGCGGGCGCGTTTTTCGGCCGCGGTTTCGCCTGCGATCTCGTCGGGCCAGAGGCGGACCGCGCCCACCGGCGCCTCGGGCTGGTCGGTCCAGATCGCATCGACCGGGTTCGTGTCAAGCGCGATCAGCGCGATGCCCGAGCCGGCCAAGCCCTTTTCCATCTCGCGGATCTCGCGCCGCGTGTGCAGCCAGGGGTCGTAGCCGATGCGCCCGCCCTCGGGCAGGGCCTCGCGCAGCCAGTCGGCGGGTTTCGTCTCCGGCCAGGGCACCGGGGTGAAATGCGCGGGGTCCACCTGGGCCTTGACCTGTACGCGATAGCGGCCGTCGATGAACACGCCGGCGCGGTCGGGCGTGACGATGCAGAAGCCGGCGCTGCCGGTAAATCCGGTCAGCCAGGCCAGCCGCGCATCCCGCGCCGCGACATATTCGCCCTGATGGGCGTCGGCGCGCGGCACCAGGAAGCCGTCGAGCCCGCGCGCGGCCAGTTCGCGGCGCAGCGCCGCCAGCCGGGGCGGATGCGCGGCGGGATCGGAGTGGCTGTCATAAGTCTGGAACATGCTTGCCTCTGGGTCTTGTTCTGGATGTCAGGCGCGGGCCAGCGCCTCGTGTGCGCCGGGCAGGGTGCGGGCCAGCCCGTCGGCCACCGCCTGGGCGCTGCGGCGGTGGTGGAAGTCGGCAGCGACGCGGGCGCGGGAGGCCTGCGCCAGCCGCCGCGCCTCGTGGGGACCGGCGTGGAGCCGGGCGATTTCGTCCGCCATGACCTCGGGGCGTTCGGGGGGCACCAGGATCGCGTCGCGGCCCGAGGTGATCAGCTCGTGATTGCCGCCGACATCGGTGACGACCACCGGCATCTCCATCGCCATCGCCTCCATGATCGCGACCGAGATGCCTTCGTTCAGGCTGGCCAGCGCAAAGACATGCGCGCGCTCCAGCCCCTCGCGGACCGAGGTTTCGTTGACCGCGCCCAAGAGCGTCACCGCATCGCTGAGCCCCTTTTCCGCGATCAGCGCGTCGAGCTGGCGGTGATAGCCGGTGCCGCCCTGTTCGTCCTCGCCGGCGATCTCCAGCCGGGTATCGATGCCGCGGGTGCGCAGCAGGGCGACCGTCTGGATCAGGTGGTCATGGCCCTTGACCGCGTTCAGCCGGCCGCAGCTGAAGATGCGCAGCGGCTCGCCCGGCGCGGGCGGTTGCCAGGGGGTCTGGCGCCGGATCTGGTCGAGGTCGACGCCCATCGGCGCGACATTGATCACCGCCGGGCGGTCGGTGCCGATCTCGCGCTCGGCCACCTGCGTCAGCAATTGCGAGATGATGGTGGCGAAGCGCGCATGGCGCCATTTCTGCCGCTGGTTCGGCCCGTAGCCCTCCAGCGTCGGGCCGTGCAGGGTCAGGCTGTAGCCGGGCCCGCCCAGCCTTTCGGCGAACATGGCGATATTGGCGCTGTCGGCGCAGCTGTGGACATGGATGTGGTTCCAGCCCTGCTGGCGGGCGATGCGCTTGAGCCGCGCGCCCATGGCCAGCAGCGCCAGTATCCGCAGCCGGCCCTTGAGCCCCTGCGCCTCGGCGGTCATCGCCGCGCCCAGGCCCCGCGCCCAGCCGGCGGGCCCCGAGCGCAGGAGTTCCGCAAGGATGCCCAGGCCTTCGCCGCCCAGCGGCATCAGGTAGCGGGTCTGCGCCTGCGCCTCGGCGGCCCAGCTGTGCGAGGCGACGGCGCGCGGCGGCGGGCGGGTCGAGATCAGCTCGGCCTCGATCCCCAGCTCCGCCAGCGCCTGCCGTTCGCGCCACAGGAAGATATGGGTCTGGCCCGGAAATTCGGGAATGAAGAAACCGATCTTCAGCACGTCAAAGCCCCTTGGCCTGCGAGGCGGAAAAACGGCCCCGGTCCTGCGAAATTGGTCGCATGGGACGCGGGGCAGTTCAAGCAGCCCGAAAGAACAGGTTCAGCCCACGCGGCGCAGGTTCATGGCGCGGGCGCGCTTCCTGGGATCGGCCTCGAACAGGGCGGCGAGCTGTTCGGTCATGGCGCCGGCCAGCTGCTCGGCATCGGTGATCGTCACCGCGCGCTCGTAATAGCGGGTCACGTCATGGCCGATGCCGATGGCCAGCAGCTCGACCTGCTTCTTGCGCTCGATCATCGCGATGACGTCGCGCAGGTGCTTTTCCAGGAAATTCGCCGGGTTGACCGACAGCGTCGAATCGTCCACCGGCGCCCCGTCCGAGATCACCATCAGGATGCGCCGCGCCTCGGGCCGCCGGGCCAGCCGCCGATGCGCCCATTCCAGCGCCTCGCCGTCGATGTTTTCCTTGAGGAGCCCTTCCTTCATCATCAGGCCCAGGTTCGGGCGCACCCGCCGCCAGGGCGCGTCGGCGCCCTTGTAGATGATATGGCGCAGGTCGTTCAGCCGCCCTGGCTGCGCCGGCCGGCCCGCGGCCAGCCATTTCTCGCGGCTCTGGCCGCCCTTCCAGGCGCGGGTGGTGAAGCCCAGGATCTCGACCTTGACCTGCGAACGCTCCAGCGTGCGGGCCAGCACGTCGGCGCAGATCGCGGCGATACTGATCGGCCGGCCGCGCATCGAGCCCGAATTGTCCAGAAGCAGCGTCACCACAGTGTCGCGGAACTCGGTGTCCTTTTCGACCTTGAAGGACAGCGGTGTCGTCGGGTTCGCCACCACGCGGGCCAGGCGGCCGGCGTCCAGCACGCCTTCCTCCTTGTCGAATTCCCAGCTGCGGTTCTGCTGTGCCTGCAAGCGCCGTTGCAGCTTGTTGGCCAGGCGCGAGACGGCGCCGCGCAGGGGTTCCAGCTGCTTGTCCAGATAGGCGCGCAGCCGCTCCAGCTCGGCCGGGTCGGCCAGATCCTCGGCGCGGATCTCCTCGTCGAATTCCTGGGCATAGACGCGGTAATCCGGGCTCGCCTCGCTGACCTGCGGCGGCAGGTCCGGGGGCGTCTCGGCCTCGGACATCTCGGCCTCGTCCACCAGCTCCTCGTCGGACTGGTCGTCCATGCTGACCTGGGCCTGGCGCTCTTCCTGGGTCTGTTCCTGCGTGCGCTCGGGGCTGGCCTCGGCCTCGTCGTCCTGGTTCTGGTCGCGGGACTGGTTGTCGCCGGCCTCCTCGTCCTGCTCGGCGTTTTCCTCGGCCTCGTCCTCCTGCGGTTCGTCGGGGTCTTCGCCCAGCTGGTCGCCATAGCCCAGGTCGGCGATCACCTTGCGGGCGAGCCGGGCGAAGGCCGCCTGGTCGGCCAGCACCTCGCCCACATGATCGAGATCGGCGCCGGCCTGTTCCTCGACGAAGGGGCGCCACAGGTCGGCGACATGCTGCGCGGCCGAGGGCAGGGCGCGGCCCGTCGCCGCCTGCCGCACGATATAGCCCGCCGCCACCGCCAGCGGCGCATCGGCCGGGGCCTTGATCTGGCCATAGCCCTTGCGCTCGGCCTCCTGCCCCAGCTTGGCGTCGATGTTGCTGAGCGCGCCGGGCATGTCGCGGGCCCCCAGCGCCTCGCAGCGCGCGGTCTCCATCGCCTCGTAGAGGTCGCGCGCCATCGGTCCGGCGGGCGCGTATTTCGCATGGGTTCCGGCATCGTGGTGGCGCAGCTTCATCGCCAGGGCGTCGGCGGTGCCGCGCGCCAGCAGCACCTCGTCGCGGGTCATGCGGCGGCTGACCTGCGGCAGGCGCATGGTATCGCCCGCCACGCCGGAAGGGTCGGCGGTGAAGGTCACGTTCAGCTCGTGATCCTCGGCCAGGGCGCGGGTGGCCTCGGTCAGGGCCTTCTTGAACGGATCGGCGGGGTTGTCGGATTTTTTCATGTTTGTTCCTCGATTTGAGGCGCCGGTCGCGTAATGGTGGCTATCTGATCCCAATTTTCGTGATAGTCGTCGAGCCAACCCGCCTTGTAAGGCGTATCTGCTCCCATCAATTTCGTGTAGTCCGGCAAGAGGCGCCGAATGCTCGAATCGTTGCGGACTTGACCGCGCGCGCCCGGATTGGACAACCAAGTCTGGTGGCTGTTGCGGATCACCTCGGCAACGATCTGGCTAGGGATCACATGCACGACCGGCGCTGCCGAGGCGTCTTTTCCAAGGTCTACGAAGCAATAGAATATGCGAGGGTTCTGCAAATTCTCGTGCTTTTGCCGCATATGCCAGCCGCCATCACTTCCTTTGGCCCATCGGGTCTTGACCTGAAAGGCGCATAGCTGGGTGCCTTCCACGGATGTGACGACAATATCGAAATTTGGAACGCCTTGTGGAGCCAGCGCGGCGATGTAGCCCCGCGATAGAAGCCGCGACATGACCAGATGCTCCCCCGCGGCTCCGGTCACTGTTGTGGCGTCTATTGCGTTCATCACCCCGCCTTGACCGCCGCGCTTTCCGGCAGTTCCTCGTCGAACAGGCGCTGATAGAACTCGGCCACCGTCTGGCGCTCAAGCTCGTCGCATTTGTTCAGGAAGGTCAGGCGGAAGGCATAGCCCACGTTGTCGCCGAAGATGCGCGCGTTCTGCGCCCAGGCGATCACCGTGCGCGGCGACATGACCGTGGAGAGATCCCCCTGCATGAAGGCCGTGCGCGTCAGGTCGGCCAGTGTCACCATCTGGCTGATGATCTTGCGGCCTTTTTCGGTGTTGTAGGTCGGGTTCTTGGCCAGCACGATGGCCGCCTCGGCGTCGTGGCTCAGGTAGTTCAGCGTCGCCACCAGCGACCAGCGGTCCATCTGGCCCTGGTTGATCTGCTGCGTGCCGTGATAGAGGCCGGTGGTGTCGCCCAGGCCCACGGTGTTCGCCGTCGCGAACAGGCGGAAATAGGGGTTCGGGGTGATGACCTCGTTCTGGTCCAGAAGCGTCAGCTTGCCGTCCGCCTCCAGCACGCGCTGGATCACGAACATCACGTCGGCCCGGCCGGCGTCATATTCGTCGAAGACGATGGCGGTCGGGTTGCGCAGGGCCCAGGGCAGGATGCCCTCGTGGAAGACCGTGACCTGCTTGCCGTCCACCAGCTTGATCGCGTCCTTGCCGATCAGGTCGATCCGGCTGACGTGGCTGTCCAGGTTCACCCGCACGCAGGGCCAGTTCAGCCGCGCCGCCACCTGTTCGATATGCGTGGATTTGCCGGTGCCGTGATAGCCCTGGATCATCACCCGACGGTTGTAGGCAAAGCCCGCCAGGATCGCCAGCGTGGTGTCGGGATCGAACTTGTAGGTCGTGTCGATGTCGGGCACCCGATCCGAGCGTTCGGCAAAGCCCTTGACCTTCATGTCGCTGTCTAGGCCGAAGACCTCGCGCAGGTCGATCTCTTCGGTCGGTTTCGCGTTCTGATCCAGCATGGGCGGCCCTTTCGATTGTCCCATGCTTGATGAATGATTCCCCGCGCGGGCGCAAGCCGGGCGGGGCGCGGGAACCGTCGCCGCGGCTGCGAATTGCGTATGGGCGCGCCGCCGCCTAGAGTGCCGCGCAGGAACCTGGGACGGGAAACGGACATGAGCGGATTGCTGGCGCTGCTGGATGACGTGGCGGGGATCGCCAAGATCGCGGCCGCATCGGTCGACGACGTGGCGGGCCAGGCGGTCAAGGCCGGCGCCAAGGCCGCCGGCGCGGTGATCGACGACGCCGCGGTGACGCCGAAATACGTCCACGGCTTTTCCGCCGCGCGCGAGGTGCCGATCGTGATGAAGATCGCGCGCGGCTCGCTTTTCAACAAGCTGGTGATCCTGCTGCCCATCGCGCTGCTGCTCTCGGCCTTCGCGCCCTGGGCGATCACGCCGCTGCTGATGCTGGGCGGCTCCTACCTGTGCTTCGAGGGGGCCGAGAAGCTGGTGCATGCGCTCAGCCATCACAAGATAAACGAGCCGCATCTGCAGGCGACCGCCGAGGGCGGGGCCGGGCTGGAAGAGGAACGGGTGCGCGGCGCGATCAAGACCGACTTCATCCTCTCGGCCGAGATCATGACCATCGCGCTGGCCGCGATCCCGAACGGCGACGCGATCTGGATGAAGGCGCTGATCCTGGCGGTGGTGGCGGTGGGCATCACCGTCGCGGTCTACGGCTTCGTGGCGCTGATCGTGAAGGCGGACGATTTCGGCCTGCACCTGCACGAACGCGGCGGCCCTGCCGCGGGGCTGGGGCGGGGCATCGTCCATGTCATGCCGGGCTTCATGAAGGTGCTGACCGTGGTCGGCACCGCGGCGATGATCTGGGTCGGCGGCCAGATCGTCATCCACGGGCTGCATGTGCTGGGCCAGCACCAGCCCTATGACTGGATCCACGGCGCGGCCGAGGCCGCGGCCCAGGCCCTGCCCGCGGCACCGGGCCTTGCCGCCTGGACCACCACCGCCTTCTTCGACGGCATCTTCGGGGTGATCTGGGGCATGATCCTGATTCCGGTGGCGCATTACGCCGTCACCCCCGCCATCGAGGCGGTGAAGGGCGCGGTGGGCGCCAAGTCCTGACCCCGGCTTGCCCTTGGCCTGCCGCCGGGACTATCAACTGCCATACCAATGCCGCAGGAGATGTCCATGCCGATTCCCGCCCCGGCCCTCGACGCGCTTTCCGCGCTTCTGGGCGCGCGCCTGTCCACCAGCGGCGCCGACCGCGACCTGCACGCCCAGTCCGAGACCTTCCACCGCGCGCCGCCGCCCGATGCGGTGGCCTGGCCGGTCTCGACCCAGGAGGTCTCGGGCATCGCCGCCATCTGCCATGCGCATCGCGTGCCGATGATCGGCTGGGGCACCGGCACCTCGCTGGAAGGGCAGGCGCTGGCGCCGCAGGGCGGGCTGGTGATCGACCTGACCAAGATGGACCGGGTGCTGGAGATCCGCGCCGAGGACATGCAGGTCAGCGTCCAGCCCGGCTGCACGCGCGAGGCGCTGAACCTTGAGCTGCGCGCGACCGGCCTGTTCTTCCCGGTCGATCCCGGCGCCAATGCCTCGCTGGGCGGCATGGCGGCGACGCGCGCCTCGGGCACCACGGCCGTGCGCTATGGCACCATGCGCGACAACGTGCTGGCGCTCGAGGTGGTGCTGGCGGACGGGCGCGTCATCCGCACCGGCACGCGGGCGGCGAAATCCAGCGCCGGCTATGACCTGACGGCGCTCTTCGTCGGTTCCGAAGGCACGCTTGGCATCATCACCGAACTGACCCTGCGCCTGCATGGCCAGCCCGAGGAGGTCGCCGCGGCCGTCTGCGGCTTTTCGACGCTGGAGCAGGCGGTGGAATGCGTCACCGCCACGATCCAGTCCGGCATCCCGATGGCGCGGATCGAGTTCATCGACGCCGACGTGGTGCGCGCCTTCAACCGCGCCTCGGGCACCCAGATGCATGAAGGCCCGCATCTGATGGTCGAGTTCCACGGCTCCTCCGCCTCGGTCAAGGGCGATGCCGAGGCCTTCGGTGCGCTGGCGGCCGAGTTCGGCGGCACCGGCTTCGACTGGGCGACCACGCCCGAGGCGCGGGCTGCCTTGTGGAAGATGCGCCACAACGCCTATCGTTCCTGCCTGGCGCTGCGGCCGGGGGCGACGGCGGTGGTGACGGATGTCTGCGTGCCGATGTCGCATCTGCCCGCCGCGGTGGCGGCGGCGGCCGAGGACATCCGCGCCGAGGGCCTGCTGGGCCCCATCGTCGGCCATGTCGGCGACGGCAATTTCCATGCCCAGATCCTGGTGGCGCCCGGCGACGAGGCCGAGCTTGCCGCCGCCAAGCGCGTCGCGCTGCGCATGGCCGAGCGTGCGATTGCGGTGGGCGGCACCATCACCGGCGAGCATGGCGTGGGCATCGGCAAGCGCCCCCTGATGCCCGCCCAGCACGGCGCGGCCATCGGCGTCATGGCGGCGATCAAGCAGGCGCTGGACCCCGAGGGGGTGCTGAACCCCGGCAAGCTGGTGCCCGAGGCCGATTGAGGCCCCTGGGGCCTGCCGTCAGCTGAAGATGAAATCGCCCGCGTCGAGCGCGGCGGAACCGACGCCCACGATCAGGATCGAGGTTCCGCCGGCCAGATCTATACGGCAATCCGCGCCGACATCGGTAAGCACAAGGTCGTCGAACGTCACGCCGCCGCCGGTATTGGTAAGCTGGATCCTGTCGGTGCCGCCCTCGAAATCCATGATGCGGTCGTTTCCTTCGTCGGAATCGTATTTGAAAAGAAAGGTATCGCTGCCGGTATAGCCCGCCAGTGCGTCATTGCCTGCGCCGCCGGACAGGGTGTCGTTTCCTGCCATTCCCAAAAGAAAGTCATCGCCGGCCATGCCATGGATAAGGTCGTTCCCGGCCGCGCCAGAAATCGTGTCGGAGTGCCAGGAAAAATTGAATCCGTAGATGGTGTCGTTGGTCGAACTGCCCCAGATCTGCCCCAGAGCGCCACCTGCTGACTCATAATCTCCTATGCTGGAAACATCGATAATTCCGGCGCCTTCTACCATGAGTTCCTTGTTCGTCCTGTTTTCCAGAACCTCTACCCAAGACACCTTCCCTAGTTTTATGGCAAGCAAGCTGCTGCTGGTGGTCGCTTCTGCCGCTATGGTATCCTCGCCAGAGCCGCCAGAAATATCATCGCCTGCAAGGGAATAATAATCCCTCACGTCGTTTACGATTATGACGTCATCTCCGCCGTCTCCATAGATGGTGTCCTTTCCATTTCCCCCCATGATCCAATCGTTGCCGGCCCCGCCCATGATGATGTCAGCACCGTCCATGCCGTAAATCGTGTCATTGCCGGCGCTGCCCAGGATAAAATCGTTTCCGGTGCCGCCGGTGATGCGGTCATTGCCGCTGGTGCCCGTGTAAGTCGCCATTAACCATCTCCACATGAAACAAAAAATTATAAATATCTTTCAGTTGCTTGCAGGAAGAGGATAGCCTATCAACCAACGATGTGCAATGTTTTTAATTGAACGGAATCGTTTCCATGCAGCTTTCATCTGCCGGTATTGCTCTGACCATCCTCAGCCAGCGTGATCCCTCTGCTGCCATCGCTGGACAGGGTGCGACGGCGACTGATGGCGTTGCCGGGCCACAGGCTGCGCCGATCCTGGACAGTCCGGGCGCCTCTGACAGATATGTTCCGGCCAGTGGCGTGTATGACCCGGCCAGCGGCCTTTACGACAGCGAATATATCGAGCGAATGGTTGCCGAAGGCAAGCGGAAAGCGGAACTCCGATATGCGCTCGGGGACGGTTCCAGAAGCCCGTTCGACCCGGAAATTGCCGATGCATTTGGATTTAAGAATGTGTGGGAGAAAACGCTCTCTGATCCCCGCAAGGTTTTCCCCGGCCATTTCGTAACTGCGCAGGAAATTCCCATGGGAACAAGGGCGCCGCAGCGCGATGCGGATTTTCTGTCGCGGCGTGACGCGATGGCCAATGCGTATCATTTCGCGACCGCATTGGTGAAAGCTGCGCGGGACGTCATCGGTTCCAGGATCGGGATAGAAACCCACAAGGATCAGATGCTGGATGCCTCTGGCAGGCTTTATGGTATCGGCTCGGACGGCCGCGCCGGCAGCGGCGACTGGAAGGCCGCAATAGAACGCGGAACCTATATCATACTGCATGAAATGGGAGAAATGGAAAAGATGGCGGCCTCTCTGGCCAATCTGTTCAGCTTCGATTCGACCAGCGTGACGCAGCCGGCCTATGACGGCAGCTTCCAGGGTTTCAGCATTACCCATGGCACGCTGGGCAAGATCATGGACGTGTCCGCCGACGGGACTCTTACGCTTTACGATGCCGAAGGCACCGCCTATTCGGCCGAGGAATATAACGCGGCCAATATCGACGGCGGCATCCCGCAGCTGCATAACGACCTGATCCGCCAAGCCGACGACCGCGCCGCACTTGCCAGCCGCGGGGTCCGCAGGGAGGCGTCGGGCAGGATCGTGCCCCTTTGACCACGGTCTCCGCCGCCGCTGACAAACTCGTGACTGTCACGCCATCGTGACAGAGCGTCGCACCTTTGCGATAAGGACGGACAGGCGCCGAACACAGGCGCAGGGACGAAGGCGCCGGAAAGGCGCGGGCAGAGGGCAGAGATGACATTCCTGGGCAAGATTATGGCAGTGCTGGCGCTGGTCGCGCTGGCCTCCTGCGGGGGGCCCTCGAGCGGGCCGGCGGTGATGGCGGGGCAGGGCAGCGGCCCGCAGTTCGGCGACAGCGCGCCGCATCCCTGGATCGGCGGGCATCCCTATGACCACCCGGTCCACGGCATCGACATCTCGCGCTGGCAGGGCGAGATCGACTGGCACCGGGTGCGCAGTTCGGGCATCAGCTTCGCCTTCATCAAGGCGACCGAAGGCGGCGACCATGCCGACCCGAACTTCCGCCGCTACTGGCAGGAGGCGGCGCAGGCCCGCATCCCGCGCGGCGCCTATCACTATTTCTATTTCTGCCGCTCGGGCTCGGAACAGGCGGCCTGGTTCATCGCCAACGTGCCCAGGGAACGCGGCGCCATGCCGCCGGTGCTGGACCTGGAATGGACCGCCTCCAAGACCTGCCCGCATCGCCCGGCCAGCCACGAGGTGCTGCGCGAGGCCAAGATCTTCAAGGACATCCTGCACCGGCACTATGGCCAGCGCCCGATCATCTACACGACGGTCGATTTCTACCGCGACAACAACCTCGGCTCCTGGCCCGAGGAGTTCTGGCTGCGCTCGGTCGCGGGCCATCCGCGCATCGTCTATCCCGGCCAGCGCTATACGTTCTGGCAATATACCGGCACCGGCATCGTGCCGGGGATCCGCGGCAACGTGGACCTGAACGTCTTTGCGGGCTCGCCCGCGCAGTGGCGGGCATGGCTGAGCCAGCGCCTGCAATAAGGCGCGGCCTGCTCTGGGCCGAATTCGCGGCGCTCTACCTGGGGGCGCCGCTGGTCATCGCGCTGTTCCTGCCCGGCCACTTGCTGTTCGAGGCGCTGGCGGTGTTCAGCCTGGCGGGGCTGGGCCTCTTGTGGCGCACCGGCGGCTTTCACTGGCACAGCCTGGTGCGCGGCTGGAGCCGCTTGCCCTGGCGCGAGATCCTGGCCATCGCGCTGGCCACCCTGCTGACGGGGCTGGCGATCCTGGCGCTCGACCGGCCGAACTCGATCTTCCAGATCGTGCGGCAGCGGCCCGAGTTCCTGCCGGTGATCTGGGTGTTCTACCCGATCCTCTCGGCCCTGCCGCAGGAGCTGATCTTTCGCCCGCTGTTCTTCCACCGCTACGCCGCGCTGCTGCCGGCGGGGCAGGGGGCGATCGCGCTGAACGCGGCGGTGTTTTCCTTTGCGCACCTGATGTATTGGTCCTGGGTGGTGGCGGTGCTGACCTTCGTCGGCGGCTGGTTCTTTGCCCGCGCCTATCTGGAGCGCGGCTTCCCCTCGGCCTGGGTCTTGCATGCGGTGGCGGGGAATGTCCTCTTTGCCGTCGGCATGGGCGCCTATTTCTACACCGGCAACGTGGTGAGGCCGTTCTGATTGCTTGACTTCGCCCGCGCGGCGCGGTTCATGCGGGGCCGATACGCAAGGGGAAAAACGATGAGCGCCTATCGCAGCCATACCTGCGGCGAGCTGACCGCCGCTGCCGCCGGGTCCGAAGTCCGTCTGTCCGGCTGGGTCCACCGGGTCCGCGACCATGGCGGGGTGCTGTTCATCGACCTGCGCGACCATTACGGCATCACCCAGGTGATCGCCGACAGCGACTCGCCCGCCTTCCCGGCACTGGAAAAGCTGCGGGCCGAGACGGTGATCCGCATCGACGGCCGCGTCAAGCTGCGCGACCCGAGCCTGGTCAACCCCAAGCTGCCCACCGGCGAGATCGAGGTCTATGCCACCGATATGGAGATCCTGGGCGCCGCGGACGACCTGCCGCTGCCGGTCTTCGGCGACCAAGACTATCCCGAGGAGACGCGGCTGGCCTATCGCTTCCTCGACCTGCGCCGCGAAAGCCTGCACAACAACATCATGCTGCGCTCGCGCGTGGTCAAATGGCTGCGCGACGCGATGTGGGACCAGGGCTTCACCGAGTTCCAGACCCCGATCATCACCGCCAGCTCGCCCGAGGGCGCGCGCGACTTCCTGGTGCCCTCGCGCCTGCATCCGGGCAAGTTCTACGCCCTGCCGCAGGCGCCGCAGCAGTTCAAGCAGCTGATCATGGTCGCGGGCTTCGACAAGTATTTCCAGATCGCGCCCTGCTTCCGCGACGAGGATCCGCGCGCCGACCGCTCGCCCACCGATTTCTACCAGCTCGACGTCGAGATGTCCTTCGTCGAGCAGGAGGACGTGTTCCGCGCCGTCCAGCCGGTGATCCAGGGCCTGTTCGAAACCTTCGGCGGCGGCCGCCGGGTCGACGCGACCTGGCCGCGCATCCCCTATGCCGAGGCGATGCTGAAATACGGCTCGGACAAGCCCGACCTGCGCAACCCCATCGAGATGCAGGTGGTCAGCGAGCATTTCCGCGGCTCGGGCTTTGCGATCTTCGCGAAGTTGCTGGAGCAGGAGGGCACCGAGGTCCGCGCCATTCCCGCGCCCACCGGCGGCTCGCGCAAGTTCGCCGACCGCATGAACGCATTCGCCCAGCAGCAGGGCCTGCCCGGCATGGGCTATATCTTCTGGCGCAAGGCCGAGGACGGCACGACCGAAGCCGCCGGCCCCATCGCCAAGGCGCTGGGCCCCGAGAAGACCGAGGCGATCCGCACCCAGCTGGGCCTGGGCGAGGGCGACGCGGCCTTCTTCCTGGGCGGCAAGCCCGAGGGTTTCGAGGCCGTCGCCGGCCGCGCCCGCAACGAGATCGGCCGCGAGCTGGGCCTGATCGACGAGAACCAGTTCAAGTTCGCCTGGATCGTCGATTTCCCGATGTATGAAAAGGGCGAGGACGGGCGGATCGACTTCAGCCACAACCCGTTCTCGATGCCGCAGGGGGGCCTGGATGCGCTGGCGGGCGACCCGCTGGCGGTCAAGGGCTATCAATACGACCTGGCCTGCAACGGCTATGAGCTGGTCTCGGGCGCGATCCGCAACCACCGCCCCGAGATCATGTTCCGCGCCTTCGAACTGGCCGGCTATGGCCGGGACGAGGTGGAAAAGCGGTTCGGCGGCATGGTCAAGGCCTTCCGCTATGGCGCGCCCCCGCACGGCGGCTGCGCGGCGGGGATCGACCGCATCGTCATGCTGCTGGCCGACGAGGTGAACATCCGCGAGGTCATCATGTTCCCGATGAACCAGCGCGCCGAAGACCTGATGATGGGCGCCCCCAGCGAGCCGACGAACGAGCAGCTGCGCGAGCTGCGCCTGCGCGTGCTGCCGCGCGAGTAAGCTTGGCGGCGCTGCGTCGGCAGTCTGTTGCCGCATCGCCGCATGCTGAAGAAAGCGTGAACTGACCTCGGGCCGAGGTCGTGCCATAACCTGCGCATGGGGGCGATTTCCCCTGCAAGGGATGATTGCATGAGCTTTGGATTTCCCGAACTGGCGGCGATCCGGCTGGGCTTTGGTCTGTCGCCGTTGATGCCGCCGCCCGCCGATGTCGAGGCGGTTCTGGCCGGTCCTGCAAGCGCCGGTCCTGGCCCCGAGGCGATGACCACCGAAAAGGCCAGCGCCCTTGCGACGCGGTTTCGCGATGTCCGCCTTGCCCGGCGCGAGGGGCGGCCCGAGCCGGCCGAGGGGCAGGAGGCCGAGCGCCAGCTCGGCGACCTGCCGGTCGAGGGCCTGCGCCGCCGGGTGATCCGCGCCCTGGACGACCCGATCGGCTTCGGCGAAAGGCTGGTGCAGTTCTGGGCCGACCATTTCACCGTCCGCGCGACGGACAAGATGAACAACGCCCTGGCGCTGGCCTTCGTGGACGAGGCGATCCGCCCGCATGTGAACGGCCGGTTCGAGGACATGTTCTTCGCCGCCGACACCCATCCGATGATGCTGGTCTATCTGGACCAGATCTCCAGCCGCGGGCCGGGCTCGCCCGTCGCGCGGCGCCGCCCGGACCGCAATTTCGGGCTGAACGAGAACCTCGCCCGCGAGGCGCTGGAGCTGCATTCGCTGGGCGTGGGCGCCGGTTATGAGCAAGAGGACGTGCGCGAACTGGCCGAGCTGCTGACCGGGCTCAGCTTTTCGCATCGGTCGGGCTTCGCCTTTCGCCCGCCCTGGGCCGAGCCTGGGGCCGAGACGGTGCTGGGCCGGGCCTATGGCGGCGGCCGGCGCGACGGGCTCGACGCCATCCGCGACGCCTTTCACGACATCGCCCGCCGGCCCGAGACCGCGCGGCACCTGTCGCGCAAGCTGGCGGTGCATTTCGTCTCGGACGACCCGTCCGAGGATCTGGTCGAGGCCATGGCGGCCACCTGGCGCGACACGGGCGGCGACCTGCCGCAGGTCTATCGCGTGCTGGCCAGCCATCCCGACCTGGCCTCCGGCCTGCGGCAGAAGGTGCGCCAGCCCTTCGATTTCTGCGTGGCCGGGCTCAGGGCGCTGGGCATCCGCGGCGAAGGGATCGCCCGGCTGGAGCTGCCCATGTTTCGCCGCATCGCCTGGGGCCCGCTCGAGGCCATGGGCCAGCCCTGGGGCCGGCCCAAAGGCCCCGACGGCTGGCCCGAGACGGCCGATGCCTGGATCGCGGCGCAGACGCTGGCCGCGCGGATCAACTGGTCGCTGCGCATTCCCCGCCTGCTGCTGGACGAATTGCCCGACCCGCGCGAGATGCTGGTCTCGGCTTTCGGCGGCACGCAGTCGGCGGAACTGGCCTGGGCCGTGCCCAAGGCGGAATCGGCGGCCGAGGGCGTGGCGCTGATCCTCGCCTCGGGCGATTTCAACCGGCGATAGGAGGGTAGGCAGATGCTGACACTGGACCGGCGCCTGTTTCTGAAGGGGGCGGCGCTGATCGGCTGCTCGGCCGCGGCGCATCCGTTGATGAGTTCCATGACCTTCGCCGCGCTTCCGGGCGAGAACCGGCTGGTCGTCATCATCCTGCGCGGCGCCATGGACGGGCTCGATGCGATCCAGCCCTATGGCGACCCGATGCTGGCCAAGCTGCGCCGCAACCTTTCGGTCGGGCCGGAAAACGGCGCGCTGGACCTCGACGGCTTCTATGCGCTGCATCCGCGGCTGGAGCCGCTGTTGCCGCTGTGGCAAAAGGGCGAGCTGGCCTTTGCCCATGCCGTCTCGACCCCCTATCGCGACAAGCGCAGCCATTTCGACGGCCAGGACCTGCTGGAGGCGGGGACCGGCAACGACCTGCCGGTGGACCGGCGGGTGGGCGGCTGGCTGAACCGGCTGTTGCAGGCGACGCCCGGCGCCACGGCCGAGACTGCCTATGCGGTCGGCGTCGAGCAGATGAAGATCCTGACCGGCAAGGCCGCGCATCTCAGCTGGGCGCCGCGGGCCTGGCTGAAGCTGTCGCCGCAGGCGCAGATGCTGCTGGAGCATGTCTATCACGACGACCCGCTGTTTCGCGATGCGGCGCAGGACGCGGTGCAGATCAGCGCCGAGACCTCGGACCTGGGCAAGATGCCGGGCCCGACCGCCGATGCCGAGGCGCTGGCCGCCTTTACCGCCAGCCGGCTGAACGCCGAAAGCCGCATCGCCGCCTTTTCCCTTGCCGGCTGGGACAGCCATGCCAACCAGCCCGTCGTGCTGGGCCGGGGGCTGGACCGGCTGGCGGCGGCGATCCTGAAGCTGCGCGAGGGGCTGGGGCCGAACTGGGGCCGGACCACGGTGCTGGCCATGACCGAATTCGGCCGCACCGTGCGCGAGAACGGCTCGGGCGGGACCGATCACGGCACCGGCGGCGCGCTGTTGATGGCGGGCGGCGCGATCCGGGGCGGGCGCGCCTTTGGCGACTGGCCGGGCCTGGGCGAGGACCAGCTTTACGCCGGCCGCGACCTGATGCCCACGCGCGACATCCGCGCCTATGCCGCCTGGGCCATGCATGGGCTGTTCGGCATCGGGCGCGACAGGCTGGAGCGCGAGATCTTTCCCGGCCTTGACCTTGGCGGCGATCCGGGGATGCTGGCCTGAGCCCTTGCCGGAGCCCTGCCCATGTCCCAGGATCACCCCGACCGCGCGCCCGCGCCTTTTGCCCAGGGCGACGGCCCGCGGCCGACCGGGCCCCTGGTCGCGGGTTTCGTGCCGCCGCCCCCGCCCGGTCCCGACCGGATCGAGGGCCGCCATGTCCTGCTGGAGCGCCTGGACCCCGAGCGCCATGCCGAGAATCTGTTCGCGGCCAACCGGGGCCAGGATTGGGTCTGGGACTACCTGGGCTATGGCCCCTTCGCCGACCTGCCGGCCTATCGCGCCTGGCAGGCCGGGATGGCGGCCAAGGCGGACCCGTATTTCTATGCCCTGCGCGACCGCGCGACCGGCAAGGTGGGCGGGCTTGCCTCGTTCCTGCGCATCGACCCGGCCAATGGGGTGATCGAGATCGGCCATATCGAGATCGCGCCGCCGATGCAGCGCAGCCCGGCCGCGACCGAGGCGATTTCGCTGATGATCGGCTGGGCCTTCGAGGCCGGCTATCGCCGGGTCGAATGGAAATGCGATGCGCTGAACGCCCCCTCGCGTCGGGCGGCGCTGCGCTATGGCTTTGTCTTCGAGGGCATTTTCCGCCAGCATATGATCTATAAGGGCCGCAACCGCGACACGGCCTGGTATGCGATCATCGACCGCGACTGGCCCGCCCTGGCGCGTGCGCACCAGGCATGGCTCGCGCCCGGCAATTTCGATGCCCAGGGACGCCAGCGGCAAAGCCTGTCGGCGCTGACCGCGGGCTAGGGCCTACGAGATCCGCGCGCTTGCCAGCCGGTCCTGCACCAGCCCGCTGATCCGCGCCAGGTCGGTGGCGAGCGCCCGGCCCTGCGCGTGGTCGCGCGCCAGCGTGGTCGCCGCATCCTCCAGCATCCGGTCATGGGCCGAGCGGGCGACCCCGGCCAGGAAGCGGGCGATATAGTCGATGGCGGCGGTGTCGTCGGCCTGCGCCAGCACGTCGGCGACATGCGCCAGGTCGTTGCGCAGCGCCTCGGGGTCGGCGGCGATCATGTCCTCGGGCAGGGCGCGCAGCCCTTGCGGCCGCGCGTCGGGCGGCAGGGCGGCCAGGATCGCCTCCTGGAACAGCGCCAGGCTTTCGACGGGCTTTGCCAGGAAACCGTCCGCGCCGGCCCGGATCGCCGCCTCGCGCCTGGCCGGATCGCCCGAGATGCCCAGGATCACCGGCACCCGCGGCATCGCGCGGGCGATGGTGGCGATCATGTCGGCGCCGTCGCCGTCGGGCAGGCCCATGTCCACGATCACCGCCCCCGGCCGATAGGTCTGAAGATGCCGCAGGGCCGAGCGGATGCAGTCGGCCCGCCGGATGCGCGCGCCCGAACGCAGGCACAGCAGCCGCACCGCCTCGGAGGCGACGCGCGAATCCTCGACCACCAGCACCGTCAGCCCGGCCAGCGGCCGGTTCGGCAGGGCGGCCCGCCAGGTGGGAAAGTCTTCCGCACCGATGCTTTCCTGTTCCATCTCGCAAAATCCTAACTGGGAATCACCAACTGTCCCAAGGATTGCGCGTTTTCCCTAAGAAGCGGTTAACGGCGGTTTGTTTTCCTTTCCCCGGCTGGGCTCTGGCCTTAGAAGGGCGCAAATGACGGAGGAAGTGATGATCGGACGCCTGAACCATGTCGCCATTGCCGTGCCCGACCTGAAGGCCGCGGCGGCGCAATATGAAAACAGCCTTGGCGCCAAGGTCGGCGCGCCGCAGGACGAACCCGACCATGGCGTCACCGTCGTCTTCATCGAGCTGCCGAACACCAAGATCGAGCTGCTCTATCCCCTGGGCGAGGACAGCCCGATCAAGGGCTTCCTGGAAAAGAACCCCTCGGGCGGCATCCATCACATGTGCTTCGAGGTCGACGACATCCTGGCCGCCCGCGACAAGCTGAAGTCCGAGGGCGCGCGCGTGCTGGGCAATGGCGAGCCCAAGATCGGCGCCCATGGCAAGCCGGTGCTGTTCCTGCATCCCAAGGACTTCAACGGCTGCCTGATCGAGTTGGAGCAGGTCTGATGAGCCTGACCGGGGGCATCGTCCTTTACGCCGTGCTGTGGTTCCTGGTGCTGTTCGTGCTGCTGCCGATCGGCCAGCAAAGCCAGGCCGATGTCGGGCAGGTGACGCCCGGCACCCCCGCCGGCGCCCCGCACGAGCCCAAGCTGAAGAAGAAGGCGCTGTGGGCGACGCTGATCGCCGGGCTGATCTGGGGCGTGATCGCCTATGTCATCATCGCCGGCGTCATCACCCGCGCCGACCTCGAGGCCTGGACGCGCTGAGATGGTAGAGGTGGGTGAACCCCGCCGCCGCCAGCACCGGGACGACCACGTTCAGCACCGGCACCGTCAGAAGCGCCGCGATCAGCACCCCCAGCGCCGTCGCCTGCATGGCCAGGCTGCGGCGCAGGGCGGTCGCCTGCGGCTCGTGCAGGTGGCGCCGCGCCGCCATCTGGAAGAACTCGCGCCCCAGCAGCCAGCCGTTGCCGCCATAGAACAGCAGCGAGGCCAGCGGGCCCAGGAAGGGCGTCAGCGCCAGCGTCGCCAGCGTGACCAGGATCACCGCGCCCATGACCGCCAGCGATTCCCACAGCCCGTCCCAGAAATCGACGGGCAGGCCCTTGGCGGCGGGATAATGCGTCTCCTCGACCGCCTCGGCGACGCGCTCGGCGAACAGACCTGAAAAGCCGGCGGCGACCGGGGTCATCAGGAAGATGCTCATCAAGGGGAACAGCAGCAGCGAGCCCCAGGACAGCGCGGGCGCCAGCGGCACGGCGCCGATCCAGGGCAGGGTCAGCGTCTCGGGGGCAAAGGCGCGGATCGCCCAGAAGGCGCCGGCCTGCAATACCAGGAACAAGGCCAGCGTCAGCGCCACGCCAAGCGCGACCACGCCGAAGATGCGCGGCCGCAGCAGGTCGCCCCAAGCCAGGATCAGCGCCCGCAGCACCATCACAGGAAGGTGGTCTTGGCCGCGACATCCGGGCGCGGACGCTCGGGCGGGGTCGGGCCGCGCCGGCCGATATGGACCAGCCCGACGATCCGCTCGCCCTCGGCCAGGCCCAGATGGGCGCGGGCGAAATCCGCCTCGGCCGCCGGGCCGGTCAGCCAGGCGGCGCCGTAGCCCGCCGCCAGCGCCGCGTTCACCAGCTCCAGGCAGACGGCGCCCGCGGACAGGAACTGTTCCCATTCCGGCACCTTGGGGCTTTCGACCGGGGCCGAGACCACTGCCACGATCACCGGCGAGCCAAAGGCCGAGCGGGCCTTTTCCGCCGCCGCCTCGTCCCCGCCCTGGTCCAGCACGTGCCGGGCCAGCACCGGGGCCAGCCGGTCGAGCGTCGCGCGCTCCAGCACGGCAAAGCGCCAGGGCTCCAGCTTGCCGTGGTCGGGCACGCGGGCGGCCAGTTCCAGCAGCTCCATCAGCGCCTCCCGCGAGGGGGGCGGGCCGGCCAGCAGTTTCGGCGGGTGCGAGCGGCGGCTGGCCAGGAAGGCCAGGGTGGCGGGATCGGCATATTCCATTCGGTCCTCGTCGGGTTCGCGCATGTCCTGGCCATCAGATAGCCGCGCCGGCCCGCCGGCACCAGCCGGCATTGCCTTTTTCGCCGCGCCCGGCTTGAAAGGGGCATGACCGACCTTAGCCATCTTGCCCGGCCCGGCGCCGAAATCGCGGTGCGCGTCACCCCGCGCGCCTCGCGCAATGCGGTGATCCTGGACGGCGAGGCGATCCGCGTCGCCGTCACCGTGGTCCCCGAGGACGGCAAGGCCAATGCCGCGGTGGTCAAGCTGCTGGCCAAGGCGCTGGGGGTGGCCAAGTCGCGGCTGGTGCTGGTCCGCGGGGCCACGGCACGTGACAAGCTGTTCCGCATCGACTAGCCGGACCGCCTGGCTAGCCGCGTTGCAGCCGATAGTTGCCCTCGGGCAGGTTCAGCGCGGCGCGCAGCTCTTCCAGCTGCTCGATGGTCAGGACGATCTGCGCCAGCTCGCCGGTGTCGGGGTCGAATTGCTCGACCACGACGCGGTCGTCGAAGCTGTGGATGACCACATCCTCGTTCAGCGGGCGCGAACCGATCTCGGCCTGTGGCAATTCGTCGATCAGGGTGATGACGGTCGCGTCGAAATCATGCTCGATGGTGAACATCGGGGATCCTTCCCGTTCGGCTTTCCCCGACAATCGCGTGATATTGCGGCCGGGGCAAGTCCGGGGCTTGGCGCGAGGCGGCCGCCGCGGCTAGAGTGGCGCGAACACGGGCAGGCGAGGGCGGCAGATGATGAGGACATGGCAGGCGGTGGCGGCGGTCGTGCTGGTGCTGGCGGGCTGTGTCGCCGCGCCCGTGCCGCAGCCGGGAGTGCCGCAGCCCGGCGGGCCTGACGTCATCATCACGCCCGCCCCGGACACGCCGGCCAATGCCTCGGCCTCGGCGCGCACCTTCGTCTCGGTGGTCAGCCGCATGGAGCCGGCGGTGGAACGCGAATGCCTGCAGCGGCGCACCCAGCCGATCAACTGCGATTTCCAGTTCGTCGTCGACGACCGCGCGGGGCTGGAGCCGAACGCCTTCCAGACCGTCGATCCCAGCGGCCGGCCGATCATCGGTTTCACCCTGTCGCTGATCGGCGAGGCGCGCAATGCTGACGAGTTGGCTTTCGTCATCGGGCACGAGGCGAGCCACCACATCCTGGGCCATATCAGCCGCAAGACCGGCGCCGCGACCGTGGGCGCGGTGATCCTGGGCGGGCTGGCCAGCGCCTATGGCGGCGATCCCGAGGCGATTCGCACCGCGCAGGATTTCGGCGCCCAGTTCGGCGCCCGCTACTATTCGAAGGACTGGGAACTCGAGGCCGATTACCTGGGCGCGATCATCACCCTGAACGCCGGCTTCGATCCCGAACACGGTGCGCTGTTTTTCGCCCGCATCCCCGATCCGGGTGATAAAATTCTGGGCACCCACCCGTCGCGCAGCGCCCGTATGGGCCAGGTTGCGCGGGCCGTGGCCGATTACCGGGCGGGCCGGGTGCGATAGCTCGGCCGCCGTTGCGCTGCTGCATCGGCCACAGGCTAGACGGAACAGTTTGTTTTCTCGTGAGAAAGATGAAATTCAGGCGGGCCGCAGCCGTAAAAGATCAATTTGACTGCCGATTCTCCCTCAAACTGAACGGTTCCGCCAGAAATTGCTTTCATAGGCGAGAAATTGCCGATAGTTTCCCGCTTGGGTTGGGTTACGTCCTTATTGCCGGGTGGCTTTTGTCTTTTAGGAGCTTTCATGATCGGGGTTATTTTATGGAGCAGTCCGGCCAAGGAGAAGGCCGTGATCTGGTGCGAGGATCATGGCGCCCTGGCCTATCTGCAGGGCAGGGAAAACCTGTTCGCCGGAACGGAATGGCCCGAGGCGGGCGACCTGGTCGAGCTTGAGATCGAAATGCAGGCCGACCTGCGCCATGCCCGCTTCGTCAGCATCGTCGGGGGCAACAAGCGGTCGGAACTGCCCAGCCTGCTGCGGAACATGGGCGAAAAACCCGAACCGGCCCGCCCGGTGCTGCGGGTGATTTCGAACCGCGAAGGCGAGGCGCAAGAGCGGCCGCTGAGACTGGCGGCCGCCCGCTGATTCGTCAGGCGCCGCGCGCCAGCGCGGCGACGCCGGTCCGGGCCTGGTCCGACAGGCCCAGGGGCCGCATCAACTCGGCAAAGGCGTCCAGCTTCTCGGGCGTGCCGGTGATTTCGAAGACAAAGCTCTCCAGGGTCGAATCGACCACGCTGGCGCGGAAGATCTCGGCGATCCGCAGCGCCTCGACCCGCTTGTCGCCCTTGCTCGTGACCTTGAACAGGCCCAGCTCGCGCTCGACGCAGGGGCCCTCGACGGTCAGGTCGTGGACATCATGCACCGGCACGATGCGGCCAAGCTGTGCCTTGATCTGCTCGATCACCGCGGGGGTGCCGCGGGTGACGATGGTGATGCGCGAGCGGTGGCCCAGGTGGTCCACCTCGGCCACGGTCAGGCTGTCGATATTGTAGCCGCGCCCGGAAAACAGGCCGATCACGCGCGCCAGCACGCCCGGCTCGTTCTCGACCAGCACCGCGAGGGTGTGGCTTTCGATGGTCTGGGCGTTGGGGTCGCGCAGGTCATAGGCCGAATGGCTGGATGCGCCCTTCTGGATGTTCAGTGCCGCCATGTTCTTCTCCTAACCTCAGACCAGGGCCGCGCCGGCGCCGGTGATGGCGCCTTCGGTCGATGCCTCGCCCAAGAGCATCTCGTTATGCGGCTTGCCCGAGGGGATCATCGGGAAGCAGTTCTCGTGCTTTTCGACCAGCACGTCCAGGATGAACGGGCCGTCATAGTCGATCATCTCCTGGATCGCCGCGTCCAGGTCGGCCGGGTCCGAAACCGTGCGCCCGCCGCAGCCAAAGGCCTCGGCCAGCTTGACGAAATCGGGCAGGCTTTCCGACCAGCTCTGGCTGTAGCGCTCGCCATGCAGCAATTGCTGCCATTGCCGGACCATGCCCAGGCGCTCGTTGTTCAGGATGAACTGCTTGACCGGCGCGCGGAACTGCACGGCGGTCGCCATTTCCTGCATGTTCATCAGCCAGGACGCCTCGCCGGCGACGTTGACCACCAGCGCCTCGGGATGGGCGACCTGCACCCCGATCGAGGCGGGCAGGCCATAGCCCATCGTCCCCAGCCCGCCCGAGGTCATCCAGTGGTTCGGATCCTCGAAATGCAGGAACTGTGCCGCCCACATCTGATGCTGGCCGACCTCGGTGGTGAAATAGGGCTTGCGCGCGGCGGTCAGCGCCTGCAGGCGCTGCAAGGCGTGCTGCGGCTTGATGACCTTGTCCGAGTTGCGATAGGCAAGGCAGTTGCGCGCCTTCCACTGCTCGATCTGCGCCCACCATGCCCGCAGCGCCTCGGCATTGGTCTTGCGGCCGCGGGCCTTCCAGACCTTCAGCATGTCTTCCAGCACATGGCCGACATCGCCGACGATGGGCAGGTCGACATGGATCACCTTGTTGATCGAGCTGGGGTCGATGTCGATCTGCGCCTTGACCGAGCCGGGGCTGAAATCCGCGACCCGCCCGGTGATGCGGTCGTCGAAGCGTGCGCCGATGGCGATCATCAGGTCGCAATCGTGCATGGCCATGTTGGCCTCGTAGAGGCCATGCATGCCCAGCATGCCGATCCATTTCGACCCCGAGGCCGGATAGGCCCCCAGCCCCATCAGCGTCGAGGTGACGGGAAAGCCCGTCGCATCCGCCAGCTCGCGCAACAGCTGGCTGGCGCCGGGGCCCGAGTTGATGACGCCGCCGCCGGTATAGAAGATCGGCCGCTCGGCCGTCTCCATCAGCTCGACCAGCCGGGTGATGGTGGCCAGGTCGCCCTTCTTCGCCGGCTGGTAGCTGGGCGTCTCGATCTGCTTGGGCCCGACATATTCGCCGGTGGCGAATTGCACGTCCTTGGGGATGTCGATCAGCACCGGCCCCGGACGGCCCGAGGTGGCGATGTGGAAGGCCTTGTGGATCGTCGCCGCCAGCTCGTCCGTCTCTTTCACCAGCCAGTTGTGCTTGGTGCAGGGGCGGGTGATGCCGATGGTGTCGGCCTCCTGGAAGCCGTCGGTGCCGATCAGGAAGGTCGGAACCTGCCCGGTCAGCACGACGATGGGGATCGAATCCATCAGCGCGTCGGTCAGCCCGGTGACGGCATTGGTCGCGCCGGGACCGGACGTGACCAGCACCACCCCCGGCTTGCCGGTCGAGCGGGCATAGCCCTCGGCCATGTGGACGGCGCCCTGTTCGTGGCGGACCAGGATGTGCTTGATGTCGTTTTGCTGGAAAATCTCGTCATAGATGGGAAGTACCGCCCCGCCCGGATAGCCGAATACCGTATCGACGCCCTGATCGCGCAGAGCCTCGATAACCATCCTTGCACCCGTCATCTGTCGGGACATGCCCATTCTCCATCTCTGAACAAAAACGCGGCGGGGACAGCCGCCCCGCTGCGACGCGGAAAACTATGGGTGCGGCGAGGCGCGGTCAATGGCGATTGTCCAAGAAAATGACCCGATGCCGCAAATTCTTGAAATATTCTTACCAAGACGCCGGCTTTTCGGTAATCATTTCCGGTTCGAGGGCAGGTTGATCCGCGCCACCTGCTCCACGATGGGGTCGATGGACAGGGGGTGGATGTCCGACGTATGCTGCGCCGGATCGCCGATCGGCTGCCAGACGCCGCCCTTGTAGATCTCCAGCGCCGAGAATTTCGCCTTGTAGTCCATCTTGCGGCTGCCGGGCACCCAATAGCCCAGGTAGACGAAGGGCAGGCCGGCGCTGCGCGCCAGATCGATATGGTCCAGGATGATATGCGTGCCCAGGCTCGCGCTTTCCAGCGCCGGGTCATAGAAGCTGTAGACCAGGCTCAGCCCGTCATCCAGCACGTCGGTCAGGCAGACCGCGACCAGACGGTCGCTGCCGGGCGGCGGCGGGATCTCGCTGCTGTCGCCCTGGTGCGTGCGATATTCGATGACGCGGGTGCGCACCGGCGTCTCCTCGATCATCGCGGCGAATTCGAAGATGTCCATGTCGGCCATGCCGCCGTCGGCATGGCGTTCGTCCAGATAGGCGCGGAACAGTTCATACTGTTCCTCGGTCGCCCAGGCGCTGGTGGCAAGGCGGCGCAGATGCACGTTCCTGCGCGCGATCCGGCGCTGCGTGCGCGAGGGCTGGAACTCGGACACCCGGATGCGCGCCGACATGCAGGCCACGCAGCTTTCGCAGCTGGGCCGGTAAAGCACGTTCTGCGAGCGGCGGAAGCCCTGGCGCGACAGGGCGTTGTTCAGCTCGTTGGCCGAATCGCCGGTCAGCGCGGTGAACAGCTTGCGTTCGGCCCGGCCGTGCAGATAGGGGCAGGGCTGCGGCGCCGTCACATAGAATTGCGGCGCATGAGGCAGGCTGTGCCGCATCAGCCGCGCCCCCGGCGTCTGGGGCGCGCCGCGCCTGGCGGCGCATGCTGCGGTCGGGTCACTCTCATCTCGGCGCGCATTGGCGGCGGTCGGGGCTGCGTTGTGGATTGCTCTTGGGCCGAGCCTAGCAACAGTTGCACCCCGCGCCAAGCAGGGAAAACCGCAAGAATTGAACCTCTCGGTCCATTCGCGCGGCATTGACGCGGCGCCGGCTGCGGCTAGGCTGCGGCCATGGATTTCGCCGCCCGCATCACCCGCCTGCCCATCCCCGCCGACCCCGCCCGCGGCCTTTCCGCGCTGCAAGCGACCGGGATCGCCGATCCCCGGCTGGGCGATCTGATCCGCGGCACCGCCGGTTGCAGCCCCTACCTGGCCGGGCTGATCGAGCGCGAGGCCGACTGGCTGCCCGGCGCGCTGGCGCACGGGGATGTCGTCGCCCGCGAGACGGCGGGGTTCGAGACGCTTTCCGCCGATGCCCTCGGCCCGGCGCTGCGCCGCGCCAAGCGGCGGGTGGCGCTGTGGACGGCGCTGGCCGACCTGGGCGGCGTCTGGCCGCTGGAACGGGTGACGGGCGCGCTGACCGACCTGGCCGACCGCGCCACGGACCTGGCCCTGCGCGCCCATGTCGCGGCCGAGCAGGCGCGCGGCAAGCTGCCCCCGACCGGGGCCGAGGCCGGCGGCATCGTCGCGCTCGCCATGGGCAAGATGGGCGCGGCAGAGCTGAACTACTCCTCGGACATCGACCTGATCGTGCTTTACGACGACGGCGCCTATGATCCCGATGACCAGTATGAGGCCCGCGCCGCCCTGATCCGCGCCACCCGCAAGGCGGCGGCGACGATCTCGGACAACACCGACCAGGGCTATGTCTTCCGCACCGACCTGCGACTGCGGCCCGATGCGGCGGTGACGCCGGTCTGCATCTCGATCTCGGCGGCGCTGGCCTATTACGAGGCCGAGGGCCGCACCTGGGAACGCAGCGCCTATATCAAGGCGCGGCCCTGCGGCGGCGACCTGGCGGCGGGCGCGCGCTTCCTGCGCGAGCTGCGCCCCTTCGTCTGGCGGCGGCACCTGGACTTCGCCGCCATCCAGGACGCCCACGACATGCGGCTGCGCATCCGCGACCACAAGGGGCTGCACGGCCGCATCGAGGTGCCGGGCCACAACATGAAGCTGGGCCAGGGCGGCATCCGCGAGATCGAGTTCTTCACCCAGACCCGCCAGCTGATCGCCGGCGGCCGCGACCCCGACCTGCGCCTGCGCGGCACGGTCGAGGGGCTGGCGCGGCTGGCCGAAAAGGGCTGGGTGCCGCCCGAGGTGGCCCAGGAGCTGACCGCGCATTACCGCGAGCATCGCGAGATCGAGCATCGCATCCAGATGGTGAACGACGCACAGACCCATTCGCTGCCCGCCTCGGCCGAGGGGCTGGACACCATCGCCCGCATGATGGGCGAGGGCGACACCGCCGCCTGGTCGGCGCGCCTGGCCACCCGCCTGGCGCGGGTCGAGGCGCTGACCGGCGATTTCTTCGCCCCCGGCGAGCAGCGGGCCCGCCCGGCGCTGTCCCCCGAGGCCGAGGCGATGGTGGAGCGCTGGCGCAGCTATCCCGCGCTGCGCTCGGCCCGCGGGCGCGAGGTCTTTGCCCGGATCGAGCCGGACCTGCTGACCCGGCTGACCGCCGCCGCCCATGCCGAAGAGGCGCTGGCGCGGTTCGACGCCTTCCTGGCCGGGCTGCCGGCCGGGGTGCAGCTCTTCTCGCTCTTCGAGGCCAATCCGCAGCTGATCGAATTGATCGCCGACATCTGCGGCACGGCGCCGGGGCTGGCGGCCTATCTGGCCCGCCACCCCGAGGTGCTGGACGGGGTGCTGGCCGGCAGCTTCTTTGCGGCCTGGCCCGGCGCCGCCGCCTTGCGCCGCCAACTGGACCAGGTGCTGGATGCGGCGCTGGCCGCGCCGGGCGGCGGCTACGAACAGGCGCTGGACGCCGCGCGGCGCTGGGCGCACGAGGGGCAGTTCCGCATCGGCGTGCATCATCTGCGCAGCCTGATCGGCGCCGAGGAGGCGGGCGGGCAATATGCCGATGTCGCCGATGCCGCAGTCGCCGCGCTGTTCCCGGTCGTCGCGGCCGAATTCGCCCGCCGCCACGGACCGCCGCCGGGTCGCGGGGCGGTGGTGCTGGGCATGGGCTCGCTGGGCGCGCGGCAGCTGAACGCCTCGTCGGACCTGGACCTGATCGTGATCTACGACGCCGCCGGGCAAGAGGCGTCCGAGGGGTCGAAACCCCTGGCGACGCGGGCCTATTACGCGCGGCTGACCCAGGCGGTGATCACCGCGCTCTCGGCGCCGACCTCGGCCGGGCGGCTTTACGAGGTGGACATGCGGCTGCGCCCCTCGGGGCGGCAGGGGCCGGTGGCGACCTCGGTGCAGAGCTTTCGCGACTACCAGATGACCGAGGCCTGGACCTGGGAGCATCTGGCGCTGACCCGCGCCCGCGTGATCGGCACCTGCGGCACCGATGCCGCCGCGCTGGCCGAGGAGGTCGAGGCGCTGCGGGTCGAGGTGCTGCAAACCCGCGGCACGGACCCGCGGGTGATGCCGGATCTGGCCGGGATGCGGGCCCGCATCTTCGCCGCCAAGGCCCCGGATGGCGCCTGGGAGGCCAAGATCGGCCGTGGCCGGTTGCAGGACATCGAGCTGCTGGCGCAATGTTTCGCGCTGCGGGCCGGTTCGGCCGCGCGGGCGGTGCAGGCGCAGTTGCGCACCGGCCCTCGGATCGGGCTGGTCGGGCGCGAGGATGGCGAAAGGCTGGCCTCGGCCCGGCGCTTCCTGTGGAGCCTGCAATGCGCCGGCCGGCTGTTGACCGAAAAGCCCTTGGACATGGACAACCTGGGCAAGGGCGGGCAGACCTTCCTGCTGCGCGAGACCGGCACGGCCTCGCTGGAGGAACTGGCCGAGCGGCTGGCCGCGACGATCGAGACCGCCGGCGCGATCATCGACGGCGTCCTGGCCGGGGTCGAGGTGCAGGCCGGATAGGCGCCGACGGGAACGCGCCGCCGCTGACCCGGCCGGTCGTGCGGCAGGAAGCCCGCGGCAGGTCCGCCACCTGCGCCGCCCGCCCCGCTCGGCCGTGCCTGCCCCCGAGGGCGGGCGACAGGCATCGCCGCAGTCGGCAGGGCGTTCATGTCGCCCGCTCGTTCCTGCCCGCGGGCGCGCGCGACATGCATCACGCCAAAGGGATTTCTGGAAACTCATGCAATCGTTCCTGCCCGGGCGCGCCACATGCATCTGCTCCGACGGCCTCTGATGGCCATCGGACCCGCTGTTCCTGCCCGCCGGGGCGTGCGCCGGGCATCGCTTCGCGCGGCGCGTGCGAGAACCGAGCGGCAGAGGTGCCCGGCCCTGCCGATCTTTCCATGCACCAAGAAGCCGTGGCAAGGCTCGCTGCCAGTGCCGCAGCCGACACCGGCTTTGCCGTTCCTGCCCGCCAAGGCCCGCCACGGGTCTCGCTTAGCAGGCTGCTGAAAAAGGATTTTGAGAGGGCGACGCAGCGGAAATCGTTCTGGAACCAGCTGATATCGGCCCGAAAATGGGGTGTTTTCGGCAAATTTGAGGCGGATTTCCTGGCTCCCCGCCCGCGCTGTCCTGTCGCAAGGACTTTTTCAGCAGCCTGTTAGAGCTCCGCAAGCGAAAACAGAGCGGGAGAAGTGTCTGGCCCCAGCCGGTCCTGTCCAGGGAGTGGACTTATAATTCCGCACCACAGTCTTGCGGCTGCGATTGTGACGGCTGCGAGAAATCCCTTGGCGAGTTTGTCGTAGCACGCTGCCCCGCCTTGGCCCATCGGTTGGAAGCGGTCGTATATGGACCGTAGCGCTCGGGAAGGTCGCGCCAGGGTGGCGCTGTCCGCAGGACGGAGAAAACCCGTTCAGGACGCGCCGGTCGTTCGTCCGCGCAAGGCCACGAGGCTTGTCGGGAAGAAGCGGTGCAATCAGCGCCCGTTCCCGGTCCCTCAGCGCGAGAGGTGCCATTCAAGCTCCGCAAGGCGCTCGAAGCACGAACCGTTCCCAAACGGAAGCCCGCCTGTGAGTACAGAACCTAGCGCCCCGAAGCGGCGGCAGTCTCCTCTATCTGTGCTGCAGCCGGCACCGGGCGCCCGGTTCGGCCAGTCCTGCCTCGCACCAGGAAGCCGAGGTAGGTTCGCTGCAGGGTCCGCGGCTCCTCCTGCCGGGGGTGCCAGGTGGCTGCATCGGTTCAGTCGATCTTGCCCAGCAAGGGGACCAGCAGCGGGTCGAGGTCCGGGTCGGTTTCGGCGGCGATGGGGCTTGCGGGCTCTCCGGCGGCGGTTTCGCGCAGGGGGATCAGCCGGCCGGCGGGCGGCGGCGCGGGCTCGGGCGGCTCGTCCAGGCCGGCCTCGAAGATGCCGTGCTGGGTCTTGTCCCAGTAGAAGGGCTTGACCACCACCTCGTAGATCGCCTTCCAGGCCGCCAGGCAGCCGAGCGGGAAATACAGGTGCAGCGTCGGCACCCAGGGCAGCAGGTGGCGATGCGCCCGCCCGCGCACCGCCCAGAGGCCGACGGCGATGTTCAGCAATTCCGAGGCCACGAACAGCGCGAACAGCAGGGCGATGGCATGGCCGCCCAGCAGGCCCGACAGCATGTCCCGCATCGGATGCGGCAGGCCCAGGCTGAGCAGCCAGAAGCTCCACAGCACCGGCGCCAGCAGGTATTGCGAGACCGAGGCGAAAAGCTGCACCTGCAAGGCAAGGAAGCGCCGCGTCCCCAGGTCGCGCCACAGCGCCACCGGGTCGCGCATATGCACGCCCCAGGTCATCGCGAAGCCCTTGAGCCAGCGCGAGCGCTGCTTGACCCAGGGGATCAGGCGGCAGTTCGCCTCTTCATGGGTGACGGTGTCCAGCATCCGCGTGCGATAGCCGCGCCGGGTCAGGCGCACGCCCAGGTCGGCGTCCTCGGTCACGTTCCAGGCGTCCCAGGCGCCGATCTCTTCCAGCGCGTCGCGGCGGAAGAACAGCGTCGTCCCGCCAAGCGGCACCACCAGGTCCAGCGCCGCCGCCCCGGCCAGCGTGCCGCGGAACCAGGCGGCATATTCGATGGTGAAGGCGCGGGCCAGCCAGTTGGTGCGGGGGTTGTAATAGTCCAGCACGCCTTGCAGGCAGGCCACCTCGGGCGGGGCGAAGTGAAAGCCGCGCGCGACCTTGTGCAGCTGGCCCGGCTCGGGGCGGTCCTCGGCGTCCCAGACCCCGATGATCGAGCCGCGGCAGAAGTTCAGCGCATAGTTCAGCGCCCGCGGCTTGGTGCGCACCGGCCCGTCGGGCACCTGGATCACGCGCAGCCAGCGCGGCAGCCGGACGCCCTGCAGCGCCTCGCAGGTGACGCGGTCGGTCTCCTCGACCACGATCAGGATGTCCATCAGCTCGCGCGGGTAGTCCAGCCGCGACAGCCGGCCGATCAGCTTTTCGGCGATGTCGGCCTCGGCGAACAGCGGCACCATGACCGAGATTACCGGCAGCGGCGCCGTCATCTCGGGCTGCGGCCGGGCGGCATGGGCCGGCTTTTGCAGGCGGTCCTGCCGGTGCCGGCGCAGGACGGCGGCAAAGGAGAACAGCTTCAGCGTGGCCGAGGCGACCAGCGTCAGCACCGCCCAGGCCGTCAGCAGCGCGATCACCGCGTTCGGCGCCAGCATCAGCCCCAGCGCCGCTGCCGCCATCAGCCCCACGGCAATGCGGCCGAAGCGGCGCTCGTTGCGGGTGCGGCAGCTTTCCTGGGCGGGCACGCGGGTTTCGGCCTGGCGGATCAGCGCGGTGCGGCGCAGGGCCAGGATCGCCTCGCGCGCGGCGTTTTCCGAACACAGCAGCATGCGCACCGCGCCGAACCCCTCGGGCAGGCGGTCCTGCAATGCCTCGAATCCCTCGGGGCGCGCGGTGGCGATGAAGGTGACGCCGCCGACCCGGCGCCAGGGCACCGCGCCCTCGGCCAGGCAAAGCTGCGCGCCCATCGCATCGACCAGCCGTGGATCGGGCGGCAGCGCCGCCAGGTCCAGCACGCTGGCGCGCCATTGCCGGGACAGTGCGCGCAGCAGCGCCTCTTCCCGCACCCAGCCGTGCGCCAGCAGGATCTCGCCCAGCCGCGCCGATTGGCGCTCGCGCATGACCAGCGCCTTGAGCAGGTCGCGCGGATCGACCGCGCCATCCTCGATCAGGATCTGGCCCAGCGGGCGCAGGTCGCGGGTCGCGATCACCGTGCCCGTCAAGGCGGGCACGGCGGCCTCGGCCGGGGCACCAGCAAGGGGCCAGATGAGGGCGGGGCGGGCCATAGGCGATTCCCGGTCTGGGTCGTTCCGGTCCCCTCTCTGCCATGCAGAGGGTTAAGAACCGGTTAACCGCCGCCAGGCCCGCGCCCGGATCAGCCGCGCCGGCTGCGCATCGCCTCGGTAAAGCGCTCGAACAGATAGGCGCTGTCCTGCGGGCCGGGGCTGGCCTCGGGGTGGTATTGCACCGAGAAGACCGGCTTGTCGGCCACGCGCAGCCCGCAGTTCGAGCCGTCGAACAGGCTGACATGGGTCTCGATCACGCCTTGGGGCAGGGTCTGGGCATCGACGGCGAAGCCGTGGTTCATCGAGGTGATCTCGACCTTGCCGGTTTCGACGTCCTTGACCGGGTGGTTCGCGCCGTGATGGCCGTGGTTCATCTTCACGGTATGGGCGCCAAGCGCCAGCGCCAGCATCTGGTGGCCCAGGCAGATGCCAAAGATCGGCAGGTCGCGGTCCAGCAGCTCGCGGATCATCGGCACGGCGTATTCGCCGGTCGCGGCCGGGTCGCCCGGTCCGTTCGATAGGAACACGCCCTCGGGCTCGTGGGCCAGCACTTCCTCGGCGGTGGCGGTGGCGGGCAGCACCGTCACCTCGGCGCCGCTTTGCGCCAGCGAGCGCAGGATGTTGCGTTTCGCGCCGTAATCGACGGCGACGACGCGGAAGGGTTTCTTTTCCTCGGACTGGCCGAAGGTGCCGGGCCAGGACCACAGCCCCTCGGTCCAGCGATAGCTTTGCCGGCAGCTGACCTCCTTGGCGAGGTCCAGGCCGACGATGCCCTTCCAGCCGCGCGCCTTGGCGACCATGGCGGCGATGTCGAAATTCCCCTCGGGGTCATGGGCCAGGACGACATGGGGCGAGCCCTGCTGGCGGATCGCGCGGGTCAGGCGGCGGGTATCGACGCCGCCGATGCCGATGCGGCCGCGGCGCGCCATCCATTCGACCAGGTCGGCGCTAGCGCGCCAGTTCGAGGGCTCGGTCGGATCCCATTTCACCACGATGCCCGAGGCGACGGGCTCGGGCGCCTCGTCGTCCTGTTCGGTCACGCCGGTATTGCCGATATGGGGGAAGGTGAAGGTCACGACCTGGCTGGCATAGGAGGGATCGGTCATGATCTCCTGATAGCCGGTCATCGCGGTGTTGAAGACCAGCTCGGCCACCACTTCCCCGACCGCGCCGAAGCCCTGGCCGTGGAACACGGTGCCGTCGGCAAGCGCAAGACATGCGGTCGGTTTCTGGGGCATCGTCACTCTCCGGGTAAATCGGCGGGAACCTAGGTAAAGGGCGCAGGCGCGTCAAGGCGGGAACGGGCGGCGCGCGGAACTTTGCGGCCGGGGCGGGGTTGAGGGCACGGCTTGACTGCGGGGGCGAAGCCGGGCACCACCCGGCGGAATACATTCAGCGAGGATCACATGGGACTGCGCGAACGCATTCTGGCCGATACGAAAGAGGCGATGAAAGCCAAGGACTCGGCGCGGCTGTCCACGCTGCGCCTGATCTCGGCCGCGATCAAGGACCGCGAGATCGCCGCCCGCGGCGAAGGCGGCGACGAGGCCGGGCTGGCCGAGGCCGAGCTGACCGCGATCCTGTCCAAGATGGTCAAGCAGCGCCAGGAATCGGCCAAGGCCTATGAAGAGGGCGGCCGGCTGGAACTGGCCGAGCGCGAACTGGACGAGATCAAGGTGATCCAGTCCTACCTGCCGCGCCAGCTGGACGCCGAGGAAACCCACGCCGCCATCGACAAGGCCATCGCCGAACTGGGTGCCGAGTCGATCCGCGACATGGGCCGGGTCATGGCCGAGCTGCGCGCCCGCCATGCCGGGCAGATGGATTTCGGCGCCGTCGGCCCCATGGTCAAGGACCGGCTGATGAAATGACCGCCCTGATTCTTTGCGACCAGGGCCGGATCGCCTGCGCTGCCGCAGCCGGCGCATAGCTTTTCCGGCGCATCGCTGATACAATTATTCTTCTGATGAGCAAAAGCTCGCGCCCTGCGCGGGTTTTTGTTTACATGCGCCCCGACTCGCCGCCAAAGACGCGAGTCGAGGGCGCCCGAAGGGCGGCGCGGCCATCAGGAGGACGGGCGATGAAGGCATTGGTGCTGGAAGAAAAGGGCAAGCTGTCGCTGCGGGATTTCGACATCCCCGCCACGCTGGGGCCCAGGGACGTGCGGATCAGGACGCATACGGTCGGGATCTGCGGCTCGGACGTGCATTATTATACCCATGGCAAGATCGGGCATTTTGTCGTGCGCGAGCCGATGGTGCTGGGGCACGAGGCATCCGGCACGGTGATCGAGGCGGGGACCGAGGTCACGCATCTGAAGCCCGGCGACCGGGTCTGCATGGAGCCGGGGATTCCCGACCCGACCTCGCGCGCGGCCAAGCTGGGGATCTACAACGTCGATCCTGCCGTGACCTTCTGGGCGACGCCGCCGGTGCATGGCTGCCTGACGCCCGAGGTCGTCCACCCCGCGGCCTTCACCTACAAGCTGCCCGGCAATGTCAGCTTCGCGGAAGGCGCGATGGTCGAGCCCTTTGCCATCGGCATGCAGGCCGCGCTGCGCGCCCGCATCCAGCCGGGCGACGTGGCGGTGGTCACGGGCGCCGGCCCCATCGGCATGATGGTGGCGCTGGCGGCGCTGGCCGGCGGTTGTGCGCGGGTGATCGTGGCCGACCTCGCCCAGCCCAAGCTGGACATCATCGGCGCCTATGACGGCATCGAGACCGTGAACATCCGCAACCACCCGCTGGCCGAGGCGGTGGCCGAGGCGACCGACAACTGGGGCGCCGACATCGTCTTCGAATGCTCGGGCGCGGCGCCGGCGATCCTGGGCATGCACCAGCTTGCGCGTCCCGGCGGCGCCATCGTGCTGGTCGGCATGCCGGTCGATCCGGTGCCGGTGGACATCGTCGGGCTGCAGGCCAAGGAGCTGCGGGTCGAGACCGTGTTCCGCTATGCCAATGTCTATGACCGCGCCATCGCGCTGATCGCCTCGGGCAAGGTGGATCTCAAGCCGCTGATCTCGGCCTCGATCCCCTTCGCGGACAGCATCGCCGGCTTCGACCGCGCCGTCGAGGCGCGCGAGACCGACGTGAAGCTGCAGATCGTCATGCCGGAGTAAGCGCCATGTATCTGGGACTGGACCTGGGCACATCGGGCATCAAGGCGATGCTGGTGGACGAAAGCTTCGCGACCGTCGGCGTCGCCCATGCGGCCCTGACCGTCAGCCGCCCGCATCCCGGCTGGTCCGAGCAGGCGCCGGCCGACTGGATCGCCGGCGCCGAGGCGGCCATCGCGGCGCTGCTGCGCGAGCATCCGGCCGCGATGGCGCGGCTGCAGGCCATCGGCCTGTCGGGGCACATGCATGGCGCCACGCTGCTGGACGGCGCGGACCATGTGCTGCGGCCCTGCATCCTGTGGAACGACGGCCGCTCGGGTCCGCAATGCGCCGAGCTGACGGCGCGCGCGGATTTCCACGGCATCGCCGGCAACCTGGTCATGGCGGGCTTTACCGCGCCGAAGCTGCTCTGGGTGGCGCAGAACGAGCCCGAGATCTTTGCCCGGACCGCCAAGGTGCTGCTGCCCAAGGACTACCTGCGGCTGTGGCTGACCGGCGAGCATGTCGCCGAGATGTCGGACGCGGCGGGGACGCTGTGGCTGGACGTGGGCAAGCGCGACTGGTCGGATGCGCTGCTGGCCGCGACCGGGCTGACGCGCGCCCAGATGCCGCGGCTGGTCGAGGGCAGCGAGGTGTCCGGCCATCTGCGCGCCGAACTGGCCGAGCGCTGGGGCATCCCGCGCGTGCCGGTGGCGGGCGGCGGCGGCGACAATGCCGCCACGGCCTGCGGCATGGGGGTGATGACGCCCGGCACGGGCTTTCTGTCGCTGGGCACCTCGGGCGTGCTGTTCGCCGCGACCGAGGCTTACGCGCCGAACACCGGCGATGCGGTGCATACCTTCTGCCATGCCGTGCCGGACACCTGGCACCAGATGGGGGTGATCCTGTCTGCGACCGACAGCATGACCTGGCTGTCCGAGATCACCGGCAAACCCGTGCCCGAGCTTGCCGGGCTGGTGGGCGCGGTGACGGCGCCCTCGCCGGTGCTGTTCCTGCCTTACCTGTCGGGCGAGCGCACGCCGCTGAACGATCCCGATGCGACCGGCGCCTTCCTGGGGCTGCGCCGCGCCACCGGGCTGGCCGATCTGGCGCAGGCGGCGATGGAGGGCGTGGCAATGGCATTCGCCGATTGCGTCCATGCGCTGCGCAAGGCCGGCACCCCCATCGAGGCCGCCTATGCGGTGGGCGGCGGCGCGCGCTCGCGCGCCTGGCTGCGAATCATGGCCTCGGCCACCGGGCTCACGCTGCTGGAGCCCGAGGACGGCGATTTCGGCGCAGCCTTCGGGGCGGCCAAGCTGGCGGCGGCCTGCGCGACGGGCGATACCTCGGACCGCATCTTTGCCAGGCCCGCCATTCGCGCCGAGGTTGTGCCCGATCCTGAACTGGCCGCAGCCTATGCGAAAAAGTATGAGGCCCATCATGCGGCTTATCCGCGGCTGCGGGATCTGACCGCTCTGGGCGCTTGATAGCGTTAACAGAGGGTTTTTCCGAAAAAGCAGGCCCATGCCGCTGCGCTGCGGCATGGGCTTTCTGCTATGCAGCATATGCCCGTCGCGGTGCCTTGCGCCTGCCTCTTCAATTCCTGCACCGATCGGTGCAAAAAAGTATCGGTATTTTTTTCGCCCTGATGTGGATCGCCGGCGGGCATGAAGCCTATGGTTCCTGAACGTCCGCGGCAGGCCCGGCAGGGTCCGCGGCGTGCAGGGAGGAAGGCGAATGCAACCCGATCTGGAGCTGGTCCACATCCGCAAGGGCGAATCCTTCGCCGCGTGGATGCATGGCTATCCGTTCCGCACGGTGCGCTGGCATTACCATCCCGAATACGAAATCCACCTGGTCGTCGCCACCTCGGGCACATTCTACATCGGCGACCATGTCGGCAGCTTCCAGCCCGGCCAGCTGATCATGACCGGGCCGAACCTGCCGCAGAACTGGATCAGCGACATCCCGCCCGGCGAGGCGGTGCCGCTGCGCTCGCTGGTGATCCAGTTCCCCGAAGCCTTCATCGAAGAGGCCAGCGCCGCCATGCCCGAGATGGAGGCGCTGCGCCCGCTCCTGGAACGCTCGCGCCGCGGCTTGCTCTTCGACGACGAGACCAGCGCCCGCGTCCGCCCGCTGATGGAGCGGCTGGTCGAGGCGCAGGGCCTGCGTCGCCTGGCGCTGTTCTGGGACATCCTGGACCTGCTGGCCCATGCGCCGGAATACGAGGTGCTGGCCAGCCTCAGCTTCGAGCTGGACCTGACGCGCACCCATGACGGCGGCATCAACCGCGCGCTGTCGCATCTGCGCGAACACCTGACCGAGCAGATCGAGGAGGGCGAGCTGGCCGAGATGGTCGGGCAAAGCCAAAGCGCCTTTTCCCGCGCTTTCAAGCGCCATACCGGCACCACGCTGGTGCGCTATCGCAACCAGCTGCGCATCGACCTGGCCTGCCAGATGCTGCTGACCGATCCCGACGTCAAGGTGGCCGAGATCTGCTACGAGGTCGGGTTTTCGAACCTGTCGAACTTCAACCGGCATTTCCTGAAGCTCAAGGGAATGTCGCCCTCGCAGTTCCGCGCGACTTTCGCGGCCCAGAAGGCGCTGGTCATGGCGGACTGACAAGGACCGAAATCGCCAATTTCACCAATTCGGGCGGCGCGGCGCCGCCCGGAGACGCGCAGGCCATGCCTGCTTTCATCCAGATGGGAGGGAACCCAGATGAAAACGAAACTGCTCACCGCCTCGGCCGCGCTTGCGCTCATGGCGGCCCCGGCGCTGGCCCAGGACAAGCTGAAGATCGGCATGACCTTCCAGGAGCTGAACAACCCCTATTTCGTGTCCATGCAGGAGGCGCTGAACGAAGCCGCCGCCAGCCTGGGCGCCGATGTCGTCGTCACCGACGCCGGCCATGACGTGGCCAAGCAGATCTCGGACGTCGAGGACATGCTGCAGCAGAATATCGACATCCTGCTGCTGAATCCGACCGACAGCGCCGGGATCGAGGCCGCGGTCCACGCCGCCAAGGCCGCGGGCGTGACCGTGGTCGCGGTCGATGCGAACGCGAACGGCCCGGTCGATACCTTCGTCGGCTCCAAGAACCGGGACGCGGGCTACATGTCCTGCAAGTATCTGGGCGAGGCGCTGGAGGGCAAGGGCGAGGTCGCGATCCTGGACGGCATCCCGGTGGTGCCGATCCTGCAGCGCGTCGAGGGCTGCAAGGCCGCGCTGGAGGAGTTCCCGGAAATCACCCTGGTCGATACCCAGAACGGCCGGCAGGACCGCTCGGTCGCCCTGGGCGTGGTCGAGAACATGATCCAGTCCAAGCCGAACCTGGCCGGCATCTTCTCGGTCAACGACGGCGGCGCCATGGGCGCGCTGGCGGCGATCCAGGGCTCGGGCAAGGACATCAAGCTGACCTCGGTCGACGGCGCACCCGAGGCGGTCCAGGCCATCGCCGCGGGCGGCCCCTTCATCGAGACCACCGCGCAATTCCCGCGCGACCAGGTCCGGGTGGGCCTGGCCATGGCGCTGGCGCAGAAATGGGGCGCCCGCGTGGTGCCGAAGGAAGTGCCGATCGACGTCATGGTCGTTGACGCCGAGAACGCTGCCGAGTTCAGCTGGTAAGGGTTCCTCCCCGCTCCCGTCCCCGCATGCCGCGGGGGCGGGACATTTCCCAGCCATTCAGGAGGGCATCATGCTGGAACTGAAGGGAATCCGAAAAAGCTTCGGCAAGATCGAAGTCCTGCACGGCGTCGACATGGAGGTCCGCGCCGGCGAGGTGCATGCGCTTCTGGGCGAGAACGGCGCCGGCAAGTCCACGCTGATGAAGATCCTGTGCGGCATCATCCAGCCCAGCGAGGGCACGATCCGCATCGAGGGGACCGAGCGCCACTTTGCCGATTACGACCAGGCCATCGCCGCCGGCGTGGGCATCGTGTTCCAGGAGTTCAGCCTGATCCCCTATCTCGACGCGGTCGAGAACATGTTCCTGGCGCGCGAGATCCGCGGACGCTTCGGCACGCTGGACCGCAAGGCGATGCGCGCCCGCGCCGCCGAGATCATGCGCCAGCTGGCCGTCGACGTGGCCCTGGACGTGCCGGTGCATCGCCTGTCCGTCGCCGAGCAGCAATTCGTCGAGATCGCCAAGGCGCTGTCCCTGAACGCCCGCATCCTGGTGCTGGACGAGCCGACCGCGACCCTGACCCCCTCCGAGGTCGAGCACCTGTTCAAGGTCATGCGCGAGCTGCGCCGGCAGGGCGTGGCGATCATCTTCATCTCGCATCACCTGGAAGAGATCTTCGAGATCTGCGACCGCATCACCGTGCTGCGCGACGGCGAGTTCATCGCCTCCTGCGCGGTCCCGGACGTGGACAACGACCGGCTGGTCGAGATGATGGTCGGCCGCCGGATCGAGAACAACTTCCCGCCCAAGCCGGCCCCCTCGACCGCCTCCGTTGTCGTCGAGGTCGAGGAGGTGCAGCTGAAGAAGGGCGGCCCCGTCTCGCGCTTTGCCCTGCGCAAGGGCGAGATCCTGGGCTTTGCCGGGCTGGTTGGCTCGGGCCGCACGGAAACCGTGCTGGCCATGCTGGGCGCATACCCGGCGGCGCGCTGCAAGGTGAAGGTGGACGGGGTCGAGAAACGCTTTCGCGGCCCCGACGAGGGGCTGGCGCATGGCATCGGCCTGCTGCCCGAAAGCCGCAAGGAACAGGGGCTGATCACCAGCTTCTCGATCCTGCAGAACGTCTCGCTGAACAATTACGGCAAGTATCGCAAGAACCATTGGTTCATCGACCTGAAAAAGGAACTGGCCGCGACCGAGACCGCCATGGCGCAGGTCCGCGTCAAGGCGCAGGGGCCGCATGCCCGCGTCGATACGCTGTCGGGCGGCAACCAGCAGAAGGTCGTGATCGCCCGCTGGCTGAACCACGACATGCAGGTGCTGATCTTCGACGAGCCGACGCGCGGCATTGACGTGGGCGCCAAGGCGGAAATCTATGCGCTGATGCGTGAATTCACCGCCAAGGGCGGCGCCATCATCATGATCTCGTCCGAACTGCCCGAGGTGATCGGCATGTCCGACCGGGTCTGCGTGTTCCGTTCGGGCGGGATCGTGGCCACGGTCGAGGGCGACCAGATCGATTCCGAAACCATCATGACCCATGCCACGACCGGGAGAGTTGAACATGTCGCATGACGCAAACACCGGCTCGGCCGGGAAAACCGGAGGCTTCTCGCTTGGCCGCCTGCTGCATTCGCCGCTGGCGCTGCCGCTGATCGGGCTGATCACCGTCTCGGTGCTGATGGGGCTGGCGAGCGACAATTTCTTCAGCCTGAACAACATCATGAACGTGCTGCGCCAGGTGTCGGTCGTCGGCATCCTCGCCGTCGGCATGAGCTTCGTCATCCTGACCGGCGGGATCGATTTGTCGGTCGGCGCGGTCATGGCGCTGGTCGGCACGCTGAGCGCGGGGATGATGGTCAACATGGGCCTGCCCGCGCCGGTGGCGCTGCTGGTCGGGCTGCTGATCGGCCTGGGCATCGGGCTGGCCAACGGCGTGCTGGTCGCCTGGGGCCGGATGCCGGCGATCATCGTGACGCTGGCCACCATGGGCATGGCGCGCGGCCTGGGTCTGATCTATTCCGGCGGCTATCCGATCAGCGGCATCCCCAGCTGGATTTCCTGGTTCGGGGTGGGGCGCATCGGCGTCGTGCCGGTGCCGGTCATCGTCATGGTCCTGATCTATGCCGTGGCCTGGGTGCTCTTGCAGCGCACCGCCTTCGGCCGCCATGTCTATGCGCTGGGCGGCAACGAGACCGCCGCGCGGCTTTCGGGTGTCAAGACCCAGCGGGTGAAGCTGGCGGTCTACGGCATCTCGGGCCTGACCTCGGCCTTGGCCGCGGTGATCCTGACCGGGCGGCTGATGAGCGGCCAGCCCAATGCCGGCCAGGGCTTCGAGCTGGACGCCATCGCCGCCGTGGTGCTGGGCGGCACCGCGATCTCGGGCGGGCGGGGCCTGATCCTCGGCACGCTGATCGGCGCGGTGCTGCTGGGCATCCTGAACAACGGCCTGAACCTGATGGGCATCAACCCCTACCTGCAGGACGTCATCAAGGGCGCGATCATCCTGCTGGCCATCTATATCGGGCGCGAATGGCGCTGAGCCCCGCCCGCATCATTCTGAAGACAGGAGAACGGAATGTCTGAATCGCTGGACGGCAAGATCGCCGTCATCACCGGCGCGGCCTCGGGGATCGGGCTCGCCACCACCGAGCGGCTGCTTGCCCGCGGCGCCACCGTGGTCATGGTGGACTGGAACCAGGCGGCGCTGGCCGAACTGGCCGCCAAGCTGGGCGACAAGGCGATCCCGCAGGTGACGAACCTGCTCGACGCGGACAGCTGCAACGCCATGATCCCCGAGATCCTGGCCAAGACCGGCCATATCGACATCCTCTATTGCAACGCCGGCACCTATATCGGCGGCGACCTGACCGAGACGACGCCCGAGGCCATCGACCGGATGCTGAACCTCAACGTCAACGCGGTGATGAAGAACGTCCGTGCCGTGGTGCCGCACATGAGCGAGCGCAAGACCGGCGACATCGTCGTCACCTGTTCGATCGCCGGCCATTTCCCGACCTATTGGGAGCCGGTCTATTCCGGCTCGAAATGGGCGATCACCAGCTTCGTCCAGGGCATGCGCCGGCAGATGATCCCGCATGGCGTGCGGGTCATGCAGGTCTCGCCCGGCCCGGTCGTCTCGGCGTTGCTGGCCGACTGGCCCGAGGAGAACCTGCGCAAGGCCAAGGAAAGCGGCAGCCTGATCGACGCGGAAGAGGTCGCGGATGCGGTCGAATACATGCTGACCCGCAAGCGCACCGTCACCATCCGCGACATGCTGGTGCTGCCGACCAATTTCGACCGCGTCTGACGCCCGGCACCCGGAACGGAGTAGCGCCATGGACCAGTATCTGATCGGCATCGACGTGGGCACCGGCTCGGCGCGGGCCGGGGTCTTCGACCGCGCAGGCCGCCTGCTTGCCACGGCCAAGCGCCCCATCGCGATGCACCGCGAGCGCGGCGTGATCGCCGAGCAGTCCAGCGAGCAGGTCTGGCGCGCGGTCTGCGACTCCGTCCGGGAATGCGTGACCCGCGCCGGGATCGACCCGGCGCGGGTCACGGGCATCGGCTTCGATGCCACCTGCTCCCTTGTCGTCCGCGGGGCGGGGGATGCGACGCTGCCGGTGGGCGACCCCGCCCACCCCGAGCGCGACATCATCGTCTGGATGGACCACCGCGCCGTCGAGCAGGCCGAGCGCATCAATGCGCTGGGCCACGACGTGCTGGCCTATGTCGGCACCCGCATCTCGCCCGAGATGGAGACGCCGAAGCTTCTGTGGCTGCGCGAGAACCGGCCCGAGGTCTATGCGGCGGCGGCGCATTTCTTCGACCTGACCGACTTCCTGACCTGGAAGGCGACCGGCGCGCTGGAGCGCTCCGCCTGCACCGTGACCTGCAAATGGACCTATCTGGCGCATGAGGGGCGCTGGGACGCGGGCTATTTCCGCCAGATCGGCCTGGGCGATCTGGCCGACGACGGTTTCGCCCGCATCGGCGCCCGCGTCGTCGATCCCGGCACGGCGCTGGGGCAGGGACTGACCCCGGCCGCGGCCGAGGCCATGGGCCTGCGGCCCGGCACCGCGGTCGCGGCCGGGCTGATCGACGCCCATGCCGGCGGCGTCGGCACGGTGGCGGCGGGGGGCGATGCGACGGCTTGCCTGGGCTATGTCTTCGGCACCTCCTCCTGCACCATGACCACGACGCGCGAGCCGGCCTTCGTGCCGGGCGTCTGGGGCCCCTATTACTCGGCCATGGTGCCCGGCATGTGGCTGAACGAGGGCGGCCAGTCCGCCGCCGGCGCCGCCATCGACCAGCTGGTGCAGCTGCACCCCGCCACGGCCGAGGCGACGGCGCTGGCCGAGGCGGCGGGCAAGTCGCTGCCGCAATGGCTGGCCGACCGGGCGCTGGAGCTGGCGGGCGATGCCAGCGCCGCCCTGCGGCTGGCCGACGAGCTGCATGTGGTGCCCGAGTTCCTGGGCAACCGCGCGCCCTTTGCCGATCCCCATGCCCGCGCCGTCATCATGGGGCAGGGGATGGAGACGGGGCCGGATTCGCTGGTCGCGCTTTATGTCGCCGGGATCTGTGGCCTGGGCTATGGCCTGCGCCAGATCATCGAGACCCAAGGCCAGCATGGCGCCCCGGTTCAGACGATCAGCGTCAGCGGCGGCGCCGGCGCGCATCCGCTGACCCGGCAGCTGCTGGCGGATGCGACCGGGCTGCCGGTCGAGGTGACGGAATGCCCCGAGCCGGTGCTGCTGGGCTCGGCCATGCTGGGCGCGGTGGCGGCGGGGGTGTTCCCCGACCTGCACACCGCCATGCCCGCCATGTCGCGCATCGCCACGCGCTGCGCCCCCGATCCCGCCAGCCGCGCGCGGCAGGACGCGCGCCATGCCGCCTTCCTGGCGCTGCAATCCACGGCGCGGCAGATCCGCGCCGCCATGGCGGCCTTGCCGCAAAACTGAACACGGGCGGCCCTGCCGCCGAACCGGACATGCGAGGAACCATGCAATTCTCGGGCAAGACCGTCATCATCACCGGCGCGGGCAAAGGCATCGGCCGCGCCTGCGCGCGTCTCATGGCCGAACGCGGCGCGAAGGTCGTGGCGCTGAGCCGCACCCAATCCGACCTCGACAGCCTCGCGGCCGAGATCGGCGCGCGCGGCATCCGCGTCGACCTGGCCGACCCGGCCGCCACCCGCGCCGCCATGGTGCAGGCGGGGACCGCCGACTACCTGATCAACAGCGCCGGCATCAACGTGCTGGAAAGCGTGCTCGACATGACCGAGGCCGGCTATGAGGCGGTCCTGGGCATCAACCTGCGCGCGGCGCTGATCTGCTGCCAGGAATTCGCCCGCGCCCGCGTGGCGGCGGGCGGCGGCGGCGCCATCGTCAACATCACCTCGATCGCCGGTCATCGCGGCTTCCAGGACCACCTGTGCTATGCCGCCTCGAAGGCCGGGCTCGAGGGCGCGACCCGCGTGCTGGCCAAGGAACTGGGCCCGCACGGCATCCGCGTGAACGCGGTCGCGCCCACCATCACCCTGACCGAACTGGCGGCCGAGGCCTGGTCGGACCCGGCGAAAAGCCAGCCGATGATGGTGCGCCACCCGCTGAACCGCTTTGCCGAGGCCGAGGAGGTCGCGCAAAGCATTGCGCTGCTGCTTTCGGACGACAGCCGCATGGTCTCGGGCGCGGTGTTGCCGGTGGATGGCGGCTTCCTGGCCGTCTAGGTTTTCCGGCGCCGGTGCGCGGGGCGTGGAACCGGCGCCCCGGATCGCGGCTTGTCCCTTGGCGCAAACCGGCGCGGGCAGGGGACGGCGGCCATGCTTGACGAACTTCACCGCATCTTCCTGGGCGATCAGGATCTGTCCTTCGCCTGGGAAGTCTTTCTTCGCACCGTCATCATCTATTTCTACACGCTGGCGTTGATGCGCTGGCTGGGCGGACGCACGGTGGCGCAGCTTTCCATCGTCGAGTTCCTGCTGGTCATCGCCATCGGCTCGGCGGTGGGCGATTCGCTGTTCTATCCCGACGTGCCGATGCTGCCGGCGATGTTCGCAATCTTCCTGGTCGCCGCCTTCAACAAGCTGGTGGACGAGGCGATCCTGTCCTCGGACCTGCTGTCGCGGATCTTCGAGGGCAGGCCGCGCATCGTCGTCACCGAGGGCCGCGTCCACCAAGACCGCCTGCGCCGGCAGGGCATCGGCATCGGCGAGTTGCACGCCAAGCTGCGCGAAAAGGGCGTGGCCGACCTGGCCGACGTCAAGTTCGCCATTCTCGAGGCCGACGGCGCGCTTTCGGTGCTCAGGCGGGACCGGGACGGCACGGCGGGGCTTTACCAGCCGCCCGCGATCCCGCAGCGGGAAATGGCCTGGGCGGGCAAGGAATGACCGGGCCCCGGCGCACCATCCAGCGGCGGCTGCGCACGGCGCATCCCTTCTGGGCCGAGACGCCGCATATCTCGGTCGCGCATCGGGCAGAGCCCTCGCAGCCGCGCTGGGACGTGGTGATCGTCGGCACCGGCATTTCCGCGGCCCTGCTGGCCGAGCGGCTGACGCGGCGCAAGCGGCGGGTGCTGCTGGTGGACCGGCGCCAGCCGGTGCGGGGCTCGTCGCTTGCTTCGACGGCGATGATCCAGCACGAGATCGACGTGCCGCTGAGCCGGCTGGCGCGCCAGATCGGCCCCGACAAGGCGGCGCGGGCCTGGCTGCGCTCGGTCAAGGCGGTCGAGGAACTGCTGCGGCTGTCGCGCCGGCTGCGGCTCGACTGCCAGATGCAGCGCAAGCGGGCGCTTTACCTGGCCGGCGACGAGATGGGCTTTCGCGCGCTGGAGGCCGAGGCGGCGCTGCGCCGCGAAACCGGCATCGCGGCCGAGTTCCTTTCGCGCCGGCGCCTGCTCGAGGCATACGGCATCGACCGCACGGGGGCCATCCGCTCCACCGCCTCGGCCTCGGCCAATCCGGCGCAGCTGACGGCCGGGCTGCTGCGGCTGGCGCAGGAACGCGGGGCCGAGATCGTCTCGCCCTTCGAGGTCGTGGATTTCGCGGAACTGGCGGACGGGGTGGCGCTGGCATCCTCGGCCGGGCGGGTGGTGGTGGCGGGCCATGCGGTGTTCTGCACCGGCTACGAATTCCTGCCGCAGCTTGCCTCGGCGCATCACCGCATCATCTCGACCTGGGCCGTCGCCTCGGCCGAGGGGGTGCGCCATCCGGCCTGGCTCGACGACTATCTGGTCTGGGAGGCGGCCGATCCCTACCTGTATTTCCGCACCACGCCCAGCGGCCGGATCATCGCCGGCGGCGAGGACGAGGCAAGCCCCGATGCCTACGAGGATGCCGGCAAGCTGCGCCGCAACGCCGCCGAGATCGCCCGCAAGCTGCGCGAGACCTGCGGCATCCGCATCGGCCGCCCGGCCTATCGCTGGGCCGCGGCCTTCGGCGACAGCGACGACGGGCTGCCGATCGTCGATGCGGTGCCGGGCTGCCGGCGTTGCCATGCGGTGATGGGCTTTGGCGGCAACGGCATCACCTATTCCGTCATCGCCGCCGAACTGACCGCGCGCCGGATCGACGGCCGCGCCGATCCCGACGCCGATCTCTATCGCTTTCGCTGAGCCCGGCCATGTCGCTGTCAACCCGAATCTGCCCGGCGAAAGGGCAATGACGCAATGTGACACCGACTTCGTCGCCTGCGTCCTTCCGGCCGGCTGCACAAGTGAGTTGCATTCCCCGACAAGCGCCGATTACTGTTGGCTGGCGGAACGAAGAACCAATAGAAACAGGGAGCCCGCATCGTGACAGCAGACCCCGGCAACGACGCTTTCGTTGTCTTCGATCACGTCCAGAAAAGCTATGACGGGCAATCGCTTGTCGTCAAAGATCTGAACCTGGCCATCGGCAAGGGCGAGTTCCTGACCATGCTCGGCCCCTCCGGCTCGGGCAAGACCACCTGCCTGATGATGCTGGCCGGATTCGAGACGGCGACCCATGGCGAGATCCGGCTGGACGGCCGCAACATCAACGACGTGCCGCCCCATCGGCGCGGCATCGGCATGGTGTTCCAGAACTACGCGCTTTTCCCGCATATGAGCGTGGGCGAGAACCTGTCCTTTCCGCTGGAAGTGCGCGGCATGGGCAAGGACGAGCGCGAAAGCCGCATCACCCGCGCCCTCGACATGGTGCAGATGGGCCAGTTCAAGAACCGCCGCCCGGCGCAGCTTTCCGGCGGCCAGCAGCAGCGCATCGCGCTGGCCCGCGCCTTGGTGTTCGATCCCAAGCTGGTGCTGATGGACGAGCCGCTGGGCGCGCTCGACAAGCAGCTGCGCGAGCATATGCAGTTCGAGATCAAGGCATTGCACGACCGGCTGGGCATCACCGTGGTCTATGTGACCCACGACCAGGGCGAGGCGCTGACCATGTCGGACCGCATCGCCGTGTTCAATGACGGCCGCATCCAGCAGCTCGCGCCGCCCCCGGTGCTTTACGAGCAGCCCGAGAACAGCTTCGTCGCCGGCTTCATCGGCGAGAACAACGCCCTGCGCGGCACCATCGAGCAGCTGCAGGGCGACAAGGCGCTGGTGCGGCTGGACAATGGCGAGCTGATCGACGCCACCGCCGTCAACATCCGCGAAAGCGGCCAGGTCACGACGGTCTCGATCCGGCCCGAGCGGGTCGAGTTCAAGCCCGAGCTGATGCCGGCCGGTGCCCATACCATCGAGGCGCAGGTGCGCGACGTGATCTACATGGGCGACATCCTGCGGGCGCGGCTGCATGTCGCCGGGCAGGACGATTTCGTGATGAAATACCGCAACACGCTGGGGCAGGTGAAGCTGTCGCCCGGCCAGACGATACGGATCGGCTGGCATCCCGAGGATGCCCGCGCCCTCGATCCGGTGTGAACGTGCATTACGCAAGGAACCAGGGAGTTATGATGAAACGCACGCTGATACTGACCTCTGCGCTGGTCGTCGTCGCGGCTGCGGCCCAGGCACAGGACCAGCAGGTCAACCTGCTGTCCTGGGGCGGGGCCTATGGCATGAGCCATGTCGAGGCCTATGCCAAGCCCTTCGAGGCCCAGACCGGCAAGAAGGTCGTGGTTTCGGATGCCGACAACCCCGCGACGCCGGTCAAGGCCCAGGTCGAGGCGGGCAATGTCTCGATCGACGTGGCCTCGGTCGAATATGCCGATGCCGTGCGGCTTTGCGACGAGGGGCTGCTGGAAGTGATCGACCCGGCGATCCTGACCCCCGCCGCCGACGGCACCCCGGCCGCCGACGATTTCATCGAGGGCGCGATCACCGAATGCTTCGTGGGCACGGACGTCTATTCGATGATCCTGGCCTATGACGACGGCAAGTTCCCCGATGCCAAGCCCGCCGGCGCGGCCGATTTCTTCGACACGGCCAAGTTCCCCGGCAAGCGCACCATGCGCAAGGGCGCCAAGTTCAACCTGGAATTCGCGCTGATGGCCGATGGCGTCGCGCCCGACCAGGTCTATGAGGTGCTGGGCACCCCCGAGGGCGTGGACCAGGCCTTCGCCAAGCTCGACACGATCAAGAACGACGTGATCTGGTGGGAAGCCGGCGCGCAGCCGCCGCAGCTTCTGGCCGATGGCGAGGTGTCGATGGCCTTTGCCTTCAACGGCCGGATCTTCAACGCCGCCCAGCAGGAGGGCAAGCCCTTCAAGATCGTCTGGGACGGCCAGATCTACGAGATGGAGGGCTGGGTGATGCCGAAGGGCGCCCCGAACCCCGAGGCCGCCAGGGAGTTCATCGCCTTCTCGACCGCGCCCGAGCAGCAGGCCCGCGCCGCCGAGTTCATCAGCTACGGCCCGCCGCGCGTCTCGGCCGCCGCCCTGGTCGGCAATATCGAGGGCACCGACGTGCCGATGGGCCCGAACCTGCCCACCTATGCCGAGAACCTGGAAAACGCGCTGGCCTCGAACCTGGACTTCTGGGTCGACCACGACGCCGAGCTGCAGGAACGCTTCAACGCCTGGCTGGCGAACTGACATGCAAGGCCCGCGGCGGGAGCATCCCGCCGCGGCCACCCGGCAAGCCCGAACGGGCAAAGAGCGGCCAAAGAGCCGCAAAACCAACGGGAGTAGAACATGAAAACCACATTGATCCTGACCTCGGCGCTCTGCAGCCTTGGCCTTGCGGCGCAGGCCCAGAACAAGGAGGTCAACGTCGTCTCCTGGGGCGGCGCCTATGAGCGTTCGCAGGTCGAGGCCTATAACATCCCCTTCGCCGAGCAGACCGGCATCAAGGTGAACATGCTGGCCGCCGACAACCCGGCCACGCCGCTGAAGGCGCAGGTCGAGGCGGGCAACATTACCGGCGACGTGTTCGACATCGAGGTCTCGGACGCGATCCGGCTTTGCGACGAGGGCGCGCTGGTCGAGATCGACCCGGCCATCCTGCCGCCCGCCCCCGACGGCACGCCCGCGACCGAGGATTTCATCCCCGGCGCGCTTCAGGAATGCGCGGTGGCGAACATCTTCTGGGGCACGGTCATCGCCTTCGACAGCACGAAATTCGACGGCGAGAAACCCTCGACCGCGGCGGATTTCTTCGACACCGCCAAGTTCCCCGGCAAGCGCGGGCTGCCCAAGAACCCCAAGCGCACCCTGTATCTGGCGCTGATCGCCGATGGCGTGGCGCCCGACCAGATCTATGAGGTGCTGGGCACGCCCGAGGGCGTGGACCAGGCCTTCGCCAAGCTCGACACCATCAAGGGCGACGTGGTCTGGTGGGAGGCCGGCGCCCAGCCGGTGCAGTTGCTGGCCGATGGCGAGGTGGTGATGGCCACCGGCTATAACGGCCGCTTCTTCGACGCCATGGTCGGCGAGGGCAAGCCCTTCGAGATCATCTGGGACGGGCAATACATGGACATGGACATGTTTGCCATTCCCAAGGGCTCGCCCAACCCCGAGGCGGCGCTGGAATACCTGAAATTCGCCACCGCGACCGAGCAGCTGGCCAACCAGGCGAAATACATCGCCTATGGCCCGTCGCGGAAAAGCTCGGCGGCGCTGGTCGGGCTGTTCCAGGACGGCAAGACCGAGATGGCGCCGCACATGCCCACCAGCGAAGAGCATATGAAGACCGCCGTCATGGACGACCCGGAGTTCTGGGCCGACCATTCCGCCGAACTGGCCGAGCGTTTCAACGGCTGGCTGGCCGCCAACTGACCTGCGCAATGCCGCGGCCCGGACCGTCCGGGCCGCGGCTTCGACCCCGGATTGCCCGACAAAGGACCAAGATGGCCAAAGCCCTCGACCCCCATGCCGCCATCGTGACCGAGGCCGGCGGCCTTGACCAAGGCGGCACGCTGAGAACCGCGGACGGTCGTCCGTTGAAGTCTGCGCTTGCGCGGAGTTCGCGTCGTGCGCGTCGGCGGGCGTTCCTGCTGGTGCTGCCGCTCTTGCTGTTCATCCTGATCACCTTCGTGGTGCCGATCGGGCAGATGCTGCAGCGCTCGGTCAAGAACGACGGCTTCTCGGCCAACATGCCGCAGCTCTCGGCCTGGTTCCACGACAACCCCCGCGGCACCGAACCCGACGATGCCGCCTGGGCGGCGCTGGCCGCCGACCTGACCGCCGCCGCCCAGGCGCGCACCGTCGGCGTCGTCGGCACCCGCATCAACTACGACATGCCGGGCACGCGCTCGCTGTTCACCTCGGCCGGGCGCCAGGCCCGCGGCGGCATCGAGCCGCCCTATCGCGAGGCCATCCTCGAGATGGACGCGAAATGGGGCGATCCCAGGCTGTGGTCGGTGATGCGCGAGGCCTCCTCGCCCTATACCAGCAACTTCTACCTGGCGGCGGTCGACCGCACCCGCGACGACCAGGGCGAGGTGGTTGCCGCCCCGGCGCAGCAGCAGATCTATGTCAAGCTGTTCATGCGCACCTTCTGGCTGTCGCTGGTCATCACCTTCACCACCTTCCTTCTGGGCTTTCCGGTCGCGCACCTGCTGGCGACGCTGCCGATGCGGCAGTCGAACCTGTTGATGATCCTGGTGCTCCTGCCGTTCTGGACCTCGCTGCTGGTCAGGACCACGGCCTGGATCGTGCTGTTGCAGCAGCAGGGCGTGGTCAACGACGTGCTGGTCTGGCTGGGGGTGATCGGCAACACCCAGCGGCTGCAGATGATCTTCAACCAGACCGGCACGATCATCGCCATGACCCATATCCTGCTGCCCTTCATGATCCTGCCGCTCTATTCGGTGATGCGCACGATCAATCCCAGCTATGTGCGCGCCGCGCGCAGCCTGGGGGCGACCAGCTGGACCGCCTTCCGCCGGATCTATTTCCCGCAGACCCTGCCGGGGCTGGGGGCGGGGGCGCTTCTGGTGTTCATCCTGGCGGTGGGCTACTACATCACCCCCGCGCTGGTCGGCGGCTCGTCGGGGCAGCTGATCTCGAACATGATCGCGATGCACATGACGCAGACGCTGAACTGGTCCATGGCGGCCGCGCTGGCGGCGCTGCTTCTGGGCGGGGTCCTGATCCTCTACTGGGTCTACGACCGGCTCGTCGGCATCGACAACCTGAAACTGGGGTAATCGCCATGGCGCTTCCGACTTACGCATCGCCCTTGGAGAAGGTCTGGCACTACGCCTATCTGGTGATCTGCGGCGCGATCTTCTTCTTCCTGATCGCGCCCATCGTGGTGGTGATCCCGCTGAGCTTCAACGCCGAGCCCTATTTCACCTTCACCGACCGGATGCTGTCCTTCGACCCCGAGGGCTATTCGCTGCGCTGGTACGACAGCCTGCTGACCTTCGGCATGGCGCGGCCGGACGCGCCGCGCGACCTGAGCTGGTGGGCGGATGCCTGGCAGAACGCGAAATGGGTGAATGCGGCGAAAAGCTCGATCATCATCGGCTTTTTCTCGACCATCCTGGCCACGGTGCTGGGCACGCTGGCGGCGCTGGGTCTGTCGCGGCCCGAGATGCCCTGGCGCCGGGCGATCATGGCCATGCTGATCTCGCCGATGATCGTGCCGATCATCATCACCGCGACGGGGATGTTCTTCTTCTACTCGAACCCCTGCGAGCCGCTGAGCTGGATCGGGCTGGACCCGGAATGCGGCCGGCTGGCGGGCACCTATCTGGGGGTGATCCTGGCCCATGCCACGCTGGGCATTCCCTTCGTGATCATCACGGTGACGGCGACGCTGATCGGCTTCGACCAGTCGCTGAACCGGGCGGCGGCGAGCCTGGGGGCGAACCCGCGCACGACCTTCTTCCGCATCACCATGCCCTTGATCCTGCCCGGCGTGATCTCGGGGGCGCTGTTTGCCTTCGTGACCTCCTTCGACGAGGTGGTGGCGGTGCTGTTCATCGCCGGGCCGGACCAGCAGACCATCCCGCGGCAGATGTGGAACGGCATCCGCGAGCAGATCTCGCCCGCCATCCTCGCCGTCGCCACGCTGCTGGTCATCTTCTCCATCGCGCTCCTCACCACCGTCGAGCTCCTGCGCAGGCGCTCGGAACGGCTCAGGGGGCTGACCCCAAGGTAGAACCGGACGCCGCCCTTCGGGGCGGCGTTCGCGCATCAGGGCAGGGCGCCGAGCCAGAACCAGACAGACAGCATCGACAACCCCGTCGCCATCAGCACCGTCGAGGCCGAAACCCGCTTGGCAACCCCGTAAAGCGACGCGAAAAGATAGGCGTTGACCCCCGGCGGCATGGCGGCCGTCATCACCGCCGAGCGCATCTCGGCCACGCTCAGCGCGAACAGCTTGCCCAGCCCGAAGGTCACGCCCGGATGCAGCAGCAACGAAATGCAGCAGCACAGCGCGATGGCCCGCGCCTCGCCCTCGGGGCGATAGCGGTATAGCACGCCGCCCAGCCCGAACAGCGCTGCCGGCAGCGCCGCGCTGGACATCATCCTGACCGCGGCCCAGAAACCCTCGGGCAGGACCAGCCCGGCCTGGGTCAGCAGGTTCACGGCAAAGCCGCAAAGGATGCCGATGACCAGCGGCGTATGCAGCACCCCCGACAGCGCCCGCAGGGCCACCCCGCCGACCGACAGGTCCTGGCCGCGGGCGCGGGCGAATTCCATCGCGGTGATTCCGAAGGTGTAAAGCAGCGGCGAATGCAGCGAGATGATGGTGAAATTGCCCAGCAGCGCCTCGGGACCATAGGCGCGCTCGGTGATCGGCACGCCCAGCAGCAGCGAGTTCGAGAACAGGCAGACGAAGCCGATGGCGATGGCGTCCTCGATGGGCCGCCGGAGCCAGCGAAACGCCAGGACGGTTCCCAGTGCAAAGGACAAGAGCGCGCCGCTGTAGAAGGCCAGCAGCAGAAGCGGGTTGTAGTTCGCGCCCAGGTCCAGCCCGGCGATGGCGCCGAACAGCAGCACCGGCAGGGCGAAGTTCTGGGCAAAGCGCATGACGCCATCGACCGCGACCTCGGTCAGCCATTTGCGCCAGCAGACCAGATAACCGAAGCCAACCACCAGGAAAACCGGCAGGATGACGTCGAAAAGTGCGGTCATATCAGCTCGATCCGCATCCCGTCATGGGCGGGCACCACATTCTCGGGCGTCTCGCGCATCATGGCGTCGTAATCCAGGTCGACATGCATGTTGGTCAGGATCCCCCGCGCGCAGCCCGAACGCGCGATCCATTCCAGCGTCAGCGCCAGATGGGCGTGGCTGGGATGCGGGATGCGCCGCAGCGCGTCGCAGATGAACACCTCGCAGCCCATGATCGTCGGCCAGGCGTCCTCGGGGATCGCCAGCACGTCGGGCAGGTAGACCAGGCTCTGCTCGACCCCGCCTATGCGAAAGCCAAGCGCGTTCATGTCGCCGTGGTTGACCTCGAAGGGTGCAAGTTCGATGCTGCCGCCCGCGCCCTCGATGGCGAAGGGGCCGCGGATCGGCTGCAAATCGCAGATCGGCGGGTAGGAGGAACCGGGCGGCGTCTCGAAGATATAGCCAAAGCGGGTCTTCAGCGCCGCCGCGGTCGGCAGGTCGGCCCAGACCGGCATCCGCCGGCGCATGTTGAAGACGATCTGCCGCAGGTCGTCGATGCCGTGGATGTGGTCGGCATGGGCATGGGTATAGGCCACCGCGTCCAGTTCCGCGACATCCGCGTCCAGCAGCTGCGGCACCAGGTCGGGGCCGGTGTCGACCAGCAGCCGCGTCACCCCGTCATGGCCGAAGCGCTCGACCAGGAGCGCGCAGCGGCGGCGGCGGTTGCGCGGGTTCGCCGGATCGCATTCGCCCCAGCGATTGCCCAGCCGCGGCACGCCGCCCGAGGAGCCGCAGCCCAGGACGGTGGCGCGGATCATGCCGCGGCCTTGCGAAACAACCGCTCGAAGTTCAGCGTGGTGAGGCTGGCGAATTCGTGCTGGGTCATGCCCAGCAGGTCCGCGCCGACCTTTGCGGTATGGGCGACGAAGGCCGGCTCGTTGCGCTTGCCGCGATGGGGCGGCGGGGCGAGGTAGGGCGCGTCGGTCTCGACCAGGATGCGGTCGGCGGGGGCGGCGGCGAAGATCTCGCGGATCTCGGTCGAGCGCGGGAAGGCCGCGATCCCCGACATGGACAGGTAGAAGCCCAGGTCCAGCGCCAACCGCGCCAATTCGGGCCCGCTGGTATAGCAATGCATGACGCCGGTGAAGGCGCCGGCGCGATGTTCCTCGGTCAGGATGCGGGCCATGTCCTCGTCCGCATCGCGGGAATGCACGATCAGCGGCAGGCCGGTGCGGCGCGCGGCCTCGATATGGATGCGCAGGCTTTCGGCCTGAACGGCGGCGCTGTCGGCGGTATAGTGATAGTCGAGCCCGGTCTCGCCGATGCCGACGAAACGCGGATGGAGCGACAGGGCCACCAGTTCCTCGACCGTGGCCAGCGGCTCTTCGGCGGCATGCATCGGATGGGTGCCGGCGGCATAGAAGACGCCCGGATGCGCCTCGGCGATGGCGCGCACGGCGGGCTCGTTGCGCAGCCGGGTGCAGATCGTCACCATGCGGGTGACGCCCGCCGCATGGGCGCGCGCGACCAGCTCGGCCTGCTGGCCGTCGAAATCGGGGAAGTCCAGGTGGCAATGGCTGTCCACCAGGATGGGAAGATCGGATTCGGGCATGATCGGTTTCCGTCAGACGGCGGGCTGGTTCGCAAGCCCGACCAGCATATCCAACACCAGCGCGGAAGGGTCAAGGTTGACCGCCCGCCCGGCGCGGGCCCGCGCCGACAGCTCGGCCTGGGCGGCGGCCCAAAGCCGTGCCGCCGCGGGGTCGGGGGCGACGCGGCCCAGCACCTCGGCCTCGCCCTCGGCCGCCTCGGGCAGGGGGGCGCCCAAGAGGCCGGTGCGCGCCGCGCGGGTCAGGAAACGGTCGAGCAGGGTCACGACCAGGTCGAAGGGATCGCCCTCGGCCCCTGCGCGTCCCGCCGCCAGATCGGCCAGGGCGGCGGCGGCGCGGCGGTCCATGCGCGGATATTCGGCGAAAAGCCCGGTGATGCGCTGGTAAAGCGCCAGCCCGTCCTGGCCGGCCAGCCGCAGCGCCTCGCCGATCGAGCCGCCGGACAGCGCCGCCAGCCGCGCCGCGTCGTGGTCGAGCCCAAGGTCGTGCAGCACCCGGCCCATGTCCTCGGGGCTCAGCGGGTGCAGCCGCAATTCGCGGCAGCGCGAGCGGATCGTCGGCAGCAGCCGCGCCGGTTGATGCGCGACCAGCAGCAGCGTGGCATGCTGCGGCGGCTCCTCCAGCAGTTTCAGCAGCGCGTTGGCGGCGGCCTGGTTCATTTCGTCCGCGGCGTCGATAATGGCGACGCGGCGCCCGCCCTCGGCCGCGCTCATGTGGAAAAAGCCCTGCAGGCGGCGGATTTCGTCCACGGTGATCTCGGCGCGCAGGCGCAGGGTCTTGTCATCGACCGGGCGCCGGACCAGGTGCAGCCGCGGTTCGGACAGCGCCCGGATGCGGCGGACGGTCGGATCGTCCTGCGGCGTGGTCAGGTCGGGCGTCGCGGCGCCGCTCAGCAGCCATTTGGCGACGGTCCAGGCCAGGGTGGCCTTGCCGGTGCCGCGCGGGCCCGAGATCAGCCAGGCATGATGCAGCCGATGCGCCTGGGCGGCGGCCAGGAAATCCGCGACCGCGGCGTCCTGGCCGATGATGCGGGCCGCATCGCGGGGATGGGGGGCGCCCGGCACGCGGTCGGGTTCGGGCAGCGGCTCGTCGCTCATGCCGGATCTGCTCATGTCAGGGCGGCCAGAACGCGGGCGGCAACCTCGTCCTCGCTGCCGCGGCCGTCGATCACCCGAATGCGTCCGGGCGCCTCGGCGGCAAGGGCCAGGAAGCCTGCGCGCAGTTTCTGCTGGAAGCCCAGGCCCAGCGTTTCGAACCGGTCCTCGGCCCCGCCGCGGGCCTGGCCGCGGGCCAATGCCACCGCCGGGTCGATGTCGATGATGAAGGTGCGGTCGGGCTCGATGCCGATGGTCAGCCGGTGCAGCTCCTCGACCAGTTGCCGCAGGTCGGCGCGGGCGAGGCCCTGGTAGACCCGGCTGGAATCGGCGAAGCGGTCGGTGACGATCCAGGCGCCCCGTTCCAGCGCCGGCCGGATCAGCCGCTCGACATGGTCGCGGCGGGCGGCGGTGAACAGCAGCAGCTCGGTTTCGGGGGACCAGCGCTCGCCGCCGCCCTCGACCAGAAGGCGGCGGATTTCCTCGGCGCCGGCGCTGCCGCCGGGTTCGCGGGTCAGCAGCGTTTCGGTGCCGCGCGCATTCAGCGCTTGCGCCAGCCGCCGCGCCTGGGTGGATTTTCCCGATCCGTCGATGCCCTCGAAGCTGATGAACATGGCGGGCGCGGCGTCAGTTGCGCACCGCCTGGACGGCCCTTTCGCCCAGGCGAAAGGCCGCGCTTTGCATGCGGCCCAGCACGCCGGTGCGGGCGACGTCGCTGGCGGCGAACAGTGGCAGGCGCGATTGCCCGGCGCCGGGGATGTCCACGATCAGCTCGCCCAGCTGGTCGCCCTGGGCGATCGGCGCCTCGATGGGGCCGTTGAACACGGCCTCGGCCTTTACGCCCGCATGCGAGCCGGCGGGGATCAGCACCCGGACCCCGTCCTTGGTGGTCAGGCCGACGCGGCTCTTGTCGCCCAGCCAGACCGGGGCCTGGACCACGATTTCGTCCTTGGGGATGATGGTGCGCATGGTGAACTGGCGATAGGCCCAGTTCACGATCTGCTCGGATTCCTCGGCCCTGGCCTTTTCACTGGGCAGGCCGGTGATGACGAAGACGATGCGCCGGTCGCCCTGCACGGCCGAGCCGACAAGCCCGTAGCCCGCTTCCTGGGTGTGGCCGGTCTTCAGCCCGTCGGCCTTCCAGTCGCCCGTTCCCAGCCGCAGCAGCGGATTGCGGTTGCTGGCGTTCGAGGGCACCCGGCCCTTGTAGTTGTATTCGGTGAGGGCGAAATTCTTGTAGAGGTCCGGGAATTCGGTGATCAGCCGGGTGGCAAGCAGGCCCAGGTCGTGCATCGACATCCGGTGCCGGGGGTCCGGCCAGCCCGACGAATTGACGAAATGCGAATTCGTCATGCCGAGCTGCCGGGCGCGTTCGTTCATCAGCCGCGCAAAGGCTTCCTCGGTTCCCGCCAGCCCCTCGGCCGCCACGACGCAGGCGTCGTTGCCCGAGTTGATGATGATGCCGTGGATCAGATCCTCGACCGTAGGGCGGTCGGCGGGTTCGACGAACATCTTCGACCCGCCCATCTGCCAGGCCTTGGTCGAGACCGGGAAGGTCGTGTCCATCGCCACGCGGCCGTCGCGCAGCGCCTCGAACAGCATGTTCAGGGTCATCAGCTTGGACATGGAGGCCGGCGGCAGCGGCTCGTCGGCGTTCTTTTCCATCAGCACGGTACCGGTGGCCACGTCATAGACCCAGGCGGCGCGGGCCGTGGTGTCGAAGGCCTGCGCCGGCAGCGCAAGCAGCATGGCCAGAGCGAAGATGCGGAACGTCAGAGCGCGCATGGATTATCCTTGACCTGTCGCCTTTGGCCCATGGTTATCCCAGCGGGCCAAGACCCGCAACGCCGCCCGGCGGCCTGTGCCGCGCAAGTGAACGGCGCGCGGCCTAATAGCTGCGGATCAACCCCACCAGCCGGCCCTGGACGCGGACCTTGTCCTCGGGCAGGACACGGGTTTCATAGGCGGGGTTGGCGGCCTCCAGCGCGATCATGCCGCCCTTGCGGCGATAGCGTTTCAGCGTCGCCTCGAAACCCTCGACCAGCGCCACGACGATGTCGCCGTTCTCGGCCGTGTCCTGTTCGCGGATCACCACCACGTCGCCGTCGTTGATCCCGGCCTCGATCATCGAATCGCCGCGCACTTCCAGCGCGTAATGGCGGTCCTGGCCCGAGAGCATCGAGCCGGGCACGGCGATGTGATGCGACACTTCGGAAATCGCCTCGATCGGGACGCCGGCGGCGATGCGGCCCATCACCGGCAGTTCGATGGCCGAGACGGAGATTTCCATGGCGCCGCGCGGCAGGGGCGCGGGGCGGTCGGGGACGACCCCTTCGATCACGCGGGGCTGGAAGCCGGAACCCTTGCTGAGGCTGTCGGGCAGGCGGACGATTTCCAGCGCGCGGGCGCGATGCGGCAGGCGGCGGATGAACCCGCGTTCTTCAAGGGCGGTCACGAGGCGATGTATTCCCGATTTCGAGCGCAGGTCCAGCGCGAGTTTCATTTCGTCGAACGAGGGCGGCACCCCGTCGCGAGCCATCCGCGCCTGAATGAATTCAAGAAGCTGGATCTGTTTCTTCGTCAGCATGCTTTGCCCCCGATCTGCTGCGGCCGCCATCATGTTCATAGAATGTTCTAGCGCGCCCCGTCCCATGCGTCAATCACTATGACGATTCGGGTAAATGTCCGGTTAACCGGGCTAGAGCGGCAGGTAGCCCATGCGCTCGCCCGCCCGGCGGGCCGGGTCGTGGGCGGGGCGGATCAGCAGCGCGTCGGCCTCGGCCAGAAGCCAGAGCCGGGCGGAATCCTGGTCGGCGAAGGGCTCGATCGCCGGCAGGCCGTCACCGGGCGAAAGCCGGGCGCGCAGGTAGTGCTGGCGGTCGCCCTCGGGAGGCAGGTCGCGGGCGAGCGTGGCTTGCAGGGGCTCGGGCCCCGGCGGCAGGCCCTGCATGGCGCGGATCAGCGGCTGCATGAAGAGTTTCGCGCAAACCACGGCCGAGACGGGATTTCCCGGCAGGCCCAGCATGGCGGCCGATCCGATGCGGCCGGCCATCAGCGGCTTGCCGGGCCGCATCGCCAGCTTGTAGAAGGCGCGCTCCATGCCCAGGTCGGCCGCGACCTTGCCGATCAGGTCGTGGTCGCCGACCGAGGCGCCGCCGATGGTCACGATCAGGTCGCAACCCGCGGCCTGGGCGAAGCGGTCGCGCAGGCTTTCCTCGGTATCGCGGGCCAGCGGCAGGACCAGGGGCTCGGCCCCGGCCTCGCGCGCCAGCGCGGCGATGGCGAGGTCGTTCGAACTGATGATCTGGCCCGGCGCGGGATCCGAGCCGGGGGGAACCAGCTCGTCGCCGCCGGCCAGGACGGCGACGCGGGGGCGGCGCGCGACCGTCACCTGCGGCACGTTCATCGCCGCCAGCAGCGCCAGGTCGGCGGGGCGCAGCGGGCGCCGCGGCAGGAATTCCGAGCCCTCCGCGAAATCATTGCCCCTGGGGCGGATGTTGGGGTTGCCGCCGGGCTCGGCGACGGTGATCCGGTCGCCGTCGCGCGTGACCATCTCTTGCATGACCACGCGGTCGTAGCCGGCGGGAACCGGGGCGCCGGTAAAGATGCGGATGGCGCTGCCGGGGGACGCCTCGCCCTGCCAGGGCTGGCCGGCGGCGGCGGTGCCGATCACCGCCAGCGGTCCGGGCAGGTCGGCCGAGCGCAGCGCATAGCCGTCCATGGCCGAGGCGTCGAAGGGCGGCTGCGTCAGCCGGGCCAGCGCCGGCGCGACCATGGCGCGGCCAAGCGCATCGGCCAGCGCGACCTGCCGGGGCTCGGGGGCCGGGGCAAGGGCCAGGACGCGGGCGCGGGCTTCTTCGACGCTGATCATGGTTTCCCCCTTCAGGGTGCGGCGCGGAACGGGCCGGATTTGCCGCCGGTCTTGGACAGCAGGCGGATGCCTTCGATCCGCATGTCCTTCTGCGCGGCCTTGAGCATGTCATAGACGGTCAGGCAGGCCGTCGAGACGGCGGTCAGCGCCTCCATCTCGACCCCGGTCTTGCCGGCGGTGCGGACGGTGGCGGTGACGCGGATGCCGGGCAGGGCGGGGTCGGCGGCCAGGTCGACCGAGACCTTGGTGATCGGCAGCGGGTGGCACAGCGGGATCAGGTCCGCGGTGCGCTTGGCGCCCATGATCCCGGCCAGCCGCGCCACGCCCATCACGTCGCCCTTGGCCGCGCCGCCCTGCGCCAGGGCCAGCGTCTCGGGCGCCATGATCACCACGCCCTCGGCCACCGCCTCGCGCGCGGTCTCGGGCTTGTCCGAGACATCGACCATATGCGCTTGGCCCTGGGCGTCGAAATGCGTCAGGCTCATGCCGCGAGGCCCAGGATCTGACGGGTGGCGCCGGTCACGTCGGGCTGGCGCATCAGGCTTTCGCCGATCAGGAAGCGCCTGACCCCGGCCTCGGCCATGCGGTTCAGGTCGGCAGGCGTGAACAGCCCGCTTTCGCAGACCAGGTCGCGATCGGCGGGCACATGCGGCGCCAGGTCCAGCGTCACGTCCAGGCTGACCTCGAAGGTCTTGAGATTGCGGTTGTTCACCCCGATCAGCGGCGATTTCAGCCGCAGCGCGCGGTCGAGTTCGGCGCGGTCATGCACTTCGACCAGCGCGTCCATGCCCCAGTGGAAGGCGGCGTCCTCAAGCTCGGCGGCCAAGGCGTCGTCGACCGAGGCCATGATGATCAGGATGCAATCGGCACCCCAGGCGCGGGCCTCGGCCACCTGGTAGGGATCGTAGAGGAAATCCTTGCGCAGCGCCGGCAGGTCGCAGGCATCGCGCGCGGCGGTCAGGAACTCGGGCGCACCCTGGAAGCTGGGGGCGTCGGTCAGCACCGACAGGCAGGCCGCCCCCCCGGCCTCATAGGCGCGGGCCAGCGCGGGCGGGTCGAAATCCGGGCGGATCAGACCCTTGGAGGGGCTGGCCTTCTTGATCTCGGCGATCAGCGCATGGCCGGTCGCGGCCTTGCCCTCCAGCGCGCGGGCAAAGCCGCGCGGCGGGGTGGCGGCACGGGCCGCGGCCTCGACCCCGGCCAGCGGGCGGGCGGCCTTGGCGGCGGCGATTTCTTCCAGCTTGTAGGCCTTGATGCGGTCGAGAATATCCATGGCGTCGGTTTACCCCGCGGCGGCGGTTTCGGAAAGGGCCCAGTCGATCGGCGGCTCGCCCCGCGACCGCAGCCAGTCGTTCACCCGGCCGAAGGGGCGCGAGCCGAAGAAGCCGCGCCGCGCCGACAAGGGCGAGGGATGGGCGCTTTCGATCACCAGGTCCTGCGGCCGCGGCAGCCCGGCCAGCGCCTTTTGCGCATGCGCGCCCCAGAGGATGAAGGCCAGCGGCCGTTCGGCCTGGGCGCGGGCGACGGCCTGGCGCGCCAGCTTCTCCCAGCCCCATTTCGCATGGGCGCCGGCCTGGCCGGGCAGCACGGAAAGCGAGGTGTTCAAAAGCAGCACCCCCTGCCGCGCCCAATGGCTGAGGTCGCCGTTCGGCGGGGCGGCGCCCAGATCGTCGCGCATCTCGGCATAGATGTTTTTCAGCGACCGCGGCAGGGCGGTTTCCGGCGTGACCGAAAAGGCCAGCCCGTTGGCATGGCCCGGCGTGGGATAGGGGTCTTGCCCCAGGATCACCACCCGGACCTGCTCGGGCGGGGTCAGCTCCAGCGCGGCAAAGACGCGGGCGGGACCGGGCAGCCAGTCGCCGTCCCGCAGGCGGGCGGCGATGGCCGGCCAGTCCTGGCGAAAGAACGGCAGTTCGGCCCAGGCGGCGGGAACGGGGATGCCCTCAGCCATGGGGCTCGGCCGGCGCGCCCACCTCGGCGGCCAGCGCGGCCAGCTTGGCCCTGGCCTTGCCGCTGTCGATCGAATCGCGGGCGATCTCGGCCCCTTCGCGCAGCGAGGCGGCCTTGCCGGCGATCAGCAGCGCGGCGGCGGCGTTCAGCACCACGGCGTCGCGATAGGCGCCCGGCGCGCCCTCCAGCAGCGCCCGCAGCGCTGCGGCGTTCTGCGCAGGATCGCCGCCCAGGATCGCCTCGAATGGATGGACGGGCAGGCCGGCATCCTCGGGCGAGATCTGGAACTCGGTGATCTCGCCGTCCTTGAGCTGCGCCACCCAGGTCGGCTCGGCGATCGAGATCTCGTCGGTGCCGTCGCCGCCATGCACCAGCCAGGCGCATTCCGAGCCAAGCTCGCGCAGCGTCTCGGCCATGGGCCGGTTCCAGACCCGGTCGAAGGTGCCGGTCAATTGCCGCCTGACCGAGGCGGGGTTGGTCATCGGCCCCAGCAGGTTGAAGATCGTCCGCGTGCCCAGTTCCGCCCGCGCCGGGCCGACATGGCGCATGGCCGGATGATGCACCGGCGCCATCATGAAGCAGATGCCGGTGGCGGCCAGCGCGGCCTCGGCGATCTCGGGCGTGCCCATCACGTTCAGTCCCAGATGGGTGATCGCGTCGGCCGAGCCCGATTTCGAGGACAGGTTGCGGTTGCCGTGCTTGGCGACCGGCACGCCGGCGCCCGCGACCACGAAAGCGGTGGCGGTCGAGATGTTCAGCGTGCCCTTGCCGTCGCCGCCGGTGCCGACGATGTCCATCGCGCCCTCTGGCGCCTGGATGCGGTTCATGCGGGCGCGCATGGCGCGGGTGGCGGCGGCCATCTCCTCGACCGTCTCGCCGCGCACGCGCATGGCCATCAGCAGGCCGCCGATCTGGGCGGGGGTGGCCGCGCCCTCGAACAGCGCGCCAAAGGCCGCCTCGGCCTCGGTCCCGGTCAGGGGCCGGTTGGCGGCCAGGCCGATCAGCGGGCGGATGTCGGTCGCCGCGCTCATGCGGCGCGGTCCAGGTTCGAGCAGCGGCGCAGGAAGTTGCGGATCATGTCGTGGCCATGTTCCGAGGCGATGCTTTCGGGATGGAACTGCACGCCCTCGACCGGCAGGGTCCGGTGCATCAGCCCCATGATCGTGCCGTCCGCGGCAGTGGCGGTGACGCGCAGGCATTCGGGCAGGCTTTCCGGCTCGACCGTCAGCGAATGATAGCGCGTCGCGGTCAGTGGCGAGGGCAGGCCGGCGAACACCCCGGTCCCGTCATGGCTGATCGCGTCGGTCTTGCCATGCACGATGCGGCCGGCGCGCACCACCTTGCCGCCGAAGGCCTCGCCGATGGCCTGGTGGCCCAGGCAGACCCCGAACAGCGGCACGCCCTTGTCCGCCGCCGCGCGGATCAGCGGCACGATGATCCCGGCATGGGCCGGATCGCAGGGGCCGGGCGAGATCACGATGCCCTGCGCGCCCATCCCCAGCGCCTCTTCGACGGACAAGGCGTCGTTGCGGCGGACGACGACCTCGGCCCCGGCCTCGCCCATGTAATGCACGAGGTTCCAGGTGAAGCTGTCGTAATTGTCGATGAGCAGGATCATGGTCTGGGCCTTCCGGCTGGGGCGCCTTGCATTGGGGGGTGAACCCCGGAAATTCTGCGGCTATAGATGGGCTAAAGCCTTGCCGCGGGTCAAGAGCGCGAGGCAAGAAAAACGGCGCCAGGGCGCATGCGGCGCGGCATTGGGGGCAGGGGCTGGGCAAGGGCATGGCAAGAGGGTTCGCGACGGGTCTGGTTCATGGCGCGCTGGCCTGCGGCGCGGCGCTGGTCGGGCTGTCGCTGGCGCTGCCGCAGCCGCCGCGCCCGCAGGCGCCCGGCCCCGTTGGCCAGGGCCCCGCGGCCGAGACGCTGTCGGTCCCGGCGGGGTCCGAGTTCTCGCGCGCCAGCGACATGCAGCCGCAGGCCCCGGCGCCGCTTGCCGCCGGGGCGCCGCGCCCCGCCCTGGCCCCGCTGGCGCCGCGTCCGGCCGACGAAACCGCCCCGGCGCCCGCCGATCCCGCCGGGCTGCGCCCGCTTGCGCCCGCCGAAAGCCCCGCCGCGCCCCGGATTGCCCTGCCCGAGGCCGATCCCATCGACCTGCCCGATCCGGCGGGCGAGGCGCCGATCCCGGTGCCGCCGCCCGGCCAGGTGGTGGTGCCCGTGCTGGACCGCGCCCCCGAACGCGCCCTGCCGGCCCCGGCGCCCGAGGCGCAGCCTCGAGCGGCGCATGAGGCACCTGCCGTTTCCACCGGGACGCAGCCGGCTTCGCCAGCCCCTGCCCTTGGAGCGGACGCGGCATCCGCCGACACGGTGCCCCAACCGCCCCCCGCCGCGCCGGCCGTTTCCGCTGGGACGGAACCGCCCGCGGACGCATCCCCGTCGCCGCCCGCTGCCTCAGCGCCCGAGGTGCGGCCCCAAGCGATGCCCGATGCACCTGCCGTTTCCGGTGGGACGCAGCCAGCCGAGGACGCGCGCCCGTTGCTGATCCCCGCACCTGGCCCGGACGCGGCATCCGCCGACACGATGCCCCAACCGGCCGGGTCCGCGCCGCCGTCGCCGCCCGCCGTCCCAGCGTCTGAGGCGCAGCCCCAAGCGACGCCCGATGCACCTGCCGTTTCGACCGGAACGCAGCCGGCCGGGAACGCGCGCCCTTCGCCGCCTGCCGCCCCAGTGCCCGAGGGGGCGCCCGGCATGGCAGAGCCTTCCGCCGCGCCGCAAGACACCGCGCGCGGGCAGGGCGGCGAGCCTGTCCGGCCCGCAGCCGGTGCGGGCCTCGACCTGTCCACGCCGCCCGATTTCGGCGCGCTGCGCCTGACCGACTGAGGCCCGTCGCCATGCTGCCGCTGAACCCCGCCCTTGCCGCGACCTTTCGCCCGCCCGTCATGGAGGCGCGGCGCTGGCTTGCCGGACTGACCTTTCCGCCCGAGCGGCCGCTGATCAACCTCAGCCAGGCCGCGCCGGTCGAGCCGCCGCCCGAGCCCTTGCGCCGCGCCATGGCCCAGGCGGCGCTGGAGCGGCCCGACGCGCATCTCTATGGCCCGGTGCTGGGCCGCCCCGAACTGCGCGAGGCGGTGGCCCGCGAATGGTCGGCCGCCTATGCCGGCACCATCCGGCCCGAAGAGGTGGCGATCACCCAGGGCTGCAACCAGGCCTTCTGCGCCGCGATCCAGAGCCTGGCCGGGCCGGGGGACGAGGTAATCCTGCCGACGCCCTGGTATTTCAACCACAAGATGTGGCTCGACATGCAGGGCATCCGCACCGTTCCCCTGCGCTGCGGCGCGGACATGGTGCCGGACGCGGCCGAGGCGGCCAGGCTGGTCACGGACCGCAGCCGCGCCATCGTGCTGGTCAGCCCCAACAACCCCTCGGGGGCGGAATACCCGGCCGAGACCCTGCGCGCCTTTGCCGAGCTGGCGCGGTTGCGCGGGCTGGCGCTGGTGCTGGACGAGACCTATCGCGACTTCGATGCGCGCGAGGGCGCGCCGCACGACCTGTTCGCCGATCCCGACTGGGGCGAGGTGCTGGTCCATCTCTACAGCTTCTCGAAAGCCTATCGCCTGACCGGGCATCGCGTCGGCGCGCTGATCGCCAGCCCGGCGCGCCTGGCCGAGATCGAGAAGTTCCTCGACACCGTCGCCATCTGCGCCGGCCAGATCGGCCAGATCGGCGCGGCCTGGGGCATGGCGAACCTGCGCACCTGGCTGGCGGGCGAGCGGGCCGAGATCCTTGCCCGCCGCGCCGCCATGGCCGAGGGCATGGCGCGGCTTCCCGGCTGGCGCGTCAAGGGCTGCGGCGCCTATTTCGCCTGGGCCGAGCATCCGTTCGACATGCCCTCGCCCGAGCTGGCGCAGCGCCTGCTGCATCAGGCGGGGGTGCTGCTGCTGCCCGGCACCATGTTCATGCCCGAGGGCGATGCGCAGGGCGCGCGCCATGTCCGCATCGCCTTCGCCAACGCCGACCGGGACGGCATCGCCGCGCTGATGCGCCGGCTGGAGGCGTTCCGGCCCTGACCGGCCGACCGGATTGTGATCTGCGGGAAAGGCGGCGCGGCGTCGCGGCACTTGCCGCCGGGGCCTCGGCACCCTAAAGACTTGCGCTGACTGACAAGAACAATGGCGGGGCACGGCGACAAGATGCGAGGCAAGGGCAAATCGACCATCGTCTGGTTGCTGATGGGCATGCTGGTCCTGGGGCTGGGCGGCTTCGGCGTCACCAATTTCTCGGGCGGCTCGGCCGACATCGGCGCGGTGGGCGATGTCGAGATCTCGGCCCAGGACTATGCCGGCACCCTGCGCGCCGAGATGCAGGATTTTTCCGCCCGCACCGGCCGGCAGATCAGCGCCGCCGAGGCCAAGGCCATCGGCGTGGACCAGGCGGCGCTGGCGCGGCTTTACACCGCCGCGGCGCTCGAGGCCGAGGCGAACCGGCTGGGCGTCTCGGTCGGCGACCAGGCGGTGGCCGAGCAGATCACCGGCATCGCCGCCTTCCGCGGGCTGAACGGCCAGTTCGACCGCGCCATCTATGCCGATGCGCTGCGCCGCGAAGGGATGCGCGAGGCCGAGTTCGAACATGACCTGCGCATGGACATGGCGCGGCTGATCCTGCAGGACGCGGCGCTGGCCGGGGTCAGCGCGCCCGAGCCGGTGGTGGCGCAGACCCAGGGCTGGCTGCTGGAGACGCGCGACGTCCATTGGCGCGAACTGACGGCCGAGGATCTGCCCGCGCCGGTCGCCACCCCGGACGAGCCCACGCTGCAAGCCTGGCACAAGGCCAATGCCGACCGCTTCACCGCGCCCGAGATCCGCAGGATCACCTATGTCTGGCTGACCCCCGAGATGCTGGAGGGCGAGGTCGAGGTCGACGAGGCGGCGCTGCGCGAGCTTTACCAGGACCGGATCGAGGAGTTCCAGCAGCCCGAGCGCCGCATGGTCGAGCGGCTGGTGTTTCCGACCATGGCCGCGGCCGAGGAAGCCAAGGCGCGCATCGACCGCGGCGAGATCACCTTCGAGCAGCTGGCCGCCGAGCGCGGGCTGACGCTGGCCGACATCGACCTGGGCGAGGTGAGCCAGGCCGAACTGGGCGCCGCGGGCGAGGCGGTCTTTGCGCTGGAAGAGCCCGGCGTCGCCGGCCCGGCCGGTTCCGACCTGGGGCCGGCGCTGTTCTCGATGAACGCGATCCTGGAGCCGCTGGACATTCCCTTCGAGGAGGCGCGCGACGACCTGCGGCTCGAGGCCGCGGTGGATCGCGCCCGCCGCCAGATCGAGGAGCGCTCGGGCGAGTTCGCCGACCTGCTGGCCGGCGGCGCCGCGCTGGAGGACATGGCGCAGGATACGCCGATGCAGCTGGGCCGCATCGACTGGAGCCAGGGCGCCGAGGCCGATCCGAACGGCATCGACGCCTATCCCGAATTCCGCCAGCGCGCGGCGCAGCTGACCGAGAAGGACTTTCCCGAACTGTTCGAGACCGGCGACGGCGGCGTCTTCGCCATGCGGCTGGACGAGATCGAGCCGCCGACGCTGATCCCCTTCGAGGAGGTGCGCGAGCGCGTGGCCGAGGACTGGGCGCGCAACGAGACCCATCGCCTGCTGCTTGCCCTGGCCGAGGAGCGCCGCGTCGAGGCCGAGGCGGCCGCCGAGACCGGCATCGAGCCGGCCCCGGCGGCGGCGACCGCGCCGGTCGCCCAAGCCCTCGGCGCCGCCGCGACCGGGACCGGGACCGATAGCCCCGCTCCGGCGGCCGAGAAGCCCGTCCCCGATCCCGGCACGCCTGCGACCAACCTTGCCCGCGGCGGTTTCATCAACGGCGTGCCGCAGGACGTGGTGGCCCAGGCCTTCGAGATCGCCGATGAGGGCGCGACCGAGGTGGTCGATGCCGAGAACCGGGTCTTCCTGGTCACGCTGGACCGGATCCACCCGGCCGAGACCGAGGGCGACGAGGCCGCGCAGATCCGCGAGGGCATCTCGGCCCGGCTGGCGGATTCGCTGCGCCAGGACGTCTTCGACTATTTCACCCGCGCGCTTCAGGCGCAGGCCGGCGTGACGCTGAACCAAACCGCGGTGGATGCGGTGAACGCGCAGGTCCAGTGATGGAGATCACCCCCGATTTCGCCGGATTCGAACGCGGCTGGGCCGAGGGGCGCAACCAGCTTCTGACCATCCGGCTGGCGGCCGACCTGGACACGCCGGTCAGCCTGATGCTGAAGCTGGCCGAGGCCGCGCCCAATTCCTTCATGCTGGAAAGCGTCACCGGCGGCGAGGTTCGCGGCCGCTATTCCTTCATCGGCATGAAGCCCGACCTGATCTGGGAATGCCGCGACGGCCAAGCCCGCATCAACCGCAATGCGCGCTATTCCGACGAGTTCGCGGGCGACGACCGCCCGGCGCTGGACAGCCTGCGCGCCCTGATCGCGGAAAGCCGCATCGACATGCCGGACGGCGTCCCGGCGGGGGCGGCGGGGCTTTTCGGCTATCTCGGCTATGACATGATCCGCCTGGTCGAGCGGCTGCCCGACGTGAACCCCGATCCCCTGGGCCTGCCCGATGCGATGATGATGCGCCCCTCGGTCGTTGCGGTTCTGGACGGGGTCAAGGGCGAGGTGTTGCTTTGCGCCCCCGCCTGGCATGACGCGGACACGCCCGCCCGCGCCGCCTATGCCCAGGCCGCCGAGCGGGTGATGGAGGCGCTGCGCGCGCTGGACCGCCAGCCCAGCGAGCCGCGCGCCCTGGGCCACGACCTGAAGATCGGCGAACTGCGCAGCAACTTCAGCAAGCCCGCCTATCTGGCGGCGGTCGAGAAGGCCAAGGAATACATCCGCGCCGGCGACATCTTCCAGGTGGTGCCCTCGCAACGCTGGGCGATGGATTTCCCGCTGCCGCCCTTTGCGCTTTACCGCGCGCTGCGGCGCACCAACCCCTCGCCCTTCATGTTCTTCCTGAACTTCGGCGGCTTCCAGATCGTCGGCGCCTCGCCCGAGATCCTGGTGCGGCTGCGCGAGGGCGAGGTGACGATCCGCCCCATCGCCGGCACCCGCCCGCGCGGCGCCACGCCCGACGAGGACCGCGCGCTGGAGGCCGACCTGCTGGCCGACCAGAAGGAACTGGCCGAGCATCTGATGCTGCTGGACCTGGGCCGCAACGACGTGGGCCGGGTGGCGCGCATCGGCACGGTCCACCCGACCGAGCAGTTCACCATCGAGCGCTACAGCCATGTGATGCATATCGTCTCGAACGTGGTGGGCGAACTCAACGAGGGCGAGGATGCGCTGTCGGCGCTGCTGGCGGGGATGCCGGCGGGCACGGTCTCGGGCGCGCCCAAGGTCCGGGCGATGGAGATCATCGACGAGCTGGAGCCGGAGAAGCGCGGCGTCTATGCCGGCGGCGTGGGTTATTTCGCCGCCAATGGCGAGATGGACATGTGCATCGCCCTGCGCACTGGTGTGATCAAGGACGGGCAGCTTTACATCCAGGCCGGCGGCGGCGTGGTCTATGACAGCGACCCCGAGGCCGAGTTCATGGAAACGGTGAACAAGAGCCGCGCCCTGCGCCGCGCGGCCGAGGAAGCGGCGCGTTTCGTGCGCGGGAACGGATAGGGCGCGGCTGCCGCCGGCGGGCTCAAATCCCGCCCGCGATGCCTGGCCTGGCAAGGCAACTGGCGGACCGGCGCCGCTGCGCCGGAATAGGGCACGGTTGCTGCCGGCGTGCTCCACCCCCCCCCTCCGCCCGCGATCCCTGGTGTGCCAAGGCGGCTGGCGGAGGCCGGTGGGTGGTCCGGCCGGGCAGGTGGTCGGCCCCGCTGCGCCGGAATGCGGCAGGAGCGGTCAGTCCTGCCAAAAGGGGATGTCCGTGCGGCAGTAATTCCCCACCGCCATCCCCACGGGCAGCGAGCCGTCGCGCGGTCCCGAACCGAACGCGGACAAGCCGGCCCCTTCCGCCTTTCGCGCGGGATCAAGGGTAAAGACGATCCCCTGGCCCGCCGCGCGTGGCTTGGGTGTGGCGCGCCAGATCCGGGTCTTGCTGGGCTGGCCCAGGGCGCGCTGCGCATAATCGCCGGCGGCACACCAATAGTCGGTATCCTCGCGTCGCGGCTGATAGGCGACCGCGATCTCGGCCGGGCCGGTCTGCGTGACGGTCATGCCGTTGCGGGCCGTGAAGGCGGCGGCCGGCATCGGCAGCAGCAGCAGCGCGGCAAGCAGCATCGGTCGCATCGGGACTTCCCCTGGGACGACGGGCCGTGTCCGGTCCGCCATCCGATGATGCGCCACAAGCATGTCCGGGGCAATCCCGAAGGACCGACCGCCCGCGCCATGCCGCGTGGGGTCAGTCCTCGCCGCGATAGGGCTGGACGTATTGCAGCGCCATGTCCCAGGGAAAGAAGATCCAGGTGTCCTGGCTGACCTCGGTCACATAGGTCTCGACCATGGGCCGGCCCTTGGGCTTGGCATAGACGGTGGCGAAATGCGCCTTGGGATACATGGTGCGCACATGTTCCAGCGTGCGGCCCGAATCGACCAGGTCGTCCACCACCAGGATGCCGTCGCCGTCCAGCATCACCGCCGGGTCGGGGGCCTTCAGCACCGTGACCTCGCCGCGTTCCTGCCCGCCCTTGCCGCGATAGGACTTGACCGAGATCGTGTCGATCACCCGCACGTCAAGTTCGCGTGCGACGATCATCGCCGGCACCAGCCCGCCGCGGGTGATGGCCAGGATCGCGCGCCAGGGGCGATCCTCGAGCCGCCAGGCCAGCGCGCGGGCGTCGCGGTGCAGCTGGTCCCAGCTGATGTGGAATCCGCGTTCATGGGGCAGGCGATCGTTCATGCTGGCTCCTTAGTGGTTGACGATCAAAAGCAGGCCCAGCAGCGCCATGGCGATGCCGGCGGCCCGGTCGATCCAGAACTTTGCCGCAAAATAGCGCGCGCGCATGACGGCTGTCGACATCAGAACGGCCACCAGCGCATACCAGAACAGCTCGGTCGCAAGGCAGATGCCATAGATCAGCGCCTGGCGCGCGATCCCCATCGGCTCGGGAAAGACCGACAGGATCAGCGCGGCATAGAACAGCGCGGGCTTGGGATTGGAAAGATTCAGCGCGATCCCGCCCCAGAAGCCCTTGCTGGCGCCGCCCGCCGCCGGCGGCAGCGGCAGGGTCGAGGCGCGCCACAGCGCCCAGGCGAACCAGAGCAGGTAGAAGCCGCCGAAGATCTTGAGCGCGACGAACAGCGCCGGGTGCAGCCGGAACAGCACCGCGAGGCCGGCCAGGGCGAAAAAGCACCACAGCGAGGCGCCGGTGGCCAGCCCCAGCGCATAGGGCAGGGCGCGGGCGCGGCCATGCAGGAAGGCGGTCTGCACCGTGGCGATGATCGCCGGCCCCGGCGTCAGGATCGCCAGCGTCAGCGCCGAGACAAGCGCGATGACCTGTTCGGCGCTCATCGCGGGGGATCAGTCCTTTTTCGTGGTGGCGATGTCGGGGGCGTCCACGGCCTTCATGCCGACGATGTGATAGCCGGAATCGACGTGGTGCGTCTCGCCCGTCACGCCCGAGCCCAGGTCGGACAAAAGATAGACCGCCGACTTGCCGACATCGTCGATGGTGACGTTGCGGCGCAGGGGCGAGTTCAGCTCGTTCCATTTCAGGATATAGCGGAAATCGCCGATGCCGCTGGCGGCCAGCGTCTTGATCGGCCCGGCCGAGATGGCGTTGACGCGGATGCCGTCCTTGCCGAAATCCTCGGCCAAGTAGCGCACCGAGGCCTCCAGCGCGGCCTTGGCGACGCCCATGACGTTGTAATGCGGCATCACCCGCTCGGCCCCGTAATAGGTCAGGGTCAGCATGGCGCCGCCGTTCGGCATCATCGCGGCGGCGCGGCGCGCGACGGCGGTGAAGGAATAGACCGAGATGTCCATGGTCATCAGGAAGTTGTCGCGCGTGGTGTCGGCATAGCGGCCGCGCAACTGCTCCTTGTCGGAAAAGCCGATGGCATGGACGATGAAGTCCAGGCTGTCCCAGCGCTCCGCGATGGTCGCGAACAGCCCGTCGACCGAGGCCTCGTCGGCCACGTCGCATTCGGCCAGCAGGTCCGAGCCGATCTGCGCGGCCAGCGGCTCGACCCGGCGCTTCAACGCCTCGCCCTGATAGGAAAAGGCCAGCTCGGCACCCTGTTCGGCCAGCGCCCTGGCGATGCCCCAGGCGATGGACTTGTCGTTCGCCAGGCCCATGATGAGGCCGCGGCGACCCTTCATCAGCCCATTCCCGCCGTCACTTGACATGATGCTGCCCCTCGCGCTTCTTCGGTTTTCAGCAGGATTAGGACAAGTGCATGGAGGCATCAAGTGTCGGCAAGCAGGCAGCCATGAGCGACCGCAGCGGAATTTTCGCGGGCGACGACCCCTTTGCCATCGCCCGCAGCTGGTTGGCCGAGGCCGAAAGGACCGAGCCGAACGACCCCACCGCCATGGCGCTGGCCACCGTCGACGCCGTGGGCATGCCCGATGTGCGCATGGTGCTTTTGAAGGATATCGAGGGCGCGGGGGCGGAGGGCTCCTTCGTCTTCTATACCAATCACGAAAGCGCCAAGGGCAGCCAGATCGAGGCGACCGGGGTCGCTGCCTTCGTCATGCACTGGAAGTCCCTGCGCCGGCAGATTCGCGTGCGCGGCAATGTCACCCGCGTCGAATCCGACCTGGCCGACGCCTATTACGCCTCGCGTCCCTTGCAGTCGCGCATCGGCGCCTGGGCCTCGCGGCAAAGCCGGCCGCTGGCCAGCCGCGGCGCGCTGATGGGCGATGTGGCGCGGCTGGGAATCAACCTGGGATTGAATCCGCCACGCCCGCCGCATTGGGGCGGCTATCGAATCCACCCGGTCCAGATCGAGTTCTGGGCCGATGGCGCCTTCCGCCTGCATGACCGTTTTCGTTGGACAAAACGAGGTTTTTCCGGCGAAAACTGCGAGGCAGAGGACAATAGTCAAGAAATTATTCAAAGTTTATGGCAAGTCTGCCGTCTTAGCCCTTGATGCGGGTTCGCGATTTATCCATGGTATGGAAAACCTGACCAATCCGGCTCCACCTTCGTTCAGACGGGATCGAAGGGCGCGGGACCGGAGTTTCGGGTGGTTTCTGGTTTTGTAACGGGTGACAGGACGACATGGAAGAAGACGACGAGCAACAGCGCAAGATTGCGGGCGTCGTGAAATGGTTCGATGGCAGCAAGGGCTTCGGTTTCCTGACCGATCCCGAGGGTGGTGCCGACATTCTTCTGCACGCCAACGTGCTGAGGAATTTCGGCCAGAGCTCGGTTGCCGAGGGCTCTCATGTGGTTGCCATCATCCAGAAGACGCCGCGCGGCATGCAGGCGGTCGAGGTGCTGGAGATCACGCCGCCCGCCAGCGAGCCGATGCCCGCCATCGCCGATCTGTGTTCGGCCACGCCGGAAGAGATCGCGCAGCTGCCGCTGCTGCCGGCGCGGGTGAAATGGTTCGACAAGGCCAAGGGCTTCGGCTTTGCCAATATCTTCGCCGAAAAGGCCGACGTGTTCCTGCATGTCGAGGTCTTGCGCCATTCCGGCTTTGCCGATCTGGCCGTGGGCGAGGCGATCGCGCTGCGCGTGGTCGATGGCCGGCGGGGGATGATGGCCGCACAAATCCTGTCCTGGGAGAAAGCCGCGATCGAGGCGCGGCAGACACAGCCGGGGGGAGCGGCCGCGCTCGCTAAATTGCGGCTGGTCGCGGGCGCGGTATGAAGTTGCGGGCCGTTTCGGTTGTTCTTGCTCTTCTTGTCATAAATCAATCACCGGCCCTTGCGGCCACCTGCCACCCCGACCGGGCGCTGTTCCAGGGTCGGGGGAAGCCGGTCGAGATCGCGGTCGAGATCGCGGACAGCGACGAGGAACGCGCACGGGGCCTGATGTTCCGCCGCGACCTGCCGGCGGGGCAGGGCATGCTGTTCATCTACGAATCGCCGCAGCCGGTCAGCTTCTGGATGCGCAACACGCAGATCGCGCTGGACATGATCTTCATCGATGCGCGGGGCGAGGTGCGCCACGTCCATCCCATGGCCCGGCCGCTGGACGAGACGGCGATTCCCGGCGCCGCGCCCGGCGATCCCGCGCCCGAGCGGCTGATGGTGCTGGAGGTGCGCGGCGGCGACGCGGCGCGGCTGGGCATCCATCCCGGCATGGTGCTGTCGCATCCGCGCCTGCCGCAGCAGGATGCGCTGGCGCCCTGCGACTGAAGGCGCGGGCGGCGCGTCAGTTTTCCCTTTCCCCCCGCGCGGTCAGCCGCTAGACAGCGCGGCAGGTCCGGGGCGTAGCGCAGCCTGGTAGCGCGACGGTTTTGGGTACCGTAGGCCGGAGGTTCGAATCCTCTCGCCCCGACCACTTCCTGCTTTCCCGCACGGGTCCGGCGGCCGCCTCGGCGGATTCCTGCCGAAAAAGCCAGCGTGACTTTGCCGCATCAGCGCCGCTTCATGACTGGATGGGCGTCCCGTTGTTTTCAGGGCGTCACATTCGTCTGATCGAAGGTGTTTTGATGAGTATGCGAGGTTCTCATGAACGCTTGGTGGAGCGCGTCCGTCTGCATCAACCGGACACTTGGGGGACAGCAATCAGAGCCGCTTTGCTCGCGCGTCTATCGTCAGCCGCCGTCGCCCTGGCGCAGCGCCTTCATGGCGCTGATGGACTGCATCTTTTCCGAAACGGCCCATTGCGAGACCATCCATAGCCGCTGGCGCGACCGCCGCGGTGCCTAGCTTTTGGCGGCAAGCTGCCGCTCCAGCTGCTCCAGCGCGGCGATGGTGGCGTCGTAGCTGTTGCCGGCCTTGGGAAAGCGCGCCTTGCGGCCGCGATAGAAGGCCAGCCATTTCGGCAGCTCGTCCAGCGGATAGGTGGCCGACCAGATCTTGCCGGTCAGCGTAAAGGTGGATTCGTCATGCGTCACTTTCATGCCGCCCTTTTGCGGCCCCGCGCCCGCCGCTTCAAGATCCCGGCCGCGCTGGCGGCGGGACGGGCAAAATAATGCACCGGAAAGTTCGGGAAACGCCTGCCGCCCCTTGTTCTTTTCCCGTCCCGACCCTAGAAGGCCCCCCTGAAAACTGGTGATGCTGGGGGCAAGGGAATGCCGCTTCTGGTGATGAAATTCGGCGGCACCTCGGTTGCCGACCTGGACCGCATCAAGAACGCAGCGCTGAAGGTTCAGCGCGAGGTCGAGCGTGGCTATGACGTGATCGTCATCGTCAGCGCCATGTCGGGCAAGACGAACGAGCTGGTCGGCTGGGTCGAGGCCACCTCGCCGCTGTTCGACGCGCGCGAATACGACGCCGTCGTCGCCTCGGGCGAGAATGTCACCGCCGGGCTGATGGCGCTGACCCTGCAGGAGCTGGGCGTGCCCGCGCGCAGCTGGCAGGGCTGGCAGGTGCCGATCAACACCACCTCGCAGCATTCGGCGGCGCGCTTCGTCAGCATCCCGCGCCAGAACATCGACCAGAAATTCGCCGAAGGCATGCGCGTGGCCGTGGTCGCGGGCTTCCAGGGGCTTGGCACCGACAACCGCATCACCACCCTAGGCCGGGGCGGCTCGGACACCACCGCCGTCGCCTTCGCCGCCGCCTTCGGGGCCGAGCGCTGCGACATCTATACCGACGTGGACGGGGTCTATACCACCGATCCGCGCATCACCTCCAAGGCGCGCAAGCTGAAGAAGATCGCCTTCGAGGAGATGCTGGAACTGGCCAGCCTGGGGGCCAAGGTTCTGCAAACCCGCTCGGTCGAGCTGGCGATGCGCTACAAGGTCCGCCTGCGGGTGCTGTCCTCGTTCGAGGAAACCGACGAGAACAGCGGCACCCTGGTCTGCGATGAGGATGAAATCATGGAATCGAAAGTCGTCAACGGCGTCGCCTATTCCCGCGAAGAGGCCAAGATCACCCTGGTCACGGTCGAGGACCGCCCCGGCATCTCGGCCGCGATCTTCGCGCCCCTGGCCGAGGCCGGCGTGAACGTGGACATGATCGTCCAGAACATCTCGGAAAAGGATTATGAGGATCACCCCGGCTCGGTGACCGACATGACCTTTTCCTGCCCGGTGAACCAGGTCGCCCGCGCCCGCAAGGCGATGGAGGATGCCAAGGCCGCCGGCCATATCGCCTATGACGACCTGGTCGTGGACACCGAGGTCGCCAAGGTCTCGGTCGTGGGCATCGGCATGCGCAGCCATGCCGGGGTCGCCGCGCGCATGTTCAAGGCGCTGGCCGATGAAAACATCAACATCAAGGTGATCTCCACCAGCGAGATCAAGATTTCGGTGCTGATCGACCGCAAGTATATGGAACTGGCGGTTCAGGCGCTGCATGATGCCTTCGAACTGGAAAAGCCCTGAATCCGGGCCGATAGGCTGAAGCGGGAGGATTATGCCCGAACGCAAGGACAGCGACTCGCGCAAGCTGCTGCGGCGGCTGCGCGAAACCTTGGCCGCCCCTGGGGGCGGCCAGGACCGTCTGGACCAGATCACCCATCACATCGCCGATTCGATGGGGACCGAGGTCTGCTCGATCTATCTTTTCCGCGACCCCGCCACGCTGGAGCTTTGCGCCACCGAGGGTCTGAAGCCCGAATCGGTCCACAAGACCCGGCTGCGCCTGGGTGAGGGGCTGGTCGGCCGCGTCGCCCGCTCGGGCCGGCACGTGAACACCGCCAATGCCCCGGCCGAGCCCGGTTTCCGCTACATGCCCGAGACCGGCGAAGAGGTCTATTCCAGCTTCCTGGGCGTGCCGATCCAGCGCGTGGGCGAGCGGCTGGGCGTCCTGGTGGTGCAGTCCCGCGATGCCCGCCAGTTCAACGAGGACGAGGTTTACGGCCTGGAGGTCGTCGCCATGGTGCTGGCCGAGATGGCCGAGCTGGGCGCCTTCCTGGGCTCGCAGGCGGACAGCCTGCCGCTCCAGCACCGCTTTCCGGTCATGTTCCGCGGCTCGACCGCGCAGGAGGGCGCGGCCGAGGGCCGTGTCTGGCTGCACGAGCCGCGCGTCGTGGTCACGAACCCGGTCGCCGACGATCCGCTGAAGGAAAAGGCCCGGCTGATCGAGGCGGTGGCCATGCTGCGCACCACGGTCGATTCCATGCTGGCCGCCTCGGACATGGGCTCGGGCGATTCGGCCGAGGTCATGGAAACCTATCGCATGTTCGCCCATTCCCGCAGCTGGCTGCGCCGGATGGAAGAGGCCATCGAGCTGGGGCTTTCGGCCGAGGCGGCGGTGGAAAAGGAACAAAGCCAGGCCCGTGCCCGGCTGGAAAGCGCCGCCGATCCCTATCTGCGCGACCGGCTGCACGATCTGGACGACCTGTCGAACCGGCTCTTGCGCATCCTGACCGGGCAGGGCCGCGACACCGGGGCCGAGATGCCCGACGACCCGATCCTGGTCGCCCGCAACATCGGCCCGGCCGAGCTGCTGGATTACGGCCGGCGCCTCAGGGGCGTGGTGCTGGAGGAGGGCTCGGTCGGCAGCCATGCCGCCATCGTGGCGCGGGCGCTGGCGATCCCGCTGGTGATCCATGCCGAGCGCGTCACCTCCGAGGCGCTGAACGGCGACCTGATCCTGGTGGACGGCGACATGGGCACCGTGCATCTGCGCCCCGAGGAATCGGTCGCCAAGGCGTTCCGCGACAAGATGGCGATGCAGGCCGAGGCGCAAAAGCGCTATGCCGGGCTGCGCGACCTGCCCGCCACCGCGAAATGCGGCACGACGATCCAGCTTTACATGAATGCCGGGCTGATGGCCGACCTGCCCAGCCTGGAAAGCTCGGGCGCCGAGGGGGTGGGGCTGTTCCGCACCGAGTTGCAGTTCCTGACCCGCACCCGCGTCCCCCGCCGGGGCGAGCTGGCGGCGCTCTATGCGCACGTGCTGGACAATGCCCATGGCAAGCCGGTGATGTTCCGCACGCTGGACATCGGTTCGGACAAGGTGCTGCCCTACATGAAGCCGCAGGACGAGCCGAACCCGGCCATGGGCTGGCGGGCGATCCGCGTGGGCCTCGACAAGCGCGGCGTGTTGCGGATGCAGCTCCAGGCGCTGATCCGCGCCGCGGTGGGGCGGCCGCTTTACGTCATGTTCCCCTTCATCACCGAGATGGGCGAGTTCGAAGAGGCGCACAAGCTGTTGATGGAGCAGCTGGCGCGCGAGCAGCGGCTCGGCCATGCCATGCCCTCGGACATCCGCGTCGGCGCGATGCTCGAGACGCCCTCGCTGGCCTTCGCGCCGAAGAAGTTCTTCGAGATGTGCGATTTCATCTCGGTCGGCGGCAACGACCTCAAGCAGTTCTTCTTTGCCGCCGACCGCGAGAACGAGCGGGTGCGGCGGCGCTATGACACGCTGAACAGCTCGTTCATCTCGCTGCTCGACCAGATCGTGCGGCGCTGCGACGAGGCGCGGGTGCCGGTCTCGTTCTGCGGCGAGGATGCCGGACGCCCGATCGAGGCGGTGACGCTGGCGGCGCTGGGTTTCCGGCGGCTGTCGATGCGCCCGGCCTCGATCGGGCCGGTCAAGCACCTGATCCGGCGCGTGGACCTGGGCGAACTGAAGCGGCTGATCGACGACGCCCGCACCCTGGGCGAGACGAACCTGCGCCGCTGCATCACCGACTGGCTGGCGCGGCAGTAGCCGGCCCGCCGGCCGCGCCGTATCGCGGTCGGAGGGCCGTCGCAGGCCACCGCCGCGGCGCTGCCTGCGCCGAATCGCGATGCCGCAAGGCCGAGGTTTTCGGCGCCCATAGTCTTGCTATGACACCACAGGGAGCCACGGTCCATCGCGACGTCCCGGACCCTGCACCGGCGCGCCCGCCGGACAGGTCCGGGCTTTCAAGCATCTTTGGCAGCCGCGGTCGGTGGGCGCCATGCCGCGCCCTCTTTCGACCGCAAGCACGAACTGGCCGGGCGCCCGGCTTTGGCCGAAGCGCGGGACGCCGATTTGCCGCTGCGTGCTCGCCTGCACAGGCCAAACCTCGAAAGACAAGGCCGCCCGAAAGGGGCAATGATGTCTGGAAATTCAATGGCGGACCCGGAGCGATTCGAACGCCCGACCCCCAGATTCGTAGTCTGGTGCTCTATCCAGCTGAGCTACGGGTCCGCTGTGAGCCGGTGATTTAGAGTGAGCGCCGGGGGGGCGCAAGGCCAAAACGACCCGTGTCGAAAACTTTTTTGGAAAACCCGCGGGTGCGGCCTAGCCCGCCGTCGCCTCGGCCTGCGAGGCCAGGCCCGCCAGCTCGCGCGGCAGGTGCAGGATGAACTGCGTGCCCTCTTCGTCGCTGCGCAAAAGCTCCAGCCGGCCGCCGTGGTTGCGCACCAGGTCGGCGGCGATGGCAAGGCCAAGCCCGGTGCCGCCCTTGCGCGAGCCGCCCGAGAACGGCTGGAACAGGAAATCGCGCGCCTTCTTCGGCAGGCCGGGGCCGGTGTCGCCGATGCGGATCCACCATTCCTGCTCGTCCTCGCCGGCGCCGATCTCGATGGTGCCGGGCCGGCGCGTGGCCTCGATCGCCTGGCGGGCATTGCGCACCAGGTTCGACAGCACCCGGAACAGCTGGTCGCGGTCGGCGCGAATCGTCAGGCTCGATGGCACGTCGGTCAGGAATTCGATCGGCTCGGCGCCCTCGGGATGGTCCGAGGCCAGCGCCTCGCCCTCGGTCACTTCGCCCACCAGCGCCGAAAGGTTGAAGCGCGACAGCGAGGGCGCCGGCTCCTCGGCCTTGCCGAAGGCCAGCGTCGTCTCGCACAGGTTCACCGCCCGGCTGATCGAGTTCACCAGCTTGGGCGCGGCGCGGCGCACGGCCGGGTCGGCGCTGGTTTCCAACCGATCGGCGAATATCTGCGCCGTGGTCAGGATGTTGCGCAGGTCGTGGCTGATGCGCGCCACCGCCTGGCCCAGCTGCGCCAGCCGCTCCTTCTGCTTCAGCGCCGAGGTGACGGTGCGCTGCATGGCGGCAAGCGCGGTCTCGGCCTCGTTCAACTCGGTCAGGCGCGCGTCGGGGGTGATGATCGAGCGCGCGTCCTCGGGGGCGCTGGCATAGGCGGTCATGTGGCTGATGACGCGCCGGATCGGCACCAGCAGCAGCCGCTGCGCCGCCAGGTTCAGAAGCAGCGCGGTCAGGACCGAGAAGGCGGCCGAGATCAGCAGGAGCCGCAGCCCGTAGTCGATCATCTCGTTGCGCAGCCGCTGGGTGTCGGTGGTGATCTCGATCAGCTGCCCGGCCTGGTTCACCGGCGCGCCGATGACCCGGATCACCCGGTTCTGCGGATCGGCCAGCTGTGCCAGCCCGTCGCGGATCGAGGTCCAGAACGGCTGTTCGCGCAGATCGTAGGTCGCCGCGATCGGCCCCGGAATCGGCGAGGACAGCACCAGCTGGCGCACGTCGTTGCGCCGCAGCACGACGTTGAAGACGCCGGCGTTCTCCAGCAGTTCCGATTCGAGGTCCGCGGCCAGCGATTCGTCGGTCGCCAGCAGCGCAAGGCTGGCGATCTGCGCGCGCTCCAGCCGCGATTCCAGGAAATCCAGCCGATAGTTCGCGATCGAGGGCAACAGGATCAGCAATTCGGCCAGAAGCACGAAAATGCCCGTGATCACCGCGAATCGGCCCGATAAGCTATTCAGGGACATGGTCGGTTCTGCTATTCCCCTCGTCGCGGCGCCGTTGCATCACATAGTGGCTGACATTGTGCAGTTCAAACCTGCGTGACATGGTCCCGGTTCCCCCGAACCTGCCGCAGCCGCGAAATCCTTTCAATGTGGTTGACTTGGGCTGCGGGGGCGACTATCCAGCGGGCCTCGAATGACCGGCGCGTCCTGCGTGGGCCGATGGCCCATACCCTGACCCGCCCCGACCCGGAGTTGAAAGATGTCGAAACGCACCTACCAGCCGTCGAACCTGGTTCGCGCCCGCCGCCACGGCTTTCGCGCGCGCATGGCGACCAAGGGCGGCCGCCGCGTGATCAACGCCCGCCGCGCCAAGGGCCGCAAGACCCTCAGCGCGTAAGCCCGCGCGCCGCAGGGCGTGGGCTTGCCGTGATGGACAGCACCCCCAAAGCCGCCGCCGCTGACCGGACCCGCGCAGATGCGATGCCGGACAGGGCGGCTTCTGCTGTTTCGGGGCCGCGGCTGGAAACCCTGCGCAAGCGGGCGGATTTCTTGCGCGCCGCCTCTGCCCGGCGGCAGGGCACGGCCGGCTTTCTGCTCCAGGCCCGCCGCCGCCCCGAGGGCGAGGCGGGGCAGGCGATCCGGGTCGGCTTCACCTGTTCGAAAAAGCTGGGCAATGCCGTGACGCGCAACCGTGCCAAGCGCCGGCTGCGGGCGCTGGCGCGCGAGGTCATGCCGGGCGCGGCGCGGCCGGGCTGGGACTACGTGCTGGTCGGTCGCCCCGGCGCCACGGTCGAGCGCGGCTTTGCCGAGCTGCGCGCCGATCTGGCGGCGGCGCTTTCTCGGGTGCATGGCGCGCGGGGGGATGGCACGTGACCCCGCTGGCGCATCTTCTGGCGCTGCCGGTGCGGGCCTATCGGCTGGTGGCCAGCCCCTGGGTCGGGCATGGCTGCCGCTTCCAGCCGACCTGCTCGGCCTATGCGCTCGAGGCGCTCGAGCGGCATGGCGCGGCCAAGGGCGGCTGGCTGGCGGCCCGGCGGGTCTGCCGTTGCCATCCCTGGGGCGGGCATGGCTTCGACCCGGTGCCGGGCAGCGAGACGACGCCGCAGGACTGAGGCGGCGCTTTCATCAGGGCGCAAGGGCGCGACAAGGATCGACAGATGCGGGACGAGACCGGCGAAACCCAGGACCATGAGGCGGAGGAGATCCATCCGCTGTTTCGCGGGGCGTCCGGCTCGACCGAGTTCCGCAAGCTGCGCAAGCGCCTGGTGCGCGAGACCCGCGCCGCGATCGAGACCTATGACATGATCCGCCCCGGCGACCGCTGGCTGGTCTGCCTGTCGGGCGGCAAGGACAGCTATACGCTGCTGGCCGTGCTGCACGAGCTGAAATGGCGCGGCCTGCTGCCGGTCGAACTGCTGGCCTGCAACCTCGATCAGGGCCAGCCGGGTTTTCCGGCGACGGTGCTGCCGCAGTTCCTGACCGAGCGCGGCGTGCCGCATCGCATCGAATACCAGGACACCTATTCCATCGTGAAGGAAAAGGTGCCCGCGGGCCGGACCTATTGCAGCCTGTGTTCGCGGCTGCGGCGCGGCAATCTCTATCGCATCGCCCGCGAAGAGGGCTGCCAGGCCGTGGTGCTGGGCCATCACCGCGACGACATCCTGGAAACCTTCTTCATGAACCTGTTCCACGGCGGCAGGCTGGCCTCGATGCCGCCGAAGCTGCTGAACGAGGAAGGCGACCTGAACGTGTTGCGCCCGCTGGCCTTCGTGGCCGAGGCCGATTGCGACCGCTTCGCCCGAGCGATGAACTATCCGGTGATTCCCTGCGACCTTTGCGGCAGCCAGGAGGGCTTGCAGCGCATGCAGGTCAAGAAGCTGCTGGACGAATGGGAAACGCGGGCGCCCGGCCGGCGCCAGGTCATGTTCCGGGCGCTGATGAACGTGCGCCCCTCGCATCTGCCGGACCCCAAGCTGTTCGATTTCACGTCGCTGATACCGGACATGTCGGATTTTAGCGAAAAAGACGTGCCGATCCTGCGCGAACATTAACGGAACGAAAAGCTTCGTCGGCCTAGGTTGCGATCCGTGCAACAAGATTCGGATCAGGCAATGGCTTACGGAATCGCTGGGGCTGCCTCGGGGCTGGCAAGGCTGGTCAGGGGGCAGGGTGCGGCGCAGTGCAGAACCCGGCTCGCGCTGGTGCTGCGGGTCGAGAATGTCGAGATGCTGCGCGCCAGCATCGGCCCCGCCCTGCTGGAGCAGATGCTGGACAGGCTCTTGCTGCGGCTGGTGGCGGAGCTGCGGCTTTTGCCGCAGGGCCGCAGCCAGGGCTGTGGCGAGATCCTGGGGCTATTCGCCATCGGCCGCCAGCAGGCGGTGCCGGGCCTGCTGGCGCGGCTGCAGGCCATCTGCGCGGAGGGGATCGTGCTGCCGGACCTGCGCATCTGTCCGGTGATGAACGCCGCCATCGTCAGCGACGAGGCCGGCCGGCAGGAGGCCGCGGCGCTTTACGCCCATGGCCGCATGGCCTTGCAGGGGCTGAGCCCGTTTTCGGCCGCGGGCCAGATCCGCTTCGTCGAGACGGGGGCGCAGGTCGAGCCGGGCGGGCTGGCGGTCTCGGCGCTCGACCGGGTGGGGGTGCTGTTCCAGCCCCAGCTTTGCTGCGACACCGGGCAGGTCCGGGCGCTGCGGGCCTTGCCGCGGATGCGGATGGACGATGGCGAGGGCTGCGATCTGGCCGAGGTGGCGCCTCGGCTCGACGACGCGGTGCTGGGGCAGGTCGTGGCCGAGCTGCTGCGCCAGGCTTTCGCCGGCCTGCGCGGCTGGGATCGCCTGGGCAGGCCGGTGCCGCTGCTGTCCCTGCCGCTGTCCGACCGCATGCTGGGCGATGCCGCCATCGCCGACACGATCCTGTGGGAACTGGACCGCAACGACCTGGCCCCGCAGCGGCTGGAAATCGAGGTGAGCGAGCCGATCGGCCGCGGCGGCGGCCGCATGCCGGTGACCGCCAGCCTGCAGCGCCTGACCGCCGCGGGCTGTTCGCTGGCCCTGGGCGGGTTCGGCACCGGCAGCGCCGGCCTGGACGACCTGCGCCGCTTCGGCATCGGCCGGGTGCGGATCGGGCGCGAGTTCATCGCCGGCTGCGACCTGCGTGCCGACCAGCAACGCATGATCCTGGCCATCCTGGCCCTGGCGGAACACCTGGGCCTGGCGACCGTCGCCGACGGGGTGGCCACGCAGGAAGAGAACGCCTTCCTGGCCCAGATCGGCTTCAACGCGGTGCAGGGACCGGCGGTGGCGCTGCCGCTGGACGCATCGGCGGTGGACGATTTCCTGCTGGACCGCGACCATGCGCTGCCCGCGCCCTTCGAGCTGCGCCGCAAGGCATGAAGGCCGGGGGCGGTCGCGCCGCCGGGGGCAGGCTTGGCCCCGCGGGCGGCATGCGCCGAACGCCATCTGACCGCCCCGCCTCATGCGGGACTGGCAAGCTTCGCCCGCGCGGGGCATGCGCTTCGCTGGCCGGGAGCCGAAGGGCGGCTTCACGCCGGCAAGCTTCGCCCTTACGCACGCCATGCGCCTGGGCGCCAGGACGCGCCTTGGCGGCGGCCCGGCAAGTCAGGGGCCGGACGGACAGACCGGACGGGCCGAGTCGAATAGGGGGTCGGGACAGGCGGGGCGTCGCGTCGGGATGGAAACCGACCCGGTTTTCGGGCAAATTCCCTTGACCTTTGCCAGTCGCTTCTGTTGAAGCGGCCCGAACCCTCAGACTGGGTGACGACGAAGGGCTGGTCCGGCATGCAAGACAACAACCGCAACCTCATCCTGGCGATGGTGCTTTCCGCCCTCGTCATGCTCGTCTGGTCGATCTTCTTCGCCCCCGAGCCGGTGCCGCCCGCGCAGGATACGGTGCCGGCCAGCACCCAAGGCGCAGCCCAGCCCGAGACCGGAGCCCCCGCGACGCCCGGCGCGGTGCCGCAGGGCGCGGCGCCGGAACTGGAAGCCGCGGCAACGAGCAGCGACCCTTCCGCCAATGCCGGGCGGGTCAGGATCGAATCCCCTTCGCTCGCGGGCACGATCTCGCTGGCGGGCGGCCGCGTCGACGACCTGGAACTGACCGGCTATCACGAGACGCTGGATCCCCGCTCGCCCTTTGTCCGCCTACTGTCGCCAACCGCGCAGACCACCGTGCGGGCCGAAGGCAGCCCGGTCGCGCCGGGCGGCAATGCCGAGGTCGCGGTGCAGAAACCCTATTACGCGGTCTATGGCTGGATGCCGGCCGCCGGCACCGATCCCGCCCTGGTCCCCGGCCCGGCCACGGTGTGGGAGGTCGAATCCGGCTCGACCCTGGCCCCCGGCCAGCCGGTCACGCTGCGCTGGGACAATGGCGCCGGCCAGATCTTCCGCCGCACCTATGAACTGGACGACAAGTTCCTGTTCACCGTGACCCAGACGCTGGAAAATACTGCGGCCGCCCCCTTCTCGGCGGCGCCCTATGGCATCCTCGCGCGCCACGGCAAGCCCGACACCCAGAACTTCTTCGTCCTGCACGAGGGCGCGGTCGGCATGACCGACGGCAAGCTGCTGGAAGAAAAATACAAGGACATGGCCAAGCTCGACCCGCTGCCGGGCGAGGGGCCGGCGCAGCTGATCGAGGTGCAGGAAAACGGCTGGATCGGCTTTACCGACAAGTACTGGATGACCACGCTGGCGCCTGCGCCCGGCCAGTCCTTTACCGCGGTGGTGAAATACGCCCCCGGCGCCGACATCTACCAGGCCGAGGCGCGGATGCCGGTGCAGACCGTCGCCCCCGGCGCGACCGCCACCAGCGCGAGCTATCTGTTCGCCGGCGCCAAGGTCTGGGAGGTCATCAACGGCTACCAGGAAGCCCCCGGCATCGACCGTTTCGTCGATTCGATCGACTGGGGCTGGTTCTATTTCCTGACCAAGCCGATCTTCCGCCTGCTGCACTGGCTGCACGGCATGATCGGCAACATGGGCTGGGCGATCATCGCGCTGACCTTCGTGCTGAAGCTGTTGGTCTTCCCGCTGGCGCGCAAGTCCTACATCTCGATGGCCAAGATGAAGGAACTCCAGCCCGAGATGGAGGCCGTCAAGCAGCGCACCGGCGACGACCGCATGAAGTTCCAGAAAGAGGTGATGGAGCTTTACAAGCGCGAAAAGGTGAACCCCGCCGCGGGCTGCCTGCCGGTGCTGCTGCAGATCCCGATCTTCTTTGCGCTCTACAAGGTGATCTTCGTCACCATCGAGCTGCGCCACGCGCCCTGGATCGGCTGGATCCGCGACCTTGCCGCGCCCGACCCGTCCAGCCTGTGGAACCTGTTCGGCCTGTTGCCCTGGGCGGCGCCGGGCCAGGGCAGCTTCCTGCACAGCTTCACCCTGCCGGTGCTGGCGATCCTGCTGGGCATCTCGATGTGGATGCAGCAGAAGCTGAACCCGGCCCCGACCGATCCGGCGCAGAAGATGATCTTCGCCTGGATGCCCTGGGTGTTCATGTTCATGCTGGGCGGCTTTGCCTCGGGGCTGGTGCTGTACTGGATCACCAACAACACCATCACCATCATCCAGCAGTACACCATCATGTCGATGCACGGCCACCGGCCCGACTTCTTCGGCAATATCCGCTCCAGCCTGCCGTCGCGGGCCAAGGCTGGGGACAAGGGCGGGGACAAGGGCGGCAAATGACCGCCCGCGTCGCCCGGATACGCCGGCACCCGATCAAGGCGATCGGCGGCGAGGATCTGCCCCGCACCCGGCTGGATGCGGCGCGGCGCCTGCCGGGCGACCGGCTCTGGGCGCTGCTGACCGAAGGGGGCGAGCGTCACGCCGGCGCGGTGCCGCAGCGTTGGCTGCCGAAATCCTGCTTCCTGCGCGGCGCGGCCTCGGCCGGGCTGCAGGCCGTTTGCGGCGGCTGGGGCGAGGGGGCGGAAGGCGGCCGCATCCGCCTGACCCATCCCGACCTGCCCGACCTGGACTTCGACCCCGAGGCCGAGGGGCCGCGGCTGGTCGAATGGGTGCGCCCGCTCTGGCCCCAGGACAAGCCGGCGCCGACGCGGCTGGTGCGCGGCCCGACCGGCTGGACCGACGTGAGCCAGCCCTGGATCTCGATCCTGTCGCTGTCGAGCCTTGCCGATCTGGAAGGGCGGCTGGGCCAGCCCCTTGGCATCGAGCGCTGGCGCGGGAACCTGTGGCTCGAGGGCTGGGCGCCCTATGCCGAGCGCGAGCTGATCGGCCATGTGCTGACCCTGGGCGGGGTCGAGCTGCGCGTGACCGAGACCATCGGCCGCTGCCCGGCGACCAGTGCCGACCCGACGACCGGCCGCATCGACATCGACATGCCCGAGGCGCTGGAGGCCCAGTTCGGCCATCGCGACTTCGGCATCTATGCCGAGGTGGTGACCGGCGGCGACATTGCCCTGGGTGACGAGGTGCGCGCATGAAGGTTGCCTTTCCCATCGCCCCCGAGCCCGATGCAGAAACCGCCGAGGCAGCGCGCAAGCTGTTCGCCGGCCCGGTCGATTTCCTGAAGGGCGTCGTCGCCATGGACGGGCTGCCGCCCGCCGACCGGCCCGAAGTCTGCTTTGCCGGCCGCTCGAATGTCGGAAAGTCCAGCCTGATCAACGCGCTGACCGGCCGCAACGGCTTGGCCCGCGCCTCGAACACGCCGGGCCGCACGCAAGAGATCAACTATTTCACCCTGGGCGAGCAGGCCTATCTGGTGGACCTGCCGGGCTATGGCTTTGCCAAGGCCCCGGTCGCGGTGGTGGCGAAATGGCAGGCGCTGCTGAAGAACTACCTGGCCGGCCGGCCGACCCTGCGCCGCGCCTTCGCGCTGATCGATTCGCGCCACGGCGTGAAGGACGTGGACCACGAGATCATGAAGCTGCTCGACCGCTCGGCCGTGCCTTTCCAGGTGGTGCTGACCAAGGCCGACAAGATCGGTGCGCAGGCCATGGAGGCGACGGTCGCGCAGGTGCAGGAGGCGCTGCAAAAGCACCCCGCCGCCTATCCCGAACTTGTGATCACAAGCTCGGACAAGGGGCAGGGCATCGCCACCTTGCGCGCCATCATAGCCGCTCTGGACTGATCGGCGCCCGCGTCCTAGGGTCGGGTGCGACGAACAGGGGCCCCTGATGAGAAAGCAGAACATGAACCGTGACTGGATCGCCACCGCCCGCACTCTTTCGGAAGCGCTGCCCTATATGCAGCGGTATTCGGGCGCGGTGGTGGTGGTGAAGTTCGGCGGCAATGCCATGGGCGACGACGAGGCGATGGCCGAGTTCGCCCGCGACATCGTGCTGATGCGGCAGGTGGGCATCCATCCGGTCGTCTGCCACGGCGGCGGGCCGATGATCAACGACCTGCTGGGCCGGCTGGGCATCGAAAGCCGCTTCGTGCGCGGCAAGCGCGTCACCACCCGCGAAACCGTCGAGGTGGTCGAGATGGTGCTGTCGGGCCTGGTCAACAAGCGCATCGTGCAGGCGATCAACGATGCCGGCGGCCGCGCGGTGGGGATTTCCGGCAAGGACGACGACCTGATGGTCTGCGAGCCGGACGACCCGGAGCTGGGCTTCGTCGGCCGCCCGGTCGAGATGAACGTGCAGATCATCCGCGACCTCTACAACGCCGGGCTGATCCCGGTCATCGCCCCGGTGGCGACGGGGATGGAGGATAACGAGACCTTCAACGTCAACGGCGACACCGCCGCGGGCGCGATCGCCGGCGCGCTCAAGGCCGACCGGCTGCTGCTGCTGACCGATGTCTCGGGGGTCAAGGACGCCTCGGGCGAGGTGGTGACGGCCATGCATCCCGACCAGGTGCGGGCGATGATCGCCGAGGGCACCATCGCCGGCGGCATGATCCCCAAGACCGAAACGGCGCTGAAGGCGCTGGAGGAAGGGGTGCGCGCCGTGGTGATTCTGGACGGGCGGGTGCCCAATGCCTGCCTGCTGGAACTGTTCACCGAACATGGCGCCGGCTCGCTGATCCGCTCGACCGAGCCGCGGGTCAAGCCGCGCGGCTTGCGCCAGGGCGACAGCGGCCTGTGAGCGGCGCGACGTTGCGCCCCAAAGAGAAGGCTTGCCCGCCCCGCGGAAGCTATGGCAGGCTCGGCGACGTCGCGTAATCTTAACCGCATGGCCGAAAAGGCAATTCGATGACTCCACTCGGGCACTGCCGTCTGATCCTGACCCGCCATGCGAAATCGTCCTGGGACGATCCGGCGCAGCCCGACCATGATCGGCCGCTGAATGCGCGCGGCCGCCGCTCGGCCCGCGAGCTGGGCGACTGGCTGGCCAGCCGCGGCTACGAGCCCGAGGAAGTGCTGTGCTCGACCGCCGAGCGCACGCGCGAGACCTGGGCCGGCATCGCCATGGCCCCGCTGGAGGTGCGGCCGCATATCCGCTACGAGCCCGGCCTTTACCACGCCGCGCCCGAGAAGATGCTGGAGATCCTCCGCAGCGCCTCGGCGCCGACGGTGATGATGATCGGCCACAATCCCGGCATCGCAGAATTTGCCGGTATGCTGCCGGCGCGCGCGCCGCTGGACCCGGATTTCCGCCGCTATCCGACGGCGGCGACGCTGGTCGTCGATTTCCAGATCGACGACTGGTCGGAACTGGCCCCGGCGCAGGGCAGCGTGCTGGACTTCGTGCGCATGGACGGCCGCGGCTAGCGCGGCCCCCGCATCTGCGTCACCACGCGGGCGGCGAACAGCCGCTCGACATCCTCGCCCCGGCACAGCTCGGTCGCCGGCGTCTGCACCGCGGCCGAGGCGGCGGCGGCCGCCAGCCCCAGCGCCTCGCCGACCGGCCAGCCGCGGGCATGGCCCAGGGTGAAGCCGGCAAGGAAGCTGTCGCCGGCGCCGACCTTGCTGACCACCTGCACCCGCGCGGCCTCGGCATGCCAGATGCCCTGGTCGGTGGCGATGATATTGCCGTCGCGGCCGCGCGCCACGATCACCCCATGCGCCGCCCCCGAGGCGACGAGGCTGGCCGCGAAACCCGCGGTGTCGGCGCGATAGGGCAGGGGATGGCCGGCCAGGCCCGCGGCCTCTTCGTCGTCCATGCGCAGGATCTCGACCCGGCGGTCGGTGGCGGCGGCGACCTCGGCCAGCGCCGGCCCCGAGGTGTCCACGACCAGCCGCGCGCCGGTCCCGCGCAGCCGCTCGGCCAGAAGCGCGGCAAAGCCCGCCGGCACGCCCGGCGGGTTCGAGCCGGACAGCACCACCAGCGCGCCGGGCTTGGCGGCGTCGGCGGCGGCCTCCAGCGCGGCCTCGACATCGGCCGCGGACCATTCCGGGCCGGGCATGACAAAGCGGTATTGCTGGCGGATGGTGCGGTCGTCCACGGTCAGGGACTGCCGCGTCTCGCCCGGTGCGGGCAGGGTCATCAGCGGGACGCCGGTTTCCGCCAGCAGTTCGGCGATGCGCTGCCCGGTGGCGCCGCCAAGCGCGACCAGCGCCGTGCTGTCGCCGCCCATGGCGCGGATCGCGCGGCTGACGTTGATGCCGCCGCCGCCCGGATCAAAGCGCGGCGCTTCGCAGCGCAGCTTGATGTCGGGCACCACCTGCCGCACGCCCGTGGTCACGTCCAGCGCCGGGTTCAGCGTGATGGTCAGGATCGGCGCCTGCTCCATCATTCCCACCAGCGGTCGATCGCGGCGATGTCGTCGTCGGACCAGCCGAAGTGATGGGCGAATTCATGCACCACGACATGGGCGACCAGCTGGCCCAGCGTCACGTCCCCGCGACTGGCCCATTCGTCCAGGATGGCGCGGCGGAACAGCCAGACCGTGTCGGGAAAATGCTGCGGGTCGCTGGGCGATTTCTCGGTCATCGGCACGCCGTCGTAAAGCCCGGTCAGCTCCAGCGGGTCGTCGATCTCCAGCTCGTCCAGGAATTCCTCGCTGGCGAAATCCTCGATGCGCAGCACCACCTGGGCGGCGGGACCGGCGAATGCCGGCGGCAGGCCGGCGATGGCCTCGCGCGCCAGTTCCTCGATCATGGCCGCGTCGGGGGCCTCGGCATTCTTCCAGTCCAGCATCGGCTTACCTCTGTCTTTGGTCCCGATATGGACAAAAACCGCCGTTTGTGAAAGAGCGAAGCCGACAGGAGACCTCCCATGACCACCACCCGTTTCGCCCCTTCGCCCACCGGCCACATCCATGTCGGCAACCTGCGCACGGCGCTGATGAACTATCTGATCGCGCGCAAGGCGGGCGGCACCTTCATCCTGCGCCTGGACGATACCGACCGCGAGCGCAGCAAGCAGGAATATGCCGACGGCATCCAGCGCGACCTGGAATGGCTGGGCCTGACCTGGGACCGGATCGAGCGGCAGTCGGACCGCCTGGACCGCTATGCCCAGGCGGCCGAGGGGCTGCGCGCCGCCGGCCGGCTCTACGAGGTGTTCGAGACCCCGACCGAGCTGGACCTGAAGCGCAAGAAGCAGCTCAACATGGGCAAGCCCCCGGTCTATGACCGCGCCGGGCTGAAGCTTTCGCCCGAGGACAAGGACCGCCTGCGTGCTGAGGGCCGCGCCGGCTATTGGCGCTTCCTGCTGGACCAGGAGCGGATCGAATGGGCCGACGGCATCCTGGGCGAGATCTCGATCGACGCGGCCAGCGTTTCGGACCCGGTGCTGATCCGCGCCGATGGGCAGGTGCTTTACACCTTCGCCAGCTCGGTCGACGACGCCGACATGGGCGTGACCCATATCGTGCGCGGTGCCGACCACGTGACCAATACCGCGACGCAGATCCAGATCATCCGTGCGCTGGGGTCCGAGCCGCCGGCCTTTGCCCACCACAGCCTGCTGACCGGCGCGCAGGGCGAGGAACTGTCCAAGCGCCTGGGCACGCTGTCGATCCGCGACCTGCGCGAAAGCGGCGTGGCGCCCGAGGCGCTGTTGTCGCTGATGGCGCGGCTGGGGTCGTCGCAGCCGGTCGAGCTGCGGATGTCGCTGGACGAACTGGCCGAAGGGTTCGACTTGTCGCAATTCGGCGCCTCGCCCACCAAGTTCGACGCCGAGGATCTGTGGCCGCTGACGCGCGAGGCGAACCAGTCGCGCCCCCTTGCCGAGGTCAGGGACCGCATCGCCGCGCTTGGCGTGCCCGACGAGCTGGCCGAGCGGTTCTGGCGCGTCGCCTCGCAGAACATCACCCGGCTGGACGACCTGGCCGGCTGGTGGCAGATCTTCTCGCAGGGGGCCGAGCCGCAGATCGATCCCGAGGACGCCGATTTCATCGCCGAGGCGATGAAGCTGCTGCCGCCGCCGCCCTATACCGACGCGACCTGGGGCGAGTTCACCAATGCGGTCAAGCAGGCGACCGGCCGCAAGGGCAAGGGCCTGTTCATGCCGCTGCGCAAGGCCCTGACCGGCCAGGCGCATGGGCCGGACATGTCCGAGGTCATGCCGCTGTTGCAGGTCGTGCGCGCGCGCGGCTGAGCCCGCGGCGGACCCCATGCGAAAAGGCCGCCTGCAGGGGCGGCCTTTGCCGTTTCAATGTCGATTCAAGGCCGACCGGACCCTGCTGCGAGAGGGGGCCGGTTTCGACCTTTTTGTCTGATATATCCAGATGCGGGAATCGCCAGGGGCGAGTCGGGCCGAACCATGCCCAATAATGACGCAACCAGGACAGAGGGAATCCCGCAATCCCTTGCCGGCGCACAACCGGGCGGGAACAAGGATGCGCACCCGCCCGGTCAGTTTTGAACACATGACCAAAGAACCGTTTACCGAGGTTAACAAACAACCGCTTACGCAACGATGCCTGTATGCACCGCCGGGGCGGGGAAGGGAATATATCCATAAGTTAGGTTGCGTTTGCTGACCTAATAATGGCAGTCCGTTGATATTCCGGCGGCTGCAACTTGCGGCTGCAAGACGGGCCTCCTGGCGGAAGATCGCTCATCCCGGTTGCCCTTGCGTCAACCGATCCGGGCGCATGGGCTAGGGTGGATGAGGCGATAATGCACAATTCAACCAAGAGGTGTGGCGGCGCTTTTCGCTCTCGCGTCGGGGGCGGGGGGGCTGGGCGGTTTCTGGCAGGATACCTGGCGGCGCGCGGCTTGCGACGGCGCGCGAAACCCGGCGGGAGGGCGGCGATTCCCGCCTTCCTCCTTGCTATGCGGGCCGAAATCCCATAGCTAGCGCGCTGAAACAGGCGGAGGCGCGGGACGGCAGGTTCCGGCGCCGGCGAGGCTGTAATGCCTCGGACCCGCACGATGGTTCGTGGATGAAGGAAGACAAATGCAGGTCAAGGAAACCCAGAACGAAGGGCTGAAGCGGGGCTATGAATTCACCCTGCCTGCGGCCGATCTGGCGGCGCAGGTGGATGCGAAGCTGAAAGAGGCCCAGCCCGAGGTCGAGATGAAGGGCTTCCGCAAGGGCAAGGTGCCGATGGCGCTGCTGAAGAAGCAGTTCGGCCAGCGCATCATGGGCGATGCCATGCAGGAGGCCATCGACAAGGCGCTGCGCGACCACCTGGAGAAATCGGGCGACCGTCCCGCCCTTCAGCCCAAGATCGAAATGGTCAACGGCGAGACCTGGAAAGAGGGCGACGATGTCGTCGTCACCGTCGCCTATGAGGCGCTGCCCGCCATCCCGGAAACCGACCTGTCCGGCGTCGAGCTGGAGCGGCTGGTGGTGGAGGCCAGCGAGGAGCAGGTGACCGAGGCGCTGGAGAACCTGGCCAAGAACGCCCAGAGCTTCGAGGACCGCAAGAAGGGCACCAAGGCCAAGGACGGCGACCAGGTCGTGATCGACTTCAAGGGCATGGTCGACGGCGAAGCCTTCGAGGGCGGCTCGGCCGAGGATTATCCGCTGGTGCTGGGCTCGGGCAGCTTCATCCCCGGCTTCGAAGAACAGCTGGTCGGCGCCAAGGCCGGCGACGAGATCAAGGTCGAGGTGAAATTCCCCGAGGATTACGGCCATCCGGCCCTGGCCGGCAAGGACGCCATCTTCGAGACCACCGTCAAGGCGGTGAAGGCCCCGAAAGCGGCCGAGATCGACGACGAACTGGCCAAGAAATTCGGCGCCGAAAGCCTGGACGCGCTGAAGGGCCAGATCCGCGAGCGGCTGGAGGCGGAATACAAGGGCGCCTCGCGCCAGGTTCTCAAGCGTGCGCTGCTGGACAAGCTGGACGAGCTGGTCAAGTTCGACCTGCCCGATTCGCTGGTCGAGGCCGAGGCGCATCAGATCGCGCACCAGCTCTGGCACGAGGAACACCCCGAGGAGCATGGCCATAACCATGGCGAGATCGAGCCGACGGACGAGCACAAGACGCTTGCCGAGCGCCGCGTCCGCCTGGGCCTGCTCTTGGCCGAGATCGGCCAGAAGGCCGAGATCACCGTCTCGGACCAGGAGATGACCCAGGCCGTGCTGCGCCAGGCGCGTCAGTATCCCGGCCAGGAGCGCGCCTTCTTCGAGTTCATCCAGCAGAACCCGCAGGCGCAGCAGCAGCTGCGCGCGCCGCTCTTCGAGGACAAGGTCGTCGACCATATCGTCGAGGGCGCCAAGGTTTCGGAGAAATCCGTGACCAAGGAAGAGCTGGAAAAGGCCATCGAGGCGCTGGATCAGCTCTGATCCGCTGCCTTGCCGCGAAAAGAAGGGCCGTCCCGCGGGGGCGGCCTTTTTCATTGCCGCGCCCCGCTGGCCAGGGCGGGGCGCGGGGCGCGGTGGCGCAGATGGGTATTTATGCAACGAAGAAGCCGGACAGCCGAGCCGCAGCGCGCTGCTGGCGGCACCGGCTGGTCAAGGGCCGTTCCGCGTCAGAGCCGGTGAAGGCGCGGGTCGTGATCGGCCGGGCCGCCGGGGTCCGGGCCCTCCATCGGGTCGTGCAGCAGCGGGTCGTCGCGCAGGTCCGGCATATGCGCCTCGCGGCGCGGCTTGCGGGGTTGCGGCGCGGGTTTGCGGTCGATGATGTCGCGGATGATCGCCGCGGCATCGCCGAATTCCTGCACGATGGCGCTGGCCTGGCCCGCGACCGAGCGGAAGCCGGTCACGGCGGCGGTCAGCGCCTGCATCACGTTCTCGACGCCGCTGGTCAGGTTGGCGGTATTGGCCTCGACCTCTTGCAGCAGGCTTTGCCGCGGCGGGCGGCGCCGGCCCTGCGGGACAGGCCGGGCGGGTTGCGCCTTGGGCCTGGGCTCGTGCGGGGCTTTCGGGGCCTGGCGCGGGGTGCCTGCGCCGCGCGGGCGGGCGGGGCCGTCGTCGTCCGAGACCAGGTCGATCAGGTGCCGCGCCGCGATCACCGTGCCGGCGGTCAAGGTCGCGGCCACCAGCCCGGTGCCGCCCCAGACCAGCCATTTTGCCCCGCGCGAGGGGCGCGGCCATGGATGGCTGCCGTCGGGCGAGACATCGCCATGCGGCGGGATGCGGCGCGATTCCACCGGGCCCGGTGGCCGGCGATGCCCCTCGGGGACCGGGCGGGGACCGAAGCGGGTCTGGCTGGTCTCGTCGGCCGGGGTACGGGTGATGGGCGGCTGGTCGTCCTGGTGATGCATGCCGGCAAATCCTCTGGCGAAGGGCGCTTTGCGTTTCAACCCCGCAGCCCGGCGAATGTTCCGCCGAACCCGCGGCGCAAGCAAGGGGTGCTGCCATGCGGGCATGAAAAAACGCGCCGGTTGCGGCGCGTTTTCCCTGTTCCGGCAAAGGCGCGATCAGTTCGCGGCTTCGTCCTCGTCGCGGCCGGCCGAGCCGATGTCGTCGAAAAGCTCGGCGATCTCGAATTCGGCGGCGGCTTCCTCTTCGGCGGCCAGTTCCTGGATCGACTTGCCCGAGGCTTGCAGCTCGGCCTCTTCGGGCGAGCGGGCGACGTTCAGCTTGATGATGACATCGACTTCCGGGTGCAGATGCACGCGGACCTCGTGCAGGCCCAGATCCTTGATCGGGGCGGTCAGGACGACCTGGCGGCGCTCGATCGCGAAACCTTCGGCATTAGCGACATCGGCGGCGTCGCGCGGCGTGACCGAGCCATAGAGCGCACCCGCGTCCGAGGCGGAGCGGATGATGACGAAGGTCTGGCCGTCGAGCTTCTGGGCGGTCTTTTCGGCTTCGGCGCGGGTTTCGTCGTTGCGCGAGGCGAGTTCGGCCTTGCGGGCTTCAAACGCCTGGATATTGGCGTCCGAGGCGCGCAGCGCCTTGCCCTGCGGCAAGAGGTAGTTGCGCGCGAAACCGTCCTTGACCTTCACGACTTCGCCCATCTGGCCCAGCTTGGCCACGCGTTCCAGCAGGATGACTTGCATGATCGTCTCTCCTTACTTCACGGCATAGGGCAGCAGGGCGAGGAAGCGGGCGCGCTTGATGGCGCGCGCCAGTTCGCGCTGCTTCTTGGCCGAGACGGCGGTGATGCGCGAGGGCACGATCTTGCCGCGTTCCGAGATGTAACGCTGAAGCAGGCGCGTGTCCTTGTAGTCGATGGCGGGGGCGTTGTCGCCCGAGAAGGGGCAGACTTTCCGGCGGCGGAAGAAGGGTTTGTTGGCCATGATCCTGGTTCCTTTCCCTTAGTTCCGGTCGTCGCGGTCGCGACGCTCGCGACGCTCGCCGCGATCCCCGCGGTCGCCACGATCCCCGCGCTCGCGCTCGTCGCGCTTCTGCATCTGGACCGAGGGGCCGTCCTTGTGCTCGTCCACGCGGACGGTCAGCACGCGCATGACGTCGTCATGCAGGCGGGCCAGGCGCTCCATCTCCTGCACGGCGGCCGAGGGGGCGTTCGAGCGCAGGAAGGCGTAATGGCCCTTGCGGTTCTTGTTGATCTTGTAGGCAAGCGTGCGCACGCCCCAGTATTCGTTGTCCACGACCTTGCCGCCATTGTCGGCGATCACGGTCGAGAAATGTTCGATCAGCCCCTCGGCCTGCGCGTTCGACAGGTCCTGGCGGGCGATCAGCACATGCTCGTAAAGCGGCATGTCTGCACCTTTCATCGGGGCGCACTTCAACGGCGGGACAGCCCTTCCGCGCCCCGCCACGAGAGGCTGCGCCGGTTTCGCATTTGCGGAAGGATGCGGCCTTATAGCGGGCAGGCCGGGGAATGCAAGGATAAATGCCCGGAAACCCCGGAAAGTCGCCCCTGCGGCGATACTGTTTCCGCGCTGCGGCGAAACACGAAAATGTCAGGAAACCCTTGTTGATGCGCGGGCATTTTCTGGCAGAACCATCATGATCTTTTTCAATCGGGAGTTCAGCATGAAATCCATCCTCGCCCCTGTCGCCGCGATCGGCCTGCTTGGCGCCAGTGCCGCGATGGCCGAGCCCGTGGTCTATGACTTCGACCCCTCGCACAGCCAGGTCGTCTTTGAATACAACCACATGGGCTTTTCGAGCAGCACCGGCATCATCAACGGCGTCACCGGCAAGTTGACGCTGGATGCCGAGAACCCGGCCAATTCCAGCGTCGAGGCGACCATCCCGCTGTCCGGGCTGCGCACCGTCTCCGAGGAGCTGGACAAGCACCTGTTCGGGCCGGATTTCTTCAACACCGATGCCAGCGGCGCCGTCGCGACCTTCAAGTCGACCAAGGTCGAGCCCGAGGACGACAAGGAGGCGAAGGTCACCGGCGATCTGACGCTGAACGGCGTGACCAAGCAGGTGGTGCTGGATGTCGACCTGAACCAGATTGCCGCCCATCCCATGACCGGCAAGGAGGCCGCCGGCTTCGATGCCGAGGCCGAGATCAAGCGTTCCGAGTTCAACCTGGGCAAGTTCGCCCCGGCGGTCGAGGACGAGGTCGAGATCAAGATCACCGTCGAGGCCGTCAAGGCCGAGTGATCCGCCGGCCGGACCGCAAGCAAAAGGGGCCCCGCGAGGGCCCCTTTTCGTGTCTCGCCTGCCGCGCCTTACATCGGCGTGGGCAGCGGCGTGGAGTCGGTGCGCACCGGCAGGATCGGGTGGTCGATCACCGGCTGATCGCCGGTCAGCGTGCCCAGGAAGGCGGTGATGTCGTCGGCCTGCTCATCGGTCAGCTCGGTGCCAAGTTGCGCCGAGGACATGATCTGCACCGCTTCCGCCAGATCCCAGACCACGCCCGAGTGGAAATAGGGCGCGGTCAGCGCGACGTTGCGCAACGGCGCGGCGCGGAAGACATATTCGTCGTCAACGGTCTGGCTGATCTCGTAGCGGCCCCTGTCGCCGGCGGGCAGCACCTCGGCGCCGGGCTTGGCGATCAGGCCGAAGGGATGATAGTCCTGCCCGCCGAAGTTCACGCCATAGTGGCAGGCGGTGCAGCCGGTTTCGATGAAGGCTTGCAGCCCGCGTTTTTCCTGGTCGGTCATCGCTGCATCGTCGCCGGCAAGGAAGCGGTCGAAGGCGCTGTTGGGCGTGACCAGCGTGGCCTCGAACTGCTCGATCGCGATGGCGAAATTGTCGAAGGTCACCGGGTCCGCTTCGTCGGGGAAGGCGGCCTTGAAGGATTCGACATATTCCGGCATCGAGTTGATGGTCTTGACCACCTGGTCGGGGGTGTTGCTCATCTCGACCCCGGCCTGGACCGGACCCTTGGCCTGTTCGGCAAGGTCGCCGGCGCGGCCGTCCCAGAATTGCGCGGCGTTGAAGATCGCGTTCAGCATGGTGGGGGCGTTGCGCGGCCCTTTCTGCCAGCCGTGCCCGATCGAGGTCGGCAGGCCGTCCACACCGCCAAGGCCGACGTTGTGGCAGGTCTGGCACGAGATCAGCCCGGAGCTGGACATGCGCGGGTCGAAGAACAGCACCTTGCCCAGTTCGATCTTCTCGGCGGTCAGAGGGATGCCTTCGGGATTGTCCTCGGTCTGCTTGATGGCGGTCATCTTTTCGGGAATCGCCTCGAACACCCCCTTGGCTTCCTCGCGCAGGGCGCCGTTGTCGATGGCTTCAGTCTGCGCCATGACCGGCAGAGCGGACAGGGCAAGACTCGTCGCTGTCAGAAAGGGGACGAGTTTCACGTGGGGCCTCCTTTGGCTTGGTGGGCGCGTCTTGCAGCAATCTGCACCAAGACGGCCGGCCTTGCTTTGATCTGGGTCAGATGCCTGCAAGGTTCCGCCTTGTCGGCCCGCGGCTCAACAGCTAATTGCATCAAATGCTGCCGGAAGACCGCCTTGCCCAGATCGTCGCGCGTTTCGAATATCTCGAAGCGCGGCTGCACGCCGGGCCGGCGGCCGAGGAAATCGCCGCGATCAGCCGCGAATATGCGGAACTGAAGCCCGTGGTCGCGCAGATCGGCGAATGGCGCGCCGCGCAGGACGGCATCCGCGAGGCCGAGGCCCTGCTGGCCGATCCCGAGATGCGCGAGCTGGCGCAGGACGAATTGTCGCGCCTGCGCGCCGCGCTTCCCGAGCTGGAACATGCGCTGCGCATCGCGCTGTTGCCGCGCGACGCCGCCGATGCCCGCCCGGCCATCCTGGAGATTCGCCCCGGCACCGGCGGCGAAGAGGCGGCGCTGTTCGCCGGCGACCTGCTGGCCATGTATCGCCGCTTTGCCGAATCGCAGGGTTGGCAGTTCCAGATGCTCGAGTTGGCCGAATCCGACCTGGGCGGCGTGCGCGAGGCGGTGGCGCGGATCGAGGGCGAGGGGGTCTTCGCCAAGCTGAAATACGAATCGGGCGTCCACCGCGTCCAGCGCGTCCCCGAGACGGAATCGGGTGGCCGCATCCATACCAGCGCCGCCACCGTCGCCGTGCTGCCCGAGGCCGAGGCGGTGGATATCGACATCCCCGCCAGCGACATCCGCATCGACACCATGCGCGCCAGCGGCGCCGGCGGCCAGCACGTCAACACCACCGATTCGGCGGTGCGCATCACCCACCTGCCGACCGGCATCGTCGTGACCAGTTCGGAAAAGTCCCAGCACCAGAACCGCGCCAATGCCATGGCCGTGCTGCGCGCGCGGCTTTACGACATGGAGCGGTCGCGCGCCGATGCCGAGCGCGCCGCCGACCGCAAGAGCCAGGTCGGCTCGGGCGACCGCTCGGAACGCATCCGCACCTACAACTTCCCGCAGGGCCGGATGACCGATCACCGCATCGGCCTGACGCTCTATGCGCTTGACCGCATCATGCAGGGCGAGATCGGCGAGATCGTGGCGGCGCTGACCGCGCACGACCAGGCCGCGCGCCTGGCCGCGCAGGGCGCGTGATTCCATGACCGGGGCCGAGGCCCTGCGGCAAGGCGCCGCACGACTCGCCCAGGCCGGCGTGCCCGGCGCGGCCGAGGATGCCCGGCTGCTCCTGGCCCATGCCCTGGACCTGCCGCGCCACCACCTGGCTGCCGCGCTGGCTGCGCCGCTGCCGCCCGAGGCTCTGCGACGTTTCGACGCAACCCTGGCCGCCCGCGCCGCGCGCCAGCCGGTCAGCCAGATCCTGGGACGCCGCGCCTTCTGGAAGCACGAGTTCCGCGTGACCCGCGACACGCTCGATCCCCGCCCGGAAACCGAGACCCTGGTCGAGGCGGCGCTGGCCGGACCCTTTGCCTCGGTGCTGGACCTGGGCACCGGCACGGGGGCGATCCTGATCTCGCTTCTGGCCGAGCGGCCGGGTGCGCGCGGGCTTGGCACCGACATCTCGGCCGCCGCGCTGGAGGTGGCGCGGGAAAATGCCCGGACCGTGGGGGTTTGTGCGGATTTCCTTGAATCCGACTGGTTCGCCTCGGTCGCGGGGCAGTTCGACCTGATCGTCTCGAACCCGCCCTATATCGCGCTGGACGAGATGGCGCAGCTTGCGCCCGAGGTTCGGGAATGGGAGCCGCGGCAGGCCCTGACCGACGGGGCGGACGGGCTTTCCGCCTATCGCGCCATCGCCGCCGGGGCGCCCGCGCATCTGTCGCCCGGCGGCCGGCTGATGGTCGAGATCGGCCCCACGCAGGGCGCGGCCGTGGCGGCGCTGATGCGCGCAGCCGGGCTGGCCGAGCCCCGGATCCTGCCCGACCTGGATGGGCGCGACCGGGTCGTCGCCGCCCGCAAGCCGCTTTGATCCGGCAAGCTTCCGCGCCTTTCGCGGCTTTTGACGAAATTTTCGCTTGTAAGCGGCGCTGCGGCGTGTTTATTCGCAATTGTGACGGGGGCGCACCGCCCACGCACGGGTCAGTCATACTCAGATAATCCAGTTTTACTGGTGACGCGGGAGCCGGAGCAAACGCTGCGCCTGCGCTGACACCCGCCTTCGGAATGACCCCAACCTTAGCCGGCCCTTGCCGGACATAAACTGACAACAAGCTGATGAGATCATCCAAATCCCGTTCGCGTAACAAGTCGAACCGCCAGCGTTCGCTGGGCAATATCGTCAACCGCGTCTTCGATTCCTCGGGCCCCGAGGGCAAGGTGCGCGGCACGCCCCAGCAGATCATCGAGAAATACCTGACGCTCGCCCGCGACGCCCAGCTTTCCAACGACCGGGTGGCCGAGCAGAGCTTTCTTCAGCACGCAGAACATTACACCCGCATGCTGGGCGAGGCGCAGCGCGAGCAGGCCGAGCGCCAGGGCCACCAGCACCAGGGCCGCGACGACGATGCCCAGGACGGCAATGGCTCGGCTGCGTCCGAGAACGGCAATGGCCAGAACGGCCATCACGGCCACCGCCAGGACCGTCACGACCGGCGCGAGGATCGCCGCGACGAGCGTCGCGATGACCGCCGCGAGGAACGCCAGCAACCCGCCCCCCGCGCGGAAGAACGCGCCCAGCCCGCCGCCGCGCCCGCCGATTCCGGGCTGCCGCCGGTGATCGCTGCCGACGAGGATGCCGCCGGCCCGGTGGAAACCCCGGAAAGCGCCGTCCGGTCCGAAACCCCTGCCGAACCGACCCCGGCCGCACCGGCCCCCGCCGAGAACGCGGCAGCCGGGGAACCGGCCGCCGAGCCCGCCCCTGCGGCGCGCCGGCGCAGCAGCCGCACCACCGGGACGGCCGCGCCGCGCAGCCGCAAGAAACCGGCCGAGGAAGGTGCCAAGCCCCCGGCGAAAACCGGCCGCGGACAGGGTGCCAGGACGGCAAAGACCCAGGCCGAAAGCGCCTCCGGCGAATGATGCTCAGCGCGGCGCGGCGGCCAGGCCCCGCGCCAGCGCGCAGAATTGCTCCAGCCCGACCTCTTCGGCGCGGGCGGTGGGGGCGATGCCGGCCTGGAGCAGCAGCGATTCGATCTCGGGATGCAGCCCCTTCAGCGAGGCGCGCAGCATCTTGCGGCGCTGGTTGAAGCCCGCCGCCACCACCCGGTTCAGCACCGCCGGATCGGCCGGATAGCGCGGCTCGGGCAGGGCGGTCAGGTGGACGACCGCCGAATGCACCTTGGGCGCGGGAACAAAGGCTTCGGGCGGCAGGGTCATCACCACCCGCGCCTCGCTGCGCCATTGCGCCAGCACGGCCAGCCGGCCGTAAGCCTTGCCGCCCGGCTGCGCCACGATGCGCTCGGCCACCTCTTTCTGGAACATCAGCGTCAGCGACTGCCAGAAGGGCGGCCAGGCTGCCGGCGTCAGCCAGCGGATCAGCAATTCGGTGCCGACATTATAGGGCAGGTTCGCGACGATGCGGATCGGCGGCGACAGATGCGCCAGCGGATCGACCTCCAGCGCATCGCCATGGATCACCTCCAGCCGGCCGGGATAGGCGGCGGCGATCTCGGCCAGGGCGGGCAGGGCGCGGGCGTCCTTCTCGATCGCCAGCACATGCCGCGCGCCCTCGGCCAGCAAGCCGCGGGTCAGCCCGCCCGGACCGGGGCCGACCTCGATCACGTCGCAGCCGGTCAGGTCGCCGGCGGCGCGGGCGATCTTGGCGGTCAGGTTCAGGTCCAGCAGGAAATTCTGCCCCAGCTGCTTCTTGGCGCGCAACTCATGGCGCGCGATCACCTCGCGCAGCGGCGGCAGCCCGTCGATGGCGCTCATCGCCGCGCCGCCATCTCATGCGCCATGCGCAGGGCGGCGACGACGCTTTGCGCATCCGCGATGCCCTGGCCGGCGATGTCGAAGGCGGTGCCGTGATCAGGCGAGGTGCGCACGAAGGGCAGGCCCAGGGTCACGTTCACCCCGCCGGCGAAATCCAGCGTCTTGATCGGGATCAGCGCCTGGTCGTGATAGGCGCAGAGCGCTGCGTCGTAACGCGCCCGTGCTGCCGGATGGAACATGGTATCGGCCGGCAGCGGCCCGCGCAGGTCGAACCCCTCGCGCCGCAGCCGCTCGACCAGGGGCACCATCCAGCGTGCTTCCTCGTCGCCCATGACGCCGTTCTCGCCGGCATGGGGGTTCAGCCCGGCGATGGCCAGCCGTGGCTGCGCCAGGCCGAAATCGCGCCGCATCGCGGCATCGGTGGTGCGGATCGCCTGCTCCAGCCGCAGGGGCGTCAGCGCCAGCGGCACCTCGGACAGCGGGATGTGGATCGTCACCGGCACCACCCGGCAGGGCGGCTCGACACGGGTCGAGGCCAGCATCATCACCACCGGCACGTCGCCCGCCAGATGCGCCAGATATTCGGTATGGCCGGGAAAGCCGAAGCCGGCGCCGCGCTTCAGCGCCTCCTTGTTGATCGGCAGGGTGCAGATGCCGCCGGCCGCGCCGGACATGGCCAGGTCGACCGCGCGGGCGATGACCTCGACCACCGCCGGCGCATTGGCGGGATCGGGCCGGCCCGGCACCGCCGGCGCCGGGAAGTCATGGCGCAGCACCGCCAGCACGCCCTCGGCCACCGGCTCGCCCGGCGCCGCGACCTCGGCCCAGGCGGTGCCCTCGGGCAGATGCTGCGGATCGCCCAGGAACACGAAGGGCACGCCCGAGGCCAGCGCCTTGGGCGCAAGCTCCGGCCCGACGCCCGCCGGCTCGCCGCAGGTCAGGATGATGGGGCGGGCTTCAGTCATCTTCTCCGTTTCCCAAATACCCTCTGGGGGTCCGGGGGGCGAAGCGCCCCCGGTGGCTCAACCGGGCTCAAGGCCGCCGGATGATTGCATTGGCCCGCAACTCGGCCAGGTAGTTGTCGGCTGCCTGGCCGACCTTGCGGCTGAAGATCTGGCTGCGCATCTCTTCACGGTCCGGCAGCGTGTCGGGATCGGGCGCGGCGGCCGCCTCGCCCTCGGCCGTCACCGCCACCGCCACCGGCGCCTCCGCCGCGGCGCCGGAGGCCAGCAGCGCGGACTGGCGCTTGCACAGCATCAGCAATTCGGCCGCGCCGCCCTGGCTGACCACCGAGGTCTCATTGTCGTCCAGCACCGCCAGCCGCAGCGCCTCGGCGGCCGGGATCTGGCCTTGCGGCAGGGTCTGGCGCTGGATCTGCTCGGGCGGCAGGCCGCGGGCATGGACGAAAAGATCGGCGCAGCTGTCGGAAAGCGCCGCGATCCGGTTCGCCTCGGCCAGGCTGGCCAGCCGGAAGCGCACGTAGTCCAGCACCTGTTCCCTGGCGCCGGGACGCAGCGCGCCGCGGCTGTCGCGCAGGAAGAACAGCACCACCGCGCCCTCGACGGTCAGGGGCTGGCTGATCTGGCCGGGCTTCATCGACAGGATGATCGGCCGCAGCGAGGGCGGCAGGTTCTCCAGCGGCATCCAGGGCAGCCGCCCGCTTTCCTCGGCCGAGGGCGTCGCGGAATGCTGCCGCGCCGCCGCGGCGAAATCCGCCTCCGAGCGCACGCTCTGCACCAGCGATTCCGCCAGGCCCATGGCCTGCGCCTCCTGGCCGGGCGGCGCGGGGATGATCAGTTCGGACAGCGCGACATGGGTGATGCGCGGCGTCTCGATCAGGCGCTGCATTTCCTGGTCCAGCTCGGCGTCGCTGACCTGGACCTGCGGCACCAGGCGCTGGCGCACCACCTCGCGCCAGACAATGCCGGCGGCGACGAAATCGCGGAAGGTCTGCTGTTCGACCCCGGCCTGGGCCAGGGCGCGGGTGAATTCCTCGACGCCAAGATTGGCGCGGCCGGCGAACTCGGCCAGGCCGGCGTCGATCTGGGCGTCGCTGGCGGTGATGCCCATCTGGTTCGCGGCAAACAGGCGCAGCCGGTCGTCGATCAGCGCCTGCTCGGCCGAGGCGCGGTCGGCATCGGGCGCGCGCAGGATCTGCAGGAAGCGGATGCGCTGTTCCAGCTCATAGCGGGTGACGGCCGAATCGTTGACATAGACCAGCGGCTGGAACGGATTGCCCTGCGCAAAGGCCGGGGCCACCCCGCCTGCTGCCAGCATCGCGGCCATGGCCGCCCCCAGAAGAATTCGCCGCATCAGCTCCCTCGCCGCATGGTTTCGCCGGACATTAGCGCAGGCAGGCGCGGCGCGCCACCGTTCCCGGACCGGGCTTTTGCTGGCCGAAGCCGCCCAGCCGGATGCCCAGGTCCAGCCGGGTGTCCGGCCGCACCTCTTCCGATGAGGTAAAGCGCCGCTCGACCGACATTTCGACGGTTATGCATTCGTTGCGGTATTCCAGGCCCAGCTGCGCCTTTTGCGCGCGATCGGCGGTGAAGTCATACCGCGTCTCGGTCGTGGCCCACCAGCCGGGCGCGACCTGCCAGCCCCCGGCCATGGTCAGTTCCGACACATCCTTGTCGCGGCTTTCGCCTTCATCCGAATCAAGCCAGAGATAGCCGGCCGAGACCTGCAGTCCCGGCCTGAACCAGCCCAGCCGCAGCTCGTTGCGGCTGATCGAGAAACCGTCGTCGAACAGCGCGCGGTTGGCGATGGCAAGCCCGTTCGACCCCGAGTAATGCGCCGCCAGCAGCCAGTCCGAGCGCTTGCCGCCCAAGGGGCCGCCGTCCCAGAACCCCGGATCGGTGGCGCCGCTTTCGAAGGCCGCGTCGGCCTCGTCGCGAAAGACGCGCCCGGCGGTCAGGCCGATGGACCAGCCGGCCGGGTCGATCCGGGTCCAGCCGATGCCCAGGTTGGCGCGCCAGCCCGATTCGCGCGCATCCCAGCCCGGAAAGCGGTTCAGCGCGAACAGGTTGCCCTCGTCGAATTCGATCAGCTGGCTGTCCTCGTTCGGCACCTTGTCCTCGGCGTCGCGTTCGGGCGACCAGACCAGCTGCGCCACCGGCTCGACGATATGGGTGACGCCGCCGGAATGGCGGGCGAAGGGCCAGCGCAGCTCGGCCGCCAGCACCGGATCGGCCCGCACCACCCAGTCGTCATAATCGCTGTCCTGGTTGATGCGGTAGAAATCGGCGTCCAGCCGGGTCTCGACCGTGCCGACCAGCCCGCCAGGCAGGATCGCGCTGCGATACCAGTCCAGCGCGACCGAGCCGCGCGCCATGTCGCGGCCGTCGCGATCCAGCGAGGACGAGCGGCGGTGGGCGTGCAGCGACCATTCCAGGCTGGCGATGCCGCCGATCCGGCCGGGCGTCCAGCGCCGCTTCCACAGCGCATCGGCGACGACCGAGGGGGTGAACTCATCGGCCTCGTCCTCGCGCAGCGATTCGTAATTGCCGATCCGCGCCATCATCATGCGGTCGCGGCGCACGCGGTCCAGCGTCAGCCCGCTCCACAGCCGGTCGGCGCTGGAGATGTCGTAATCCAGCAGATAGGCGCGGTTGCTGGCCATCTGGATCTGCAAGCCCAGCATGTAGCCGCGCGGCAGCTCGAACCGCGCGCCGCCGAACAGATAGCCGCGGGTGCGACCCTGCTCGATGCTGTCGCGCGAGATGGCGCCGTTCCATTCCATCGCGCCGTTGCTGAAGGCCTGGCGATAGCGCAGCTCCAGCGTGCGGGTGCGCGAAACGGCGACATAGGGCGTCAGCGTGATGTCCGCATGATCGCCCAGCGTGACGAAATAGGGCAGCTTGATGCCGAACCCCAGCCCCGAGGTGGTGCGGAACTGCGGCCGCAGGAATCCGGTCATGCGCTCGACGCTGGGATCGGGCGCGGTCAGCCAGGGCAGGCTGGCGATGGGCAGGCCAAGCGCGCGCAGCTGCGGGCGGTCGAAATGCAGCTTGTTCGTGCGCGCATCATGGGTGATGGCCTGGGCGCGGATTTCCCACAGCGGGATCGGGTTCTCGGCGCAGATCTGGCAGCTGGAGGCGACGACATTGTCCAGCCGGGTGACGGCGCCGTTCTCGCTGCGGCGCATCTCGCGCGCGGCCATCTGCATCTCGCGCGCCAGCACCAGCCGGGCGCCGCGCAGGATGCCGTCCTGCATGTTCGGGTCCAGCTGGGCGCTGTCGGCGATCAGGATGGTTTCCTGGGGCGTGCCGGCGCGGGCCGGTTCGGTCAGGTGGATCGGCCCCTCGATCAACGCCGCGCCGGTTTCGTTGTCATAGACCACGCGCGAGGCCACCAGCCGCGCGCCGCGATACCAGATCACCACCCCGCCCGAGGCGGTCAGCCGGTTGTCCGCGCCCAGCGTGACCTGGTCGGCCAGCAGCGTGGCCGGGCTGCCGGTGCCCTCGGCCTCGCTGCCGGTGATGCGCAGGCCGCCGGACCGGGCGGCGACGCGGGGCGTCTGCGACGCCTCGGTGCCGTCGGCGAAGCGGGCGCTGTCATCGGGGCTTTCGGTCGGGGCCAGCGCCGGGCCGGCGGGGCCCTGCGGCACCTCTTCGGGCTGGTCATAGACCGGCAGGGTCTGGCCCTCGGGCGTCAGGCTTTGCCCCAGCGCCATGCCGGGCAGCATGGCCGCCAGCAGCGCCGCGCGCGCCGTTTTCGCAGTCTTGCGTCCCTTGTGCCTGCGCGCCATCAACCGTCCTCCAGCCGCAAGAGTGCCCCGAGGGCGAAAAGCAGCGCCACGACGGGCGGCGCCCAGCCGGCCAGCGCCGGCGGGATGCCGCCGTTGTCGCCCAGCACCTGCGCCAGGTTGCGCAGGAAGAACAGCGCGATGCCGCAGCCGAAGGCGCCCAGCACCAGAAGCCCCATCCGGCGCCCGCGCATGTGGCGCATGGTGAACACCGCCGCGATGGCGATCATGGCCGCCATCAGCAGCGGCCGGGCCAGTTCCATCTGGAACCAGACCTTGTGGCGCTGGGCGGAAAAGCCCGCCCGCTCCAGCCCCTGGATAAAGGTCGGCAACTGCCAGACCGGGATCGCCTCGGGCCGGCCGAAACTGTCGCGGATGCGGGCGGCGGTCAGGTCGGTCGGCAGCTCCAGCCGCGGCGCGGTGCGGGCCATGGCCTCGGGGTTGGGCTGGGTCAGCGGCCATTCCTTGGTGTCCGTCAGCTCCCATGCGCCCTGGGTCAGCCGCGCGGTGGCGGCGTCGATACGGCGGGTCGGCCCGGTCTCGGGCGAATACACCATGAAGGTTGCGTCATACAGCGTCGTGGCATCGGGGCTGGCGCGGCTGGCGCGGATGACGACCTGGCCCGCGGTCTCGGCCCCGTTCGCGTCCAGCTCGGGCAGGGCCTGGCGCAGCCAGACCGCATTGTCGCCGACGCTGACGGTCTGGCCGCCGCCGCTGCGCATCTGCGCGACCGCGTCGTCATAGCGCTTGGTCGTCGCCGCCACCATCGGGTTCAGCACCGCGACCGCCAGCATCCCAGCCAGCGCCGCCGTGATCGCCGGGGCGCAAAGCACCCGGATGCCCGAACGCCCCGAGGCGCGGATCGCCACCAGTTCCGAGCTGCGCGACAGGCCCAGGAACAGCGCGATCCCCGCCAGCACCGTGATCAGCGGCAGGATGGAATAGAAGCTGGCGGTGATGTTCAGCAGCGACAGGCCCGCCGCGCCGGAAAGCCCGATATTCTCGTCCGAGAAGCGGCGGATCTGCTCGACCACGTCGATCAGGAACAGGATGGCGCCGAAGATCGCCGCGATCATCACCAGCATGCGCAGGAAGCGCCGCGCGACATAGGTGGACAGGATCATGCCGCGCCCCCTTTTGCCGCGGTCGCCTTGGCGGCGCCGCGCAGCCGCCGCGGCCGGGCGGCAAGCCACAGCACCGCGGCGCAGATCGCCGCGCCGACCAGGGGCGAGACATAGATCAGCGGCCAGCGCGCGGCGTTGCCGGCGACCTGGTTCTCGGCCGCCGTGCTGAGGAACTGCACCACGATCAGCGCCACCACCGCCCAGATCACCTGCCGCCAGACGCCGAAGCGGCTGAAGCCGCCCAGCAGCAGCATGCCAAAGCCCAGCAGCGCCGCCACCGGCGCCTGGAAGGGCTTGGCCAGCCGTTCATGCGCCTCGGCCAGGGCGCGGTCGGGGGTGGCGCCGGTCGCGGCCAGCAGCTCGGGGTCGGGATCCAGCAGCCGCGGCGTCGAATAGGCGCGCAGGTCGCGCTTGCGGCTGGCGCCCGTGTCGATCAGCGTGCCGAGGTCATAGGCCAGTTCGGAGAACCGCGTCACCGACAGGCTTTGCCGGTCGCCGGCGTGGCGCAGGTCCTGCACCATGCCCTGCATCATCACCAGCCGCGGCCCCTCGTCGGTCCTGACCAGCAGCGCCTCGGCCGCGGTATAGGTGGTCTGGCTGCCCGGGTCGCGGGCGTCCTCGAGGAAGAAGTCCACCAGACGCCCGTCCGCCGCGATGTCGCGGATGTAAAGCGTGACCCCCTGCACCGGATACTGGAAGGCGCCGGCGCGCAGGAATTGCGCGGTGACGTTCTGCGCGATCTCGGCCTGGCGGTCGGCCAGCCGTCCGCGCGCCATCGGCACCACGGCATGGACCAGCAGCGCCACCATCAGCCCGACCAGCACGCCAAAGACCAGCACCGGCCGCGCCAGCCGCCAGGGCGACATGCCCGTCGCCTGCATCGCCACCAGCTCGGATTCCGAGGCCAGCCGGTTGGTGCCATAGGCGCTGGCCGCGAAGGCCGCGATCGGCAGCACGACCGAGATCACCAGCGGCAGGGTCAGCGCGGTGAACTCCAGCACCACCAGCGCCGTCTGCCCGTCCGAGATCAGCTGCTCGAACAGCGAGACGGCGCGGTTGATCCAATAGACCGAGACCAGCACCAGCGCGAAGAACCCGAACAGGGTCAGCAGTTGCGACAGGATGTAGCGGTCGATGCGGGGCATGGGGGCTTTCGCGGGCTCGGACCCCGCCTGATTAGCCGCTGCGCGGCGGTTGGGAAAGCCCCGGCTCTGGTCAAGCCGCGCGGGCGTGACTAGTTTCCGCCAAGACAGAGCAACGCGAGGGGCGGGACCATGACTCATCCGGTCGAAATTTCCTTTACGGCGACGGATGTCGCGGGGCTGGCCGAGCGGCCCGGCCGCGTCGCCATCCTGGTGCCCAAGGCGGGGCGGTTGCCCGCCGGACTGCCGCGCGCCACGCGCGAGGCGCTGGGGCGCGCCTTCGCCTCGGAGGCATGGAAGGCGGTCAAGCCCGGCAAGGCGCTGGAACTGGCCTTTCCCGCTGGGCTGAAGGCCGAATCGCTGCAGCTCGTGCTGTTGCCGGCCGATGCCGACGTGGCGACGGCGCGGGCGGCGGGCGCCAGCATCGGCGCCAAGCTGGGCAAGGCCGAGACGCTGGTGCTGGCCGGCAACCAGGCGCGCGCGGCCGAGGTGGCGCTGGGGCTGGCGCTGCGGGCCTATGACTTCTCGGCCTACAAGACGAAGAAATCCGGCAATGGCGCTGCCGCCGAGGGAGAGGCCCCGGCCGAGCCCGCCGCGACCACCAGCCGCACCGGCGCGCCCCAGGATGCGCGGCTGTCCGATGCGGCAGGCACCGACGATCCGGCATCCGAGCCGACCCAGGGCGCCACGCCGCGCGGCCGGGTGATCTTCATGCACCAGAACCCCGAGGCGCTGGCGCGTGCCGCGGCCGATGGCGCCGCCCTGGCCGAGGGGGTGTTCTTCACCCGCGACCTGGTGAACGAGCCCGCCAACGTCCTGACCACCGGCGATTTCGCCGACCGGCTGCTGGCCATGCGCGAGCTGGGCCTCGAGGTCGAGGTGCTGGAAGAGGACGAGCTGGCCAAGCTGGGGATGCGCGCGCTGCTGGCCGTGGGGCAGGGTTCCGAAAGCCCGTCCAAGGTCGTGGTCATGCGCTGGAACGGCGGCGGCGATGCCGCGCCGCTGGCGCTGGTCGGCAAGGGCGTGGTCTTCGACACCGGCGGCATCTCGATCAAGCCCGCCGCCGGCATGGAAGAGATGACCATGGACATGGGCGGCGCGGGCGTGGTTGCCGGCGTCATGCGGGTGCTGGCGCTGCGCCGGGCCAAGGCCAATGTCGTGGGCCTGGTCGGCCTGGTCGAGAACATGCCCGACGGGCGCGCCCAGCGTCCGGGCGACATCGTCCGCTCGATGAAGGGCGACACGATCGAGGTGATCAACACCGATGCCGAGGGCCGGCTCGTGCTGGCCGATGTGCTTTGGTATGCGCAGCAACGCTTCAAGCCCGCCGCCCTGGTCGACCTGGCGACGCTGACCGGCGCCGTCATCATCGCGCTGGGGCATGAGAATGCCGGCGTGTTTTCCAACGACGACGCCTTCGCCACTGCGGTGCTGGACGCCGCCAAGGCCGAGGGGGAGGGCGCCTGGCGCCTGCCGCTGGGCCCGGCCTATGACAAGCTGATCGATTCGCGCCTGGCCGACATCAAGAACACCGGCGGTCGCGCGGCCGGCTCGATCACCGCGGCGCAGTTCCTGCAGCGTTTCGTGGGCGAGGGCCTGCCCTGGGTGCATCTGGACATTGCCGGGGTGGCGCTGCCGCCCGCCGAGACCGGGCTTGCGCCCAAGGGCGCATCCGGCTGGGGGGTGATGACGCTGGACCGGCTGGTGCGCGACCGTTTCGAAAGGCGGGGCTGATGGGCTCGGCCCTGTTCTATCACCTGACCCGCTCGGGCCCGGTGCAGCTCTTGCCGATGCTGATCGGCAAGAGCCTGCAGGCGGGCTGGCGGGTCGAGCTGCGGGGCAGGGACCGGGCGCGGCAGGTGGCCCTGGACGAACGGCTGTGGCTGGGCGAGGGCTTCCTGCCGCATGGCCTGGCCGGCGGGCCGCATGACGCCCGCCAGCCGGTGCTGCTGACCGTCGAGGGCCAGGCGGCCGCCAATGACCCGCGCTGCCTGATCGCGCTGGACGGGGCCGGGGTGTCGGGTGCCGAATGCCTGGCGCTGGAACGCGCCTGCATCGTCTTCGACGGCAATGACGCAGAGGCGCTGGAGCGCGCCCGGACGCAATGGCGGGCGCTGAAGGCCGAGGATGTCGCCGCGGAATACTGGTCCGAGGCCGGCGGCCGCTGGGAACGCAAGCAGTAGGGCGGGGCGGACGCCTCCGGGCTTCTCGCCGGACCATCCGCCCTGCCGCCGACGCGACGGACAGGGCTCAGGGGCGGGAACAGCATCCCCGCGACCTCGCCGCCACAAGGTCGCGCAAGGGCGAGGCGGCCGTCTTCAAGGGGCTGCGTAACCCACAGGACACGCCGGAAATCGCGGCGCTTTTCCGTCGAGGAGATCGTGGCAGAGGGCCGGGGGCTTCCTGCCCCGGAACCGGCTCGGAAACGGGCCTGCGAGCGGGCACCGCTTGCGTTTCCGGGCCGCCCGTCGGCAGCTGCGACAGGGTCGGCAGGCTTGCACGGCTAATCCGAAAACTGCGCCCCGGCACGCATCAACTGCACCGGCCAGCCGCTGCAATGCAGGAAGTCCCAGGGTCTGCAGGCCAAGATGTGAAGGGATGGGATGGTGCTGCGAGAGAGGATTGAACTCTCGACCTCTCCCTTACCAAGGGAGTGCTCTACCACTGAGCTACCGCAGCGCCGTGGACGGGGCTTTAGACCGACTGTGCCGGGCGTGCAAGGGGGAAGATCGGGAAAAATGCATTTCGCCGATCGTTGCCGATCGCCGCGCGGCCAGGGCGCCGCCGCTGGACGCAAGCCGGCAAGGACGCTAACAGAAAGGCATGACAAGAACACCCCGCGATCCCCAGGACGATACACGCGAAGCGCGGCTCAAGGCCGCGTTGCGGGCCAATCTCGCGCGGCGCAAGGCGCAGGGGCGCGCGCGGGCCGGGACATCGGCGGAAACGACGAACGAGCAGCATGGGCCAGGGATGCCGCCAAGCCGGCAAGCGCCCACGAACGAGGAATAGATGGACCAGATCATTGTAAGGGGGAACGGGCCGCTCAAGGGCGAGATCCCGATCGCCGGCGCCAAGAACGCCTGCCTGGCGCTGATGCCGGCGACCCTGCTGACCGACCAGCCGCTGACGCTGACCAATGCGCCGCGGCTCTCGGACATCCGCACCATGACCGCGCTCCTGCAATCGCTGGGGGCCGAGGTCGCCAGCCTCCAGGACGGGCAGGTGCTGGCGCTGTCGAGCCACGACCTGACCAGCCACCGGGCCGATTACGACATCGTGCGCAAGATGCGCGCCTCGATCCTGGTGCTGGGGCCGATGCTGGCGCGCGACGGCCATGCCGTCGTGTCCCTGCCCGGCGGCTGCGCCATCGGCGCCCGGCCGGTGGACCTGCACCTGCGCGCGCTCGAGGCGATGGGGGCGGAACTCGACCTGCGCGAGGGCTATGTCCATGCCAAGGCGCCCTCGGGCGGCCTCAGGGGCGCGGTGATCGACTTTCCGCTGGTCTCGGTCGGGGCGACCGAGAACGCGCTGATGGCGGCGACGCTGGCGCGGGGCACGACCGTGCTCAACAACGCCGCGCGCGAGCCCGAGATCGTGGACCTGGCCGAATGCCTGCGCCGCATGGGCGCGCAGATCGAGGGTGAAGGCACCTCGACCATCACCGTCGAGGGCGTGCAGGCACTGGGCGGCGCCACGCATCCGGTGGTGACGGACCGGATCGAGCTGGGCACCTACATGCTGGCCCCGGCGATCTGCGGCGGCGAGGTCGAATGCCTGGGCGGCCGCATCGACCTGGTCGCCGCCTTCTGCGAAAAGCTGGACGAGGCCGGCATCGAGGTGGTCGAAACCGGGCGCGGGCTGAAGGTCGCGCGCAAGAACGGCCGGATCCGCGCGGTCGACGTGGTGACCGAACCCTTCCCCGGCTTCCCGACCGACCTTCAGGCGCAGATGATGGCGCTGCTCTGCACCGCCGAGGGCACGTCGGTCCTGGAGGAGCGGATCTTCGAGAACCGCTTCATGCATGCCCCGGAACTGGCGCGCATGGGCGCCCGGATCGAGGTTCACGGCGGCCACGCCACCGTCCACGGCGTCGAAAAGCTGCGCGGCGCCCCGGTGATGGCCACCGACCTGCGCGCCTCGGTCAGCCTGATCCTCGCCGGGCTCGCCGCCGAGGGCGAAACCATCATCAGCCGCGTCTATCACCTGGATCGCGGCTATGAGAAGGTGGTGCGCAAGCTGCGCGGCGTCGGTGCCGATATCGAACGCATCAAGGAGACCCCCGCCGATGGCTGACGCCCGTTTCACCGATGCCGATCCCGCGCCGCTGGTGCTGCTGGCCGGCGATGCCGACGACCTGACCGTGATCTCGACGCTTACGCAGGATGCGATCCTGCCGGTGACCGAGATCGCCTATGACAGCCGCCACCGCCAGCTGGCGCTGCTCCTGAACCGCTTTCGCTGGGAGGATGCCGAACTCGCGCGCCGCGACGGCCGCCCCTATGAGCGGGTGCGCTCCGTGCTGCTGATCTCGGACGTGCAGCGGGTGCTGAGCGACGGCATCGACCGCAAGGACAAGGATCTGGTCCTGGAACTGCTGGCCCTGACATGGCAGGCGGGCGAGGATGGCACCGGCCGTCTGCTGCTGGAGTTCGCCGGCGACGGCACGCTGGCCATCGACGCGGAATGCCTGAACGTCGAGCTGCGCGACGTGACGCGGCCCTATGTCGCCCCCTCGCGCCGCGCGCCCCAGCATTCCGACACTTGATCCGCCGCGCACTTCAGGGTGCGCGTACGCCGGTTTCGCGGCCGGATGGGTATTTGGGGAACGAAGAAGACGAGCGCTTCTCTGTTCCACAAATACTCGAATCCGGCCTTGCATCCCGCGCTGAACCGGCAGGTTCAGCGCTGCCATAGCCGCTTGAGCCCCTTGCCCGCAGCGGCTAACAAGGGCGGGTCATTGAAGGCTCGAGCCATGCCCATCCACCTTTCGACCGCCCAGCCCGATTTCGCCGAACGCTTCGCCGCGCTTCTTTCGATGAAGCGCGAGGATGCGGCCGATGTGAACGATGCGGTGGCGGCGATCATCGCCGATGTGCGCAGCCGGGGCGATGATGCGCTGGTCGAGTTGACCGGGCGTTTCGACCGCCTGGCGCTGACGCCGGAAACGCTGGCCTTCTCGCGCGAGGAGATCGCCGCGCAGACCGCGAAGGTCTCGGCCGAGGATCGCGCCGCCCTGGCCATGGCTGCAAGCCGCATCCGCGCCTATCATGCCCGGCAGATGCCCGACGATCTCAGCTGGACCGATCCCGAGGGCGCGACCCTGGGCTGGCGCTGGACGCCGGTCGCGGCCGCGGGGCTCTATGTGCCGGGCGGGCAGGCGAGCTATCCCTCGTCGGTGCTGATGAATGCCATTCCCGCGCGGGTGGCGGGGGTCGAGCGGCTGGTGGTCTGCGTGCCGACGCCCGGCGGCGTGGTGAACCCGCTGGTGCTGCTGGCGGCCGAACTGGCCGGGGTGGACGAGATCTATCGCATCGGCGGGGCGCAGGCGATCGCCGCCATGGCCTATGGCACCCGGACCATCCGGCCGGTGGACAAGATCACCGGCCCCGGCAATGCCTATGTCGCGGCAGCCAAGCGGCAGGTTTTCGGCCGTGTCGGCATCGACATGATCGCCGGCCCTTCGGAGGTGCTGATCATCGCCCAGGGCGCGCAGAACCCCGAATGGCTGGCGCTGGACCTGTTGGCCCAGGCCGAGCATGATGCCGATGCCCAGTCGATCCTGGTCACTCCCGACGAATCCCTGGCCCGCGCCGTGGTGGCCGAGGTCGAGCGCATCCTGCCGGCCCTGCCGCGCGCCGAGGTGGCGGGCGCCAGCTGGCGCGATTATGGCACGGTGATCGTGACGCGCGACCTCGACGAGGCGGCGGCGCTTTCGGACCGGCTCGCCCCCGAGCACCTGGAGCTTTGCGTCGACGATCCCGAGGCGCTGGCGGAAAAGACCCGCCATGCCGGGGCGATCTTCCTGGGCGGCTGGACGCCCGAGGCGGTGGGCGATTATGTCAGCGGTCCCAACCATGTCCTGCCGACGGCGCGCTCGGCGCGGTTCTCGTCGGGCCTGTCGGTGATGGATTTCCTCAAGCGCAGCACCATCGCCCGGCTCTCGCCCCAGGCGCTAGGGGCGATCGGCCCGGCCGCGGTGCGGCTGGCCGAATCCGAGGGGCTTTCGGCGCATGGCCGCTCGGTCTCGGCGCGGCTGGCGGTTCTGAACGGGGGGCAGCCATGAGCCAGTCCACGAACCGGCTGTGCCGGATCGACATCGACGACAGCGCCCTGCCGCCGCCCACGCCCGAGATCGAGCAGGACCGCCGCGTCGCGGTCTTCGACCTGCTCGAGGACAACAGCTTCATCCTGCCCGGCCGCGAGGGGCAGGAGGTTCCCGCCGGCCCCTATGCCCTGGCGCTGGCGGTGCGCGAACGCCGCCTGGTCTTCGACATCGCCACCGAAGCGGGGGACAAGGTGGCCGAGTTCCACCTGTCGCTGGGTCCGTTCCGGCAGACGGTCAAGGATTACTTCCAGATCTGCACCAGCTATTTCGACGCGGTCAAGCGCCTGCCGCCGGCGCAGATCGAGGCGATCGACATGGCCCGGCGCGGCATCCACAACGAGGGCGCCCGCACCCTGCAAGAGCGGCTGGAGGGCAAGGCCGAGGTCGACATAGACACGGCGCGGCGCCTGTTCACCCTGATCTGCGCGCTCGTTCCGGGGTGATTCGTGGTCGGACCGATTCCCCATTCGGTGCTGTTTTGCTGCGACCACAACGCCATCCGCTCCCCCATGGCCGAGGGGATGATGAAGAAATTCTACGGCCGCGCCGCCTATGTGCAGTCGGCCGGGGTCAAGAACGACATGGAGATCGACGGCTTCGCCATCGCCGTCTGCAAGGAGATCGGGGTCGAGCTTTCGACCCATCGCGCCCGGTCCTTCGAAGAGATGAAGGCCTGGGGCGACGACCTGACCAGCTTTGATCTGGTGATCGCCCTTTCGCCGGCCAGCCAGAGGCAAGCCCTTGAACTGACGCGGGTTTCGCATCTGGACGTGGAGTATTGGCCGATCATGGACCCCAGCGGCCTGGCCGAGGGGCGCGAGGCCAAGCTGGCGCTTTACCGCACCGTGCGCGACCAGATCCGCAAGCGGATGATCGAGCGTTTCGGCCCGCCGACCGAAGGCTGAAGAAAACTTCCGCGCGCTAACGGAATCTTAGCCTATTGGCGCAATGCTGCCGGAAATCCCTTGCAGGAGGTTTCCCGGATGACCGAAATCCAGCGGCTTCACCACGATCTTGAATGGGCCATGCGGGCGATGGGCTCGCATCGCGCGGTGCTGATCCTCGACCTTGCCGGGCATATCGTCGCGGTGAACCAAAGCTACCTGGGCATGTGCGGCTATCGGCGCGAGGAGTTGATCGGCCGGCCGGTGGTGATGCTTCTGGATCCCGTGGACAAGGTGCCGGACCGGCTGTGGCGCATGCTCGAGACGCCGGACGGGCGCGAGGCGCGGCTGCACGACCTGGCGCAGGTGGCCAAGTCGGGGCGGCGCTTCCGGGTCGATGCCCGCATCTGCCCGATTCGCGACGAGGGGGGCCGGGTCTGCCTGACCGTGCTGTTCCTGCGGGAAGCGGCGGACGAGGCGGGGCCGCAGCACCCGGACCTGCCGCGGATCGCGGGCATGGCACAGATCCTTCGCCTGCCGCCGCGCCGGCTGGCCGAGCCGCGGTCGCGGACGGGCCGATGCGGCCGGTCGGGGACCGGCATCGCCCTGTGCGTCCCGGCGCGGCGCGACCATTGACGGATGCCGCGCGGCGGGTGTCTCGCAGGGGGGCGGTCAGACGACGACCGCCGCGCCCTCGGTGGCGGGGCCGACATTGCGGCGGAAGGCGGCGAAAAGCTCGCGCCCCAGCCCTTCGGCCGAATGCGAGGGGTCATGCATGGCCGCCGGCCGGTCCTCGAAGCCGGGGGCAAGGCAGGTCAGCGTGCCGGCCACCGCGTTGAGCCGGACGGGATCGCCGTCGCGCAGCCGCGCCAGCGGCCCGCCATCGGCCGCCTCGGGCGAGATGTGGATCGCCGCGGGAACCTTGCCCGAGGCGCCGGACATGCGGCCATCCGTGACCAGCGCCACCCGCAGCCCGCGATCTTGCAGCACGGCAAGGGTGGGGGTCAGCGAATGCAGCTCGGGCATGCCATTGGCGCGGGGGCCCTGGAAGCGGACGACGACCACCACGTCCTCGGTGAACTCGCCGCGCTTGAAGGCGGCCTTCACCTCTTCCTGGTCGGCAAAGACGCGCGCGGGGGCTTCGATGACATGGCGTTCTGGCGCCACGGCCGAGACCTTGATGACGCCGCGGCCCAGGTTGCCCGACAGCTGCTTCAGCCCGCCGGTCGCGGCAAAGGGATCGGTGGCCGGGCGCAGGATCTTGTCGTTCAGCGTCTCGCGCGCGCCGCCGACCCATTCGATCCGGCCGTCCTTGAGGCGGGGTTCCTGCGCATATTGCCCCAGCCCGCCGCCGGCGATGGTGCGCACGTCCTCGTGCAGCAGCCCCGCCTCCAGCAGCTGGCCGATCATGAAGCCAAGGCCGCCCGCGGCATGGAAATGGTTCACGTCGGCCAGGCCGTTGGGATAGACGCGGGCCATCAGCGGCACGGTCTCGGACAGGTCGTGGAAATCCTCGAGGTCCAGGATCACGCCGGCCGCCCGCGCCATCGCCGGCAGGTGCAGCACCAGGTTGGTCGAGCCGCCGGTCGCCATCAGCCCGACGATGCCGTTGACGAAGGCGCGTTCGTCCAGCACCTCGCCCGCAGGCAGGTAGTCGTTGCCCAGCCGGGTGATCGAGGCCGCGCGCTGCACGGCGGCGCTGGTCAGGGCATCGCGCAGGGGCGTGTTCGGATTGACGAAGCTGGAGCCCGGCAGATGCAGGCCCATGAACTCCATCAGCATCTGGTTGGTGTTCGCCGTGCCGTAGAAGGTGCAGGTGCCCGGCGCGTGATAGCTGGCCATCTCGGCCGCCATCAGCGCCTCGCGGCCGACCTCGCCGGTGGCGAATTGCTGGCGGACCTTGGATTTCTCGTCGTTGGGCAGGCCCGAGGGCATGGGGCCGGCCGGCACGAAGACGGCGGGGATATGGCCGAAGGTGGCGGCGGCGATGATCAGCCCCGGCACGATCTTGTCGCAGACGCCCAGGTAAAGCGCCGCGTCGAAGGTGTCATGCGTCAGCGCCACGCCCGAAGCCAGCGCGATCACATCGCGCGAGAACAGCGACAGCTCCATCCCCGGCCGGCCTTGCGTCACCCCGTCGCACATGGCCGGAACCCCGCCCGCGACCTGGGCCGTGGCACCCGCGGCATGGGCGGCCTGGCGGATCAGGTCGGGATAACGCTCATAGGGCTGGTGGGCCGAAAGCATGTCGTTATAGGCGGTGACGATGCCGATGTTGGGCTTGCGCGTTTCGGCGAAGTCCTGCTTGTCGGGCATGGCGGCATAGGCATGGGCCTGGTTGCCGCAGGACAGGTGGGCGCGGCGCGGCCCTTCCTCGGCGGCGCGGGCGATCTTGGCCAGATAGGCGCTGCGGCTATGGATCGAACGCTCGCGGATACGGTCGGTCACCCGGTCGATGGTGGCGTGCAGGGTCATGGCTGGCATCTCCTTTGGCGCCAATGTAAGCCGTTAGCGTTAACAAGGCAACCGGCCGGCTCTTGCCCGCGGCCGCGCGGCGTGGCAATCCTGCGCCGTTTTGCACGAGGCCGCCATGACCGCCGATCTGCCCATCATCCGACTGCGCCCGAAATCCAAGCCCCAGGCGATCCGCCACGGCTTTCCCTGGGTCTTTGCCGACGAGCTGGTGACGGACCGGCGCACGCGGGCGATCCCGCGGGGCAGCTTCGCCGTGCTGGAGGATGCCGAGCGCCGCCCCCTGGGGCTGGTCACGGTCAACCCCGATTCGCGGATCATCGCCCGCGTGATGGACCCCGACCCGCAGGCGCGGATCACCCGCGACTGGATCGCGGCGCGGCTGGACCGGGCGCTGGCGCTGCGGGCGCGGCTGTTCGACCGGCCCTTTTACCGGCTGGTCCATGCCGAGGCCGACGGGCTGCCCGGCACCATCATCGACCGTTTTGGCGATGCCGCGGTGATCCAGCCCAATGCCGCCTGGGCCGAGCGCATGGTCGGGGAGATCGCCGCGGCGCTGCGCGAGGTCGCGGGCGTCGCGACGGTGATCCTGAACGGGCAGGGCCGGGCGCGGGCGCTGGAGGGGCTGGACGAGCGGACCGAGATCCTGTCGGGCGCCGTCGACGGCCCGGTCGAGGTGCCGATGAACGGCGCGATCTACCTGGCCGACCTGACGCAGGGGCAGAAGACCGGCCTGTTCTATGACCAACGCCCGAACCATGCCTTTGCGCAGCGGCTGGCCCAGGGCCAGCGCGTGCTGGACGTGTTCTCGCATGTCGGCGGCTTCGGCCTTGCCGCCCTGGCGGCCGGCGCCACCCATGCCACCTGCGTCGACGGCTCGGCCGCCGCGCTGGAGCTGGCACGGGGCGGCGCGCGCGCCATGGGCGCCGAATCGCGGCTGACCATCCGCCAGGGCGACGCCTTCGAGCAGATGGAGGCGCTGGCTGCCGAGGGCGCGCAGTTCGATCTGGTGATCTGCGACCCGCCGGCCTTCGCGCCCTCGAAACCGGCGCTGGAGGCGGGCTTGCGTGCCTATGAGCGGGTGGCGAAGCTGGCCGCGCCCCTGGTCGCGCCGGGCGGCTATCTGGGGCTGTGTTCCTGCAGCCATGCCGCCGATCTCAACGCCTTTCGCAATGCCAGCGCCCGCGGCATCGGCCGCGGCGGGCGGCGGATGCAGCTTCTGCATACCGGACAGGCCGGCCCGGACCACCCCACGCTGCCGCAATTGGCCGAGACCGGCTATCTCAAGGCGCTGTTCTTCCGGCTGGACGGATGAAGGCAGTCCTGGACGCCTGCGTGCTGTTTCCGACCGTGCTGCGGGAGATCCTGGCCGACACGGCGGCGGCGGGGCTGTTCCAGCCGCTCTGGTCGCGCCGCATCCTGGACGAATGGCGCCATGCCGCAACCCGCCAGGGCGTCGAGGCCGGGGTCGAGATCGCGCTGCTGGAATCGCGCTTTCCGCAGGCGCTGGTCGAGCCGGGGCAGGAGATCTTCGGGCTGGACCTGCCCGATCCGGCCGACCGGCATGTGGTGGAATGTGCGCTGGCCGCCGGGGCACAGGCGATCGTCACCGCCAATCTGCGCGACTTTCCGCGCAGGGCGCTGGCCCCGGTCGGGCTGCGGGCGATTCATCCCGACGAATTTCTGCGCGACCTCTGCCTGCGGGCCCCCGAAACCGTGCTCGCGGCCGTGCAGGCGACCGAGGCGCGCGCCCGTGCCGCCGGCGGCGACATGACCCGCAAGGAGCTGATGCGCCGCGCCCGCCTGCCGCGCCTGGCCAAGGCGATGGCGCGTCTTGATGCAACCGAAACCGCGCCCTTCCCGTTGCATGGCGCGACCCCGCGGGAACAGGATTGAAAGGGGACGGATTTGAAGGACTTGATGTTATCGCTAACATCCGCTAATCGGCAGAGCAGCGATGAGGAGGCAGCGATGGTTTCACGCGTCATTCCGGTTGAGGATTTCGACCTGGTGATCTTTGGTGCAACCGGCGACCTGGCCCGGCGCAAGATCGTGCCGGGGCTGTATCGCCGCTTTGTGGCCGGGCAGGTTCCGGCCAGCGCGCGCATCATCGGCGCCGCCCGCACCCGCCAGGACGACGAAGCCTTCCGCGCCGAGATGCGCGAGGCGATCGAGGAATTCATCGGCCCCGGCCAGGACCAGGCGCAGCTTTCGGCCTTTCTCGACATGCTGGGCTATGTCGCCATCGACGCGCGCGGCACCGATGGCTGGGCCGAACTCAAGGCGCGGGTGCGTCCCGGCGTGGTCCATGCCTTCTATTTCTCGGTGGCGCCGGCGCTGTTCGGCGACATCGCCGAGCGCCTGGCCGGCAACGGCATCGCCGATGCCGACAGCCGCATCGTTGTCGAAAAGCCCTTCGGCCGCGACCTTGCCACTGCTCGCGCGCTGAACGCCACGCTGGCCCGGCATTTCGACGAGAACCAGATCTATCGCATCGACCATTACCTGGGCAAGGAAACCGTCCAGAACCTGATGGCGGTGCGCTTCGCCAACATCCTGTTCGAGCCGCTGTGGAACGCGCAATACGTGGACCATGTCCAGATCACCGTGGCCGAGACGGTGGGCGTCGGCGGGCGCGGCGAATATTACGACCATTCCGGCGCCATGCGGGACATGGTGCAGAACCACCTGATGCAGCTTCTGTGCCTGATCGCGATGGAGCCGCCCTATCATTTCGACCCCGATGCGGTGCGCGACGAAAAGCTCAAGGTGATCCGGGCGCTGGAGCCGCTTGCGCCCCAGGACATCGTGCGCGGCCAGTATCTGGCCGGCCCCGACGGCCCCGGCTATCTGGAGGATTCCGAGAACCCGCAGTCCCGCACCGAAAGCTTCGTGGCGCTGAAGGTGCGGATCGCCAACTGGCGCTGGACCGGCACGCCTTTCTACCTGCGCACCGGCAAGCGGCTGCGCGCGCGCACCAGCGAGATCGTCGTGACCTTCAAGGAGCCGCCGCATTCGATCTTCGACGACGGCGGCACGCACAAGGCCAACCAGCTTGTCATCAAGCTGCAACCGAACGAAGGCATGCACCTGACCGTGATGATCAAGGAGCCGGGGCCGGGCGGCATGCGCCTGGTGCAGGTGCCGCTGGACATGAGCTTTGCCGATGCGCTGGGGGCCGAGGGCTCCGACATGCCCGATGCCTATGAGCGGCTGATCATGGACGTGATCCGCGGCAACCAGACCCTGTTCATGCGTGGGGACGAGGTCGAGGCCGCCTGGGCCTGGACCGACCCGATCATCGCCGCCTGGGAATCTGGCTCGAAGCGGCCCGAGCCCTATGATGCCGGCTCCAGCGGCCCCGAAGAGGCGCTGCGCCTGCTGCATCGCGACAACCGCCGCTGGAGGGAGATCCGGCCATGACGCTCGAGTTCATCGAATATCCCGACCGCGAGATGCTGTTTTTGTCGCTGGCGGACCGCGTGGCGGGGCAGCTGTCGCAGCATTTGCGGGTGAACGACAGCGCCAGCCTCTGCGTGCCGGGCGGCACCACGCCGGCGCCGCTTTACGACTATCTCTCGGGCAGCGAGATCGACTGGCCGCGCGTCACCGTGCTGCTGAACGACGAGCGCTGGGTGGATGGCGAGCATCTGCGCTCGAACGGCCGGCTGCTGCGCCGCCACCTGCTCAAGGACAAGGCGGCGGGGGCGCATTACATCGACCTCTATACCGGCGACGAGCGCCCCGAGGACGCGGTGCCGGCGCTGGCCGAGGCGATTGCCCCGCACCTGCCGCTGACCGTGCTGCTTCTGGGCATGGGCACCGACATGCATACGGCAAGCCTGTTCCCCGCGGCTTCCGAAACCGTCCTGGCGCTGGCGCCGGACGCGCCGGTGGTGATGGCGATCAACAGCGTCAAGGACGAGCCGCGGATCACCCTGACCGCCTCGGCGCTGAAGGGCGCGATCAACACCCATCTGCTGATCGCCGGGGCCGACAAGCGCGAGGCATTCGAGCGCGCGCAGGGCCTCGACCCGACCGAGGCGCCGATCCGCGCCTTCCTTGGCGACATTACCGTGCATTGGGCAGAGTGACATGACCATCTGGAGCAGGTTGCAAGACCACCGCAAATCCCAGGGCGCGCTACGTATCGAGGCGCTGTTTGACGCCGATCCGACCCGCGCCGCCACCTTCTCGACCCAGGCCGAGGGGCTGGTGCTGGACTGGTCCAAGACCAGCATCGACGCGGGCGCGCGCGAGCTGCTGCTGGAACTGGCCGCGCCGGTGCCCGAGCGCCGCGAGGCCATGTTCGCCGGCCAGCGCATCAACGAGACCGAGGACCGCGCCGTGCTGCACACCGCGCTGCGCAACCTCGAAGGCAGCGTCGCGGTGGACGGCCGGGACGTGATGCCCGAGCTGCGCCGCACCCATCGGCGGATGTGCGATTTCGCCCGCGCCATCCGCGACGGCAGCTTCGCCGGGCAGGGCGGCCGCATCACCGATGTCATCAACATCGGCATCGGCGGCTCGGACCTCGGCCCGGCCATGGCCACGCGGGCTCTGGCGCTCTGGCATGACGGGCCGCGGGTGCATTTCGTCTCGAACGTGGACGGGGCGGACATCGCCGATACGCTCAAGGGGCTCGACCCGGCGACCACGCTGGTCATCGTCGCCTCCAAGACCTTCACCACCATCGAGACCATGACCAATGCCAGGACGGCGCTGGACTGGATGGCCAAGGCCGTGGCGCAGCCGGCGGCGCAATTCGCCGCGCTCTCCTCGGCGACCGACCGCACCGCCGAATGGGGGATCGAGCCCTCGCGCGTCTTCGGCTTCGAGGATTGGGTCGGCGGGCGCTATTCCATGTGGGGGCCCATCGGCCTTTCGCTGATGATCGCCATCGGGCCCGAGAACTTCGACCGCTTCCTTGCCGGCGGCGCGGCCATGGACCGCCATTTCCGCGAGGCGCCGCTGGCCCAGAACCTGCCGGTGATCCTGGCGCTGGTCGGCATCTGGCACCACCAGGTCTGCGGCTACGGCACCCGCGCCGTCTTGCCCTATGACAACCGCCTCGCCCGGCTGCCGGCCTATCTGCAGCAGCTGGAAATGGAATCGAACGGCAAGCGCGTGGCCATGGACGGCAGCGACCTGGTGCTGCCCTCGGGCCCGGTGGTCTGGGGCGAGCCGGGCACCAACGGCCAGCATGCCTTCTACCAGCTGATCCACCAGGGCACGGCGGTGGTGCCCTGCGAATTCATCCTCGCCGCCCGTGGCCACGAGCCCGAGCTTGCGCATCACCACCTGCTGCTGATCGCCAATTGCCTGGCGCAATCCGAGGCGCTGATGCGCGGCCGCTCGCTGGACGAGGCGCGCGCGCTGATGCAGGCCAAGGGCCTGACCGGCGCCGAACTGGAACGCCAGGCCCGCCACCGCGTCTTTCCCGGCAACCGCCCGTCGACCACGCTGCTGATCCCCGAACTCGACCCCTACACGCTGGGCCAGATCGTCGCGCTCTACGAGCACCGCGTCTTTGCCGAGGGGGTGATCCTGGGCATCAACAGCTTCGACCAATGGGGCGTCGAGCTTGGCAAGGAACTGGCGCTGAAGCTGGCGCCGCTGCTTCAGGGCAAGCCCGCGCCCGGCCACGACCCCTCGACCGAGCATCTCGCGGCGCTGATCCGCGACGCGCGCGGCTGAACGCTTCTCTGTTCCCCAAATACTCCAGGGACGGCGCCACCAGCGCCGCCCTCGCCGATTCGATCCCCTTGCGCATTCCGGGATTGACCCCCGGCGCATCCCGGCTAGCCTTGGCCTGCGCAGACGGGAAGGAAAGCGATGGATCTTCTGGCCAGGGCGACAGCCGCCATCGGCGGCGCGATGGTGCTGATGCGGCGGATGGGCGCGCCGCGGACGGCGGCGTTCGGGCCAAGCCCCGCCATCCCCGAGGCGAAGAAACAGGGCATCATGACGCTGAAGATGCCCACCGCCCGCGGCTGGGCGCCGGGCCAGCGGCCCAAGGCCGCGCCGGGCCTGCGCGTCGATGCCTTCGCCCGCGACCTGCAACATCCGCGCTGGATCGAGGTGCTGCCCAATGGCGACGTGCTGGTGGCCGAGGCCCTGCAAGAGGCCAGCCCGCCGCAATCCCTGCTCGACCGCGCCGCCCAGGCCACCATGCGCCGCGCCCGCGCGCTGGGCACCAGCGCCAACCGCATCACGCTGTTGCGCGACGGCGATGGCGATGGCGTCGCCGAGACGCGCGAGGTTTTCCTGGCAGGCCAGCGCCAGCCCTTCGGCATGGCCCTGGTCGGCGACACCTTCTATGCCGGCAATACCGACGGCATCGTCGCCTTTCCCTATGCGCCCGGTGCCACGCGGCTGGACGGGCCGGGCCGCCGGCTGGTCGATTTCAAGCCCGGCGGGCATTGGACGCGCAGCCTGATCGTCTCGCCCGACCGCAAGCGGCTTTATTGCGGCGTCGGCTCGCTGACCAATATCGCCGACGAGGGCATGGAGGCCGAGGAAGGCCGCGCCGCGATCTGGGAACTGGAACTGGAGACCGGCCAGGCCCGCATCTTCGCCTCGGGCCTGCGCAACCCGGTCGGCCTCGCGTGGGAGCCCGCGACCGGCGCGCTCTGGACCGTGGTGAACGAACGCGATGGCTTGGGCGACGAGACGCCGCCGGACTACCTGACCTCGGTGCAGGAGGGCGGCTTCTACGGCTGGCCCTGGTCCTATTGGGGACAGGTGGTGGACGACCGCGTGCCCCAGGACGCGGCCGAGGTCGCCCGCGCCATCACCCCCGATTATGCGCTGGGCGGCCATACCGCCTCGCTTGGCCTGTGCTGGATGCCCGAGGGCACGCTGCCCGGATTCCCCGACGGCATGGCGATCGGCCAGCACGGCTCCTGGAATCGCTCGACGCTGTCGGGCTACAAGCTGATCTTCGTGCCCTTTCGGGACGGCCGGCCCGCCGGGCCGCCGCGCGACATCCTGTCGGGCTTTCTTTCCGAGGACGAGAAATATTCCCATGGTCGCCCGGTCGGCGTTGCCATCGGCCCGGACGGCAAGTCGCTTCTGATGGCCGATGACGTGGGCGACGTGATCTGGCGGGTCAGCGCGGCCTGAACCGGCCCGCTTGCGTCAGAACCACTGGCCCGGCTCCATCAGCCCCAGGTCCATCAGCTGCTGGGCGTTCCAGCGGAAGGGATGCGAGTTGCGCCAGCGGAAGCTGCGGATATGCCCGCGCGAGCCGGGGTTCTTGGCCAGCCCCTTGGCCACCCGGAACGAGGCGACGGCGGCGGTCAGGTTGTTGTGCCAGGGGCAGGCATAGGTGTTGTATTCCTCGGCGTTGAAGCGCAGGTCTGGCAGCAGCCGCAGTCCCGGCTGGCTGCGAAACAGCGCGATGCGGTCGATGCGGCGGCGATCCTGGGGCAGGTGCTCCTCGAATCGCCAGCGCAGCCCGCCGTGGAAATCCAGCTGCCGTTCCTTGTGGCGGCCGTCGCGGTCCACGCGGCCAAGCGCGTAATAGCCGGTGCGGTCGAACATCGCCTCGTCCAGGCTGACCGCATCGGGGAAACGCTCCAGGTCCGGGGCATAGAGGTCGATGACATAGGTCAGCATCGCCCGCCGGCGTTCCTCGGCGTGAAAGGCCAGCATCTCGCCCACGCTGCGGCTTTCCGAGAAGGGATAGAACAGGAACTCGGCATTATAGCCGTAGTAGAGCCAGGTATCGGCGGGCGCGGCCTCGATCACCGCATTGACCGCCTCGACCTGGGCCCGGCTGCGGCGGGAATCGTGGCGCAGGTTGAGGATCCGGTCCGCGCCCTCGCCGGGCAGGACATGGGCGGGCAGCGGCTCGGGCGACAGCGCCAGGATCAGCCGGAAACCGGCCGCAAGGTGATGCGCCAGCGTCCGTTGCACCGCTGCCTCGTCCTCGATCAGCAAAACCGCGACCGGCCCCTTGTCCAGCCGGCCGCCCGGTGCCTTCAGGAAATCCGCCAGGCTGGGAAAGCTCATGGCAGGGCGGCCTTGATCTGTTCCAGCGCCTGCGCCAGCGCCGCCGGGTCAAGCGCCGCGCGATCCAGCAGGGCCAGAAGCTCGGCCTTGCGTTCGGGCGCAAGGGACGAGCCGTCGATCATGGCGCGCACCTTGGCGGCATCGAAGCCCTGCGGGGTCAGGGCGGCATCGATCCCGACCGCCTCGCCGGCCGCGGCGCCGGCTTCGCGCGTGGCGCTGGCCGCCTCGCGGGCGGCGGTGCTTGCGGCGATGGCGGCGGCCTCGGCCTGTTCGGGGGTGGCGTTGGCCTGGGCCGCGGCATCCGCGGCGCGGTCGGCGGCGGCGATGGCGGCCTCGGCCGCCGCCTCGGCCTGGTCGGCGGCAGCGCCCGCCGCGCCGACCGCCGCCTGCCCGGCCGAGGCCGAGGCTTCGGCCGCCGCATCCGCCGCGATGGCCGCCGCATCGGCCGCGGCGTCGGCTGCGGCATTGGCGCCCTGCTGCGCCGGGGGCGGGGGCTCGGCCGGTGCCTGGGCCGGCGGGGGCGGCACGTCGCCGGCCAGCCGGCCCATCGGATCGCCGCCGCTCCACAGCCACAATCCGCCAAGCGCAAGGGCAAGAATCACGATCACGGCCAGGAATTTCTTCATCGGTCTCTCCGTCAGGGCTGTGGCGGGTCGCCCCTTCTATGCCATGCCGCGCCAAGGGGGGGAAGCGGCCCCGCAAAACCGTGCAAAACGGCGGCGGAACCTGGGGCCGAGCCATCGAATCCGGTTGAAAATCTGCCTGCGCAGGACTATTTAACCGCCCGGAACCCCTGGCAACACAAGGAAGACAGCCATAGCCCGCAGACCGCATAACGCTCCGCCCACCCGTGACACCGGCCCCCGCGTCAACGAGCGCATCCGAGTCGCCGAAATCCGCCTGATCGGTCCCGAAGGCGAGAATGTCGGCGTCGTGACACCCGCCCGCGGTCTGGAGCTTGCACAGGAAGCCGGGCTGGATCTTGTCGAGATCTCGCCGAATGCCACGCCCCCGGTCTGCAAGATCATGGACCTGGGCAAGTTCAAGTATGAACAGCAAAAGCGCGAGGCCGAGGCCCGCAAGAAGCAGAAGATCATCGAAATCAAGGAGATCAAGTTCCGCCCCGGAACCGATACCCATGATTACGACGTCAAGATGCGCTCGGTCATGAAGTTCCTGGCCGAGGGCGACAAGGTCAAGATCACCCTGCGCTTCCGCGGCCGCGAGATGGCGCACCAGCAGCTTGGGGTCGAGCTTCTGAACCGTGTCGCCGCCGATGTCGGCGAGGCGGGCAAGGTCGAATCCATGCCCAAGCTGGAAGGGCGCCAGATGGTCATGATGATCTCGCCGAAATAAGGGGCTTTGGGGATGGCGGCCGAGGTGACGATTCTGGTTCTGCGCGAACCGGGTGCCGACCCGGCGCTGCCCCTGCCCGAATACCAGACCCAGGGCTCGGCCGGCGCCGACCTGCGGGCCGATCTGGGCGGGGCCGAGCTGCTGCTTGAACCCGGCCAGATCCGCCTGGTGCCCACCGGGCTGCGCGTGCAGATCCCCGAGGGCTACGAGATGCAGATCCGCCCCCGCTCCAGCCTGGCGCTGAAGCATGGGGTGACGCTGCCCAACACGCCCGGCACCATCGACAGCGACTATCGCGGGCCGCTGGGGGTCATCATGATCAATCTGGGCCCGCAGCCCTATGCGATCCAGCATGGCGAGCGCATCGCCCAGGCGGTGATCGCCCCCGTGACCCGCGCCGCCTATGTCATGGCCGAGGCGCTGGAGCAGACCGCGCGCGGCGAAGGCGGCTTCGGCTCGACCGGGCGGGGCTGAGCCCGTGCTGATCCTTCTTTTCATGCTTGCCGTGCTGGTCGCGGCGCGCCTGCTTGGCTGGCCGGAATGGCGCGGCTGGGCGGGGGTCGCGGCCCTGTGGCTGGCCGCCATCGCCGCGCTGGTGCTGGCGCCCGGCAGCGCCCTGGCGCGACTGGTCGGCGGCGATCCTCGGGTCTGGGGGCTGGCCGGCGGCGTGGTGGCGCTGGGGCTGGGCTATCGCCTGCTGCTGCGGCAGCTGCATCGCCGCGCCATCCCCTTGCCTGACCCGCCCGCGCCCGAGCCGGCCGCGCCCGCGCCGGCCGGCCCGCTTTCGGACCCGGAACTGGATCGCTATGCCCGCCATATCGTGCTGCGCGAGCTGGGCGGGCCGGGGCAGGCGGCGCTGCGGCGCGCTCGCGTGCTGGTCGTGGGCGCAGGCGGGCTGGGCGCGCCGGTCTGCCTTTACCTTGCCGCCGCCGGCGTGGGCCGGATCACCGTTGCCGACGACGACCGGGTCGGGCTGTCGAACCTGCAGCGCCAGGTGATCTTTCGCAGCGCCGACGACGGCCGCCCCAAGGCCGAGGCCGCGCGCGATGCCATGCTGGCGCTGAACCCGCATGTCGAGGTCACGGCGCTGAACCGCCGCATCGGGGCCGAGGATGCCGCGCTGGTCGCCGAACATGACCTGGTGCTGGACGGCACCGACAGCTTCGCCGCCCGCCGCGCGGTGAACGCGGCCTGCATCGCCGCCGGCGTGCCCTTGGTCGCCGGCGCCATCGCGCAATGGGAAGGGCAGGTGACGATCTGGGATCCGCGGAACGGCGCGCCCTGCATGGCCTGCATCTTTCCCGATGCCCCGGCCGCCGGCCTTGCGCCCGCCTGCGCCGAGGCGGGCGTCGTCGGCCCCTTGCCCGGCGTGATCGGCAGCCTGATGGCGCTGGAGGCGATCAAGCTGATCGCGCGGGCCGGCGAGCCCCTGCGCGGCCGGATGCTGATCTTCGACGGGCTTTATGGCGAAAACCGGCTGATGAAAATCGCGCGAGGCGCCGATTGCCCCGCCTGCGGCTCTGGACATTTCCGCGCAGGCTGAAACACTCCCGGCCGGAAAAGGAGGCTCGCATGAACCCCGAACTGACGCATTGGACCGGCCCGCTGGGCCTGCCGCGTTTCGACCTGATCCGCGACGAGGATTTCGACCCGGCCTTCGACGCCTGCCTGAAACTGGCCGAGGAGGCGGTCGAGACCATCGCCGCCAATCCCGCGCCGCCGAGCTTTGCCAACACCGTCGCCGCGCTTGAGACGGCCGAGGAGCCGCTGAACCGGCTCTGCGCCATCTTCTTCACCCTGGCCGGAGTCGATTCCAACCCGGCGCGCGAGGATCTGCAGCGCCGCATCGCCCCGCGCCTGGCCGCGCATGGCAGCAAGGTCAGCATGGACCCGCGGCTTTTCGACCGGGTCGAGGCGGTGATGCAGGACGCCGACGAGCTTGCGCCCGAGGACCGCCGCCTGACCAAGCTGACCCTGCGCGGGCTGCGCCGGGCGGGCGCCGGCCTGACCGGCGCGGCGCGCGAGCGCATGGCGGCAATCCGCGAGCGGCTGGCGGTGCTGTCGACCGATTTCGCCCAGAACGTGCTGGCGGATGAGCGCGACTTTGCCATGGCCGTGGCCGACGACCAGCTGGCCGGCCTGCCCGACTGGCTGGTCCGCGCCATGCGGGCGGCGGCGCGCGAACGCGGGATGCCGGGGCAGGTGGTGACGCTGAACCGCTCGCTGATCGTGCCCTTCCTGGAATATGCCGAAGATCGCGCCCTGCGCGAGGCGGCCTGGCGGGCCTGGGGCGCGCGCGGCTCGGGCGCAGGGGCCGGCGGGGCTGCGACCGACAACCGCCCCATCGCCGCCGAGATCCTGCAATTGCGGCACGAGCGCGCCCGGCTTCTGGGCTACGAGGATTTCGCCAGCTACAAGCTGGAGCCCGAGATGGCCCGCAGCGCCGAGAATGTCGAGGCGCTGCTGACCCAGGTCTGGGCGGCCGCCAAGACGCGGGCCGAGGCCGATGCCGAGCGCCTGACCGCCATGCTGCGCGAGGACGGGGTGAACGGCGCGCTGGAGCCCTGGGACTGGCGCTTCTATGCCGAGCGCCGGCGCAAGGCCGAACACGATCTCGACGAGGCCGAGGTCAAGCCCTACCTGACGCTGGAGGCGATGCTGGGCGCGGTCTTCGACACCGCGCAGCGCCTGTTCGGCATCGAGATGCGGGCATTCGACGCGCCGCTCTGGTCGCCCGATGCCCGTGCCTGGGAGGTGACGCGGGACGGCCGGCGCATGGCGGTCTTCGTCGGCGATTACTTCGCCCGGCCCGGCAAGCGGTCGGGGGCCTGGTGTTCGTCGCTGCAACAGCAGCACAAGATCGGCGAGGGACAGCGGCCGATCGTCACCAATGTCTGCAACTTTACCCCGCCCGAGGCCGCGGGCGCGCCGGCCTATCTGTCCTGGGACGATGCGCATACGCTGTTCCACGAATTCGGCCATGCGCTGCATCACATCCTGTCGGACGTGTCCTGGCCCTCGATCTCGGGCACCTCGGTGGCGCGGGATTTCGTCGAATTGCCCAGCCAGCTTTTCGAGCATTGGCTGGAACGGCCCGAGGTGCTGGACCGCCACGCCCGCCATGCCGAGACCGGGGCGCCGCTGCCCGCCGCGCTGCGCGACCGCATGCTGGCGGCCGGCAATGCCGACCAGGGCTTTGCCACCACCGAATACCTGGAAAGCGCGCTGGTGGACCTGGCCTTTCACCGCGGCGCGCCGCCCGCCGATCCGATGGCGCGGCAGGCCGAGGTGCTGGCGGAACTGGGCGCGCCCGCCGCGATCCCCATGCGCCATGCCACGCCGCATTTCGCGCATGTGTTTTCCGGCGACGGCTATTCCTCGGGCTATTACAGCTACATGTGGTCAGAGGTGATGGATGCCGACGCTTTCGCGGCCTTCCTGGAAAAGGGCGATCCCTTCGACGCGGAAACCGCGCGGCGGCTGGAGGAATGGATCTTCTCCAAGGGCGATTCCCTGCCGGCCGACGAGCTGTGGCTGAAGTTCCGCGGCCGGACACCCGGCGTCGAGGCGCTGCTGAAGGGGCGTGGGCTTCTGCCCGAGGCCCGCTGACCGCCGCTTTCGCAAAGGCGCGATTCGCCGACTTCCATGGCGGATTGCACAACCACAGGAAATATGACCTGAGGGTTGGTCGCCGCCAGGTTGGCATCAACCCGTCTATTCCGGCAGGCGGGGTGCCAATTCCTTGATGGCCCGGCAGCCCCGGCCTATCCTTTCCAGGCAGTTTTTAGAAAGTAGGCGGTGATCTGTCCGGGAGGAAGGCATGCGGGTTTCCAATGCGGCCTCGATGAAAAGCGTCGATGAAGTGCCGATCGACAAGATGGGGCTTCGACATTATTTCGTCAATTACGAGAAATATATCGGCCCTCTTCGCATGCAGCCGCTGCGATTGCTGGAATTGGGAATAGCGCGCGGCGATTCGCTAAGACACTGGGAATCCTGGCTGCCGAATGCCAAGATCACCGGGCTGGACATCAAGCCATGCGAGGCACGTTTCGAAAGCGGCCGGGTGCGCTGCTATGTCGGCGAACAGCAGGACAGGGCGGTTCTGGACCGGATGGCGGCGGAACGGGCGCCGCGGGGTTTCGATGTCATCATCGACGATGCCTCGCATGTGGGGCAATTGTCCCGCATCAGTTTCTGGCATCTTTTCGAAAACCATCTCAAGCCGGGCGGATATTACTTTATCGAGGATTGGGGCACCGGATACTGGCGGCAATATCCCGACGGCAAATCCTATCGCCCCCGGCCGCCCCGGCTTTCTCCCCGTGAAAGGCTGCTCGACAGGCTGCATCGTTCGGGGCTGGCGCAGGCGGTTTCCCCGCTGGGCAGGCTGACCGGCTGGATGCGCTGGAACCTGGTGCGGCGGCGGTTTCACGGCCATGACCGCGGCATGGTCGGCTTCGTCAAGGAACTGATCGACGAATGCGGGGCCGAGGACATGACCCATCCCGATTTCGGTGCCGGCACGCCGCGCGCCTCGCGCTTTGCCTGGATGCGCGTCTCGCTGGGCCATGTGGTGATCCGCAAGGCCGGCTGACCCGCCGGCGCGCGGGTCTCAGTCGCGGATCTCGTCCGGGTCGACGCCCCAGATCGTCGTCTTGGGCACCCAGCCCTTTTCCCCGCCGCCCGAGACCCGGCACCAGTCGATGCTGCATTCGTGCAGCCGGACGATGGCGCCGGCCTCGGCCCGCGCCACCACCTCGGCGCGCGGCTCGGGGCGGGCCAGCAGGTCCAGCATGTCCTTGGTCACGATGGCGGTGCGCACGCCCGACAGCAGCGAATAATGCACCCAGCCGCCGGCGCCGTCCTGGTCCTCGACCCGGCGCCAATGGCCGAACTCGGCCACCACGCGCAAGGGCATGCCGGCATGGCGGAACACCCAGTCGATGCGATGCGACAGGCTGGGGCCGCGCCGGGCGTTGCCCTCGCCCCCCTTCAGGCTGACATAGCGCGGCAGCGGCAGGTTGGTGACAGAGCCGCGATTCGGGTCGCGCCGGCCGTCCTGGTGGCGGCTGATCGTCGCATCGGCGGACAGGCCGGGGATCTGCTTGGCGTCCAGCGTTTCGCCCGGATCGGTGGTTTGCGCCAGCGCCGCCGATCCCAAGCACGCCACCGTCGCCAGTATCGCGGCGCCAAGCCAGACCTGTCCTTGCTTCATCTGCCCGTCCTGCTTTTTCGGGGTCTTGTGCCTGCCCCGCATCGCGGGCACTTTGCCAAAAGCCGCCCGGCTTTGGAAGAGAGGAGCGACCATGCCCGCCGTTCATGCGACCGATCCGACCCGCTCGCGCCTTAAAGTTACCGTGACCCGGCGGCTGCCCGAGGCGGTCGAGACCCGGATGTCCGAGCTTTTCGACGTTTCGCTGAATGCCGACGACCACCGGATGAGTCGCGAGGAACTGGTGGCCGCCATGCGCGTCTCGGACGTGCTGGTGCCGACGATCACCGATCAGATCGACGCGGCCATGCTGGCCCAGGCCGGCGACAAGCTGAAGCTGATCGCCAATTACGGCGCGGGCGTGGACCATGTCGACGTGCATTCCGCCCGCCAGCGCGGCATCCTGGTCAGCAACACGCCGGGTGTGGTGACCGAGGACACCGCGGATGTGGTCATGGCGCTGATCCTGGGCGTCACCCGCCGCCTGCCCGAGGGCATGGCCGAGATGCAGGCCGGCCGCTGGCACGGCTGGTCGCCGACCGCGCATCTGGGCGGGCGGCTGGGCGGGCGGCGCCTTGGCATCCTGGGCATGGGCCGCATCGGCCAGGCGGTGGCGCGGCGGGCGAATGTCTTCGGCATGCAGGTGCATTACCACAACCGCCGCCGCCTGCGCCCCGAGATCGAGGCCGAGTTGCAGGCGACCTATTGGGAAAGCCTGGACCAGATGCTGGCGCGCATGGACATCGTCTCGGTGAACGCGCCGCATACCCCCTCGACCTTCCACCTGCTGAACGCGCGGCGGCTGAAGCTGATGAAGCCCTCGGCCGTGATCATCAACACCTCGCGCGGCGAGGTGATCGACGAGAATGCCTTGACCCGGATGCTGCGCGCGGGCGAGATCGCCGGCGCCGGCCTTGACGTCTTCGAGCATGGGCACGAGATCAACCCCCGCCTGCGCGAATTGCCCAATGTCGTGCTGCTGCCGCATATGGGCTCGGCCACGATCGAGGGGCGGGTCGAGATGGGTGAAAAAGTCATCATCAATATCAAGACTTTCGCCGATGGCCACCGGCCACCGGACCTGGTGGTGCCCTCGATGCTGTGACCCTGGCGCCCCGGTTTTCCGGGGCGTTTTGGCCTGACGGCCCGGATGTCTCATGTCGTTTCCTTGCCAGGATCGTGTCGCGGGGAACGGCAGTGCCGCGCGTCGTTCCGGCATTTGATCGGCGGGGAAGCCGGGGCAGGGGCTCGCCGTGAAAACCCCCGTGCTGGCCCTTGGGGTCGGAGGCGGTGCCGTGGGCTGCAGCATCGCGCTGCACCTGGCCCGCGCGGGGTGACGCTGCCGGTCGAGCGCGACGTGTTGACGGCCGATGCGCAATATTGCGCCGGGCATGTGCCCCGTCCGCGCCATCTGCGTTGCCTGTATGGGCGAATTGGGATCTGGCCGCGTTCGGCGGCCGTCCCCGGGAGCGGCGGGTCGCGAAAGGCATGGGCTGGAGGGGGTCGGCGGGTGCAGAACTGGCCGCGGGAGGAAAGGGGCTATCGCGCCTCGGCCGCGATGCGGTGCCGCTCCGGGCTGGACCGCTTCGTCGATCTGGAGAAGGCGTTCAACTGAGCAGGCGATGCCTGCAGGGGCTATCCGCCGCAAAGAGGTGATCCGGCTGAGCGGCCGCCTGACGCCTAACGCTGGGGCGCCAGGCGCCTTATGCGGCCGGCGAAAGGGTCGGGCGGCGGGTCGCGGGCCTTTGGCAAGTCCCTCGGCCTGGGCTATGTTCGCCCGGACCTGGCCCAGCCGGGCACGAGGCTGAAGCTGCGCATGCCGCGCGCTGTGGAAGGCGGTCGTGATCGGGGACCGCTCCTATGGCCCGGAAAACAAGGCGATTCGTGTCGACGGCTGACCTGTTCTGCAGCCATGGCCTGCGACGGCCAGGCCGGCCCATCTAGCGCAGCTCGGCCAGCCGCCGCTCCAGATCGTCCCGCAGCGCCACTCGCTCCTCGGGCGAAAGGAAAGCGCCCAGCTCGACCTCGCGCTGGCCGTCGGTCAGCACCAGGTAATCCTCGACCGGGCCGTTCTGGCGCAGGGCGGTGCGCACCCAATAGGGGTTGGTCTGCCAGATGCGGTCCGGCCGTCCGGGATCGCTGCGGGTCAGGATCAGGCGGTCGCGTCCGACCAGCATCACCTCATGCGCCGCGCCATAGCTGCGCGCGATGCCCTGCCATAGCCCCCAGACCGCCAGGGCGGCAAAGGGCAGGAGCCCCCAAAGCACCTTCGATCCGACCACTGCCAGCAGGGGCAGCGCCAGTCCCGCGGCGGCCAGCCCGATGACCCAGACGAAGCCCTGCCGGGACAGTGAGCGGTGCGGCCAGATCTCGAGCCGAAAGCAGACGGCCCCGGATTGCTCCGGGGCCGCGTCATGCCATGCGTAGGGCATCGTTCAATGCGCGGGATCAATGCGCCTGGGCGCGATCCCAGTCCTCGCGCTTGGGCAGGGTCTCGAAGGTATGCTCCGGCGGCGGCGAGGGCAGGGTCCATTCCAGCGTGTCGGCGTGTTCGTTCCAGTAGTTCGGCACGTTCACGCGCTTGCCGGCGAAGAGCGTGTAGAACACGATGCCGATGAAGAACAGGAAGGAGGCGAAGGAGATATAGGCGCCGATCGACGAGATGTTGTTCCAATAGGCGAACTCGACCGGATAGTCGATGTAGCGGCGCGGCATGCCCTGGCGGCCCAGGAAGTGCTGCGGGAAGAAGATCAGGTTCGAGCCGATGAACATCATCCAGAAATGCAGCTTGCCGGCCCATTCCGGGTATTGCCGGCCCGACATCTTGCCGATCCAGTAATAGACCCCGGCAAAGATCGCGAAGACGGCGCCCAGCGACATCACATAGTGGAAGTGGGCGACGACGTAATAGGTGTCGTGATAGACCCGGTCCAGCGGCGCCTGGCTCAGCACCACGCCGGTCACGCCGCCGACGGTGAACAGGAACAGGAAGCCGAAGGCCCAGAGCATCGGCGTCTTGAACTCGATCGAGCCGCCCCACATGGTCGCGATCCAGGAAAAGACCTTGATGCCTGTCGGCACCGCGATGGTCATGGTGGCCAGCATGAAATAGGCCTGCTGGGTCAAGGACATGCCGGCGGTATACATGTGGTGCGCCCAGACCACGAAGCCCAGGATGCCGATGGCCGCCATGGCCAGCACCATCGGCAGGTAGCCGAAGATCGGCTTGCGCGCGAAGGTCGAGATGACGTGGCTGATGATGCCGAAGCCGGGCAGGATGATGATGTAGACCTCGGGGTGGCCGAAGAACCACAGGATATGCTGGTAGAGCACCGGGTCGCCGCCGCCGGCCGGGTCGAAGAACTGGGTGCCGAAGTTGCGGTCCATCAGCAGCATGGTGATGGCGCCCGCCAGCACCGGCAGCGACAGCAGGATCAGCCAGGCGGTGATGAAGACCGACCAGGCGAACAGCGGCACCTTGAACAGCGTCATGCCCGGTGCGCGCATGTTGAGGAAGGTGGTGATGATGTTGATCGCGCCCAGGATCGAGCTGGCGCCCGAGACATGGACGGCAAAGATCGCCAGGTCCATGGAATAGCCGGCCTCGGTGGTCGAGAGCGGCGGATAGAGCACCCAGCCCACGCCCGAGCCCATCTGGTCGTTGCCGCCCGGCGCCAGCAGCGAGGCCACGCCCAGGGCCACGCCGCAGACATACATCCAGTAGCTGAGGTTGTTAAGCCGCGGGAAGGCCATGTCCGGGGCGCCGAGATGCAGCGGCATGAAATAGTTGCCGAAACCGCCAAACAGGGCCGGGATGACCACGAAGAACATCATCAGCACCCCATGATAGGTGATCATGACGTTCCAAAGATGCCCGTTCGGCGTGCATTCCGCCGAGGCGTCGGCGATGAGGCGCGCGCCCTCGACGCACATGTATTGCACGCCGGGATGCTGCAATTCCATCCGCATATAGACGGTGAAGCAGACCGAGATCAGACCGACGATGCCGGCCGTGAACAGGTAAAGGATACCGATATCCTTGTGGTTTGTTGACATGAACCAGCGGGTGAAGAACCCGCGGGTGTCATGATGGTCACCGTGGCCGTGAACGGCTGCGTCTGCCATGCGTGGACTCCCTAGACATGCGGCTGGCCGGCCCAAGGGCCAGCGGACTCGCTAAGTTTCTAGCCCACATTCCTACCCCTCGCAATGCGAAGAAGGGACTAAAAGTCGCGCCCCTGCGCGGTTTTGCCGCAGGCAGGGGCGCGCCGTTCCGGGGGTCGCCGGTCAGTTCGCGGCGCCTTCGGCGGGGGCCGCCTCGGCACCCGCATCGGGCGAGTGCTGGGCCAGGAAGGCGACCACGTCGGCCTGGTTCTTGCCGAGCTTGAAGGTCATCTTGGTCTTGGCGGCCGAATCGCCGGTCTTCTCGACCAGCCAGGGCTTGGGATCGGTGACGTATTCGATCAGGTCGGCCTGGGACCAGACCATGTCGGGGTTCTTTTCCGCCACTTCAAGGATGCCGTCGCCGTATTTGAAGCCTTCGACCGAGGCGATCTTGCGGCCGACGACGCCGTAGAGGTTCGGCCCGGTCTTGCCGCCCTTGACGATGTCGGTGCCGTCCGGTGCCTGGACCATGTGGCAGGCCTTGCACTTGTTGAATTCCTTCTCGCCTTTGGCGGCGTCGCCTTCCTGGGCCACGGCGGGCAGGGCGAGGGACAGGGCGGCGAGAGTGGCATAGATGCTGATCTTCATCGCGTTTCCTCTTGGGTAATCGCTTTTTCCGGGGGAGCGGACCTCTCCGCCTCCCGCCTTGACAGGGCTATCATGCGTCAAGCCGTCCGAACACCGGAAAAAGGTCGCAGGACCGTGAAGGGTGAATATGTCGCAGGGCGAAAATCAGCCGCCGAGCGGGGGGAAATTGCGCGCGAAGCTGCGGCGCAGCGCCAGGTCCAGGTCGTCCATGCCGACGGGCAGGCCCATGTCCACCAGGCTGGTCACGCCATGGCCCTGGATGCCGCAGGGCACGATGCCGGCGTAATGGCCCAGGTCCGGCTCGACGTTGATCGAAATGCCGTGGAAGCTGACCCAGCGGCGCAGCTTGACGCCGATGGCGGCGATCTTGTCCTCGCGCATCGAGCCGTCGGGCAGCGGCGCCTTGTCGGGGCGCGCGATCCAGACGCCGACGCGGCCGTCGCGGATCTCGCCCTTGAGGTTGAACTCGGCCAGCGCGTCGATGACCCAGGATTCCAGGGCCTTGACGAAGGCGCGCACGTCGCGGCCGCGGCGGTTCAGGTCCAGCATGACATAGACCACGCGCTGGCCCGGCCCGTGATAGGTGTATTGCCCGCCGCGGCCGACGGCATGCACCGGAAAGCGCGCCTCGAGCAGGTCGGCCGCGCGCGCCGAGGTGCCGGCGGTGTAGAGCGGCGGGTGCTCGACCAGCCAGACCAGCTCGTCCGCCCGGCCCTCGGCGACGGCGGCGGCGCGCGCCTCCATGAAGGCGACGGCTTCCAGATAATCGGTGAGGCCGGGGGCGGTGATCCATTCGGTCATGGGCGGTGAGATATTCCCGGCCGCGGGCCGTCGCAAGGGGGCGGGGGCGGTTCCGGCGGATCGGTTCGCGGTGGGGGCTGTCTGCCCCCACGCCCCCGAGGGTATTTCTGCAACGAAGAAGCGGGGCAGATGACGAATCCGCGGGCCGGATCATGAATCCGATGCAAGATCATTGTGCGGATGTTGAATTTCACTAAATGCCTGTCTGCGGCTATACAGCACATTTGATGAAACGCGCGGACCCTGGACCATGACCTTGCCCCTTTCCCCCGTCTTCGACGCCCTGCGCGCGGCTGCGCGCGAACGCATCCTGATCCTCGACGGCGCGATGGGGACGCAGATCCAGCAGCTTGGCCTGAAGGAGGCGGATTTCGCCGGCCATGGCACAGGCTGCGCCTGCGGCTGCCATCCGCCGGCGCCGGGCGAGCATCCGCAGCAGGGCAACAACGACCTGCTGAACCTGACCCAGCCCAAGGCGATCGAGGAGATCCACTATCGCTATGCCAAGGCGGGCGCGGATATCGTCGAGACCAACACCTTTTCCTCGACCACCATCGCGCAGGCCGACTATGGCATGCAGGCGGCGGTCTATGACCTGAACCTGCACGGCGCCCGCATCGCGCGGCAGGCGCTCGACCGCGCCACGGCCGAGGACGGGCGGGTGCGCTGGGTTGCCGGCGCGCTGGGGCCGACCAACCGCACCGCCTCGATCAGCCCGGACGTGAACAATCCCGGCTACCGCGCCGTCACCTTCGACGAGCTGCGCATCGCCTATGCCGAGCAGATCCGCGGGCTGATCGACGGCGGCGCCGACCTGATCCTGATCGAGACCATCTTCGACACGCTGAACGCCAAGGCCGCGATCTTCGCCTGCGAGGAGGTGTTCGAGGAAAAGGGCCAGCGCCTGCCGGTGATGATCTCGGGCACCATCACCGACCTTTCCGGCCGCACGCTGTCGGGCCAGACGCCGACCGCCTTCTGGCATTCCATGTCCCATGCCGCGCCGATCACCGTGGGCCTGAACTGCGCGCTTGGCGCCGCCGCCATGCGCCCGCACCTGGCCGAGCTTTCCGCCGTCGCCGACACGCTGATCTGCGCCTATCCCAACGCCGGCCTGCCCAACGAGATGGGCCAGTATGACGAATCGCCCGAGGAGATGGCGGCGCAGGTCGCCGAGTTCGCCCGCGAGGGGCTGGTGAACGTGGTGGGCGGCTGCTGCGGCTCGACGCCCGAGCATATCGCCGCCATCGCCCGCGCCGTGGCCGAGCTGCCGCCGCGCGAGATCCCCGAGATCGAGCCGCGCCTGCGCCTGTCGGGGCTGGAGCCCTTCGTCAAGACCGACGACATCCCCTTCATGAACGTGGGCGAGCGGACGAACGTCACCGGCTCGGCCCGGTTCCGCAAGCTCATCACCAATGGCGACTATGCCGCCGCGCTGGACGTGGCCCGCGACCAGGTGGAAAACGGCGCCCAGATCATCGACGTCAACATGGACGAGGGGCTGATCGATTCGAAGCAGGCGATGATCGACTACCTGAACCTGATCGCCGCCGAGCCCGACATCGCCCGCGTGCCGGTGATGATCGACAGCTCCAAATGGGAGGTGATCGAGGCCGGGCTGAAATGCGTCCAGGGCAAGGCGATCGTGAACTCGATCTCGCTGAAAGAGGGCGAGGAGAGCTTCCTGACCCAGGCCCGGCTTTGCCGCCGCTATGGCGCGGCCGTGGTGGTGATGGCCTTTGACGAAACCGGCCAGGCCGATACCGAGAACCGCAAGGTCGAGATCTGCTCGCGCGCCTATGACCTGTTGGTCAACAAGGTCGGCTTTCCGCCCCAGGACATCATCTTCGACCCGAACATCTTTGCCGTGGCGACCGGGATCGAGGAGCATGACAATTACGGCGTCGATTTCATCGGCGCGACCCGGCGCATCACCCAGGCCCTGCCGCATGTGCATGTCTCGGGCGGGGTCTCGAACCTTTCCTTCAGCTTCCGCGGCAACGAGCCGGTGCGCGAGGCGATGCATGCCGTGTTCCTGTATCACGCCATCCAGGCGGGGATGGACATGGGCATCGTCAACGCGGGCCAGCTTGCGGTCTATGACCAGATCGACGAGGGCCTGCGCGAGGCCTGCGAGGACGTGGTGCTGAACCGCAAGCCCAAGGCCGGCGGCACGGCGACCGAAAACATGCTGGAGATCGCCGAGCGGTTCCGCGGCGAAGGCGGGGCCAAGGCGCGCGAAAAGGATCTGACCTGGCGCACATGGCCGGTCGAGAAGCGGCTGGAGCACGCCCTGGTCAACGGCATCACCGAATATATCGACGAGGACACCGAGCAGGCGCGACTGAATGCCGAACGCCCGCTGCATGTGATCGAAGGCCCGCTGATGGCGGGGATGAACGTCGTCGGCGACCTGTTCGGCGCCGGCAAGATGTTCCTGCCGCAGGTGGTGAAATCGGCCCGGGTGATGAAGCAGGCGGTGGCGCATCTGCTGCCCTATATGGAGGCCGAGAAGGCCGCGGCGGGCGGCGCGGGCGGTTCCTCCAGCGCCGGCAAGGTGCTGATGGCGACGGTCAAGGGCGATGTCCACGACATCGGCAAGAACATCGTCGGCGTCGTGCTGGCCTGCAACAATTACGAGATCATCGACCTGGGCGTGATGGTGCCCGCGACCAAGATCCTGGAAACCGCCAAGGCCGAGAAGGTGGACATCATCGGCCTGTCCGGCCTCATCACCCCGTCCCTGGACGAGATGGTGCATGTCGCGAGCGAGATGGAGCGCGAGGGTTTCGACATTCCGCTGCTGATCGGCGGGGCGACCACGAGCCGCGTGCATACGGCGGTCAAGATCCATCCGCGCTATGCGAAGGGGCAGGCGGTCTATGTCACCGATGCCAGCCGCGCGGTGGGGGTGGTGGGCAGCCTGCTCTCGGGCCAGAAGAACGCCTATGTCGAGACTATCCGTGCCGAATACATGGATGTGGCCAACAAGCACGCCCGCGCCGAGGCGGAAAAGAAACGCCTGCCGCTGGCCGTCGCCCGCGACAATGCGCTGCGGGTCGACTGGTCGGGGTTCGAGGCCAAGGCGCCCGAGTTCCTGGGCCCGCGCGTGATCGAGGATTTCGACCTTGCCGAGATCGCGCGCTATATCGACTGGACCCCGTTCTTCCAGACCTGGGAGCTGAAGGGCGTCTATCCGCGCATCCTGGAGGACGCAAAGCAGGGCGAGGTGGCGCGCCAGCTTTTCGCCGATGCGCAGGCCATGCTGCGGCGCATCATCGACGAGCAATGGTTCCGGCCGCGGGCGGTCGTCGGCTTCTGGCCGGCGAACCGGGTCGGCGACGACATCCGGCTTTTCACCGGCGAGGACCGGGCGGCGGAACTGGCGACGCTGCACACGCTGCGCCAGCAGGTCAGCAAGCGCGACGGCCGCCCGAACGTGGCGCTGGCCGATTTCGTCGCCCCCGAGGGGTATCGCGACTATGTCGGCGGCTTCGTGGTGACGGCGGGCGGCGAAGAGCAGCAGATCGCCGAGCGCTTCAAGGCCGCGCATGACGATTTCTCGGCCATCCTGGTGCAGGCCTTGGCCGACCGTTTCGCCGAGGCGCTGGCCGAGATGATGCACGAGCGGGTGCGCCGGCAATACTGGGGCTATTCCGACGAAAGCTTCGCCCCCGAGGAACTGATCGCCGAGCCCTACAAGGGCATCCGCCCGGCGCCCGGCTATCCCGCCCAGCCCGACCACACCGAAAAGGTCACGCTGTTCAGGCTGCTGGACGCGACTGCGGCGACCGGGGTCGAGCTGACCGAGTCGATGGCGATGTGGCCAGGCGCTTCGGTCTCGGGCCTCTATATCGGCCATCCCGAGGCCTATTACTTCGGCGTCGCCAAGGTCGAGCATGACCAGGTCCTGGACTATGCCGACCGCAAGGGGATGGCGGTGCGCGAGGTCGAGCGCTGGCTGGCGCCGATCCTGAACTACACCCCGCAGGCGGCGGTCGCGGCCGAGTGAAAAAAATTCGCGCGGCGGGTGAAAAAAATGCCCTTTTCATCCGCCGCGCAAGCGTCTATGAGACGCGAGCCTACGAAAGTGCGGTCGTGGCGGAATTGGTAGACGCGCAGCGTTGAGGTCGCTGTTCCTTAACCGGAGTGGAAGTTCGAGTCTTCTCGACCGCACCATTTTCATCCCCTGAAAATCTGGAAGAAACCGTCGCGGCATCTTGGCGATTCATGGTTGGCGTGTCACCGCCTAGCCTTGGCTCAAGGCCGCCCTGGTCCGCCAAGCGGCGCCAGCCGGGGTGAGAGGCCAGCCATCTGCCGTGATGCATACTTACGCAAAATGGATAATAATGCCGCTTTCTCTGTCGGAAAGCGCCTTATCTCTTGGCGTATTTCTGCGCTTTTCGGGCATTTTCATCGGCCGGATACCCTCTTTCACCTTGGAAAATACGGGGTGATGGCAGGGTTTCCATGAAATACTGTCGAAACGCTCGGCTACCGAGGAATATCTTGTAGTCAGACAAAATAGACAATAAAGCCTTCTCACTTTGTTGAGAGGTTTCCCATGATCGGACGTGTTTTTGCGCTTTGCGCGGCCTTTTCTCTGGCAGGCTGCGCCACCATCACCCGCGGGACGAAGGACGTGCTTGTCGTCAATTCGACCCCCGGCGGGGCCCAGGTCAGGCTCAGCGACGGGCAGACCTGCGAGAATACCCCCTGCAGCTTCAAGGTTCCGCGCAAGTCGGAGCTGAACGTCGCGGTGACGAAGGACCGCTGCAAGCCGCAGCAGGTCCGCGTGACCAACCGCGTGGCCGGCGGCGGCGGCGCGGCGATGGCCGGCAACGTGCTGGTCGGCGGGATCATCGGCGCGGGCGTCGACGCCTCTTCGGGGGCGATGCTGGAACTGGTGCCGAACCCGGTCAACGTGCAGCTTGAATGCCGCTGAGCCCTCGGCCCGGCGGATGCGCGAGGCCCGCCGGACATCGGCGGGCTTTTTCATGCGCCGCGCGCGGACCCGCAAGGGTGGGCTTGTCGTCGCAGCCCGGTCCTTTCGCGAAGCGGCGGGGGAAATCACGCGCCCCAGGGGCCTGCCCAGCGGGACGGCCGGCTTTTCCGGCGTTTCGCGGCGGGTTTGCTGTTCCCTTCGCCGCCCGCTTGCGCCTAGTCTCTGCCCGAAGAAGGGGAGAGTTTCCATGTCCGAGAATTGGGGTTTCGACACCACCGCCATCCATGCAGGCAGCGCGCCCGACCCGGCGACCGGGGCGCGGCAGGTGCCGATCTATCAGACCACGGCCTATGTCTTTCAGGACGCCGCCCATGCCGCGCGGCTCTTTGGCCTGCAAGAGGTCGGCTATATCTATTCCCGCCTGACCAACCCCACCGTCGCCGCGCTGCAGGCGCGGGTGGCCGAGCTGGAGGGCGGGGCCGGCGCGGTCTGCTGTTCCTCGGGGCATGCGGCGCAGATCATGGCGCTGTTCCCGCTGATGGGGCCGGGCCGGAACCTGATCGCCTCGACCCGGCTTTACGGCGGCACCATCACCCAGTTCAGCCAGACCATCAAGCGTTTCGGCTGGTCGTGCAAGTTCGTGGACCTGGACGACCTGGACGCGCTGCGCGCCGCCATCGACGACGACACCCGCGCCATCTTCTGCGAATCGATCAGCAATCCGGGCGGCTATGTCACCGACATCCCGGCGGTGGCCAAGGTCGCGGAGCAGGCCGGCCTGCCGCTGATCGTCGACAACACCCTGGCCACGCCCTGGCTGTGCAAGCCCATCGAGCTGGGCGCGACGCTGGTGGTCCACAGCCTGACCAAATACATGACCGGCAACGGCACGGTGACAGGCGGGGCCATCGTCGATTCGGGCCGGTTCGACTGGTCGGCCTCGGACAAGTTCCCCAGCCTGTCCCAGCCCGAGCCCGCCTATCACGGGCTGAAGTTCCACGAAACCTTCGGCGCGCTGGCCTATACCTTCCACGGCATCGCCATCGGGCTGCGCGACCTGGGCATGACCATGAACCCGCAGGCCGCGCATTACACGCTGATGGGGATCGAGACCCTGGGCCTGCGCATGGCCCGCCATGTCGAGAACGCGCTCGAGGTCGCGGAATGGCTGGAAAACGATCCGCGCGTGACCTCGGTCACCTATGCCGGCCTTGCCTCGTCGCCCTGGAACGAGACGGCGCGGCGGGTCTATCCCAAGGGGGCGGGGGCGCTGTTCACCTTTGCGATCAAGGGGGGCTACGACGCGGCGGTGAAGCTGGTGGATAACCTCAAGCTCTTCAGCCATGTGGCGAACCTGGGCGATGCGCGCTCGCTGGTGATCCATTCCGCCTCGACCACGCACAGCCAGCTGACCGACGAGCAGAAGATCGCGGCCGGCGCCGGGCCGGACGTGGTGCGGCTTTCGATCGGGATCGAGGACGCGGCCGACATCATCGCCGACCTGGACCAGGCGCTGGCGGCTGCCACGGCCTGAACCGGAAAGGGCGGCGCATCGTTGCGCCGCCCGTCGGGGGATCAGTTCGCCGGAGCCTCGACCGGGGGCTCCTCGGGTGCGATTTCGCCCTCGGGTGTGATTTCACCTTCGGGCGGCTCGCCGCCTTGCGGCGCATCGGCCGGGCGCATGGCGAAGACCGCGGTGACATCGGCGCTGACGGCCAGCTCGCCCGCCTCGATGGGCGTATCGGCCGAGCCGGCCGCTTGGGCGCGCATGGCCATCATCGGGCGCGGCCCGCCGCCCGTCGGTGCCTCGGAAAGCGAGATCAGCCGGCCAAGCCGCATCCCCGCCGCCTCGGCCATCACCTCGGCGCGGCGGCGCGCCTCGGCCACGGCCTCGCTGCGGGCCTGGTCTTCGGCCTCGGCCATGTCCTCGCGCGAAAACGCGATGCCGCTGATCTCGTTGGCGCCCGAGGCGACCAGCTTGTCCAGCACCGCGCCCAGCCCGGCGATGTCGCGCACCCGCACGGTCACGCTGTTCTGCGCGCCATAGCCGGTCAGCTTCGGCGGCTGGCCCTGGTCCGAGTAATCCATGACCGGCGACAGGTTCAGCCCCGAGGTCTGGATGTCGCGCGCCTCGATCCCCTCGGCCTTCAGCGTCTCGATGACCTTGGCCTGCTGCTCGGCGTTCTGCGTCATCGCCTCGGCCGCGGTGGCGGCGCGGGTGCTGACGCCCAGGGTGATCGTGGCCATGTCGGGCTGGATCGTGGCATGGCCGGTGCCGGTCACGGTCAGCTTGGCGAAGGGGGCTGCATGTTTCATCATGTGATGTCCCATCTGCGCGGGCGGCGGCGGCGCGTCGGCCGGGGCGGTCTGGGCCAGCAGCGGGCCGGCGCCCAGAACGATCAGCGTCGTGGCGGCCAGCAGGGGTCGGAATCGGGGCATCGGGTCTTACTCCTTGGCGCATCGGGTGCTTTGCCCTTGCGCGGTTGTCTTCACGAGCCCCCATAACGCCGCAAATGCGTTCCGGGATGCGTCACAATCCGGTGTTCGGCTTTTCACGGATCGCGTTCTGGGCTAGTTCAGAACCATCAATCACGAAGATGCGTCCGGGACAGCCCAGGGCGCCCGGAACCGAAAGCAAAGCCTGTCGATGTCGCTTGATTCCGTCACCGAATACGCACTCTCCTTCAGCGAGGATGCCGTGCATCTGGAACGTCGCGAGCGGGGCCCGCAGGGGCAGGACGGCGTCGCGCCGGGGGCTTGGCGGCATCTGGGCTCGGTCGATTTCGCCTCGCCCGACTTTCACGACGCGCTGGCGCGGCTGCGCGCCATGGCCACCGGGGACGAGGCGGTGCTGCCCGTCGTGCTGATCATTCCCGACGACCAGATCCTCTACACGACGCTGACGGTCGCGCCGGGTGCGGATCGCGACCATGCGGTGGGCCGCGCGCTGGACGGGCTGACCCCCTATGCGATCGAGGATCTGGCCTTCGACTGGCAGGGCGAGGGCGACAGCGTCCGCGTCGCCGCCGTGGCCCGCCAGACCCTGCGCGAGGCCGGCGATTTCGCCCGGCAATACGGGTTCGATGGGCGGGGATACTGCGCCGCGCCGGCCGCGGGACTTTATCCGGGCGAGCCGGTCTTCGTGCTGGAGGCGGCGCCGCGCAGCCGCCCGCAGGTCGATCCGGCGCAGGCCGGCGTGACGGCCTCGGCGCTGCTGATCGAGGAAGAGCCGGCCGAAACCCAGGACGCGCTGGATCTCGACGGCGATGGTTCCGAGGCGCCGGAGGATGCGGCGGAAAATGCGCCCCAGCCGGCGGCTGACGGGGAGGCTGGCGACGATCCGGCCCCGCAGGCGGAGCCGGGCGAGAGGGTCGGGTTTTCCGAGGAAGCTGCGGTATTCATCGGAAATAACATCGAAAAATCCGAGGAATCTGAGGGGGCTGATCCGGCCTCGACCCCTGAGGAGGCTGCCCCAGCGGAAAACGATGTTTCCGAGGCGCTCGAAGCGGCAGAGCCGGACCAGCCTGACGCGGCTGCGCCGGAGGCCGGACCCGACGCGCGGCCCGAAGCCGTGCCGCAGGCCGGCGCCGCGCTGAACCCGCGGGCCCGCGCCGTGCATGAACGCGCGGCCGATGCCCGTCGTGCCCCCCGACCGGCGGGCGCCGCCCCGGTTCAGCCCCGCCGTCCCGGCGAACGGGGCGGGCTTGCCGGGCTGATCGCCATGCTGGGCGCGCTGGTCGTCGGGCTGATCCTGATCTGGGCCTTCCTGGTGCCGGACCGGCAGGAAGCGCAGCTTGCCGCAGCCGCCCCGGCCGAGCAGGTGCCGGCGGCCGCCGCCCCGGCCGAAGCCGAACCCGCGCCGGAACCCGCACTGGAACCCACGCCCGCACCGACCGCTTCTCCGTCGGCCGCGACCGAGCCTGCCCCGGCAGAGGCTGCGCCTGAGCCAGCGTCCCAGCCCGCGCCTGCCCCGGCGCCGGAGCAGCGCGCAGCGGCCGAGCCTGCAGCCGCGCCGCTTTCGGCCCTGACCGAGGAGGAACGGCGCCGGGTCATGGTCGCCGCTGCGGCGGTCGCAGCTGCCGTGGTGCCGCCCGCGGCGCAGAGCGCCGCGCCAGCAGCGGCGCCGGAGCCCGCCGCGCCCGCGCCGGACGACGCCCCGGCCAGCGCCGCCCAGGCCGCCACGCTGCCTGCCGCGACCTCGGCCCCCGCTGCCGCGCCGCCCCGGCCCGCGCCGGTCGCCGCCGGGCTGACCAGTTCGGCCCGGCCGCAGCTTGCGCCGCGCCGCAGCACGCCGCAGACCTCGGCGCCGCGGGCCGATACTGCGCCGCGCGTGCCCTCGAACCCGCTGCCCTATGAGGCCAGCCAGTCCCGCGCCCAGCCCGTCGGCAGCGCGCGGCCGCCCGGACGCAGCCGCGCCGCGCCGCCCGCCGCCCCGACGTCGACGTCGACGTCGACGCCGGCGCCGACACCGGCCCCGGCGCAGGAGCCCGCCGTCCAACCCGTCGCCGCGACCGGCAATGCGATGCTGCGCGGCTCGGCCCGGCCGCCGTCGCGCCCCGAGGGCTCGACCCCCGAGGCTCCGGGCGCGGGCCTGTCTGCCGACGACCTGACCCCGGCCGAACAGGGGCATTTGCGCGACCTTATCCGCGATCTCGGCCGCGATGGGCTGGTCGTGCAGCAATCCCCGCCCCGCGGCGAGCGGCTGGCGCAGGCGCGGCCGCAGCGCAAGCCCGGTTCGGCCAGCGATGCCGCCAGCCCATCGGCCATCGACGCCGCGGTGAGATCGGCGACCACGCCGCCACCAGACAAGCCCGACCATGTCGAAAGCGCCGCCGCGCCCGCCCAGGATTCGGGCGGGCTTTTGCGTGGCTCGGCCCGTCCCCGCGCCCGTCCTGGCGCGTCGGCCGTCGCCTCGGCAGGCGGCGGGGTTTCGGACGGGGCGGTCGAGGCCGCCATCTCGGCCGCGGTCGCGGCTTCGCCCGCCACGCCGGGCGGGGTGCGGCTTTCGGCGCTGGCTTCCTCGCCCCTGCCGCCCCGGCGTGGCGAGCGCGCAGCCCCCGATGCGGCACCGACGGCCGAGGCCCCGGCCGCTGCGCCCGCGGCGGCGCCCGGACCCAGCGAGGCCGAACTGGCCGCCCGCCGCAAGCTTGACGAGCAATTGCAGGCCCAGGCCGAGGCGCGCATCCGCGCCCGCGCCGCCGCCGACGCCAAGGCCGAGGCCGAGGCCCGCGCCCAGGCCGAGGCCCGCGCCCGCGCCCAGGCCGCAGCCGAGGAACGGGCCGCTCGCGCCCAACGCCAGGACTACAAGCCGCCCGAGATCGACAACGAGCCCGAGATCGCCGCCAACGCCCTGCCCAAGGGCGCGACCTCGGCCTCGGTGGCCAAGGCCGCGACCCAGGCCCGCGGCATCGACATGGGCCGCACCACGGTCATCGGCATCATCGGCGCCGGCAAGGCCAGCCGCGCGCTGATCCGGCTGCGCAGCGGCAAGGTGGTGACGGTCCGGCTGGGCGACCGCATCGACGGCGGCACGATCAATTCCATCGGCGACGGACGGCTGACCTATGTCAAGGCGGGCCGCACCCATGAATTGCGGATGCTGGACGGGCGCTGACCAAGGTTTCCTGCCGATCGCCTGGCCATTGCCCGAGCGGCGGGACGATCTCCCCCCGCGGGCCACCCCGCGAGAGACCTATGGGAAGCCTTCGTGACCTGGGGTTGCATCCTGCGCGCGGGTCGCCCCAATGGCGGTTGCCGGAATGCCCAGCCTCTGCTGGGGTCGGCACCGCTCACATCAATGGCGGGCCCGTTCGCCCCGCGCCTATCGCAATCATCACCGTCAACGCGGCCGGGCATTCCCGCCGAGGCGGTGCCGGACGCGGCCAATCCGTGCCGGGGCCGGTGCGAATCGCCTGCCGGTCTAGCCGTTCCGGCGCAGCACCTGCCCGGCGAGATAAAGCGAGCCGCAGATCAGGATGCGCGCGCCGGGGTGATCCGCGGCGATGCGGCCGACCGCTGACAGCGCATCCGGGGCGGTGCTGGCCGCAAGCCCCACCGAGGTTGCGGCTGCGGCGGTGTCCTCGGCCGGCAGGGTGTTCGGCTCGCCGGGGATGGCCACGGCGGTCAGGCTGTGCGCCACCCCGGCCAGCGGCCGCATGTAGCCCGCCACGTCCTTGGTGTTCAGCATGCCGCAGACCAGATGCGTCGGCCGGCGCGGCAGGGCGGCCAGCGTCGCCGCCACCGCCTCGCCCCCGGCCGGGTTGTGGCCGCCGTCGAGCCAAAGCTCGCAGGCCCCCGCCGCCTCGACCAGCGGGCCATGGCCCAGGCGCTGCATGCGCGCGGGCCATTCGGCCTCGGTCACGGCGGCGCGGGCCTCGATGCGGCCGAATCCCAGTTCGCGCAGCGCGGCGATGGCGGTGCCGGCGTTCACGATCTGATGCGGGCCGGGCAGGACGGGCAGGGGCAGGTCCATCAGCCCGTGTTCGTCCTGGTAGACCAGGCTGTCGCCCTCGCGCCGGCTGTCCCAGTCCTGCCGGCCGATGCGCAGCGGCGCGAATAGCCGCTCGGCCTTCTGCTCGATCACCTCGCGGGCGACGGCCTCCTGCGGGGCGACGATGCAGGGCACGCGGCGCTTCATGATCCCGGCCTTTTCGCCGGCGATCTCGGCCAGCGTCTCGCCCAGGTATTGCGTATGGTCGATGCTGATGGGGGTGATGACGGTCAGGGCCGGCGCCTCGATCACGTTGGTCGCGTCCAGCCGGCCGCCCAGGCCCACTTCCAGCAGCGTGTAATCCGCCGGCGTTCGCGAGAAGGCCAGGAAGGCCGCCGCGGTGGTGATCTCGAAGAAGGTGATCGGCGCGCCGGCGTTCGCGGCCTCGCATTCCTCGAGCACCGCGGCCAGGTCGGCCTCCGAGATCAGCTCCCCGGCCAGCCGGATGCGCTCGTGGAACTGCGCCAGATGCGGCGAGGTATAGGCATGGACGCGCTTGCCGGCCGATTCCAGCCCGGCGCGGATCATCGCCTGGGTCGAGCCCTTGCCGTTGGTCCCGGCGATGTGGATCGCGGGCGGGATGCTGCGCTCCGGGTTGCCCAGGGCGGCAAGGATGCGGTGCATCCGGTCCAGCGACAGGTCGATGACCTTGGGATGCAGCTGCATGAGCCGCGCGAGAATGGCGTCGGAGGAGGTCATCGCGATGTCGTCCGGCCTAGGCGGAGGCGTTGTCGGCGGCGTTTTCGTGGCGCGGTGCGGCGATGGTGCCGGGCGCGGGCAGGTCGCCCACCACCGGCGCGGGCAGGCCGCCCAGCATGCGCAGGATCGAGATCAGCTCTTCGCGCAGCTTCTTGCGATGCGTCACCCGGTCCAGCATGCCGTGTTCCAGCAGGTATTCGGCGCGCTGAAAGCCCTCGGGCAGCTTTTCGCGGATGGTTTGCTCGATCACGCGCGGGCCGGCAAAGCAGATCAGCGCGTTCGGTTCCGAGATCTGGATGTCGCCCAGCATGGCATAGCTGGCGGTCACGCCGCCGGTGGTCGGATGGGTCAGCACGACGATATAGGGCAGCCGCGCCTCTTTCAGCATCTCGACGGCGACGGTGGTGCGGGGCATCTGCATCAGCGACAGGATGCCTTCCTGCATGCGCGCGCCGCCGGCGGCCGAGAACAGCACCAGGGGCCGCTTGAGCTTTACCGCGCGTTCGGCCGCGGCGATGATGGCATTGCCGACATACATGCCCATCGAGCCGCCCATGAAGGAAAAGTCCTGCGCGGCGGCGACGATGGGGGTGCGGCCGATCTCGCCCTCGGCGACCAGCATCGCCTCTTTCTCGCCGGTGGACTTCTGCGCGGCCTTCATGCGGTCGGGGTATTTCTTCTGGTCGCGGAAGCCCAGCGGGTCGGCGACCGGCTCGGGCACCTTGACCTCGACGAAGACGCCGCCGTCGAACAGCGCGGCAAAGCGGCCGCGCGGGCTGATCGCCAGGTGATGGTCGCAATTCGTGCAGACGTTCAGGTTGTCCGACAATTCGCGGTGGAACAGCATGGTCCCGCATTCCGGGCATTTGGTCCACAGGTTCTCGGGCACCTCGCGGCGCGAGAACAGCGAATTGATGCGCGGACGGACATAATTGGTGATCCAGTTCATCGGCGGCCCCCTGCGCTGCGTTCTGGGCTCAGATATGCAAAGCGGTGCCGAATTGCAATTCCGCGCTGTCCGGGCTTTCATGGCGGCATGTGGACCGAAGCCCTTGTGTTCATGCATTACGCAGCCGCGCTGGCCGTTTCGGTGCGCGTGCTGCTGCGTCCGCGGCTTGAGCCGACGGTCCGCCTGTCCTGGATCCTGGTGATCGAGCTGGTGCCGCTGGTCGGCATCCTGGCCTATGTGCTGTTCGGCGAGATCCGCATGCGCGGCGCCGAGGTCGAGACCATGGCCAATGTCCGCTCGCGCCTGTCCGGCCTGTGGCAGTCCAGCCCCGAAGAGCTGAAGCTGCTGCCCGATTTCGCCGAGCCGGTCATCAAGGCGAATCGCGCCACCACCGGCTTTGCCGCGGTGGCCGGCAACCGCGCCGCGCTGCTGCCCGAGGACGACAGCGCCATCGCCGCGCTGGTCGAGGCGATCGACGGCGCGACCGAGCATGTCCACATGCTGTTCTATATCTGGCTCGACGATCCCTCGGGGCGGTCGGTGGCAGAGGCGGCGATCCGCGCCGCCGGGCGCGGCGTCAAGGTGCGGGCGATCATCGACGCCTTCGGCTCGCGCGCCTTCGGCCGGTCCGAATCCTGGTCGCGGATGAAGGCGGCAGGGGTCGAATGCGTCGAGGCGCTGCCGCTGAGCATCCCGGTGATCGGCGGCCTGTTCCAGCGCATGGACCTGCGCAACCACCGCAAGATCGTGGTGATCGACCATGTTCTGGGCTTTACCGGCAGCCGCAACTGCTCGGACCGGGCCTTCGCCATCAAGCCGCGCTATGCGCCCTGGATCGACGTCTTCCTGGCCATCGAGGGGCCGGTGGTGCGGCAGATGCAGGCGGTCTTCCTGCAGGACTGGATGAGCTATACCGGCGAAGACCTGGGCGAGATGCTGCGCATGACCCGCCCCGTCACCGCGCCGGGCGAGGTGGCGCAGGTCGTCGCCACCGGGCCGGACGAGCGCCAGGGCTCGCTGTCGGACTGCATGGTGACGATGATCCATGCCGCGCGCGAGCGGCTGGTGATCACGACGCCCTATTATGTGCCCGACGCCTCGCTCGATTCGGCGATCCGCACGGCGGCGCGGCGGGGCGTGGATGTGACCGTGATCCTGCCCGAGCGCAACGATTCGCTGGTGGTGCAGGCCACGTCCGAGGGGTTCTATTACGGGCTGGTCTCGGCCGGGGTCAGGCTGATGCTGTTCCAGGGCGGGCTCTTGCATTCCAAGATCATCACCGCCGACGGGCGCATGGCCATGCTGGGCAGCGCCAACATGGACCGCCGCAGCTTCGAGCTGAACTACGAGATGAACATGCTGTTCCTGGGCGGCGACATCACCGAGCGGCTGGACGAACGCCAGCAGGGCTATATCGCCCGCGCCCGGCCGATCGCGCTGGAGGACATCCGCGGCTGGTCGGTCCGGCGCCGGCTGCGCAACAATCTTCTGGCGCTGGCGGCGCCGATCCTGTGACGGAGGACGCGATGACGGACCGCAGCAAGGACAAGATCGTGGACGGCGCCGCCGCGCTGTCGCCGGAGGAATTGCGCAAGGCGCTGGCCGACCTGCCCGAGTGGCGCATGGCCGAGGACGGCAAGTCGATCCAGCGCGAATGGCGCTTCAAGAACTTCAGGCAGGCGGCGCAGCTGGCCAACCTGGCCGCCTGGCAGGCCGAGGCCGCCGGGCACCATCCCGACATCGCCTTTGGCTGGGGCCATGCCCGCGTCACCTATGCCACCCATTCGGCCGGGGGCGTGACCATGAACGACCTGATCATGGCCGCCCGGCTGGACGCGGCCCTGGGCTGAGGGCGGGCGGCAGCCCCTTGCTCCGCGGGCGGGCTGGGCCTATCCAGAATCCAGCCGGAGGATGCAGCCATGAAGAACAGCCGTTTCGACAAGTCGACCCTGCCCAGTCGCCATGTCACCGAGGGGCCGGCCCGCGCGCCGCATCGCAGCTATTTCTATGCCATGGGCATCTCGGACGAAGAGATCCATTCCCCCTGGGTGGGGGTGGCGACCTGCTGGAACGAGGCCGCGCCCTGCAATATCGCGCTGGCCCGCCAGGCCCAGTCGGTCAAGCAGGGCGTCAAGAAGGGCGGCGGCTGCCCGCGCGAGTTCACCACCATCACCGTCACCGACGGCATCGCCATGGGGCACGAGGGGATGCGCTCGAGCCTTGCCTCGCGCGATGCCATCGCCGACACGGTCGAACTGACCATGCGCGGGCATTGCTATGACGCGCTGGTCGGGCTGGCGGGCTGCGACAAGTCGCTGCCGGGCATGATGATGGCCATGGTGCGGCTGAACGTGCCCAGCGTCTTCATCTATGGCGGCTCGATCCTGCCGGGCAAGCTGGACGGGCGCGACGTGGTGGTCCAGGACGTGTTCGAGGCCGTGGGCCAGCACGCCGCCGGCAAGATGACCGATGCCGAGCTGGAGATCCTGGAGCGCGTGGCCTGTCCCTCGGCCGGGGCCTGCGGCGGGCAATATACCGCCAACACCATGGCCTGCGTCAGCGAGGCCATCGGGCTGGCGCTGATGAACAGCTCGGGCGCGCCGGCGCCCTACGAATCGCGCGATCAATACGGGCTCGCCTCGGGTGAGGCGGTGATGGCGCTGATCGAGAGGAACATCCGCGCCCGCGACGTGGTGACGCGCAAGTCGCTGGAAAACGCGGCGCGGGTGGTGGCCTGCACCGGCGGCTCGACCAATGCCGGGCTGCACCTGCCCGCCATCGCGCATGAGGCGGGCATCCCCTTCGATCTGTTCGACGTCTGCGACATCTTTCGCGACACGCCCTATTTCGTGAACCTGCGCCCCGGCGGCGACTACGTCGCCAAGGATCTGTTCGAGGCCGGCGGCGTGCCGGTGGTCATGCGCGAGCTGCGCCGCGCCGGGCTGATCCACGAGGATTGCCTGACCGCCTCGGGGCGCAGCATGGGCGAGGAACTGGACCTTGTCGCGCGCGAGATCGACGGCAAGGTCATCCATCCGGTGACGGCGCCGCTGTCGCGGACCGGCGGCGTGGTCGGGCTGCGCGGCAATCTGGCACCCGACGGCGCCATCGTGAAGGTCGCGGGCATGGCGCCCGAGCATCAGGTCTTTACCGGCCCCGCCCGCGTCTTCGAATCCGAGGAAGAGGCCTTCGACGCCGTCACCCGCCGCGACTATGCCGAGGGCTGCGTGATCGTCATCCGCAACGAGGGCCCGGCCGGCGGCCCCGGCATGCGCGAGATGCTGGCGACCACGGCGGCGCTGTCGGGGCAGGGCATGGGCAAGAAGGTGGCGCTGATCACCGACGGGCGGTTTTCCGGCGCGACGCGCGGCTTCTGCGTCGGCCATGTCGGCCCGGAGGCGGCGCATGGCGGCCCCATCGCGCTGCTGCGCGACGGCGACATGATCACCATCGACGCGATCCGGGGCGAGATTTCCGTGGCGCTGAGCGACGAGGAACTGGCGCAGCGCCGCGCCGCATGGGCCGGGCCGCGCAAGACGGATTATGCCTCGGGCGCGTTGTGGAAATACGCTCAGCTGGTCGGCAAGGCTCGCTACGGCGCCGTGACCCATCCGGGTGCGGCCGCCGAAACCCACGTCTACATGGATCAGTGACAGGCGGACGCATGGCAATACGCCCTGGTAAATGGCTTGAACGCAAGACCCGAGAGCGGGCTGCACAGCAATGGACGGCGCTGGCCGGGGGCGTCGAAACGCTGCCCGCCGCCCGCCTGCGCCACCTGCGCGAGGAGGCGCGCGCGCTGCGCGGCAGCCTCGACCGCTTCCTGATCGGCGCCGACCGCCGCGCGGCGCGTTCGCGTGCGGCGCTGGATGCGCTGCACCTGCCCGGCGGCACCGACTGGCGCTGGCGCCCCGGCTTCATGGCCGGGCAGGTCACGCCGCGCGGGCTGGCCGGGCCCGAGGCCGGCGACCGGCTGGGCGAGGGGGCGGCGGTCTGGCACGACTGCCCCGAACGTGCGCTGATCCTGGAACAACTGGCCAATGGCGGCGCGACCGACCTGTCGCCCTTTGGCATGCGGCTCGAGGTGTTCGGCTTTGCCGGCAGCTTCCTGTCGCTGTCCATCGACCTGCCCGAAAGCGCGTTGCAGGGCCTGACCCGCAGCCATGTCCTGCGGCTGGAGACCGGCATCATCGCCGAGCGCGCGCTGGAGGTCTATGCCCGGCTGAACATCGGCCATGGCCCGAACACCGACCAGGCCACGCTGCAACTGCGCCGCTTCGAGCCGGGCCATTACAGCCGGCAGGTGACCGAGTTCGACCTTGCCTATACCCCGATGAACGAGAAGCGGCTGGAAAAGATCTGGCTGGACCTGATTTTCGAGGCGCCCCGCATGAATGCGGTCGAGATCCGCGAGTTGTTCTTCTCGCGCCACCTGCGGGCCCAGTTCTGACCCTGGTTCTGACCAAGGAATGTTTTAATGAGTGAATTTGAATCCCTGGGGCTGAAAAGCGGGATCTGGCAGGGGGTGATCCACCGCGACGCCCAGCCGGGCCGGCTGGTGCTGGTGCATATGGGCAGCCGCGTGGCCGAGGCCCGGCTGACCGCCGAAGCACCCGGCCGCTGGCGCGTCGCCGCCGCCATCCCGGCCGAGCGGCTGTCGGAAGGCGCGCAAAGCTTCCTTCTGGTCGAGGACGGGGGCGCCGAGGGCGAGCCGCCCCGGCCCGGCGCCCGCCGCCTGGCCAGCCTGACCCTGGTCGCGGGCGAGATCCTGGACGGCGACCTGCATGCCGAGCTGAGCCTGATGCGCGGCGAGCTGGAGCTGCTCAAGAAGGAATTGCGCCGCCTGGCGGCCGCGCCAGCCTGAGCGCCGGCTTCAGTCCTTGCTCCAATAGCCGTAGCCGCCGAGTTCCGCAAAGCCCAGCCGGTCATAGGCCGCGCGGGCGCCGGCATTGGCGCGGCCGACCGCCAGCGCCAGCCGGGTTGCGCCCTGCGCCTCGGCCCAGGTCGCCGCCATGCGGATCAGCCAGCCCGCCACGCCCTGCCGGCGCAGGGCGGGCACCACCTCGATGGCGTGGATCATGGCGACCGGCCCGTCCAGCGCCACGAAGGCCGCGCCGGCCGCGCGATCCTGCATCCGTCCCAGCAGCGCGGTCTTGGGCAGGGCCACGCGCTCCATCACCGCCTGGCGGGCGGCCGAGACATTGCCGTCGCTCCAGATGTCGCGCTGCATGGCCAGCGGCGGCCAGATCTCGAAGGTGGCCAGCGGCGGGACGGGCAGGGCGGTCAGCCGGGCGCAATCGGCGGCCAGGATCGCGGTGGGCGTGCCATGGCGAAAGCCCTGCGCCGCCAGCGCCTGCGCCAACGCGGCATCGTCATCGGCGACGCGGAACATCGGCCGCTCGTTCCAGCCGCGCTGGATGGCTTCGGCGCGGGCGATGTCGGCCTCGGTCCAGTCGGGCCGCGCGGCGCGGGCCGAGCTGACGCGGCCGCCGCCGGCCCGGCCGCGGCCGACCAGGAAACCGCCGGCCGGCGCATATTCGGCGGCGGGCCAGGTGGTCTCGAAGGCGCGGGCGATGTCGGGATCGCCGATCACAGGGCCAGCCTTTCGCGCAGCAGGGTCATGGCGTCGGTGACGCGCTTGTCGTCCAGCCCGCGGATCACCAGGCTGGTGCCGTAGCGCTGCCCGCTCTGGAAGGGATAGGAGCCGAGCGACAGGTCCGGGAAGGCATCGGCCACGGCGCGCAGCTCGTCGGCCACGTCGGATTCCGGGCGCAGCACCTCCAGCGCCTCGCTGACCGAGGGGCGGCCGGTCGGCAGGCCCGGCACCACCGCCTCGACCATGGCGCGGAACACCTCGGGCACGCCGGCCATGACATAGGTGTTGCCGATATGGAAACCCGGCGCGGCGGAATGCGCGTTGGGGATCAGCGCCGCGCCCAGCGGGATGCGGGCCATGCGCAGGCGGTTGCCGGTCACTTCGACGCCGCGCGCCTGCCAGCGCTCGACCATGACGCGCCGCGCCTCCTCGTTGATCTCGATGCCCACGCCGAAGGCGGCGGCGACGGCATCGGCGGTGATGTCGTCATGCGTCGGCCCGATGCCGCCCGAGGTGAACAGCATGTCCCAGGCGCCGCCCAGCGAGCAATCCAGCGCCCTGATCGCGGCGGTGATCTGGTCGTGGTCGTCGCCGACGATGCGCACTTCGCGCAGGTCGACGCCGATGCTATTGAGGACCTGCGACAGGTAATGGGCATTGCCCTCGCGCGTGCGGCCCGAAAGGATCTCGTCCCCGATGACGAGGATGGCGGCGGTGGGATTGTCGGATTGCATCGGCGCGCTCCTCCTGGCGATCTGGCTCCTTGCGCAAATGTATAGGTCCGCCCGAGGGGCTGGAACAAGTGGCGGCATGGGACTATCTGTGGAACGGACCAGCAGGACGACGCCAAGGGGACGCCATGAACGACGCACGCCAGACCCGCGAGGGAATCCGCATCCACGACCCGCAGGACTTCCAGGGCATGCGGGCGGCCGGGCTGATCGCGGCGCAGATCCTGGACGAGGTCGGTCCCTTGGTGCAGCCCGGCGCCACCACCGGCGGCCTGGACGATTTCATCCGGGGCCGGGTCGAGGAACTGGGCGCCACCAGCGCCACCATCGGCTATCGCGGCTACCAGCACGCCAGCTGCATCAGCGTGAACCACGTCGTCTGCCACGGCATCCCCGGCGACAAGATCCTGGCCGAGGGCGACATCCTGAACATCGACGTGACGGTGATCGTGGACGGCTGGTATGGCGACAGCTCGCGCATGTATGTGGCGGGCAGGCCCAGCGTCAAGGCGCGCCGGCTGATCCAGGTCACGCATGACGCGCTGATGTGCGGCATCGAGGCCGTCCGTCCCGGCGCCACCTTCGGCGACATCGGCTGGGCGATCCAGTCCTATGTGGAATCGAACCGCATGTCGGTGGTGCGCGACTTCTGCGGCCACGGCCTTGGCCGCAGCTTCCACGCGCCGCCGAACGTGCTGCATTTCGGCCGTCCCGGCAAGGGCCCGGTGCTGGAGGAAGGCATGTTCTTCACCATCGAGCCCATGGTGAACCTCGGCCGGCCCGAAACCAAGATCCTTGCCGACGACTGGACGGCGGTGACGCGCGACAAGTCGCTCTCGGCCCAGTTCGAGCATTCGATCGGCGTGACCGCGGATGGCTGCGAGATCTTCACGCCTTCGCCAAAGGGCCTGTTCTTCCCCGAGCTGGGCTGACTTCCCGGATCCGGCTTCTTCGTTCCGAAAATACCCATGCGACCGCGCAACCGTCGCTGCCGCATGGGTATTTGTGAAACGGAGAAAAACGCAGGCCGGTGCGCAAGGGCCAGGCCTGCGCCCGTTTCACCGTCTGCCAAATACTCCTGCAGCGCCGCCCGCCGGCGCGGCGTCAATGCTTGCGGATGGTCTCTCCCGGCAAGATGGTCGGGGCCAGCGCGATGATGCCGTTCTCGGGCCGCGGCTCCTTGCCGGCGACGATGCGGGCCGCGCGCCGGCCGATGTCGATGCGCCGCGCGTCGGTGGTGGTCAGCCGCATCGGCAGCCCGTCCAGCAGCTCGACGCCGTTGAAGCCCGCAAGCCCCAGCCTGCCGGGAATGTCGTAGCCGTTCTCCATGCACCACAAGAGCCCGCCGGCCCCGATCATGTCGTTGGAGAAATACAGGAAGTCCAGCTCCGGCTCGCGCGTCAGGATGCGCTCGGTCATCTCGCGTCCCTTCAGCAGCGACGAGCCGCCCTGGTAATATTCCCGCGCCGCCAGCTGCACGCCGCGCTCGCCCAGCCGTTCCTCGAAGCCGGCGAGCCGCTTGCGGGCGCGATGGTCCTCGGGCATGTGCGTGCCGATGAAGCCGATGCGGCGATAGCCGGCGGCCAGGATCTCGTCGGCCATCTCGGCCCCGGCCCGGCGGTGCGAGATGCCGACGGCGGTGTCGATCGGCGTGCCGTCCACATCCATGATCTCGACCACCGGCAGGCCGGCGTTGTCCAGCATGGCCCGCGCCGCCCGGCTGTGTTCCAGCCCGGCCAGGATCACCCCCGAGGGCCGCCAGCTCAGCATGTCGTAAAGTACCGCATCCTCGCGCGAGGGGCTGTAATTCGTCACGCCCACCACCGGCTGCAGGCCGGTATCGTCCAGTTCGGCCGAGATCCCGCCCAGCACGTCGGGAAACACCATGTTCGACAGCGACGGGATGACCACCGCGACCAGGTTCACGCGCTGGCTGGCGAGCCCGCCTGCGATCTTGTTGGGGACATAGCCCAGGGTACGGGCGGCGGTCAGCACCTTCTCGCGCGTGGCGGCCGAGACGTCGCCCCGGTTGCGCAGCACGCGGCTGACGGTCATCTCGGACACGCCTGATGCTTCGGACACATCGCGCAGGGTCAGTGGGCGGCGGGGTCTTTTCGTGTTCATCGCAACTACCGGGACGCAATCATGTTACCGTTATCTTTTCCGCCCGGCCGCGGCAAGCTTGCCATTTTCGCGGCCAGAGGGCAAAAGAGGCCCCAGGCGGCCCCGTGGCTCAACTGGATAGAGCAGCCCCCTCCTAAGGGGCAGGTTACAGGTTCAAATCCTGTCGGGGTCACCATC